>NZ_AJGU01000032.1 GCF_000260795.1 Treponema sp. JC4
GATTGAGCATAGTATTTTTTGTTCTCAAGATGAAAACGTGTTCATTGACTGCACATTTTTCATGTGGGAATCCATTTAATGCCATTGAGGACTTACCTGTATATGCGCCATCTTTATATAACAACACATCTTTAGAAAACACGATACCTCTTTTCATTTTTGCAAAATAATCAATACTTATATATTTTTCGCTTGAATAATCATATTTTCCAAGCGCTTCAATTTTTTCTGCACCAATACTTGGAATACCAGATGTTTCAGCACCACCTTTTGGGCGAGATCCTGTTTCGATAGTAGAAATTAGTTTTTCTAATGTATTAATATTGGCATCTTTACATAGTTCATCATAAATCGCCTGGGCTTGCTGCTCTAAATTATCGTTTATGCGATTATTAAACTCAATTTTATCATCAAGTGAAGATAATAAAGCCGCAATTTTCTTTTGAGTTTCTAAAGGTGGCAAATTAATAGAAAGATTTGCCACAACATCAGTTTGAACACGCTGCCTTCCAGAAGAGCCAACCATAGATTTAATCGCAGGATTACGAATTTTATCACTTGTCACCAAATAATAGATAAAAAATGGATCGGTAATGTTTTCTTTTGCACGAAAAACAATATATTCAGTTGAGCCAAATCCGATTTCATTTTTATCAAGGATATTCACCATTACTGTCTTGCCATTTTCCAAACAAGGTGTAATACGAGCCATGATTGTATCGCCATTTTTGAATTTTGAACCGCCAGAATATGGTTCTAATGAAAAAGATGGAATTGCTCTGCAATATGGTTGTAAAACTTCCATTCCTATTTTCTTTGCGATGGTTCCTTTTTTATGATTCTGTAGGATTAATTTCTACAATATCTCCAAGCCTATATTCAGTCCAATCGTCCATCTTGTAATTCCTCGAACAGTTTTTCGCTTATTCAATATAACATACTTATAAGAAAAAGACGACCTAATGCTCTGTTAGAGCATTTAGTTATCCAATAAACTTTTTATGTGCAAGTTTTACATTTGATTGTTTTACCATTGCATATTGAAGCGTTGTATCTATTCTCTGATGCCCCAAAAGACGTTGGAGTTGTTCTATTGGCATTCCTTTATCAATTGCCATTGTAGCAAGCGTTCTTCTAAATTTATGCGGGTGTACTTTGTAAATATTAAGATTCTGCCCAAGTTTTCTTAATCGAGATTCTATACCTCCGATTGTAATTCGTTCATAAGATTTACGAAGTGAAACAAAAAGGGCTTCATTTTCATCTGTCCTCGATGTCAAATATTGCTGCAAATGAAGTTTTGTACGCGCATCAAAATATACAATTCGTTCCTTGTTGCCTTTTCCTAAGACTTTGCATTCTCTTTCTGCAAAATTAATATCAGCTTTATTCAAAAGAACCATTTCACCGATACGCATTCCTGTAGAAGCAAGCATATCTATCATTGCCAAGTCACGGATTGTTGGACTGTTATCGCGTAAAGTTTCAAGTTCTTCATCGGTATAAGTTTCTTTTATAACTTTATCAGTTTTAACTTTATGTATTCGCCTGATAGGACTTTTGAAGATATACCCCTCATCTTCAAGCCAGGAAAAGAAACTAGACAGGATTCGACGAATATTGTCTATTGTTACGCGGCTGGAATTGTGCTTTTCTTGATATTCAGTCAAATATAGTCGTAAATCATCTGTTGTAAGTTGCTTCAGATCCTTATTGATTTGAGAAAGAGTTACACTAATTGTATTCTCGTAATAAGCAAGAGTCTTTTCGGAGCATCCTTCAATACGTTTTGCTGAAATAAAAGATGCTGTAAGAGTTTTATTTTCATTCTCCTCAATTATTTCAGAAGGCTTATTCGTAGCTGTAATCTCAATTTCTGTAAGCTTTGTTTCTAATACCTGCTGCAAATGTTCTAACTGTGAATTATCCAAATATGGCAACATCGACTGGATAATGTCTGCAATAAATTGTTTTTCCATGGTTATCCTCCATGTAATTTTCGGAATAAGATGTATTGGAAAGATAAACGATAATTTAGAGCAGCAAGCACAGACAGTTTTTAAGGAAATATTTGCACATAAAATTAAAAATGTTTCTGAAATAGACGGAAAGCCTTTAGGTACTTTAATCGACATAGTTGATAATCGAGGAAAAACTCCTCCATCATCGAATGAAAAGAATGAATTTCCTATTCTTGATGTAGGAGCATTAAACAGTGTTGGAAGAATTATTGATTATAAAAACTGTACTAAGTATGTAGATGAACAGACTTATTCAACATTTTTCCGTGATGGTCATCCACATGAGAATGATATTTTACTTTCTACCGTTGGAAGCCTTGCTCAAATGAAATTTTTTAAGGGAGATAAAGGCTGTATTGCACAAAATGTAGTTGCTTTTAGAACCTTGAGTATTTCGCCTTTTTATTTGTATGAATATCTGAAATTTATAAAAAACGATCTATTAGCTTATGATATAGGTTCTGTTCAACCCAGCATAAAAGTTACACATATAATTAAGCATTTAATTTACATACCCAAACACGAGGATTTATCTAAATTTGATTCTTGTGCAAAAACAATAACAGAACAGATTTATAATCATGTTTGCGAAAATGAACGATTAATTGCTCTTCGCGATTCATTACTGCCAAAACTTATGTCTGGCGAGCTTGATGTAGATTCAGTTCAAATCTAAGCCGCTAAATTATCGTTTATCTTACCAAAATTATGCTATAATAATTTTGGTATTCATATTAGGAAAAAAAATACATGTTGCTTTATAAATATAAGGGTTTAATATTAAAACGAGAGAATGAAGACATAGAATTAGAACAAGAGAATAAGAACTTAGAATTTAAAAAAAAGAATTTTTTTACTCTTGATCCATTAGAAAAAAAATATCTTTATTTTTCACGTCCCTCAGAATTAAATGATCCTTTTGATTGTAATATCCAAATAAGCTTCGATGCTACAGATAAAGAATATTTACAATGGATAAAAACAAATAGAAAAAAGATAATTCCTGGTTATAAATTATCAACTGTAGCAGGAATAAAAAAAGCCATAAAAGAATCAGACTTTATAGAAAGATTCTCTAAAACATCAAAAGAACTCATTGAAAATAATCATGTACTTAGTTTGACCACTGATTGTATGAATGAATCCATGTGGGCTTTGTATGCGAACAACTACAATGGAATATGCATCGGATATAATTTTAATGACTCAAATTTTTCTTTTGTCCCATGTAAAATTGAATTTTCAGGGAAAAAAACTTATGAATATTTTTCAGAGAATTTGAAACCTATCATATTTGAAGAAATTTTTTATGATAATAAAGGAGAAAATCCATTATACATTTTTAAAACAGATACTAATCAGAAAAGTAATATTTTGTATAATTTAACTCATAAGAAAGAATGTTGGGCTAATGAAAACGAATACCGAGCTATTATTCATGATACAGATTTTTTCAATATGCCAAATGATTGCTGCACTACAAAAGTATTTTACGAGGATTCTTTTTTATCTGAAATAATCTTTGGTTACAAAACTCCATCAGAACTAATTAATTATATAATTGAACTTGTTCAAAAAGATTATACAAATCAAATAAAATTTTATAAAATATTTCCAAATTTGACAGATTTTAAACTTGAAAAGCAATTATTAGAAATACAGTCTTAAATTCATATTTCATAGCAATCCATATCTTTTTTGTTAATCCCGTGGTAAAATTATTTATTAAGGTACCTTACATAAGGAAGAATAAAGATGTCGGATTACAACGAAGAAGCTTACGAGAATGCGTTAGTTGAACTTTTCCAAAATATGGGATGGGAACATGTATATGGTCCTGATATTGACCGCGACTGGCATTCTCCGCTTTATGATTCTGTTCTTGAAGATTCAATCCGTCGTCTTAATCCAAAAACAGCGCCTGTTGCAATTGATGAAGCACTCCTTAAACTTCGGAATTTTGAAAACGCTGAACTAAAAAAGAAAAATGCCGTTTTTATGGAATACCTGCAGAACGGTATTGAAGTAAGTTATCATCTTAATGGCGAAACAAAATCTGATATCATTTATATTGCAGACTTTAATAATCCTTCAAACAATTCTTTTATCGTTGCAAATCAATGGACATTCATAGAAAACTCAAACAAGAGACCGGATATACTTCTTTTCTTGAACGGACTTCCAGTTTGTCTTTTTGAATTGAAATCTCCAAGCCGCGAACAAACCGACGCAAGTGAAGCTTATACACAAATCAGAAATTACATGCAGGAAATTCCAAGCATGTTTATTTACAACTGTATTTGTGTAATGAGCGACCAGCTTACGAGTAAGGCTGGAACCATTACAAGTGGTGAAGATCGCTTTATGGAATGGAAAACAAAAGATGGTAATATAGAATCCAACTCCTTTGCTGATTTTACAACTTTTTTTGAAGGTATCTTCCAGAAAGACCGTCTGCTCGACATCATCAAAAACTTTATATGTTTTAATAATGATGGTATCAATTCATACAAAATTCTTGCGGGCTATCATCAGTATTTTGCAGTTCGTAAAGCTGTTGAACGCACAAAAGTTGCAGTAAGTGGTGATGGTAAAATTGGTGTATTCTGGCATACGCAGGGATCTGGTAAATCTCTTTCTATGGTTTTCTATGCTCACCTTTTGCAGCAGGCAATTGATTCGCCGACAATCGTTGTAATTACAGACCGCAATGATTTGGATAATCAGCTTTATGGTCAGTTCTGTAATTGTAAAGATTTCTTACGTCAGGAACCTGTCCAGGCAGAAAGCCGAGAACATTTGAAACAACTTCTCGAAGGACGAAAAGCTAATGGTATCATCTTCACAACTATGCAGAAGTTTGAAGAAAGTGATGAACCGCTTAGTGATAGAAAAAATATAATTGTAATGGCTGATGAAGCACACCGAGGCCAATACGGACTTACAGAAAAAATCAAAACTAGCCGCGATGAACAGGGAAATCTAATTGCTCATAGAACAATCGGAACCGCCCGAATAATCCGCGACAGTCTTCCTAACGCAAGTTATATCGGATTTACTGGAACTCCTATCTCGCGCGAAGACCGAAGCACAATAGAAGTATTTGGTGACTATATTGATGTTTATGATATGACTCAGGCTGTTGAAGATGGAGCAACCCGCCCTGTTTATTACGAAAGCCGAGTTATTAAACTCAAACTTGATGATAAAGTTCTTGCTCAGATTGATGCAGAATACAGTACGCTTGCTCAGAATGCTGATGAAGAAGTTATTGAAAAAAGTAAGCACGAACTTGGCAAGATGGAAGAAATTCTTGGCCACGAAAAAACAATCAACTCTCTTGTTGATGATATTCTTAATCACTACGAAAACGAACGCCAGTATCTTTATACCGGAAAGGCAATGATTGTTGCTTATAATCGCTCAATTGCAATGAAGATTTTTAATCGCATTTTGGAATTGCGACCTAATTGGGCAGGAACAACTTCACAACTTACTGTTGGTTCAAAGCAGATTACTGTACCTGGAGATGATGCACGCATTGCTGTTGTAATGACGGAAAGTAATAAGGATCCAGAAGAATGGCGAGCTATCATTGGAAACAAAACTCACAAACAGGAGCTTGCAACCCGATTTAAAGACAATAATAGCCCTCTCAAAATTGCAATTGTCGTAGATATGTGGCTTACAGGATTTGATGTTCCTTCTCTTGCAACAATGTATGTTTACAAGCCAATGGAAAGTTACAATCTTATGCAGGCTATTGCCCGCGTAAACCGTGTCTTCAAAGATAAGGAAGGTGGACTTGTAGTAGATTACGTTGGAATTGCAAGTGCGCTTAAACAGGCAATGAACGATTACACCGTCCGCGACCGACAGAACTACGGCGAAATGGATGTTGCAAAGCGAGCCTTCCCTAAGTTCCAGGAAAAGCTTGAAATCTGCCGAAATCTTTTCTTTGGTTATGATTACACACCTTTCTATGAGGGTTCAGATTTACAGCGCGGAATGACAATTAGTGGAGCTGTAAACTTTATTGTTGCTCCTAATAAAGAGAATGAGAAACAGGCATTCATAAAAGAAGCTCTGATGCTCAAACAATCACTTTCATTATGTTCTTCTATGGTAAAGAAACACATGAGACTTGAAGCTGCTTTCTTTGAATCTGTTCGTGTTCTTCTAATGCGTATCTTGTATAATCCATCTGGAAAGAAATTCTCACTCAAAGAAATCAATGACCGTATAAATGAACTTCTAAAACAGTCAGTAAAATCTGATGGTGTTATCAATCTCTTCTCTGATGTTGGCGAAAAAGTAAATCTATTTGATCCAACCTTCCTTGAAAATATTTCAAAGATGAAAGAGAAGAACCTTGCAGTTGAAATGCTCAAGAAATTGATTGATGAACAGGTAAGAGTTTATAAACGAACAAACCTTGTAAAATCAGAAGCCTTCAGCGAACTAATTCAGCAGACATTAAACCGATACCTGAACGGAATGCTTACAAATGAAGAAGTTATCCAGGAACTTTTGAAACTTGCAAAAGAAATGCTCCATGCAAGTGAAGAAGGAAACAAGCTCGGTTTAACAGATGAAGAACTTGCCTTCTATGATGCACTTACAAAACCTGAAGCTGTAAAAGATTTCTATTCAAATGAAGATCTCGTAGCACTTACAAAGGAACTTACTGAAACACTCCGTAAGAACAAAACCATCGACTGGCAGAAGAAAGAATCAGCCAGAGCCAAGATGCGAATGATTGTTAAGAAGCTTCTGAAGAAATACAAATATCCGCCAGAGGGACAGGAAGATGCTTTGAAAACCGTAATCAGTCAGTGCGAACTCTGGACCGATAATGTTGCTGATTATGATGAAACAGAAAATACAACTTCATATTCAATGAATGATAACTATGGAGCATTAAAAGTTGCGGAGAATAGGCCTAAATATGAGGAATAACTTCAATTTTACTTAAATTGTTAGCAAATTTGAGCAGCGGCCGTCGGGTATTTTCGTCAAAAACCCGACGGCCAATTTCGGTTAAAACTAACAATCGTTAGTATTACGCTTTTAACAAGAATTTATGTCAAAAATCACAAATTTGGACGGAAAGATACTACAGTTCCGACCTCTGCTATTTAAGTAAATTTTCTAAGGAAATTGTAAAATTTTCTGAAAAAATCTGAAACGATTTGAATTGCATATATAGAAGAAACATGCTAAAATTCCAATAAATAAGACAATCTAAAGTAATTTGAAGCGGAAAAGGAGTCCCCAAAGCCCCCTCATAACCCGGAGGCCGCAGGTTCGAGTCCTGCCCCCGCTATAACAGACCACTCAGAAATGAGTGGTTTTTTGTTTTAAACTGAAGCTTACTGAACCTCGATGGACAAATAAGGTCAAAAATAGTGGTATTCTGCCCTAAGACACCTACAATATAACACTAGATTTTAAAAATAGCAAATCAATTAAATCCACCTGAATTCACTGAAATCCAACTTTTACTTAAACTCCTTACTTTAAGTTCGTAGGCCGTAGGTTTTTGGCCTGCGGTACTTATGTTGCGATTTTCGTTTTTTATATACACTTCACATAAAAATCATAATATTTAAAATATGGGTGTAAAAGATATTGCAGAAAAGAATCTTGAAGCATTCAACGACGTTTTTGCAGACATTGTAAATGTGCTTTTGTTTAAGGGGAAGCCGCTTGTTCAAGAAAATGAGCTTGAAGCTGATACAAAGGACACAATGTTTAAAGCTGACGGTGAGCTTCATGAACAGGAAAGAGATGTTTCAAAAATCTGGAAGAACGGAGAAATCCGTATTTCAATTCTAGGTTTTGAAAATCAAACAAGACAAGATTCTGATATGCCGTTACGTGTTATTTCTGAAAGATGTGGATGAAATCACGCACAAGGAAAATCAGCTTTACGGAGACATGGATTTTGCAGAAACAGGAGATGAGGATCCTGTAACAAGTGAAGACATAAAGGCTGCGGCTGAAGAAATCAATAAGAAACTTGCAGAGATAAATGACCTGGATGACGAAAAGTCAAAAGACGTAAAAAAAACTGAAAAAAGCAAAACGCCGTGCAGTTTTGCCGAAATTCCGCTTAGGCAACCATCACGCAAATAAAATCTGCTCAAGGCTTGATTTCAATCTTTTTCCAACGAAGTACTTTCGCAAGAAAATGAGAGATTACCGCAAACAGCACAAGGATTGAAACATAATCCAATACAAACAACAAATATCCGCGCTCCAAGTCCAGAAAGAAAAACTGTTGCTGTAAAAACATATATTTCCATAATCCGCGAATTCTAAACGCATACATACCGTAAAGACTGATGAGAATGCAGATTACACGCGGAATTATTCTGACTGTGCGGTTGCTGAGCTTGCCGAAGCATTTGTTTGCAAGCATCGCCCCATGAAGCCCCAAATGAAACGCCATAAAAATATAATACCAGTGAGAAGCGAGCAGATGAGTGGTTCGAGCAAAACCTAGAGTCTCGCCAACCCAATCAGCAGGAATGAACCACGCCATCAAAAGCCCACTTGTCATCAGAAAGATTGCACATAAGCAGATTCCAAGATTCACGACAAGCTGCATGATTCTGTAAAGCTGGTATCTTCCTTTGAATAACGAGGCGTACCAGCGATGATTCAAAACAGTATGGAAAATCCACAACGCGAGCAGAACCATTCCCAAAATCTGATGGATGCGGTCATCGGGGAAAAGAATTGTTCCGCCCATCAGAATTATGGAAAGAATTGTCATCAGAATGTCGAGCGGCATACGCAGTTTGTTTGTGTTCATGTTCACCTCTCTTAATACTTCTATTTTACCCCGTTCTTTTCAAGCCACTTTGCAACATCTTTACTGAGCGTCGAACCGCCCGAATAATGTACGGAAAGTCCTGTACTGATTTTTGCATTCGGGGCGAGTTTTGCGATTGCGGTAAGGCTCTGACCGAACCTGCCGCCGCCGTGTGAACAGAACGGAAGAATCTTTTTGCCCGAAAAATCGTAGCTTTCAAGAAGCGTTGCTATCGGCATCGGGATTGAAGCCCACCAGTTGGGGTAGCCCAAAATGATTGTGTCGTACTCAGCCCATTTTTTCTGGTCGATTTTGGTTTTGAGCGCGGGGCGGGCTTGTTTGTGCTGGTCGCGTTGTGCTTCGTTCAAGACGGTGTTGTAGTCTTTGGAATACGGTTTCACAAGCTCCAGTTCGATTGAGTCAAAGCCTGTCTGCCGTGCGATTTCTTTTGCAACGCCGCGAGTGTTTCCGCTCCACGAGTAGTAGATGATGAGGGCTTTTTTGACTGCGGTGTTTGTGGTTGATTTGATTTCCGTCGTCGTTACCGTGCCTTTTACTGAATCATCGGCATTGCAGACAAGGCGAAGCCCCACATTGTAAAGAGGCGTGTTCTGTTCTGCTGCCGCCCTGTATGCCGAGCGGAGATTTTTTCCGAAGTCGTTCCAGCCGCCGCCACGGTTCACGCGCCTAGTTCCGCTTGCCGCTCCTATAGGATTGGTTACCGCATTGTTATCTGATGCTACCACATATTCATCGTAAAAATCAAAACACCATTCGCCCACATTTCCGTAGATGTCGTAAAGTCCGTTCGGGCTGGGCTTGAAGCTTCCCACAGGCAGGGTCTTACCGCGGTAAACGCCCGGTCGCGTTTCAAGAACTTCATCGTTAAAATAATTCTGCTCAATCTGATACGGATAATGACCGTAAAAGTTTGCATCGTCTGCGCCGGGTACTTTGCGGCTGTAAAAAGGCGTGGTCGTTCCCGCCCTCGCCGCGGATTCCCATTCAGCCTCGGTCGGAAGCCTGTAGCCGTTTGCCTCGCGGTTCCAGCTGACGGTTTTGCCGCCACCGCCAATCGTGTAGGCAGGTGTGCGACCGTCACGGCAGCTCAAAGCGTTGCAGAATTCTACCGCTTCAAGCCATGTAACGCTTTCAACTGGAAGATTTTCTCCGATAAAGAAACTAGGATTTTTGCCAGTTACCTCTCGGTAGAGTTTTTGCGTAACCTCGTATTTGCTCATATAAAACGGAGCGACTGTTACGCGGTGCTGAATTTCATCATTGCTCCGCCAGTCCTCGTTTTCAGGGCTTCCCATCGTGAATGAGCCGCCCTTTATCAGAACAAAATCCGATGACGGTGCGGCATAGTCTTTTGCGTTTGCCATACTCAAAATCCCTAAGGTCAAAAAGATGTACGAAATCAGTTTTTTCATTCTTTCAACTCCTATTCTTTATATTCATGCACATCACATCTGCCTTTACAATTCCCACATTCCTCGCAGTCTCGGATTACAATTTGTATCTTAGACGGATCTTCGACAGATTCTTCTATTATAATTTCCCCGATGCAGTCTGCTTCGATTCTTCCTGCAAGCGGATTTTTAATGCTTTCGATTTTGCTATTGATGTTTGCCCGAACGGTGCTTCGCTCAAAGGCAAGGTCACAGTTTTCCATCGTGCAGTTTTCAAGCACTAGATTCTTGCAGTAGCAGAATGGCTGTGTTCCGATTATGCGGCAGTTAATGAGCGTAAGGTTTTCTGAGTACCAGCCCAAATATTCGCTTTTGATTACGCAGTCACAAACGGTCACATTTTTTGAATGCCAGAATGCATCCTTTGTGTTCAGGTCTGAATCAGCAATCTCAATATCTGTGCAATACTGAAAAGAATATTTTCCCATCATTTTAAGGTTGGTGATTTTTGCTCCGTTCACCTCAAAGAACGGATACTCAGACTGTTCGATATTTGCATTTTCAACTGAAACATTACGGCACTTCCAGATAAATTCCTGTGACTTTACAGTTGAATCTTTCAGAAAAATATCATCACATTCACGGAGAGCCTTAATGCCGTCCATCTTGCAGTTTTCTATCCAGACCTTTTTTCCGTACCACAGAGCCGCACGTGAATTTTCAGTAAGCTTGCAGCCGGAAATCTTTGCATTGGTGATATGCCAGAGAGGATATCTTAAGTCAAAAAGAGTATCGTAAACTTCAATGTTAGAAGATTCTTTTAATGCAGATTCTCCATCCTCAGGGCCTGCAAAACGGCAGTTTTTTACAACCGAGTTTTTAAGACCGTACAAAGCTCTTTCTTCATCAAAGGTTCTGTTTAAGATATCCATAACGCATCCTCCATTTCTTGATATTTAAAAAGATAGCGCCCCCGCGAATGCGGGGGTCCGCCCGTAATTTATTTCAAATTCTTTCCAAAGAACTCTTCCAGCTTGTTCCATGGGATAAAGTTTCCGTCTCCGCCGTCGTAGAGGTCGCAGTGGCTGGCTCCCGGAACGATTACAAGCTCTTTGTTTGAGGCGTATTTGCCTGAGATGAGCTTTTTGTATGCTCCTTCGCCCATGTAGCGGCTGTGCGCGTTTTCACCGTGAACAATCATCACAGGGCTTCTGATTTCGTCTGCGAATGCGAGCAGTTTTGTGTTCATGAGTGAAGCGTTTGCCTGCAATGCCCAGCCTGTGTTTGAGTTGAGCGAGCGTGGGTGGTAGCCGCGTTCTGTTTTGTAGTAGGCGACATAATCTTTAAGGAACTGCGGTGTATCTTCTGGTACGGCAGGTGGAAGTCCGCCCGGCATTGCGTATGAGGCTGCCTTGTAGTCGGCTGTACGCTGTGCGTTGAGGGCTACACGGTTCTTGTAGCGAGCTTCTTCATCATTTAAATCGAAGTAGCCGTAAACTGTGTTCTGGCTCATGTCGTACATTGTGATTGCGGCAGTCGCCTTGATTCTTGTGTCGATTCCGGCTGTGTTTACTGCAAATCCGCCCCATCCGCAGATTCCGATTCTTTCAGGGGCAACATTCTCCTGAACTGAAAGGAAGTCCACAGCCGCCTGAAAGTCCTCGGTGTTGATGTCAGGGCTGTTCATGTAGCGTGGAAGACCTGCGGATTCACCGCAGAAAGAAGGGTCAAACGCGATTGTAACATAGCCTTTTTCTGCCATTGTCTGTGCGTAAAGACCTGAGCACTGTTCCTTAACTGCTCCGAACGGGCCGCAAACTGCGATTGCAGGAAGTTTCCCGTCTTCGCCTTTAAGCGAAGATGACTTTGGTGTGTACATGTCCGCCGCAAGCGTGATTCCAAAGTGATTTACGAAAGTCACCTTCTTATGGCTCACCTTGTCGCTCTGTGGGAAAGTTTTGTCCCACTTTGATTCGAGCTTGAGTTTTTCAGCCTTGATGACATTCTTTGTTTCTCTTGCTTCTGCATTTACCATAAATACCCCCATTACGAGCGCAATGCCCATAAGTTTTTTAAGATTTGAAAGCTTCATAGCGTTTCCTCCGTCATTTGATGATTAAAAGATAACAAGAGAGGCAGGGCAAAAGCAATTTCCAGTGTGTGTGCGGTGTGGCTTATGCCACAGAATTTGAAAACTGGATAGCAAATTTCCTCTTTTTATGTAAAAATATCCATGTGAGGTGTAAAAATGCCGTTTGAAGGAAAACAGGATTTAAGGGTTCAGAAAACACGCGGAATTATCAAGCAGACTTTTAAAGAAATGATTATGGAAATGAAGGCTTCGGATATAAAAATCAAGGAGCTTACCGAGCGCGCGATGATTCACAGGAAGACCTTTTATCTTCATTACACCTGCGTGGAAGCTCTTTTTGAGGATGTGATGCAGGAGCTTTCGGAAAAATATTACGAGGCAATCGACAAGGTTAGCAAGGACGCACCTTTTAGCGAAGTGAATCAGGTTTTCTTTGAATTTATGTCGGGTCTTGACCCTTACATGGAAAAAATTGTCTGTGATGAAAGCTACAGAATGTTCTCCGACCGTTTTTTTGATGCAATGCTTTCCCACAACAGAAGCCGCCACAATCCATACTCAGCGTTCTCAAAAGAAGAGCAGAACATCATCAACACTTTCTTAGGCCTGAGTTCCGTAAATATTTACAGGCGATGGGTTGCCGACGGCAAAAAAATCCCAGTCTCCCGCCTGATAGAACTTTCAAGCTCGCTGTTTTTGAACGGAATTTCCAGCGTGGTGTAGTTTATTTTTCAGCTTCCACAGTGAACGTTACCTGTTCTGGAAACTCCTTTACAAGTGGCAGATCTTCTTCGAGAATGTGACCTACAATCATCACAGTTCCAAAGGACTTAGACTGCTCCTCGCCGCCGTACAGAATGGCAAACCAGCCGTTGCACAGGCAGATGTCGCCGTTTTTCCAGCCTGTCTGACATTCTACGGGGTCAAAGATTCCGCGCGGAATAGGGCAGCAAAAGTCTATTCCGCTGTCGCTCCCCGAACATTCAAATGGGAGCCGCTTTTCTAGATCTTTTGCCGCCATTGTTCCGTTCAAAACCGCGCGGATGGTTGTTTTTCCGTCTGTGATTCGTATTGTTTTCATAAGCAAATACATTTTAAAGTGCGTTGTACACTTCGTCCGTTACGCTTTCAAGCCATTCGTTGGAGCAGTTTTCGCCCGGGATTTCGAGCGAGATGTGGCTGAACCAGCTGTCTTTTTTTGCGCCGTGCCAGTGCTTTGTGTTTGCTTTAATCACTATTACAGACCCCGGAACAAGCGAAACAGGCTCTTTTCCTTCTTCTTGATACCAGCCTTCGCCCGCAGTGCAGATTAAAATCTGCCCACCGCCTTTTGTTGACTTGTGGATATGCCAGTTGTTGCGGCAGCCTGGCTCAAATGTTACGTTGAAAAGCGGGAACTCGCCGTGCTGAAAATCTGTGAGAGGATTCAAAAAACTTTCGCCAATAAAATACTTTGCGAACATTGCATTTGGAACGCCTTTTCCGAAAACGTTTGCCGCGCTGAATTCTTCTTCCGTCATCTTGTATAGAACTTTTACCGAATCAGGAAGATTTACTCCTGTCTGCGCAATTACCGCATTCAAAACGGATTCTGCATTTTTTGCGGTTTTAAGGGAGATGGTTTGGGAAAGAAGCGGAATCCAGCAGGAGCGAAGGTCATGGGCACTGGTTCCTGTGTGGAGCGTTCCGGCGATGTGAGCGCCAAGCTGAGGATTTACGTTTCCAATGGCGGCAAGCATACTGGCTGTTGCAAGCTCGCGGTCGTTTATTGAAAGCACTCCGCGAAGGGTTATATCGCTGAAAAGGTGCTCTTTTAAGAAAATATCTGAAGTCTCTTCGTAGCTGCTTGAAGCGGGACGGCTCTGTTTTGCGTTCATTCCGAAAATCTTGTTGATTACTTCGCGTCCCAAATCGTAACGGTCATTAGTCGGAACTTCGGCTGGCGTTTCGCCTTTTTCGTAAGCGGTTTTTCCCTCGTCAAGTTTTTTTACAACAGAAGCAAGCGTGTTCTGAGCGTTAAGGCTTTTGGGGAATCCTGCATAAGCATAAAGCTGAAGACAGATTTCGCCGATTTCGTTCTGGCTCAAAGTTTTTGAAACCAAAGCCTCTTCCATTTCCAAAGAAAGCTTTTCAAGATTGCCGGCTGCGCCAAGTCCTGCGATTTTTGTGATTGCACTTTCGCGCACATCGAATTTTGTGTTTGTGTTTTCCATTGTATGTTCCCCCTTAGATATGTTATTGTTTGTATCTGATTTTTTGCCGCTTGCGCTGCAGGAAGCAAAAATAATTCCGATTGTTAAAAAGCTGACAAAAGTAGCGCAGATGCGTTTCGTTCTTTTCATGATTCCTCCTATTCTCCAATTGCGAGTATGGTTGTAACGCTTCCACTTCCCAGAATCTTTTTGAGTTCCGATTTTGAAACTCCTTCGATTTTTCCAAGCGGTGTGAAGTTCCAGCTGTTTGTGTCGTAGTAGATTACGAATGCACGTCCCTGGTACAGAATGAGGTCGCCTGCATCTGTGTCGGTCGGCGTGTCGTTTCGGGGAAGGCTTTTGGGAAGATTTCCAACTTTTTCCATTCCACCATAGTCTCTCATATTGATTGTGATGCTTCCGTTTTGCAAAAGCTCGTAAAGCGCACGGCTGGAGGAATTATCGTTGAGCACAGCATTCATCGTCGTGCCGTTTATCGTGATTGTGATTTTCATCTTTTTTTCTCCTGTAATAGAATTTGAATTTGAGTTTTTGCTTTCTACCCCGCTTGCACAGGCTGACAAAGCAAAAAACATCATAAGAAAAATTAGTGAAATTAGTTTTTTCATGTTTACCCCTTATAAAATCCAAGTCGCTTTAAACTTCGTTACGAATAGCAGTCATGCAGGAGGCACACAGCCCCCTTGTGATTTTTAGATTACAGCACGAAAGGGCAGAAAACAATTTCCAGTGTGAGTTTGATGTGGTTTATGCCACAGAATTTGAAAACTGGATAGCAGAGATTATTATTTGGGCGTATCCCTTCAAAAAAGACAGAGTCTTGTTTGTGGGCGGTTTCGAAAGGGCAACATTGCCCTTCGCGGGTATCCAAAGGGCAGAGCCTTTTGGTGGCTATGGAGTGGAGAAAAAAAGCGGTGAAAACTTCCTTTTGGGGAAGGTTTCATTTGCCCGCGCTTTTCGGAACGGAAGAGACAAGGGGTCGAGGGGATATGCCCTCGCACAATAGAAGTTTGTAGCGGATTTTTTGTCAAAAACGCGGGCAAACTTCTATTGTGTTAGAACTTGGCTACAAGTTCTGGGGGAGTGCCGAAGGCTTTTTTTTCATGCCTTTACGGCTCATTTTCTGTAAGGGAAACGGTGCGCTAACTAAAAAAAACGCAATCAAGCAGTATTGCAAGATTGCGCATTTGTTGAGATTTGAGGGATTACCGCTCAATGTCGTAATTACGCGAGCGGATTTTTTTTCTGCGTTCCTGAACTTTAGGAATTGCTTCCTTAATTTCACGAACTTCCTGAATCTGGCTGAGGGTGTTTCCTCTCATCCGTTTTTCTACATACTCGCCTAAGTCGGTACAGTAGCTATTGCGCATATCTTCCGCAACAATCATCAATTCGTCTGGAGTTTTGTTCCAGAAGTGTTTTGCAAAATACTGCGCCTTCTGAAGCCATCCGCAGAACTTGTGTTCAAGGCCGTTAAACCATTCGCAAAGGCCTTTACCGTCTCTCTTGCTTGCCATAAGCCTTGCATCGTCAAAGTTTATGTCGTCTGCAAAAGTGAAGTATGGGGTAGCCGCATTGTTGTTGACTTTCTCGGCCCTTTCTGAGAGTTCCTTAGTTTCCCTCAGCATCTGGTCTAAGGCTCTGTCCTTTTCTTCTACATCCTTCTTTTTCTTTTTCAGTTTCTGTACGAACTTGTGAAGGGATTCGGAAGCGTGTTTTCTAGCGTTTGCTAAGAAAGTCTCTTTTTTTGTGACTTTTTCTTCGCGTTCTTTTAACTCGTCTTCCTTGTCGCTCAGTTTGTATTCCTTGCGCTTAAAGTCGTATTCCTTCTGTTCGACATAAGCGTTATGTTCTTCCTTTGCTTGTTCAAGTTCCTTTGCCGTCTGCGCGTTCTGCTCAGCTTGTTCCTGATTCTCCTTCTCCCATTCAGCATTATCAGCGGATTCTTTTTGAACTTCCTTCAGGTCGTTTGTAAGTCTTTCTGCAAGCGCGTGAACATCATGGTTAAGGTTCGGATTTTTTGAAAGAATGTAGTCTTCCGTTGTAAGATGATCGCGCTTTTCATTCTTCTCTGTTATTTCAAAGCCATGTGAGCGTGCTATCTTTTTAAGCCGATTCCTCTGTGTATCAGTCCATTGCTGAAGGTTTGTTACTACACGCGGTTTTGTGATTTTTTCGCCTTCTTCTGTTTGTTCTGACTGTTCAGACTTTTCTTCAAGCTTTTCAAAACATTTAAGGCGCTCACTTAGCGGAACTTCTTCAAGCGTTGCGTTTTGCTTCCTTCTGCGCGGTTTCTTTCTCAGCCCGTACACTTTTTCTGCGACTTCTGGATCTACTTCAATGTTTAAGATGCCTTGTTCCATTAAAGCACCGTTCATTGAATTCTGAATCTTCTGCCCGCGGTCACATTTGTACGCAACGGAAATATAATCAAGATGCATGTGGGGCGCACCTTTAATAACTCCGTCTTTCCCGTCACTGCGCATTTCATCCGCGTGGTAATAAGCACCGATTACTACCATGTTCGGATTCTTCTTCTGGAACTCTTCCAGAAATTCCTTGTAAATCTGCTTTCCAACTTCAAGGTCTGGAAATCCGTCTTCACAATTTCCGATTGTAATTAAGGCTTCGCGAACGGGTACAAGAACTGCGGATTTCTTTACTTTCTCCCAATAAGTATTGAACTGCCGTTCCTTCTTTCTCTGCTTGGAGTTGTATTCCCTGAAAGCTTCGCCAAAAATCTGCTCGTAGGCTTGTTTTGGTGGAATATCAATCCATGTTTCGTGAAGTCCGCCTTTTACGATGTGTTCTTGTTTGTCACAATATTTTGGGTCTCTGATATTGTGTTCTCGGCAAGCCTGATAAAGCTTCTTGCGTTTTCTTCCGCTTAAATCAATTCCGTCTTTTTCCATTCCGCCATTATGGAAAGATGCCGTATAGCTTTCGCTCAATGTTGTACTCCTCGGGCAGGCACTTTCTTTTCTGGCAGCCAGAACAAAGGCTCTGGGAGTAGCCTTTGTTTCCGTTCTTACCTTGTGTTATGCACTCAGAGATTTTTCAAGGTCTTCAAGGCTGATTCCCTTTCTGATTTCACTGATTGCATAGCGTACACCTTTTTCAAAGGCTTCATCGGTTTTTGATTTGGATGCGTTCTTTGCACTTTGTTTTTCGGTCTTCGCTTTTGCTTTCGGTTTTTCAGTTTTAGCGTCAGTCTTAGCATCTGCCTTTGTTTCAGTTTCTGTGGATGCAGAAACATCGCTCTCTTTCTCAGCACTTTCTTCCTTTCTTTTCTCTCGAATCTGATTGAAGACCTGATTCATACTCAGCTCGTCTTTCTTGATGGCTTCTAACTGCTCAGGGGTAGCTTCCTTCAAAACTACTCTTGTTTTTTCAACAGTCTTGGTAGATACACCAATCTGCTTTGCAATTATTTCGGATGCCTTTCCTTTTTCGCCTGATGTGTGGCCTTTGCCCTTTTCAAAATTGAAGCTGGCAACTGCATCCAAAAGAGCCTGACCGCTTAAGTTTCTGCGGTTTATCTGCTCTTTGATTGCAAAAGTCTTGGCTTCTTCAAGGTTTGCAAAGTTGTGAATGATACAGGGAATTGTCTTGTTTCCTAAACTTTCCCATGCGGTTTTTCGGGTGTGGCCGTCAATCAGGATGTATTCTTTTCCGCGTTTCCAGATGTGAATTTCATGTCCTGACTTGAAGCCTTCTTCCTTCATGGACTGCTTCATCTTTTCAAGCACATCTTCTTCCATGACCAAAAGTTTCTGGAACTCAGGAATAAGAACAATGTCCTTTATTTTGAGAGTTTTCTTCTCTGAGATTTTCTGAGTGGTATCTTTTACCATGCTGATAATGTCGTTAAGTTTCATATGTTTATCCTCTTACTGTTGGTTTTAGTAGTTTCACCGACAGTCCGGAAATTAAGTCAGACTGCCGGTGCCGATTCAAATTGTTTAAGCTGATTTCTGTAAGCGTTCAACGAATGCCAGAACATCAGATTTCTTGTACTTTCTTCTACGACCGTCTTTGATGGCTTTTTCTTTCAGCCAGTCATAGCGTTCGCAGGAATGAAAGGAAGAAGGTGCGCATCGTAAATATTCGATGACTTCCTTCTGGAGCCAGAGTTCGTCTGGTGATGTTACGTTTTTCAAGTGCTGCTCCTCCAAAAGATTAAGATTCTTCTCTCTCCGATTATTTTTAAGCTCCAACCTTTTCCGGCAAAAGCTTTTGGGCATGTTCCAGTTCGTCCGGGTCAACATCTTTTATGACGTAAACCGCATCCGAACTAAGATTCTTGAGAATTGGTGCAAACAGATGCTCCGTACTTTCTGCAATCTTATTCAGTGCAATTTCTTTCTGAATGTGATTAGCATAATTGTTGAACACGCTTTCTGTTTTATGGCCTGAACCAATCATACAGATTCTCTGGTCTCCGATATCAGAAAGTGTATTTGTACACCATTCATGACGGAAACTGTGGAATGTGATTTCTTTCGGATTCGGATATCCGATTGATTCAAGGGCCCTTCTGAGATATCTGTTGAATCTTTTAGGTGACAAAGGCTTGTCGGGACTTTGAGGGCTGAAGAAGATAAACGATTCAGGTCCTGTTCCCCACGGATTAAAGGATGCCTGATTTAAAATCATATTCCTCAATTCTGGGGGAATCATGAATTCCCTTTCTTCTCCGTTCTTTGGAGTTTTTAGTCCATCATACCGGCTGTATGAATGTCGGATATAGATTCTGTCCTCACCAATATCACGAATCTGAAGTGCAAGAATTTCACCCTGCCTCATTCCTGTAAAACAGGCAATAACACATGCAAGTTTTACTCGGTCGTTATCCCATTCTGCATTGAAAAGCTTTATTGTCTGTTCAAGTGAAAGGATAACTTTTTTCTTTGGGGTGCTTTTAGGAAGAATAATTCCTGAATAACAGTTGTTTTCTGTCAGTCCGTTCAGGTGTGCCCATTTCAAAGGAATTGTTGCAGCCTGAAGGACGGCTTTTACTGTTTTCGGAGAGATTTTCTTAGTGGACTCCGCCATGAAAATCTTCTTTACGTCATCTCTGGTAATTTCTCCCAGAAGTTTTCCTTCCAGAAGAGGTGTCCAGTAATGCTTAACGATGTTTCTCATATTCAGGATGTGGCGGTTTGTTTCAGAATGTCCTTTCAATTCCATTTCACGAAGATAAGCTGATTTATCCCGCGTCCAGAAATCAATAAGGTATTCCATTGCATCACAGTCACCTTTTGCATTTGTCCGTACAGCAGTTTGGATGATTTTACGGGATTTCATTACCTCGATAAGATCATTAATTTCCTGCTCAGACAGATTGTTCGTCCTGAGATAATTGAGAACAGAAATAAATGTGAAGGATTGCTTGCCGATGGCTCTTCCAGTTCTGGATGTTCGCTCTGGTACACAACCATTAACGACCCATTCCATTACCGTTCGTTCGGCATCCGTTTTGTTTTCTTTTCCCGTACTTTTGTTTCGGGAAATTGTGCCGTCAGGGAGACGGACTTGAGCATACCAGAATGGTGAATGCTTTGTTTTGAATAAAAGGTAAGGTTTATTCAATGTATCTTCCTTGTCTTGGGCAGGCAAGAAGATATTTACACTTTATCATTCTGGTTTATGAATGTAAAGCATATTCTGACAAATACGTGAATTTTTAACACTTACCGTTTACTTAAAATTCGATTTTTCAGGTTTTAGTCCTTAAAAATATCAAAAACAAGTAAATCTAATTCTTTGTACCATATAGAATTAAACCATCCGTATTCTAAATGACACAAAGGGGGCCATCATGGTTCGAGTCCTGCCCCCGCTAAAAATGAAACGCTTGCAAGAGATTGCGAGCGTTTTTTTTATTTTAAATCAAACATATTCTACAGCCAAGAAATCTAAAAAATCAATAATATAGAGATTATTAAAATACAAATAAATATTCTGAGATCGTGATATTTTTTTAATCTATTATCTAATATCTATGGTATAATGCCTGTATATGCAGGTAGATTACAGAAAACTTTGGATACGCCTAATTGAAAAAGGTATTAAGAATAAAACAGATTTAATCCCTCTAGCAGGTATTTCTACAAACATTTTAGCAAAACTCAATAAAGGTGAATTTGTTTCGATGGAAAGTCTTCAAAAAATTTGCATAGCTTTAGAATGCGACATTGGTGATATTTGCATTTTGAATAAAAATAACTAAGTGTCATTATTTGTCACTACTTTGATTTATAATGATTATGATGGAGTAATATAGAAAAATGGCAAAAGCAAAGAAACAAGTTAGCTTTGAAGACGCTCTCTGGGGCGCATGTGATAAACTTCGTGGAACAGTAGAACCTGCAGAATATAAACATGTTGTATTAAGTCTTATCTTCTTAAAATTCGTAAATGATAAATTTAATGCCCGTCGTGCAGATCTTAAAGCTGAAGGCAAAGAAAAATATATTGATGTTCAGTCTTTCTATACGATGAAAAATGTTTTCTTCGTGCCAGAAGAAAGCCGCTGGTCATATATTATTCAAAATGCAAAACAGAATGATATTGCACTCAAAATAGATACAGCTCTCAACACAATTGAAAAACAGAATCCATCACTCAAGGGTGCTTTGCCAGACAACTATTATTCACGTCTTGGAATTGATGTTTCAAAGCTTGCAGCGCTCTTGGATGAAATAAACAACATTCAGACAAATGCAGATAAAGAAAACGACATAATGGGCCGCGTGTATGAATACTTCCTTACAAAGTTTGCGCTTCAGGAAGGCAAGGGAAAGGGGGAATTCTACACGCCAAAATCTGTTGTTAATCTGATTGCGGAAATGATTGAGCCGTACAAAGGAAAAATCTATGACCCTTGCTGCGGTTCCGGCGGTATGTTTGTTCAGTCCCTCAAGTTTATAGAAAATCATGCCGGAAACTCAAAAGACATTTCTGTATATGGTCAGGAAGGCACAACCACAACATACAAATTGGCAAAGATGAATCTTGCAATTCGTGGTATTCCATGCGATCTAAGTGAAAAGGCTGCTAATACATTTACAAACGATCTTCATAAAGATTTACGCGCAGATTACATAATGGCAAATCCACCATTTAATCAGAAAGACTGGCGTGCAGAAAATGAACTCGTGGATGATTTCCGCTGGAACGGCTATACAGTTCCGCCAACAAGTAACGCAAATTACGGCTGGATTTTGCACATGGTTAGTAAGCTTAGTCAGAACGGAACTGCAGGTTTTCTTCTTGCAAATGGAGCCTTGAGTGGCGAAGGTCAAGAATTAGAAATTCGTAAGCAACTTATAGAAAATAATCTTATTGAAGCAATCGTAATTCTTCCAAGAAATCTTTTTTATACAACAGATATTTCTGTAACACTTTGGATTTTGAACAAAAACAAAAAGAGCCGCACGGTTGAACAGAATGGAAAAATCAAAAACTACCGCAACCGCGAAGATGAAGTTCTCTTTATGGACCTTCGCCAGATGGGAAGTCCTTTTGAAAAGAAATACATTGAGCTTACCCAGGAAGACCGCGACAAAGTAACTTCAACCTTCCACGCATGGCAGCAGGCCGGAGCAAACGAAACGTATAAAGATCTTCCTGAATTCTGCTATAGTGCAAACAAAAAAGAGATCGTAGAAAAAGGCTATAACCTTGTTCCAAGCCGCTACATAGAATTTGTAAACCGAGACGAAACACAGGATTTTGATTCAAGTATGAAAGTTCTTCAAAGCGAACTCACAGATTTACTCAAACAGGAAGAAGAAAGCAAAAAAGAGTTGCTTGCCGTGTTCAAAGATATGGGATATGAGATTAAGCTGTAGGAGTGCGGGACATGGCAGAAAAAACACAGATAAAACTTTTTGAAGATAAAAAAGTCCGTACTCTTTGGGATAAAGAAAGTGAAGAGTGGTATTTTTCAATTGTGGATGTTGTTGCTGTTTTAGCTGACAGTAAAGATTTTTTGACAGCGAGAAAATACTGGAACAAATTAAAGCAACGGCTTTCTCAAGAAGGAAGTGAGTTGGTGACAAATTGTCACCAACTGAAATTACCAGCTTCTGATGGAAAATCATATAAGACAGACTGCCTTGATACGGAAGGCATTTTTCGTCTGATTCAGTCAATTCCGTCTCCAAAGGCAGAACCTTTCAAACTCTGGATGGCTCAGGTTGCAAAAGAACGTTTGGACGAGATGCAGGATCCTGAGCAGGGAATCCAGCGGGCTTTGCTGGAATATCGCGCATTGGGATATTCAGAAAACTGGATCAACCAGCGGCTCAAATCTATAGAAATCCGCAAAGACCTGACCGACGAATGGAAAAAACACGGTTTAAAAGAAGGCGTGCAGTTTGCCACACTAACCGACATAATTTATAAAACTTGGGCGGGAAAAACTGCAAAAGAATACAAGGAATTCAAGGGACTTAAAAAAGAGAATCTCCGAGACAACATGACAAACAAAGAACTCGTCCTGAATATGCTCGCAGAACTTTCTACAAAGGAAATTTCAGAAAGCACAAATCCCGAAAGTTTTTCTGACCATATTCAAAATGCCGTTGACGGTGCGACAATCGCCAAAAATGCCAGAATAGAGCTTGAGCAGAAAACCGGAAAAGCTGTTGTTACTCCGTTGAACGCAAGAGAAGGAATAGGTCAAGTTAGCGACAAAAAAGCATCAGTTTTTCTTGAAGATGAGGAAGAAAAATGAAAGCGGAGTATAGAAAGTTAGGAGAATATATACAGCCAGTTGATGTTCGCAATAGTGATTTGAAAGTAAATCATTTACTTGGTGTTAGCGTTGAAAAAAGATTTATTGAATCTATCGCGAATACAATTGGAACGGATTTCTCAAAATATAAAATAGTTAGGAAAGGACAATTTACCTATATTCCTGATACTTCAAGGCGTGGTGATAAAATAGGTATTGCACTTCTCTCTGATTATGAAGAAGGATTAGTTTCAAATATTTACACTGTTTTTGAAATTACAGATACATCTAAACTCTTGCCAGAATATTTGATGCTTTGGTTTTCAAGACCAGAGTTCGATAGATATGCTCGTTTCAAATCGCATGGAAGCGTTCGTGAAATTTTTGATTGGGATGAAATGTGTCGTGTAGAACTTCCTGTTCCTGATATAAAAGAACAGCAGAAAATCGTAAACACATACAATGCTATCACAAAACGCATCCAGATTAAGCAGAAAATAAATGAAAATCTGGAAAAGACAGCAATAACTATTTTGAATGAAAAAATAGGACAATGCGTTTTTACAAATTCCACAGAGAACGAAATTAAAGAAAGAAGAAAGTCATTACCTCAGAAGTGGGGTATTATAAAGATTTCAGAATTTTGTTCAAAGATGGAATCAGGTTCTACGCCATCTCGTACAGAACCAACGTATTGGGTGAAGGGAACTATTCCTTGGGTAAAATCTGGCGAGGTCCATAATAATATAACATTGGAAACAGAAGAAAATATAACAGAAAAAGGCTTAAAAGAGTCTTCAACAAAACTTCTTCCAAAAGATACAGTTTTAATTGCAATGTATGGAGTTACGGCCGGTGAAGTAGGTTACTTAAATATTGAAGCAACAACAAATCAAGCAATCTGCGCGATGATTTGTAAGAATAAAATAGAAGCAGCCTATTTATATTATGCACTGATACAAAATCAAGAAATGATAAGTCAAATGTCAAATGGTGGAGCACAGAATAATTTGAGTAAAGCATTCATCGAAAATATGTATTTGGTTGTACCTGATGAAGATACATTTAAGAAATTGAGTCTTGATGTTGTAATAATGAATTATATTTTAATTACTAAAGAAATTGCTAAACTACAAGAATTAAAACAGTTAGTGATTTCGCGTATTTCAGAAATGTAAGCCAGGGGGCATTTTATGGATAAACAATCATATTATGAAAATCTAATAAAAGCTGTAATAGATGCGTCTGTAGCTGATACCTGGGATCTGGCTGTTCTTGAATGGGAAATTGTTGATTGTACAGAAGATGATAGTGTAAGTTCTCAATGTGTTTGTAAACATGAAGGTTTAAGATATTTATATAAGATTCGTAATACAAATAATAAAAACATATTGTTTCCTATTGGTTCAACTTGTATTAAAAAATTTGGACGCGATGATTTGGATGAAGAACTTTCGGTTATGGAACAAATGTTCTCTCTTTTACATGCTGTAGAGAGACATGAACGAATAGAATTGTCATCAAAATATTTTTCAAGAAAACTTTTAGAGTATCTGTATGATAAAGATGTTTTTGTCCCAAATAAATTTAATGATTTTGATGGATATAATGATTATGAGTTTTTATTAAAGATTTTTAACAAGGTAAATAAAGCTGATATTTCTGAAGCTCAACATAGAAAAACTACGGCAATAATAATGAAATCAATTTTACCGTATTTACGAAGTAAATTACTAATATTAAGGAAATAATATCAGTTGATCAGATATTTGTGGAGATAAAAAAGTGAAAATATACATAGATGAAGCAGGAAATACGGGCAGTGCTGGAATTATAAAAGATAAAAAAAATGGGATAAATTTTGTTTCTCAGCCTGTTTTTGCTCTTGGGATGTTAATAATACAGGATGATGCCGAAGCGAAAAACATGTTAGAGAAGTTTAATTCTTTTAAAGAAAAGTTTTCTATCATTGGCGAAATAAAAGGTTCTACATTAACAACAAGAGAGCGGAATGAAGAAATGGAATACCTTTTTAATCATTTCTTTGATTCTTTACATTTCAAGATTAATATCTATGATAAAAGATTCTATATTTCTACATTGTTACTTCGAACTTTTACCGATAATCAATTATTTTATGAAAATACAGTTTTCTTTTATGTACAAGCTTCTATTTTAGCAAGACAAAATAATACTTTTTTTTGAAC
>NZ_AJGU01000033.1 GCF_000260795.1 Treponema sp. JC4
GGGTATTCACCATACACTGATCCAGGAATTTTGTTATATTCTTTTTGACTATTTCTGTTAGATGTACTTTAATAATCTGAGACGGTTCAACAACCTTATAACCAAGTCTTTTTGCATCATCAGATTTCTCTTTTGCAACAAGTATTCCTTCCATTCCAAAAGCAGGTTCATTTATCTTTACACCTGATAATTCTCCTTTTACAGAACCTGTATCTAGACACAAAACATACCCCAACCTTAAATCATGAAATCCTCCGACATCAATTCCATGTAGCAAAATTCTATATTCAGTTGGTTTTAAACACATATTATCCCGGATAAGTAACATCGGAAGCGGTAAGCCGTATTCAGCATCAATTTCATTACGTAAATACTGAATCTCACTCAATAAAGGGGCATCATTATGTTCAATAACAAGAGGAATTAATTTGTAACCTATCTGCAATTCAATAGGACGTGGCTGCTCACCAAAATCTAAATAGACTCCTTCATCATATATTCTGGGCCTTCTCGTTCTCATTTTATTCCTTCCTTGCTACGCATTTGATTTTAAACTTGGAATCCACGTAGCCTTATTGAATCTCAGTTCTTTAATCCATTTATTAGCATTGTCATATTCATACTTGCCGGTCAGAATCCAAAGTATCTGCTTATGCAACTTGAGTTCTGGTTTAGGTGCATAACCGTCGGTAAAGATAATAAGCCCCTGATACTCTGGGTGAGACTCATAATAATCAACGGTACATTGAAAATTCGTACCACCACGGCCTATGATTTTTATAGACTTGGCCGCCTTTTTTAATTCAAACTCCTGCGTTATCTCTGTATCAAAGGCCAGTACATGGATAACCTCAACTCCATAACTGAAAAAACGGTTAATAATTGAAAGGAAGTTTTTCAAATCATCAGTACCTATCGAACCGCTGACATCTACAGCAACCAGAAGATGAGTCTTAGGCTCAAACTGACTTCCCATAAACTCAAATCCATATCTACGGTTTGGCTTCATACGGGTAAGCTTTCTACGCTGTGTAATAATGCTTGCCCGAAACTGAGAAAGAATCCTGCGATAGTCCATAGGAATCTTAAGAGAAGCAGTAATCGTTTCCTGTAATTCTCCATGTATACTACCCCACTGATTAGTCTTCTGCGCTTTGAGAATCTGCTGATTCACAGAGTCCACCATTTCTTCATCTTCATCCCAAAGTTCTGAAGCATCGGAAGCAGTCTCATAGTCCCAGATTTCACCTTTTTCAAGGCTAGGCATAAGATGTTTCTGGCCATCATTGTCCATCGCATCAAAATCAGGACAGATATAATACAGCTTCTTGTAATACTCCTCGTAACTCAGCCCCGATTCCAGATTGTAATGAGCAGCATCCTTCATCTTTTTATCGTGATAACAGTGCTCATTAAGCGTTACATCGCTGGCCGTAGTAAGGGCCGTTCTGTTTGGATTCTGAGGAACACGCTGATAAGGATGCTTAAGAAGGATTCTAGTAACCTCATTCTTAAGCCCCTGCTCAATATCTCCTACAGACTGATCTTTGAGAAGCACCGGATTGTATTCAATTCGCCGTTTGCCGGTTCTAAAACTGCACTTCATGTCACTGTTTGGCTCAAGCTTATGAGTACAATAAACATTGAAAAGAAGAGGTTCGTACAAGAACCATTTATCAACAACGCTGCTGATTGTTTCTTTAACAGACATGATTCCTCCGCCCTATTTTATCTCCGCAACAAACTTTGTCATTTTTGAGTAAAGCTCCGGGCACTCACCAATAATAAAAACAAGTGCATTTGGATACATTGTCCCGCTGAACATATTTGCAAAATGAGCCATTGCTTCACGCAGCTTCTTTTCTTCCAGGAAGTAAAAATAGGCAGAAAGATTTTCAGACATCAGAGCCTTATCAGCATCACCATATTTATCACTTTCAAGATAGACAAAAACTGCATCGTTGATTGTTGCAAACTGAGGTGTCTTATAGCTTTCGAGCTTGATTCTGTTCATCTCAAAGTTTCCAAGCAGAAGTTCTTTGGCTGTAAGAAGATGATTATGATCAAGGAATTCAAAAAAGCGGTTTGCTGCCACTCCTCCGACAATGCCTGCAATCATGCTTTTATGACTTGGTTTCAGAACCTCTTTTCCAGTTATGATTTCTGAAACCCGAACCCAGGCACGGCGGTCGGGTGTCTTTTCTAGGTTATCAAGATCTTCAACCGCAACCTGATTATCCAAAGCTTTAGGATTTGCTGCAATGTAGGTTGTTATGCGCTCATCAACGTCGTTTTTATTGGCCCACAAAAGCCAGTCCTGAACGCTTGGAACAAACTCGTAAATGTTAAAACGGGAAACCAGAGCCGGATCCAGATCTGTAAGCTGATATTCTTCACCGTTGTTTACCGCTGAGATAATACGGCTTCCTGCAGGAAGAGAACGGCCAGCAAGTTTACGGTTTAAAGCCAAATCCATAATTGTCTGCAGTACTTCTGGGCGGGCACGGTTCAGCTCATCAAGAAAGAGGACTACAGGAGTATCATCAGTCGGAAACCAGTATGGCGGCATAAACTCAGTATGTCCGGTCTTTTCATTTTTATGCGGAATTCCAATTAGATCTCCCGGGTCACTCATCTGTCCCAGAAAGAGAGACACAACCTTACAGCCCTTAGCGGTGAAAAACTTTTCCAGAATCTGAGACTTACCGATTCCGTGCTTTCCCATAAGCATAATATTCTGAGTTGCTGGGGTTTCTTCCAGAACCTCCAAAAGCAAATTTCCATCAATTCTTACTGACATACGACTATTCCTCCAGTCTATCTATATATAATTTACTACATTAAAGTGCCAACTAAAGACACTTCACTATTTTTCTCCGAATTCCTTCAAAAGAACTTTCGGATCAGCCAAAAAATCCTTGTGAAAAATTCGGACACTTCTTCCATTTATCAGCATTGAAGAGTATAGGTTTCTTTGTACAAGGCTTCTGTTCTTCTGAGAAGAAGCCTCGTATAGACTTCGGATTGAAGTCCGAGCAATTTGTATCATCTTTGTTGTCAAACCTTCTGAACACGTTTCAATTCTTTTGTACTCTTCCTGAAGCTTATTAAACTGCTGCTTCTGAAGGTTGTATAATTCATCGCAGAGCCCTTTGAGTATGTTTTCTACCAGCACATATTCTTCAAGCCAGAAAAGCTTTAAGAGAGGATTATGCGGCAGAATCCTCATCGTAATATCCTTAATACAGACAATCACCGAAAGTTCATCAAACTTTTTCTCCTTGTGCCCGTAATAACAGAAGCGTAATTTAAATTCTGTGCGGGACGGATGACCTGTTTCTGTAAATGACAGGTCATATTGCTGACTAAGTTCCGAAACAACCTGTCTGATATGTTCCACAACATCATTGTTTGTAAGCTTTGCACTAAAAAGAAAAAAGTCATTCTGAAAAGAATGTTTTTTCAGAAGGTCACAAAACAAAGTCTGCCAGAACTCAGTCTGAACTCTTGAAAGCAATTCTGTTTGCTCACGTTCCAGAACAACAGCCAGCTCTTTTTGATACATCATAGATAAGCCTCCTGTTGCTTTCTCAAATTTTCCACCATTGCACACACTTCTTCATCATGACAATGAACAGGTGCACAACTTAAAATATCGGGTATCCTAATTTCCCTTGGCTCATTTAACACTTTGATAAGAAGTGAAGCATCTTTTGAAAATGGTTTATGGAAAATCTCAATTTCATATACAGTCTTATCTGGATTTTGAAATATAATCACACTAAACAGCCTGTTTTGATGAAGGTCAAACGGAATAAATTTCTTTCCAAGAATTGACTCACACAAAGCTTTAATAGAAACTGTTACAATTTCTGAAGATTTTGAATTCAAATAGAATTTCTCTCTTAATGAATCTATTTGTTCAGTCAGCGGATTTATATCAACTGCAATGTAATCACGAATCCAGTTTAGACCTGCCTTGTAGAATGAAGGAGAAAACTGACGAGTTGTGATATGGGGTGCTGATATAGAGAAATCGCCTGTATCTCTTTCAATGCCGATATAAATCGGATAGGGAATCAGGGAAATGTAAAAATGCTCATTATGTGAAAATGAAGAACATTTTAGACCGTTCTCTTTCGCGATATTTTTGATTTCATTTCGTAGTTCTGAAATCGCCTGTTTTACAGAAACTTCAGGAACAGGTTCATACATCTTCTGTTTACTCAGAAGATTGTAATAGGTCTGATTCCAGAATTCTCCGGTAAGCCGATAAATCATTTCATTAAGTTCAAGGCATGGTTCGTCGTTATCATTCATAGCTACAATATAACCATGCCCACCTATCATTTTGTGATAGTCAGAACTTAATTTTTCAATTTTTTTATTTTTGATTAGCTACAAAAAACCTATGCCAGTTGTCCATCAGGCTTCTGATATTATCTTTTCCAACAACATTTGAACTCTGGATATCATATTGAGGAATGTCCTTATTATGCTGCTGACAATAGTTTACCAGATAGCGTGCGCAATCAAGACCCGACTTTTCAGTTCCCAGGTCATGATCAAAGCATACAATATCCGGTAAACCATTGTTTTCAAGATGAGAACAAAACTCTTCATATGTCTTTACCCAGATGACTTCATATTCTCCAGTAAGGTAATCTTTCGGATTTCTGAAGTCATCCAGCCATAAAAGTTTCTGCATAATTACTCCGCAGCCTTGAAGTTGAAAATCGGTTTGATAATGTTCACAATCTCGGCAGTTGGTTCGATATTTGCAACAATCTCGCTCATATCCTTGTAAGCCATAGGAGCCTCATCAATCGTATCCTTGCAGACAGTTGAAGACCACACGTTCTTCATGGAATCCTCAAAGTCTTCCATCTTAAGCTTGTAACGGGCTTCCTTCCGTCCCATAACACGACCGGCACCATGAGGAGCAGAATAATTCCAGTCCTCGTTGCCCTTTCCGATGCAGACAAGGCTTCCATCCCGCATGTTAATCGGAATCAAAAGCTTTTCACCTTTGAGAGCACGTACACTACCCTTTCGAAGAATCATGGCATCTGTATCGATGTAATTATGAATCGTCGTGAACTGATCAATGATGTCGTGCTTATCCAGACGAAGACCGACGCTGATTGTATCAATCATGGCCTTACGGTTGAACATTGCGAACTTCTGAAGAATCTTCATATCGTTGATGTAATCCTCAAAAAGCTGACCTTCTACATAAGCAAGAGACTGAGGAACATCCGTGCAGATAGCTTCTTTAATCCCTGGAAGAAGGGCTGAAATCTCATCTTGCCTACCCTCTTCCTTAAGTTTTTTAATTGCCTCTCGCACTTCATTTTCCGTTGTATGATTCAACTGCTTCCATGCCATATCCTGATAGTAATTCGCAACCTCAAGACCAAGATGACGGCTTCCTGAATGAACTACAATATAAAGATTTCCCTCTTCATCCCGGTCACACTCAATAAAGTGGTTGCCCCCACCCAATGTTCCCAAAGAACGACGGGCGTTTCCGATATTAGCCTTACGGCAACGAATCTTATCAAACTCAATTTCATCAACAAACTTATGAACATGTCCGGATCTACGAATCTCACGTCCGACAGGAATATTACGACGGATACACTTATCAAGCCTTTCAGGATCAAAGTTCTCACTGACCGGAGAATCTGCCTTGATAACAAGAGTCTCCATTCCGCATCCGATATCAACGCCTACTAGATTCGGACAGATTTTGTCAGTAATCGTCATAGTCGTTCCAATCGTACAACCGGCACCGGCGTGTACGTCAGGCATCATGCGGATTTTACTGTCGGCTGCATAAGGCTGGTCGCAGAGCCGTTCAATCTGAACACGTCCGCTCACTTCAAGATTGTCAGTAAAAACCTTAGCTGTGTTGTACTTTCCCTTTACCTCTAACATAAAATATTTCTCCTTGCCGCGTAACTCATTGTCTATTATGACTTCGTATGCTATCAAATAGTGATAATTGATTTAATTTTTCTTCAGCAGAAGGTAACAGAACTACTAAATGAAAAAAAACAGGTAACAGTTCTCTTAAATATTTTGAAGGTAACAAAACTGCTAAATAATTAATTTGAAGCTCTGTTCGGAAAGAGTGTTGCTATCTGCATCCTCCAATCTTATATGATAGCATGTTGGATATAAAAGTCATTAAAGAGATACTTTAATTTGCAGAAAAGCTATTATGTTATTAATTATTTAATATGGGGGTTATCAAAAAAAACAGGTAACAGTTCTCCTAAAGAAAAGGTCACAAACTTCTTAAATCTATCAACAAATTTCTGTGGAAAACAGCTTTTTAAGGTAACAGAATAACTAAACTCTATGAATTCGAATTTATAAGTTATATATAGAAGAAAAAAACTCAAAAATTTAGTAAGGTAACACAACTCTTAAAAAAAGTAACAAAGCTCTTAAATCTTCTATTATATCTAATAATAACTAATAAATTTATAAAACTAGTAATAGAAGCTGAGAATTTGTGGATAAACACAAATATCTTAGTAAAACTGTTACCTTTAAATATTTAAGAGAAGTGTTACCTCTTCACTAAATATCAGCTGTAATTAATGCATAGCGAGGATCATTCTTAAGAACAGGAGTTTTACTCTTAAATAAGGTAATTCCACTTCCATCCTTACTTACCTCGAATTTTACATCCTTATAATATTTTTCCTTAATTTCATTTAACAATTCAACAATTCTTGCATAGTTAACATTTACAAGATTTGAATCCTTATCTGAATCTACAGGAATAAACTGTTCAACTAATTTCTGTCGCGAAATAAAAACCTTTTCATAATTAGCATTATTTCGGTAAACAAGCCAGGCATATAAATCTTTTCCAATAGGACTGTTAATTTCTTTATATGTCTCATAATCAATTGGAACAGCATGTTTTTGACAGAAAGCTGTAAATTCATCAGACAGAAGAATTTTAAATCTTCCAGTCTTTGTATCCTTTGAATCTTCAGTTATTTCTTTATATTGAACACCTGTTGTAAATCGGATATTCCCAGTTGTAACAGTTCGTACAGTAACATCTTTTTTAGGATAATTTCCGTCTTCATACAAATCTTTGAAGAGATAACCAGCTTGTAATTCTTCTATACGCTGTTCAAAAGCAAAAGCCGCATTTGAAAAACATTCAATCTGTTCTTTTATGTCTTTTCCACGCTGTTTTGGCAATTGTAATTCTTTTAGCAGGTCTGCCATTGAGGCATATTCAATGAGAACAGGCCCTGTAGTATTTTTTGCAATAACAGCATGAGTTGTAAGAACAGATAAAAGTAATCGACCATATTTTCCGAAAGGAACATTTTTCGGCGATGTAAGTGTTAACGTTAATCCCTGGCTGCCTTTTCGAACAAAAACTGTCTTGTGCATATTTTTGAAGGGTAACGATGCTGTCGTAAAAAAACTCGGCAGATATGCTATCTGCTTTTTTTGTTCTCTTGTTGCATCAAGTTCAAAAAGTTCAGCTATTGTATTATCTATGGGGACAAGATTATTTGTTTCAGTTATTTTTTTCTTCCCATTTTTTTTAGGTAACAGTTCTCTTAAACTATTACAGCTCCCCTACTTTATTAATTCCACTTTTTGAAACCGTGATTCTACCAGCTTTTGCTTCGCGGATTATAAAATCAACAGCCATTTCAAAACCCTGATTCATTGATATTTCGCAGTCAGTAAAAAATTTCTTGAATTCGTTGCGTTTTCCGGATGTAAGTCTAAGGTTTACAGAATCTGCATATTTACTTTTTGCAGTTGAAGTTTGAGTTTCTGCTTTTGGAGTTGAGGTAACAGAAGTCTTAAACTCATCATCCTTTTTAAAGTTATTTGAAATCTGGTTCTTAAGGGAATCTGGTAAGTTAGAATTATTCTGTGGGATTGTTTTGTGTGCTAATGGCATATTACTATCTCCTTATTTTACAAGTTCTGCCAGCTTTTCAAACGCTTTGAGTGTGTCAGGTTTTGCACCCTGCTGCTGAATTGTTTTTCGTAAAATCTGTGACATTTTGAAATTCTGATCCTGAGGAATTTCAACAATATTTAGTTCTGTAGATTTAAGAGCTTCAATAATTCCATTTGCAAGTTTGTACGAATGATTTACTTCATTCAAAACAATTGTATTCAATTCAGGATTCTGGGAATGCTGTCTTTTCTTAAAATCACGGAGGTTGTTACGGAAGATTTCAAGTCCGTCCTGAGAGAAGCCATCTGCCTTTACAACAGGAATTGCTTCATCAGTTGCCTTCATGATGTTTTCTTCAAACAAGTCGAAGTTTGGAGAAGTATCAAAGATGCAATAATCAAAATCAGATTTAGCCAGTTCTTCGGTTAATTCAACAAAGATAAAAGGTTCTCTTGCAGCCTGATTCTGACGGTATAGTTTAAGAGAATTGTTACTCTTTTCATCGATTGCAACTGTTGGAATTATAAACAGATTTTCGATTGGAGTTGGTTTTATAGCTTTGTCATAAGTTGTGTTTCCGTTTAAAACATCTGCAAGTTCATAATCAAAACTTTCCAGTAAACTGCTTGTTGAGTTGCCCTGTGGATCTGCATCGATTAATAATACCTTATGATTTTTTGCAAGCTCTGCAGCTAAAGAAACACTGACTGTTGTCTTTCCTACACCACCTTTTTGGATTGCGACAGTAATACGTTTCATTTTCCCCTCTTTTTTGTGTTTTTTAATTTCTAATAAATTATATTATGAAAATGCTAATAATGCAACTAATAAAAATAATATTTATTATAAATGATATTAGTAATATTAGAAATATGATAATAATATATATTAGAGTAAATATTATAACAATGCTAATAATTATTAGTATTTATGTTAGAAATATTAATAAAATTATTAGGATTTGTAATTGGCCCTAGAATTCGCGTAGACGCATTCAAAAAATAAATTTGAGTAGATTTACGTCCGAAGGAATATCCCCCTCTTTTTTGAATTTTTATAGGTTCTTTGACATCTTCTCTAATTCTTCTTTATACATCTGCTTCAGTTCAGGCGGGTTTATGATTTTTACTGCCGAACCGAAATGAAGTACCCAGAAAAGCGTTTCCTGCAGCTGGTTTGATTCGAAGCTCAAATAGACAGAACCGTCTTGTTCTTGATGGCATGTTTGATTTTTATGCCAGGTTCTTTCCAGAATATATGTGTTTATGGATTTATCAAAAACGAGTTCGATTTTTTTTACAGGAAACTCATTGTTCCAGATACCAAAGTTCGGATCAATGTAGACTTTGCTTTCATAATCAGGGTCTGGTTCAAACTCATCCAGAAGCGTAATGTCTTTCATTCGGGAAAGGTTATAAGTGCTGTATTTATTGTGTTTGTGGCAGTTGCCAACAGCATACCAGTCACCTTTCTGACAGTAGATTTTGTAAGGATCAAGGCTATGAGGAGTGTGTTCGGTTGCCTTTATTGAGCGGTATCCGAAACTGATTGTCTTATGCAGTTTTATTGCTTCGAATATCTTTGTGAAAACTTCAGATTCTATTGTTGGAAGCGGATCAGAGATAAACTGAACGTTGTTCATAAGAGAAGTCTGAACTTGAATCTGGTTTGGAAGCATCTGGCTTATGGTGTCGTAAACCTTGTTGATTGTTTCCTTGAATGGTGTGTTGTCATATCGTTCAAGAAGCGGAAGAATTCCAGCCATTGCTACAAGTTCCCCTTCGCTTACAAGGATATTCTTTACAAAGAAGGTTTCGTCTGTGTAATAATAGCCTTTTTTCATTCGGTCATATTCAATAGGAGCATTGTAATAAATCTTGAGTTCATCAATGTCTCGCAGAATTGTGCGGCGGGATACTTCAAGTTCCTTCATCAGTCGTTCTACGCTAGGGTAGGGGATGGACTGGATAGCTTTTTCAAGTTTTAGAAGTCTTAATGATTTAACGTGGCTTTCACGCTGCTGTTTTTCTTCACTCATAAGGAATATTTTATCACGGTATAAAAATATTACAATTCTCTGATTTTTCAATGTCTGTTTATCGGTGCTCACTATAATATATCCGTAGTTCATATGATTTACATAGTTACAAATATATAAATTTGATATTATGAATTTTGAACTAGGGGGTATATCAGATTTATGGCAAATTCAGATAATCCAAAAAGGGGAAAAGTATTTCAGCAGAAAGTATTAGCCCTTGCATGTAAAGAGTTTAAAAAGAACTTCATTGAAGAAAAAGCGGTGATGATTGGTAAACCAGAGAAAGAACATCGTTTTGATTGTGTTTCATCCGATTCATCTATCATAATTGAATGCAAATGTTACTCTTGGACAAAAGGAAATAATGTTCCAAGTGCAAAGATGTCTACTCTGAATGAAGCTGTTTTGTATTTGAGAAACTCAGAAACATCTGCTTTAAAGATTATTGCATTGAAAAAAGATTTCTCTACTAAGAAAAATGAAACTCTTGCACAATACTATTTGCGAACTTATGGGCATTTACTAGCTGATATTCAAATATGGGAAGTAGATGAAGATGACCACTTTTATAAACTCGTATAACAGGGAAATATGATTCTAGAGAAAATATGCACAAAATTAAAATCACAGCAATTCGTAAATCTGACCACAAGGATTTGCAGCAGAAATACGAAAATCCCATTCAGCACACCTGTGATATTCAAGAAGGACAGGTATTTATTGCAAAGGGTTGGCAGCGTCCTGAAGGAATGTGCGAATCAGCTTGGGAAACCGTATCTCCATTTGTTATGACTCTGGCTCATGGCGGTGAAAATATTTATGACGGTTGGATGAAGAATCCTAAGTCAGCAATGATAAGTTGTAATGATGGTTTCCGACCAGTCAGTTTCCTTATCGAAGTAATGGAAGAAGAGGCAATATGAAATATGAATAATACTCTTTCATACTACAATACAAATACCTCATCATTCGTGGAATCCACACAATCAGTTCAGATGACAGAAGCTTGGTCTCGTTTTACCGCAAAATTACCAGCTTCTTCGATTATTTTAGACTTCGGCTGTGGCTCTGGTCGAGATACAAAATACTTTCTAGACTATGGTTATCAGGTTGAAGCTATCGACGGTTCTGAAGAATTATGCAAAGTGGCCAGTGCCTATACTGGAATCACTGTAAAAAGGCAGCTTTTTACAGAATTATCAGAAATCCAAAAATATGATGCAGTTTGGGCTTGTTCTTCAATTCTTCATGCGTCTTCAGCTGAACTTTTTATTATTATGAAGAAGATTTTGACCGCATTAAAAGATAATGGAATCTTCTACACATCTTTCAAATACGGAACTTTTGAAGGAGAACGAAACGGCCGCTATTTTACAGACATGACAGAAGAATCTTTGTCTGCTTTGTTAACTAAAGTAATAGGCTTTAGTATAGAAGAACAATGGATTACATCGGATGTAAGACCGGGTAGGGAAGAGGAAAAATGGCTGAACGTAATTCTGAGAAAAATATAGCTCTTTTTCAGGCAGAAAAACCATCTCTCGAATCTTATTGGAGAAGCGTAGTTCTTTTTGGACGTAATACCGCCTCATATAAATTCTCTCTTGCAGAATCCTTGTTGGATTTTGCAAAACAGGACAAGACGACTGTATCTTTGGACGAATTAGCAAAGCCGTTTTCCGGAAATATCTGTAGACATATAAAGAAAGAAGAACGCCAAGCAACTAACGCTTCCAGCACGTTCCTTGAAGCCTGTTCAGACTTTGTAAAAGAAAAGATTTCTCACGAACAACTCATTAATAGCACCGTAAATAACGGATTCAGATATGTGCTGGATTGTTTTCATAAAGTTAATGGCGAAGAACTTCCGGTTAGGTTTTATGAGAAATCTGGCAAACAGTTAATTCTTACTGATGATTTATTCAAAGTTGCAGGAATTAATAATTCGATTAATCTCTATCAGGAAAATGAATCTCGCTGGAATCTTGTAGAAACAGCCTGGAAACTTAATATTTCACCTGATTTATTAAACGTTCGGTACGATGACCAGTCAGAGATTTTATTCATTGATGAAAACTTCAAGAGAAAAGATATCACTTCTGCAAGAGGAGCTCTTGATGGTTATCAAAAAGGAAAGTGTTTCTACTGCTATGATGATATTATTGTTTCGGATGATTCAAGTAACAACTGTGATGTAGACCATTTCTTTCCTCATACATTACAGCATCTAATGCCTGAAGTAAACCTAAACGGAGTCTGGAACCTGGTTTTGGCATGTCCAAATTGCAATCGTGGTACAAACGGAAAGTTCGCAAAAGTCCCAGATATCAAATACTTGGAACGCTTGCATAAACGAAATGAATTCTTAATAAGCAGCCATCATCCCTTACGAGAGACCATAATTAATCAGACAGGAAAAACAGAACAGGAAAGAGCAGCATTTCTACGCGATATTGATAGAAGAGCGATTAATTTATTAATTCATCGTTGGAATATAGAGGAAAAACATGAGCCTAGTTTCTAAGATATTCGGAGGTTCAAAGTGAGAAAGATTGTAAGAGTAATTCCTTCAATTGAAGCTGCATATTTTGAAGGTAAAGGGAATCAAAACTATTCTATTTCGGTATTCGATTACGGAGATGAGAATTGTCTGGAAATTCCTTTTATCATTCTTTCTCAAAAGGGAATGTACAGAACTGACAGGGTAGTGGTAATTAGGAAATAAGAAGTGAATGATAATGCCGTTCGTTGTCACTTTGATGTGATAGAATGAGGGGAGTGAGGCAAAAATGAAAAAGACAATTATTTTGATTTCAATACTTGTGATGACTCTTGTCAGCTGCTCTGGGAAAAATAAAACGTCTGATAATGGGGATAGAAAACAGACCGTCGGCCTTCCGAATCCTATTCACGAATCATCTGCAGAAGAAATTGCAGAACAATTGAACGTGAGATTTGCTGTACCGAATGGATCAAAAGATGTCCGCTATTCAATTATCGCAGGAAATTTTGCTCAGATGGATTTTATCTGGAACGATGCCGAATGTACTGCAAGAATAGAACGAAATGCTGAGTCAGAAGATATATCAGGTTTTTACTATAAGTGGTCAAACGAAACTCCATGCACTGTAGGTGAAAACAGCGCAACCGCAAAATGGCAGATAACAGAGGTTGGCGAAGTAGTAGGAATCTGTATCTGGCAGAATAAAGCTTCGAATCTAACATACAGCGTAAGCATGAAAAAGAATGCTGACAGTGAAAAACTTATTGCTCTGGCAAATGCAGTGTATGTAGTACAGTAGCAGTAAATCCATTGACAAAAGCCAAATCGCCAAATGTTCCTATGGGGATTTTGAACAAATTTGACTAGAATAGTATAGGGATTTTGCATATTTTAACTTGAATTCCTATGGGGATTTTGTATAATTTTAGATATGGAGCCATTTAAGAGAAAAATCTGGGATAAATTTAAGGCGTGGAAGGAAGAATCGGATGGACATACCGCTCTTCTTGTAGAGGGAGCCAGACGAATCGGAAAATCTACTGCTGTCGAAGAATTTGCAAAACGAGAATATGAATCGTATATCTTGATAGATTTTGCATTTGCCTCTCAGAATATCAAAAATCTTTTTAATGACCTTTCTGATTTGGATTCATTTTTTAGGCTGCTTCAGTTTTATACTGGCAAAGAACTGAAAGAGCGTAAGTCACTTATTATCTTTGATGAAGTTCAACTTTTCCCATTGGCACGTCAAGCTATAAAGCTTTTGGTAAAAGACCATCGTTACGATTATATGGAAACGGGCTCTCTTCTTTCTATCAAGGAAAATGTAAAAGATATTCTTATTCCGAGTGAAGAACGTCCCATTCAGATGTACCCGATGGATTATGAAGAATTCTGCTGGGCTATTGGGCAGACAAATACTTACGAAATTGGCCGAAGTATATGGGAGAAAAAATTGTCCCTGGGTGATGATGTAAATCGTGAGTTGATGAGAAAGTTCCGTCTTTATATGATTGTTGGGGGAATGCCGCAGGCTGTTGAAGCATTTCTTACAACTAACAATTTTACCCAGGTTGATCTTGTTAAGCGCGATATTCTGAATCTTTATGAAAATGACTTTATGAAATTTGATTCGACAGGACGTTCTTCTTTGATTTTTGATCATATTCCAGCAGAACTTCAAAAGAATGCTTCCAGATATCAGGTTTCAAGTGTGATAGAAAATGCAAGGGCAGGGACTATGCTTGAACGCATCGCCAAGCTTCAGGATTCAAAAACTGTGAATATTGCATATCATGCTAACGCACCGGAAGCAGGTCTTTCGCAGAATATTGATTTAGAAAAGTTCAAGCTTTTTGTTTGTGATACAGGACTCTTTGTGACTCTTTGCTTTAAGGATAAGGATTTTACAGAAAACATCATCTACGAAAAATTGCTTTCGGATAAGCTTCCGGCAAATCTTGGCTATGTTTATGAAAATGTAATCGCCCAGATGCTGGCCGCAAAAGGTGATGCTCTTTATTATCATACCTTCCCAAGCGAAACTTCAAATCACAATTATGAGATAGACTTCGTTATTTCTCGCAAAAACAAAATCTGCCCAATCGAAGCAAAATCAGCCGATTATCAGCGACATAAATCTATGGATATTTTTACCAAGAAGTTTTCAAAGCACATTGGAACCCGTTTCCTGGTTTACACAAAAGAGTACCGCAAGGATACGGATATTTTCTGCATTCCTTTGTATCTGGTGCCGTTTATTTAGGCAAATACTGATGTTATAATTGAGTTTGGCGGAATTTTGGATTATAAAGGAAAGGTGGATATTCTGAAGAACTTTATGGAGCAAGATTAATGAGTGAAGATATTTTAAAACCTAAAGATATTTCTAAGCCAATAGAAATGCACGAACTATTGAATTTAAAGTTTTTTATTCCGAGTTATCAAAGGGGTTATAGGTGGCAACAACAACAAATCATTGATTTATTAACAGATATATATGAATTTGATGAAACCAAAAGTTTTTATTGTCTTCAACCAATTGTAGTAAAACAAAATGATGAAAAAAAGTGCTGGAATTTAGTAGATGGCCAACAAAGACTAACGACTATTGTGTTGATTGTTCGTTATTTTAATCAATTTTTTAATGGTGAAGATGAGGATGATATTCCAGATATACAATATGAAACTAGACCCGAAAGTTCAGATTTCTTAAAAAATATAGTAATAGATAAAGAAACAAATACTCTTCCAGAAAAAATGGAAAAACTTGCAGACTCCAATATTGATTTTAAACATATGGAAACTGCTTATAAAACAATCCATTCGTGGATGACGAAGAATCTTGAGAAACCTTATAAAAGAAATTTTCAAGACAAGTTTTTGAGAAAAACATGTGTAATATGGTATGAATTACCAGAAACAGAGAGAGAAGTAGATTCTTTTACTAGGCTAAATATAGGAAAAATCCCTCTTACTAATGCTGAATTAATAAAAGCTTTATTTTTGAATAAAAGTAATTTCTTAAAGAAGGACGGAGATGAATCCTTATTGAGAATTGATAGTGAGATTCGACTTATTCAACAGCAAATAGCTGTTGAATGGGATAAAATTGAGTCTTCGCTACAGAATGATGAGTTTTGGTTGTTCATACATGAAAAGGATTATAATAAACCGAATAGAATTGATTTCATCTTTGATTTAATACAGAAAAATGACTTGTTTAATTTGGAATTATCTGAAGAAAAACTGGGCTCGGACAATTTGGCGTCATTTAGATATATTAGTAAGCTTTTTTCACGAGAGCATTTTTCGAATAATAAAGATGGTTTAATTAGATCTTATTGGGAAAAGGTAAAATCCTATTTTCAAATTTTTGAAGAGTGGTTTAATAACATTGAGTATTACCATTATATAGGATTTCTAGTAGAAATGAATGGATCTTCTATAATCCCATCTCTAATAAAAAAGTGGAATACGTCCAAATCAAGAGATGATTTTAGAAGTTTTATTCTTGAATCTGTAAAAGAAAAAGTAAATAAATATGATTTAGCCCAAGAGTATGAAGCAGTCGGAAAGCCATCGAAAAGAAAAGCAATACCTATATTATTACTTCATAATATAGTTACTGTTATTAATCAGAATAAATTATCTTTAGAAAACGATCGATATGGACTTTCGATTTATTATAAATTCCCTTTTCATCTTTACAAAAAAGAAGAATGGGATGTAGAGCATATTGATTCTAATATAGGTAATACTCTTGAAGATCTTAAGGATAAACAAGAATGGATAATTACTTCCTTTGAGGAGATTGAGGATAGCAAAGAGAAGGATAAATTAAAAACTAGGGTGAAAGATTTTATTCAACTCAAAGAAGATACAGATAATACTTTTGATTCGTTAAATAAGGATTTGTTAAATATCCTTCATTTAGATAATCAAAAAATGGATAGTCATGAAAAAATACTATAGGTAATTATACATTACTTGATTCAAAAACTAATCGTGGTTATGGGAATGCCATTTTTTCTGTAAAGCGGCGTTGGGTTATTGGAAAAGACCAAGGGAAAAAGATAATTTATAAGGTAGATGCAGAATCTGATACAGGGTATTCAATTGAAACAGAAAGAGCATGCAATGCATTTGTTCCTCCATGTACAAAAAATGTTTTCTTAAAATATTACACAAGTGGTTCAAATAAATTAAATTCATGGACTTCAGATGATGCCCTATATTATAAAAAAGATATAGAGGAGACCTTGAAAGACTTCCTCAATTCAGAGAATGGAGAAATAAATGCCAGATAGAGAAAAATTTTCATTTTGGAAATTGCTTGATTCACATGAAATAATTATTCCAATAATTCAACGAGATTATGCACAAGGAAGATCCGAAGAGATTGTCATAAGACAAAAATTTTTAAAATCTATAAAACTAGCATTTACGGATTCTTCAAAACCAATGTTTATGGATTTCATTTATGGTGAAGAAAAAACCAAAGAAAAAAGGATTACTCCTCTTGATGGGCAACAACGTTTAACAACTCTTTGGCTTTTACATTGGTATTTGGCATATAAAACACGAAATATTGATTTGAATATATTAAGTGAAAATGAAAGACAACAACATTTTAATAGAAAATTGGATTTATCTTCCCTAAACGATGAAAAAAGAAAATTGTATCAAATCTTAATAGACTAAAAAAGTTTTCGTATGAAACACGTTCTAACTCAAAAGCTTTCTGTAATCATTTGTGTGAGATGGTTTATGAGGATACTGATAATCTTGTTTCTTACATAAAAAAGCAACCATGGTTCTTCTCAAATTATAGTTATGATCCTACTATTCATTCTATGTTGAATATGATAGGAGGTTTGGATGAGTTTGATGGTATCGAGCTTGTATTTAATGAACCGATTGATGTTTTGGAATCATATTGGACTAAATTGACGGATAATAATTCTGAGAATGTTATTGGATTTTATTATTTTCCTCTTGAAGATTTCCAGCTAACAGACGACTTGTACATAAAAATGAATGCAAGAGGAAAAATACTAACAGATTTTGAAAATTTTAAAGCTGATCTTCTAACTTATAAAAAGAAATCAAGCAAAAAAGATTATTAGAAGAAGGTAATTCAGAAGAAGAGGCGGAAAAACAATCTATAATACTTCAAAGAGACTTTGCTTCAAAACTAGATAATGCTTGGACAGATGTTTTCTGGAAAATGAGAAATACTTTTAAAGACATTGTTAACAAAGACAATATTGATGATATGTATTTTTCCTTTATCAATAGATTTTTACTTGCTGATATTGTTGCACAAAGTGAAGATACCCAAGATAAAATAAGTAAAGAGTTTGCTGATAAAAAATTTAATACCTTGTTTAGTAAGTTGTATAATAAGGAATTAGAATATTACGGTTTTGACTTGTATGAGGAGAAATTAGATATTTGTAACGCACTTTCAAATCTTGAAAAGTGCCTAGATTCAATATCAAAAAATTTAACAAATCTTGGTAAAGTTCAGAATTGTTGCTATCCACGATGGGAAGATTTGATTGTACCTACAAGTAACGAATCTGAAGATGATGGGGAAAATCTTGAAGAAGATATTAGTAAAGATGTAAAATTTGAATTTATTCCTAGGAAAATAAAAAATGAAACAGGTACTTATGAAGTATCAACCTTAAAAATACATACTAGGATAGCTTTTTATGCAATTTGCTTATATTTCATTCAGGATAGTTCTTTCAATGAAACTAATTTTAAGGAATGGATGCAATTTGTTTGGAACATTATTGAAAATGTTAAGGCCCACCAATCAGTTGAGGTAATGATTTCGCAAGACAAACTTTTATATAAAATTTATCATGAATCTCATAGGATAATGTCTTGGTTGTGTGAATTAGATGAAAATAATCTACCTCAAGTTTTTAATTTTGTTTCTGATCAAATGAAAGAGGAAATCGAAAAGGCAAAGCAAAAGAAAAATACAGAATTTATTCAGAAAATTAACAAAGCAGAAAATTATGCGTTTTTTCATGGAGCAATTAGATTTCTATTTCATGATGAACAAAATAATCTTGATTGGAATAATTTTGATAAAAGATTTGAAAATGCTAAGAGGTATTTTAATAATGATGGTACGAAGATTAATAAATATGAGTTATTAAAGAAATATATATCATTTTTTGATAACTGGAATTTTCATTTTGAATCTAATTTCATTTTTGATTCAGAGAAAAAGACATGGCGTGATAATCTCTTGAATATAAATAGAAGAAAACCTACAGAATTACTTCTAATGGGATATAATAAGCGTTCTGAATCCTCATTTGAAGATCCATATCAAAGATATGTGCATAATTATTTATTGAATACAGATGCCTTAATTACGCTCGGTGAAAATATACCAGGAAGTACTATAAAATACAAATGGTGGTGGGGAAATTCTTATGTCGTACATCCATATAATTGTAAAGCAGAGTGGAAAATCTATTATATTCACTATAGAAATGAATTATTAACAAACATAAAGGGCATAGCTTTTGTGGATGAAAATCAAGAGAAATGGCGAAAAAATGGATTATGCTGGAATAAGAATATTTACTTTAGATATAAAGAACATAACTTCTTATGGGATGAGCAGAATAAGATTTATTTGTTAAAAGATGATTTTTCCAAGACAAGAAAGTCTCATATAGAACCAGATGAACCATGGGTAGGTGCAGAACATCCGAGAAAATTTTTGGAAAAGTTACAAGAATTAATTGATAAGCAGTAATGAAAAATTTAGTGTCCATAACTTTCTTGTGAGGTTAAAATGTTCTATTTCTAGAATTAATAAACATTAGTATTTCATAATAATGAATATAATTTTCAGAGTAAAAAAATAGGTAATAATTACATTCCAATCGGGTCCATACAGAACTCTTTTCTTTTGCATCCTTTGCAGTGGGCGCCCATCCAGACGCTGTCGAATTGTTCGGCAGCGTTTTTTACAAAGTCTTTGTTGCTGCTTAGAACGCCGGCTTCGAAGTTACGGGTGTTTTCACCTTTCATGCCGAGGCCGGCACCAGTGAGATTTGCAGAACCTACATAGGCGGTTTTCAAATCGAAAACGATGATTTTGAAATGAACGCGGGGGCAGAGAACTCGTTCCATTCCTTCGATTAAATTTGGGTATTTGTCAAAATCCTGGCGGAATGCAGGACCTGGCTCCTTTGCGTGTATCAAACGGATTTCAACTCCGCGTTTTGCGAGGTCAGATAACACTTCCAAAAGAGGCTTGCTGCCTCGGCCGTCTTTAACATATAAATCTTTGATGTCGGCAGTACCAATCCATAATGTTTTCTTTACGTTTTTTATACGTTCGATTACCTGGTCGTAATGAGCTTCGTTGGAAATGTAGAGGAATTCGGAAGTGGCCGGATCGGGGGATTTTAAGGGGGGTATCTTCGCAGCATAGCTGCTCGGAGACTCGCTAAAAAACAGTCCACTGGACTGTTTTTCCCTGCTTTGCAGGGGCGCTCCCTACCTTAGGAGAAGGGGTAGCAGAAGACCGCTTGCGGGCTGGAGCGAGGGGAATGCTTTCCCCTCCTGCTTTCTTTTCTGACTTTTTCTTTCCAAACATATTTACTCCAATTATATCATCTATGTTGATGAATTATCCATAATAGTTTTAACCAGCGACTTTACAAGGCTTGGGATGCTCTGTAACTTGGATTTCTGCTGAACATACTGGCTCTTATACAGTTCAATCAGACTTTTTCGCTCGTTGTAGAGTAGTTCAAGCTGCTTTTCAATCTGGCTTTGTTTCTGATCAAGTTTTGATAGACAATCGGCTTTATCTGAATACTGGGCTCCCATTTTCTTTTTCAGGTTTGCCTGAATTACAGCAAGACTTTTTTTCTTAGCCGCAATTGCCTGTTCCAATGGTTTTTGCTCTTCTTTGGCATTACTGATTATCAGTTGTGAAAAATGCTGAAAAGCTTCCGGCATTCCCTCATTCTTTTTTACAGTTTGTTCAATTTCATTGTTTAATTCATCTATCTGTTTCTGGAGTTCAGCAATTTCTGCTAATACAAGACTTATTCGTTCGTCAGCAAGAGCTAAAAGAGAACGACTTTCTTCTATTATTTTAAGTTCGCGTTTTAGTGGAATCGCTTTTTGTTCAAGGACAATATCTGCTTTCATCTCTGGTGACTTGATGAGATCAAACTTGAGTTCTGCCGGATTAATTTCTTCTACATTGATTTTGTCACCACGATATTCCCAGATTGCATCAATGCGGCTGGCTTTTTCATCGTGCTTCTGGTAAATCAGGGAATCAAGAGAGTTATACATAAGAGGATAGACTATATGGACTTTCTTCTGTAGGTTTCCCTGGCGCCAGAGACGGCCTTCTACCTGTACGGGTTCTGTTGGATTCCAGCCTAGCATACAGTTATAAAGCACAAGTGAATTGCCATTTAGATCTACGCCTTCGCTGATTGTTTCAGAGCCTATCAGGATTTTCAGCGGGTCATCCGGATTATTAAAGGACTTTGTGATTTTACCTTTTTTTGATTCTGTTGTTGCGGAGTTCATCATACCGATAGCTTCTTCCGGTATATGATTTTTGATTAGATACTGTTTTACAGCTGTGAACTCCTTTACTCCGCGAGGGAGATAAATTATCTGGCCACAATCTGGCTTTTCCTTAAAAATGCTGATGACAGAATCACAGACCAGAAGCATTTTTGGTGATGTCTCAACAAATTGCGAAAGGTCCGGGACTTGTATATTTTTATCTTTTACAAGAGTTGGGGAAATCAGGCACATTCGCATTGTATTCATAGCAGAAAAGATTGTATCAAGGTCGGGATCATCAGTAAGACGTTTTATTTGTGCATCATAGATTTTCTTCTGAAGATTTGTCATTTCAATTTTAATAACGTGAGTTTCCTTTTCCGGTCTGTTGATATGGGCATCTTCGGCATCAACCTTATCTATGTAGTTCTGGATGATTTTCTGAAGGGCATCGAGGGAGCGGAAATTCTTCATTACTGTCTTGCGGACAACTTCGTTTTTGTTGTTAACAGTCCATTCAATCTTTATTTCTGCGAATTCATTGAGGAAGTCATTTATATCATTGTAGCCCAGTGTGCGGATCTCATTACCACCGGTAAAAAGAAGGGTAGTGTAGATTTCCATCGGTGAATTTGTGAATGGTGTTGCAGAAAGAAGAAATACATTTTTCTCGTTATTGTGACGGTGGATGTATTCTGTAATTGCAAACATTTTAATGGCACGGCTTGAGGGCTCTCCAATACCAAGCCGGGAAAACTCAGAATAGTTTGAGCCGCTGACTTTTTTGATGAGATTTTTGTATCGGTGAGCTTCATCTACAAGCAATAAATCGGATCCCAGTTCTTCAAAAAATACGTATTGCTCATTTGTAATATCGTCCGATGGTGTAAAATATTCGTCCTGCTTTTTCTTAGATATAATATGATCAAAACTTGATTCAAGAAGAGGGATGCTTTCTTCCTTAAAATAGATTTTTTCAATGGCTTCTGCAGTACAGATTGAAATAGAGTTGGCAGGCAGTAGAAGTCCGTCGTTTTCTTCTGAGAAAACTGAATTCATACGAAGGTTATCGATTATGTCTTTATTAAGATTCTCCAGCTTGTTTAGTGTTACGGACGGGAAGAGTTCCTGAATATCGTGTACCCATTTTGAATAGACGGCCTTTGGTACGATGATAAGAGGACGAGAACATTTCTGATGCTGAAGCTGGTAAATAACTGCAGCGATTCCGGTTGCTGTTTTTCCAACTCCTACATCATAAGCAAGAAGTCCATTTCCCTTACTACAGAGAAAAGCAAAACCCTTTTTCTGCTGTTCATGAAGGATGAAGTTTTTGTCATCGTATTTACCAGAAAAACCTTCCAGAGTGTAATCAAAGGATTCATAATCTACAGGAGCAAAGGAATTAAATGTCTGATTCCAGATTTGTTCTACCCAGTCTCTTTGTTCAAAGGAAAGACCTTCGTGAAGGAAACGTTCAAAAAGAAGTTCTGCCGTATCCATTCGAAGAATCTTTCTTTCATCATTCTCTGTCTGGCTAAGTGACCTTCTTTTACATGGAAGGCCTTCGGCATAATCAATTATATCTGACCATAGAATATCACCAGGTAAATCAGTTTTAGAAATAGGAGAGCAAAGCCAGTCTACGTCTCGATAATCCTCATCTTCATTTCTTGCAGAAATCCATCTGTAGAAAATTTCTTTCAAGTCAAAATCAGTACCTTCTGACTGCCTTGTAATAACCGAATGAAGAGAAAAGTGAATATCAGAAATCTGCTTAAAAGATGATTCCAAAGGGAAAAACTCCTGGATTATTAAGTATATATGTGTGAACTATCAAATTCTGATAGGATTTCAGAAATAGTAAAAAAAAATTGAAATTGTATATCGGTAGATTTTTTCATCGTCTATCACTATTTGATAGCAGTGTAATGTTATTATTGTGGTATAATTAATTCAGGAGTTTGAATTTATGAAACTGTTTTATAATCCTTCTTTTACCGGGAATGTTTATGTAGATTTGGAGAAGTCCCCGGTTCTCTTTGATGCTAAAATCGTGAACACAGCAGGGCTTTGTGGAATCATCCGGCTGCATGCAGGCATCTGTTCTGAAGTTAAGGATTATGGAACTCGTTTTGTAGATTACTACGCTGCTATGAAAAAATTCATGGCGAAGAACCCTGAAAATGTAATGTCGGCTTCGTTTGAAGTTGATAAGCTGAATACTGCTAAAAAGTGCCTTGAATGGCGTGATACTCTGGCTGCTGCCGGCTGGACGGGGGATTCTCCAGCACCTACAGAGCGTATGAAGGTGCTGGCTGGGGTAGAAGAGTTCTTTCATGATAAGTCTGCCGGGGAAGAACTGCTGGAACTTATTGCCCAGGTTGAAGGCGGTTGCAGGCTTCCAGAACTTGAAATCCAGACTTCATCTTATTATGAAGATTTTAATCCGGCTGAAGTTCGTTTGCTTAAGGCTTTGATTGAACGCGGAGTTTCATTTTCTGCAAAAGAAGAGGAGTCGGAAATAAACAATATCGCCAGGATTCACTCTGTTTTGAAGGGAGAGGAAGGCGTAACTCTTGATACAAACGATGATTCTTTTGAAATCTGGAACTTTGCAGAAAAAGATGAAGCCATTAAATATCTGAGCCTGCTTGATGCTAATGATTTTGATGTTTGGATAAACGGTGATAACAAGGAGTTTGATAACTGGCAGAAGCTGGAAGGGAAGAAAACCAGCGGTTCTGAAATATCGGGTATTCCTCAGACTGCAGAATTGCTTGCAATCGGACTTACTATTTTTGAGCGTCCTCTGAATATTTATAATATTGTTGAATGGCTGAATACTTCAATAAATCCGCTTCCTGAAGGACTTAGAAAAAAAATTGCCAGAACAATCTGTGAATCGGGCGGATATTATAATGATGCCTGCAGAAATACAATCAATGATTATCTAAAAACATATCCAGACTCAAAAGATAAACTCGAAAAGTTCCTTCCAGATATCAATTCACCTTATTTTGAAGAATCTGATGTTGAAGTTGCAGCCATAAAGACCTTTGTTCAGAATCTCCGAGCCTGGTGTACTCAGAAAATTTCGCTCAACAAGGATGGAGATGCAGCAATTGACCAGCTGGGCTATGTGATAAATCAGGCTGATACTCTTCTGCTGCTTCTGGATGAGCTTGGAAGTGATGCAATTCCTTATTCTGATATTGAACTCATAGCTTCAGTAATAGCGACCAATGTAACAATGAAGCAGTATTCTGCACAGGCTGGCTGTAAAAACATCATCAATTCCTATGCTGATTTCTGTGATGCTGCCGGCAAAGCAATTTGGTGTGATTTCTATCAGAATGGAAATGCCGGAAAGCTTACTTATTCTTTCCTGTCGCCTATAGAAAAAGAAGCTTTTCAGGAAACATTTTCACTCTGGAATACTCTTAACGAAAGAGATTATCTACGAAAGCTTCTGCTAACTCCTTTTGCTAAAACAAAGAAAAAGCTTGTGCTTGTAACAATAGATAAAATTGGCTCAGCACCTGCACCCAAGAGTCCTGTCTATATTCAGCTGGAAAAGTATTTTGCAGATAAGGAAAAGAGGAATGATTTCTCAAAGAATCTGCTTAAGCCGTTTGTAAAAGAAAAAACTCTCGATTCTGCTCTCTATAAATCAATTAGAAAAATCGACAACCGCATGGAAAGCGATCAGGAGTTTGTTGAAATTAAAAATACTGATTTTATTAAGGATAACTGGTCTGAATACCAGAGCTCTACAAGTCTTGAAAGCCTCATACCACAT
>NZ_AJGU01000034.1 GCF_000260795.1 Treponema sp. JC4
GACTCTTTGACAAGACTTGTAGAAAAATATGGAATAAATCCTAAAAACCTTAATCTTGAAGTTACTGAAACTATCCTTATGTCAAATGTTGCCCATCATCAGGCAATTCTTTCTAAGCTTCAGGCTTATGGTTTTAAGATTGAGATGGATGATTTTGGAAGCGGTTATTCTTCTTTGAGTACGCTTAGAAATCTTGTAATGGACGTATTAAAAATTGATATGGAATTTTTGCGTTCAACAGATAATTATGAACAGAGCCTTTTGATTATTAATGCAATTATTGATATGGCAAAGTCCCTTAATATGACTGTAATTACAGAAGGGGTTGAGCTTGAAAATCAGGCAGATGCCTTGACGGTTATGGGCTGTGATATTTTCCAGGGATATTATTTTTCCCGCCCGATTCCGGTTTCTGAATTTGAAAAACGCTATATTTTGAATGAGGGAGGAAGAAATATCTGATGTTTACCTTTAAGCTTATCTATTCAGTAATTTCTGCAGTCCTCACTTCTATCATCTTGTCTTTTGTATTTAATCTCTACAATTTCAAGGTAAACTACGTGCGTACTATAACAAAGACAATGCTTGTAGCTGTTTTTGTTGTGCCCCTTTACGTATTCTTCTTTTTTCAAAACCGTGTAGAAATTGCTCTTTTTATTGATTCTGTTTATTTTATCAGCACAGACTGGATGGCATTTTTTATCTTTAAGTTCTGTCTGGAATTTACCGGCCGGGATACAAAAGTTAAAAATTCTACTGGGTTTATATCGTACTTGCCATTATAGATTCAGCCCAGCTTTTGATAAACAATTTTACTTATCATTCTTTCTGGCTTGAAAGGGCAGAGACCTTAAGCGGCTTTGTGTACTGGAGTCTTAGCCTTACTCCAATTCATTATATTCATCTTGCTTTCTGCTATATTATGGTACTGCAGAGCTTTGGAGTTCTGCTCTACGAAACAATTGTTGCTCCTTTCTATTATAAGGCAAAGTATTTTGTAATTCTGTTTACTTATTTTCTTATTATTTTGACAAATATGATCTGCTATTCTGCGGATCTTCCGGTAGATATTTCCATTCTTCTTTACGGAATTTTTGCAGCCTATATTTCCTGGTGTAGTGCTTATAAGGTTCCAAGTCGCATGATTCTGCTTTCTCTTGAGCGGGTAAACAGCGTTATTACGGACGGAATTTTATATTTTAATGTAAATGATGAATGTATTTACGTTAACTCTTATGTTGTAAAAACTTTTTCTGGCGATGAAAGGTTCAGCAAGAAGTACGCTACAGAAAAAATCCGCCAGCATATGGAACAGGGCGGAAATACTGAACATCTATTCTGGCAGGAAAAAGAAGTTATAAATGGTGAGCCTCGAACTTTTGTTTTTGAATATGAAAAACTTTATCATTCAAAGGTTCCAATCGGAAGCTTCTTAAAGGTAATTGAAACTACAGAACGTGAAAAAATGGTTGATAAGCAGCGCTATATTTCAACCCACGATTCTCTTACTGGAATTTATAACCGCAATAAGTTTTTTGAAATCTGTAATCAGATGATTAAGGATAGTCCTGAAGAAGAAAGGTATATGCTTGCCTCTAATATTCAGAATTTCAAGATTGTAAATGAAGTTTTTGGCAGAAAAGTAGGCGATACCATTCTTAAAATGGAAGCAGAGGAAATTAAAAAGGCTTGTCTAGGACGTAATGACTGTGTATACGGAAGAATTTCTGAAGATAAATTTGCTATGTTTGTTCCTAAGTCTTACTTTAATCCAGTCTTTTTTGAACATTCAGTAATTTCGCTCAAAAAACTTGTAAAAACAAGTAATTTTTCTTTGAGAATTATACTTGGAATTTCTGAACAGCATGGCTTTTTTGAAAATGCACAGATTCTTTATGATGAAGCCCTTCTGGCCATTAAAACGCTTTCAAATGATTTTTCAAAAAATTATGCTTATTACAGTTCTGAGCTTATGGAAAAGATGCTTGTTGAAAAGAACATAGTGTCTGACTTTCCTGATGCAATCCGTAATGAGCAGTTTAAAATTCAACTGCAGCCGATTTTTGACAATAAAGACCTGTGTGTCGGGGCAGAAGCTCTGGTTTACTGGAATCATCCAGAATATGGAGAGGAACTGCCTAAGGATTTCTTAAGCGTTCTGGAAAATTATTCTTTGATTCATGTTCTGGATACTTATGTGCTGGAAAGGGTAATCCAGATTTTGAAGGTCTGGAAGGAAAATGGGCAGGATGACAAGGTTATATCTGTAAATATTTCTACAAAAGATATTTACCATATGAGTATTTACGAGGTTGTTACTGGTCTTGTAAATAAATATGAAATAAATCCGAATAATCTCTATCTTGAGTTTAAAGAAACCCTTTTGACTGCGGATGCTCAGGGGGCAAAGACTCTTTTGAGTGATTTGCAGAAGTTTGGCATTAAGGTTGGAATTGATAATTTTGGACGTGGTTATTCATCATTAAATCTTTTGAAGGATGTTAAGGCAAACTTCCTGAAAATTGATATGCTCTTCCTTTCTGAATCTGAAAATGAAGAAAGAAGCTATAAGATTTTGAAATTTATTGTAGCCCTGGCTAAGACTTTGAATATGACGGTTATTTCGCAGGGAGTTGAACAGAAAAATCAGTATGAGATTTTGCAGCAGCTGAAATGTAATTTTATGCAGGGGTATTATTATTCCAAGCCGATGGGAATAACAGAGTTTGAAAAGAAATATTTGAAATAAAAAGCCGGCTTCGCATAGTCTCGCCGGCGAGCGGTTTTATCGATGAACCTAAAACGACCCGCTGTCGCAGCTCGTTTTTTTACGGTTCTTCGATTTTACGCTAATATACCATAGTTCCGATTCCTCTATCAGAAAACATTTCAATAAGGAGCGAGTGAGGGACGCGTCCGTCTACGATGTGAGTTCTTGGAACTCCGCCTTCAAGGGCTGTAAGACAGCAGTCGATTTTTGGAATCATACCGCCGGAAATAATACCTGTGGCTTTAAGAGAGCCGATGGCAGTTTTTTCAATGCGTTTGATAAGTGTGTTCGGATCGTTTACGTCGCGGAGAATTCCCGGAACGTTTGTAAGCTGAACAAACTTTTCTGCTTTGAGGGCAACGGCAATTTTCGCAGCTGCGGTGTCGGCATTGATGTTGTAGCGGGCATCATCTCCCTGTTCACCAAGGGCAACTGTAGAAACAACTGGAATAAAGCCACGGTCAAGCATTGAAAGAAGAATGTCCGGCTGAACTTCTGTAACTTCGCCGACAAAACCAAGGTCTTTGTCTGTTTTCTTTGCGCGGAGGAGGCCGGCATCAACACCGCTAAGACCTACTGCTTTTCCGCCTTTCTGCAGAAGAATACCAACGATGTCCTTGTTCAGTTTTCCTGTAAGAACCATCTGAACGATTTCCATTGTTTCTGCATCTGTGTAGCGAAGTCCGTCTACGAACTTGCTTTCTTTTCCTACTCGGTCGAGCATATGGTTGATTTCTGGTCCGCCGCCGTGAACCAGTACAACCTTAATTCCAATTGTATTCAAAAGAACGATGTCTTCCATTACGGCCTGCTTCAATTCTTCGTTGAGCATAGCGTTTCCGCCGTATTTTACGACAACGATTTTTCCGCACCATTCCTTAAAGTAAGGAAGTGCCTGTACAAGAACTTCTGACCACTGTTCGCTGCTCAGAAGGGTAAAATCTTTTTTAAGGTAATCTAATTCGTTACTCATAGTTAAGTTCTATAGTCTCCATTTATTTTTACATAGTCGTAAGTAAGGTCGCAGCCCCATGCGGTGCCGCTGGCATTGCCGTCTCCGCACTGAACTAAGATTTCTACGGCTTCTTCGCTCATGATTTTCTTTGCAAGGTCTTCGTCAAAGCTCAATGGAACGCCGTTTTCGTAAACTTTTACGCTGTTTTCACCGTGAACTTCAAAGTTGTCGTTATCTTCAAAATAGCGTTTTGCACCGCTCTTGCTTGTAAACCAGATATTTGTTTTCATAGGGTCGAATTCGATTCCGCTGTAACCCATTGCACAGAGGAAGCGGCCGAAGTTTGCATCAGCACCGAACATTGCGGCTTTTACAAGGCTTGAAGAAATAACTTCTTTTGCAAGTCCGCGGGCTGCTTCAACAGAGCTGGCTCCGTTTACAGTGCACTGAACAAGGCGGGTAGCACCTTCTCCGTCGGCTGCAATCTTCATTGCCATTACGCGGTTGAGTTTATTTAAGGCTGCAAGGAATTCGTCGTAATCTGGGCCTTCAGCGGTAATTTCGGCATTGCCTGCCATTCCGTTTGCCAGAAGAACAAGAGTATCGTTTGTAGAAGTGTCACCGTCTACGCTTACGCAGTTGTAAGTTCCCTTGATTGATTCGCGGAGGGCTTTTTCAATCATAGCAGGACTGATTGCGGCATCTGTTGTGATGAAGGAAAGCATGGTTCCCAGGTTGATGTGAATCATACCGCTTCCCTTACACATTGTTCCCATGTGGCAGACTTTTCCGCCAAGTGTAAACTCTACTGCGCACTCTTTGAATTTTGTATCAGTTGTCATGATTGCGATGCGGGCTTCTTTGTGGCCTTCTTTAGAAAGTCCCTTTGCAAGTGCATCAATATTTTCTTCAATTTTTTCTACAGGCAACTGAGCGCCGATAACGCCTGTTGAACAGACGATAACGTCATCTGCAGGAACTCCTGTTACTTTTTCTACTGCCTTAGCCATTCGGAATGCATTCTGAGCGCCCTGTTCGCCAGTACAGCAGTTAGCGTTACCACTGTTTGCAATAATCGCCTGAATCCGGCCGTTAGCAATATTCTTTTTGCTGAGTTTTACACTTTCTGCCTTTACCCGGTTCTGTGTAAAAACGCCTGCTGCAGAACATGGTACTTCTGAAAGAACCAGTGCAGTATCGTTGGTTTTTCTGCTTGCCTTAATGTGGCACAAGATTCCGTTTGCTGTAAAGCCTTTGGCTGCTGTAACGCCGCCTTCAATAAACTTAATTTCGCTCATAATTGTATTTTTATGCGCTCCTATTGAATATTTATGCAATAATTTTGCATTCTTTTGTATATTTATACTATATTTGAGAAATAATGTAAATTATTATTTATAATCGCCTTTATCTTCCGCTACGGCAAGCGCCTGATCTGCAAGGTCGGAGAGATACTGAGCTTCTGCGGCCTTTTCTTTTGTGGTGCCGGACTGACCCAGGGAGAGACGCTGGAGCTCCTGTTTTTCCTTGCGCTGGGAAAGGAGATTTTTGGCGGAAAGTAAGATGTCGGCGGCTTCCTGGGCGCGGACGTGGATGGCCTGGGCGATGGCGGATTCCGGGGCTGCGGCAAGGTCTTCAAGTGTGGTGAAGGCTTTTTGCAGCTGGACGGTACGTTTTTCGCCTACGCCCGGAAGTTCCAGGAAGATAGATTTTGTATTTTCTTTTGTGCGCAGAGTCTGGTTGCGGCTTGTGGCAAAGCGGTGAGTTTCGTCGCGGACCCGCTGCAAAAGGCGGAGGCCGTCGCTGCGGCGGGGCAGACGGATTGGCTCGCTGGCATAAGGACGCCAGATTTCTTCATCGCGCTTGGCAAGACCTGCTATCGGGATTTCGACTCCAAGAGCTTTTAAGATTCCGTCTACGGCGTTTACCTGACCGATACCTCCATCTATTAAAAGTAAGTCCGGCAGTTCCTGACCTTCATTCAAAAGGCGGGAATAGCGGCGGCTTACGGCTTCGCGCATGGACTGGAAGTCGTCTATGAGGCCGTCGGTAGTTTTCAGGCGGAAGTAGCGGTAATTTTTTTTGTCGGGGTTTCCGTTGTAAAAGCTGATAAGCGATGCAACTGGGAACTTTCCGCCTATGTGGGCGATATCAAAGCCTTCTATGCGGACTGGCAGGTTAGGCAGTCCCAGAAGATTTTTGAGTTCTTCCATTGCGGGTGTGTCTCCGCGTTCGCGCAGGCGGCGTATTATATCTTCGTGGGCGTTTTGTCGCGCCATCTGAATTGCGGCTATGTCGCGGGGGGCGGTGGAGATACTGGCGTTTGCAAGGCTGCCTTCCAATGTGGCAGGGGGCGTTAACGGTGCCCCGCCATTTGTAGATGGCATTTCCCCGCTGGTGCCCTCACTGCCATCGGTAGACGGTGTTTGGCCTGCCTTTGCACAGGCTTCCCTTAGTTCTCGGGCAGAATGTTCTGTCGCTACCAGGTGCAGCTTTGTCCGTGCCTGTGCAAAGGATTCATCTAACCACTTATCTATGATTTCATATTGTGCGGTAGGAGCAATGTAAACCGCTGGCGGGATATTTTCGTTATCGTAGTAAACGGCCATGAACTCGCCTACCAGGTCGTCATCGTCGTTGAGCGATTCGGCGCGGTAATTTTCGCGGGCAAGGAGCTTTCCGCTTCGGATTTTGAGGACGGTAAAGCTTACAAGCTCGCCCTCTGACCAGTAGGCAATGTAGTCTCGGTCGTCGGAATCGAAAGTTTCAACAACGTTCTGGTTCTGCATTATCATCAGGGCCTTGATTCCGTCGCGCAGTCGGGCTGCTTTTTCAAAATTGAGTTCGGCGGCGGCGGCCTTCATCTGGGCGGTGAGTTTTTCTATTGTCTCGTCGCCTTTTCCCTCAAGTAGGGCCGCAATTTCACCGATGTATTCATTGTAGGATTCCTTGTCGATTTTTTTGCAGCATGGGGCTTTACACTGTTTCATGTGATAGTAAAGACATGGTGCGTCACGATTTCGCAAGGTCTTGCAATGACGCACTGGATACAGCTTGAAAATAGTTTCAATGAAGGTATCCAGTGCATACACGTCGGGGTAGGGGCCGAAATATCGGGCTCCGTCCTGAACCAGGTGCCGGGTCTTAAAGATTCGCGGAAAATCCTCGCGGGTGATTTTGAGCGACGGGTAAGATTTGCCGTCTTTAAGGTCTATGTTGTAGCGGGGATTGTATTTTTTAATCAGGTTGTTTTCCAGCAGCAGAGCTTCGTACTCGTTGGCTGTTGTGATATATTCTATAGAAGTGGCGTGGGAAACTAAAAGCCGGGTTTTGATGTTTTTCTGTCCGGAAAAATATGAAGACAGACGGTTCTTAAGATTTTTGGCCTTTCCCACATAAATTACGGTGTTTTCGGCATTGCGCCAGAGGTAAACGCCGCTGGATAAAGGAGCTTTCAGGGCTGTCTGATGGAGGATTTCTCTTGTTGAGGCAGTTTTGTCTGGCATTGGTATGAAGAATAATATCAGAAAATTGTTGATTTTTGTAGCCTTTCTTGCGTGGGCAGGATTCTGGGGCGGATGTCTTAGCTGCCTTTTTGCAAAGGAAGTTGTTCTTGGCGGAAAAGGGGGCTGGGAAGATTTTGCCTCGTCTAAGAACGTAACAACCGGAACCGGACGTTTCGGCTATCCTGCCGTTGAACTTGCGCCAAATGCCTTTGAAGCTGATGAAGACACTGACCTTTTAATTGACTTTGAAAACGCGGTAAATCCTATTTCTAACGGAAACTACCATATTAATAGAAATCTTTTGAAGCGTTCTGACCAGACTAAGCTTGAAAAATTTGCCGGGCTTGCACGCGGAAACGGTGGACTCAGTGTAAGCGGCCGTCCTGGAACTTTCTTTGGTTCTGAAGGGCTTGCCGGAAGCTTTACTCTGGAATTCTGGCTCTGTCCTTCTGTTGTGGAAAACGGCGAAATTGTTTTTAAATGGGAATCTTCTAAAACTGTAAGTAATCAGCTGGTTTATCAGCTTGTGAATGCCAGCTTTAATAAAGGTCATCTTGAATGGAGCATTTCCAACTTCTTTGATGACGACGTAAATCCTTACTCTTCTCATGATATTCTTTTGAAGGGACGAACAACTCTGGTGCCGGACAGCTGGAGTCTGCATGCCCTGACTTATAATTCGGAAAACGGTTGTTTTGAATATATCGTAAACGGTGTAACAGAGGATTTGTTCTATCATACTTCAACGGGGCAGGAAGGCGGTGAGGTCAGTCTTATTCAGCTTGGAACCCCATCGGAAGTACACTTCTGCCCGGAATATACCGGAAAAATCGATGATATCAGAATTGAAAAACGTCCTTACAAGGTTCAGGGCTTTCAGTCTGCTGAAAATGCCGGAAAATTAGGGCATACTCTTTACGTGCCTCAGGGGGGAATCTTTATTTCCAAGCCGATTATGGTTTCAACCGGCTCTAAATTGAACTCTCTTACTGCGGAAATGTATGTGCCTTCTCAGACAGCTGTTCTTTTTTATGTACGTTCCGGCGAAAATTACTATAACTGGACTGATACTTACCCTGAATGGAAGCCTGTTGAAAGCGGAAAAGATATTCAGGGGGTTACGGGACTTTACTTTCAGGTTAGCGCGGAACTCTATCCTGACGGAAGCGGTGAAAATTCTCCTTCTATTACTCAGATTACTCTGGATTACTATGAGCTGCCGGAACCGGTTCCTCCTTTTGTTGTAAATGCTGTGGCTGGAAATGGAACTGTAACTGTCAGCTGGAATTATTCGGTTGATGATACTGCGGGCGGCTACTATCTTTATTACGGAACCCGCCCTGGTGAATATCTGGGACGTATGGCGGTTGAAGGAGATTCGCCAATTAATGTAGGTAACACAACCTCCTTCACTCTTACGGGACTTGAAAACGGCCATATTTACTATTTTGCGGTTGCGGCCTGGTCTGCTTACGATGACCGCGTGGTAGGAAAGCTTTCTAAGGAAGTTTTTGCCCGCCCTCTGGCCCGATTAAAATAAAATTTTGAAATAAAAGGGATTAGTCTTTTTTTTGGCGAGCATTTAATCTGAAAACGGTGTATAATTAATAAAAGGAAGATATATGGCTAATGAAATGATTATTGAACGTGCAAAAAGCGCTGAAATGTCACACGATTTTGATACCGCAGCACGTCTTTACAAACAGCTTTTACAGCAGGACAGCACCAACGTAAAATATCTTTCTGCACTTGGCCGTATTTTTGTCACTGCCGGCGAAGATAAAAAAGCCATTCCTTATTTTGAACAGATTCATACTTATCATCCAAAAGATGTCGATGCAATGGATGCTCTTGGCGCTATCTACCGCCGCCTTGGCCGCTACGATGATTCCACTGCAATTTTGATGAAGGCGCTGGAAACCGGCGAAAAACAGCAGGATGTTTTTTACAACCTGGGCTTTACCTTCAAGGAAATGAAAAATTACGAGGATGCGGTTGATGCCTTTGAAAATGTAATTTCGGTAAATCCCCGCGATGTTCTTGCCCACAACCATCTTGGCTCAATTTATTATGAAACCGGCGAGCTTGATAAGGCTGTAAATGCCTATAAACGCGGTCTTCAGATTGACCCTAATCATCCGATTTTACACTACAATCTTGCAAGAACTTATGCAAAGCTAAAAAATTATCCGGATGCAATCCGCGGATATGAGGCGGCACTTAAAACCCGTCCTAACTGGCCGGAAGCAATCCGTCATTTCAGTAATCTTCTTATTAAATGCCAGAAATCAGTCGAGGCTGCAAGAATCGTTAAGCAGTCAATTAAAATTCATCCTAACGATCCGGAGCTTTTGTATACTTTGGGTCAGGTTTATCTCAATCAGTTTGACTACGATAACGCAAAAAAAACTTTCAAGCAGGCAAATGCCGTAAAAGCAAACGATGTAAGAATTCTTACAGCCCTTGCCTCTGCCTATGAAAAGGCCGACGAATCTGACAAGGCTCTGGATACAATCCTCAATGCCATTGATCTTGAACCGCTTAATAATGATGTCCGCCTGCAGTATGTTGATACCCTGCTTTCTGTTAACGATTATAATTCTGCTTTTGAAACTATTGAGTCAATGAATGATGATTCTGACGGCAAGGACGTAAAGGTTATGGACTTGTACGGTCAGTATTACATCACTCAGGGGCAGGACGAAAAGGCCGAAGAGTATTTTGATAAAATCAAGAAAACAGACCATCACTATAAAGACTATATGCTTGGCGCTTCAAAACGCTATGCCCAGCTTGAAAAATATGACAGCGCTGAACGCTTTGCCAAAGATTATGTAAAGACCCGCGGCACCCGTGCAGAAGGCTACAATATGCTGGGTAAGATTTACACAATGGGCGGAAGATATGCTGATGCGCTTGCTGCTTATGAGCAGGGAAGTAAGGTCGGCGGTCCTAATGTGCTTGCTGTAAAGGGAATTGAAAATGTAAACCGCCTTAAAGCTGCTCCTTTGGAAGGTCTTTCTGAGGTTAGGGAAGAAAAAACTGAGCCTTCTGCTGCTGAAAGTCAGGCTGAACTTAAGGCTGATGAAATTCTTGATGAAGATTTTGACGTAACTTCTTTTGGTGATGATGTCGGCATTGATGAGCCGGTTGATGAAATGACTTCAATTGCTGATCAGCTGAAAGACGAAGATTTTGACATTTTTGATGATATGGACAGGGAAGAGGCCGATCTTGAGCCTCTTGCAACTGATGAACTGATGGATGCTATCGGAAGTGCAGAAAGTCAGGAGCCGAAAAACACCCTCAAGCCTGAAGGAAATGATGACTTTGCACTTGATTCTATTCCTGTGGCAGAAGAAGTGCCGTTTGAAGATGAGGCTGAAAGTTCTCCGGCCAATGAGTCTTCTTCACAGGCGGAAGCTGAGCCAGAAGCTGCCGCTCCTGCTGCGCCGTCAGAATCTGCTGGGCCTGCCGCACCGGCTATGTCTGATTCCCACGATTTGAACCTTGCAATACAGGCTCAGCTTGATGCGCTTGCAAAGGCAACAAAAACTGCACAGGATGCACTGGAGCTTGCTATGGATGCTGAAAACCGCGTAAAAGAAATGGAAGAAAAACTGGAAGCGGGAGCAGATGCTGTCGAATTTCCTACCGTTGAAGAAGTTGATGCTGAAGTTGCGGAGGAAGTTGAGCAGACTGAGGAGGAAACTCCTGAGCAAGCGCCTGCTGCCGAAGAGGAAGTGCAGTTCGACGAGCCGGAAGAGGCCGAAGAGATGCCAGAAGAAGTTGCCGAACCTGCCGAAGACGAGGTTATTGAAGAAAGTGCTGACGAGCTTATAAGCGGCGAAAGCGACGAACCAGCCGAAGATGTGGTAGAAGAGGCTGATGATTCGGAGTTTGCCCTTGCACCTACAGACGATTCAAATTTTGACAGTGATTTTGATTCCGAATTGAACGAAAATCTTGATACAACACCATTTACAAATGTAATTGAATTGTACGCCGAGCTTCTTGCAACTTACGGCGACCTTGATGATACAGATGCTGCCGAGCAGCTTACAGACCTTGAAGAGCAGATTGCCAGTGGAGAAGTTATTGTTTCTGAAAGCCAGGATAGCGGCGAAGAAAGACAGGATTTTACTCCGCCGGCAGAAAGTCCTGCTACCGGTAACGAAAATTCTGCCCAGCTTGCAGAAGTTGCCGGAATGCTGAAAAAAATTGAAGCAATCTTAAGTGATGATAGTCTTGCCCTTAAATACAGCAGTGAAATCAGTATGCTTAAGCGTCTCAAGGTTCTCTGCGAATACTTACCGGATGATGAAAAGATTTCCTTTGCATCCGGCCGCATCCGTATGCTTATAGATTACCTGCTTGCTAAAATGTCAGGAAAGCCAGGCTTATTGCTTACAACAAAATCCCTGCTTAAGTCCGGTGTTCTTGGTAACGAATACCGCGTTCAGCTGATTTCTGATTGTGAAGAAGAATTAAACAACGAAATGCTTCGCCGTGTCCTTAACTACATGAAAAAACTATCCGAAAGCCTGGACGACTTTGGTCTTGCTTCAGCTCTCCGTGCCTGTGCCGATGGCGCTCTGGAAAAGATTGAAATGGAAGACCAGAAGTCAGAAATCTTTTAGTAGAGTAAAAATTACAGTCTTATAATCTTAGAATGTGTGATAACCTCATTGCCTTCTTCGGTGATGAGGACATCGTTTTCCAGACGGCAGCCGCCGAATTTTGGGTCGTAGAGGCCTGGTTCCAAAGTCAAAATCATGCCCGGGGTAAAGTGAAGTTCCGGATCCATTTTTGTGCTTACGCGAGGGAACTCGTGGATTTCAAGACCGATGGCGTGACCAAGGGTATGGGGCATCTTCATTTTTTCTGCGGCAAATACGGCATCGGCTTTTTTTGCAGCATCTACAATCGTGTGGTCTTTTGTGTAAAGTTTTAGACATTCGTCTGCAGCCTTCTGAACCAGGCGCACGATTTTTTCCTGTCCTTCGCTAAGCAGGCCTTTTGCAACTGTCAAAGTTGTGTCGCTGGTGTAGCCCTTGTAAACAACGCCAAAGTCCAGAATCGAAAGTCCCTCTGCCGGCCATTCGGCATTGGTGTAGCCCGGGAAGGCGTGAATTGCAAAACTGCGGGAAGGGCCTGCGGCAAGAGTATCAAAACCTGTGCGCTGACAGCCGTTTGCGCGAAGTTCTCTTTCAATTAAAAGGGCTACGTCCATTTCTGTTTTGATTTCGCCTGTCTTAATTTTTTCTTCTATCTGATTGATGATGAGGTCGCCTACGCGGGCAGCTTCTTTTGTGCATTCAATTTCGTATTCGTCCTTAATCATGCGGCTTTTTACAGTAAAGCTGTAAGCGCCGTCTTCCTTGCAGCGGCAGTCGTAGCTTGCAAGAGCGTCGATGAACTTGAGGTAGTTAGGATAAGTCAGATATGGCGGAAGTTCCACCTTGGAATTATCGCCGTGAGTATAACCGATATTCAAAACTGCCCTTACGGCATCAATGTCGTTGTTTTTGTAGCGGGTAAAAGGAACCAGCTTGTCGTAAAAAGCTTCCTGCTTTGCAAGATTTTCATCCCATGGAATAAGATAAGAAAAACCGTCGCTGAAAATGATGAGGCAGGCGTCGCTTGGATGGCCTGTGTAATATGGAAGAGAAGGGTCACGGTGTTCTTCGTTATCAATAAAAACTGCGGCACCAGTTTCGTGCTCGCGAAGGTAAGCGGCCAGCTTTGAGCGGCGGGCAGCATAAATATTTTTCATTTCGTCTTTTGAGTATTCTTTCATTCTGTTAATCCTTAACTGTTATCGTTTAATTTTATTTTTTAAAGCCACTGCCATATCGTCCTTTGTGATTATAAGCAGCAGAACTCCGATAAGTCCAAAAATCACGGCAAGGACTGCAATTGGTACTCCCTGTGAAATAAGGCGCGGATAGTTCTGGAATTTTTCCAGAAGGATTGGGCGCAAAAGTTTACAAGGGGCAGCTGCAATAAGCGAAAAGGCTGTTATTCTAAAAATATAAATAATTGTGTCAAAAGTCACCTTTTTTATGTTAATTGACTGCATTTTTCCAAGGAAGATAAAGAGGAAAACTGTGTTTACGGCGCTTGCAAGGCTGAGTGCAAGGGCAATACCGTTTCCGCTCATCGGCATTACAAGGATGATTGCAAAAATCATGTTACAAATCATGCTGATAATTCCTGCAAGGGTAGGAAGCTTTGTGTTTCCCTGGGCGTAGAAGGCAGGCGAAATAATTCTGTTTACGGCGATAAAGAAAAGTCCTGCGATGTGGTAGCGGAATTCACCTGTTGTCAGCATTACCGAATGTTCATCAAAGCGTTTGTTGCGGTAAAGAAGGGTGATAAGCTCGTTTCCGCAAATCAGGGAGTAAAAAGTCACAGGAATTGTAATCAGAGTGATGATTTTGATTGCCTGAACGAGCATTGAATTAAACTTTTCCCATTCTTTTTTGCTGGCAAGTCCTGAAAGGTCAGGAAGGATAACGGTGCCGATGCTTACTGCAAAAATTCCCAGGATAAGCTCCTGAAGGCGGAGTGAAAACTGAAGGCTTGAAACAACGCCCACTTCCGCCCGGCTGGCAAGGGCTGTCGAAATTAAATCATTAATCTGGTAAGCCGCCATTCCGATGATAGTCGGGCCAATCAGGGCGATTACGCGTTTTGTTCCCGGATTGCTGAAGGTCTTTTTAAGGGAAGTGATACCGACCTTCCAGCCTGTGCGGACAACAAAAGGAAGCTGGAAAAGAGCCTGAATACAACCGCCGGTAATTACGCCGATAGACATGGCGCGGGCAGGATTTTCTGTATAAGGCGACAAGATATAAGTTCCCAGAATTACAATTCCGTTAAAAAGTACCGGGGTAAATCCGCTTGGCGCAAAAATCTTACAGCCGTTGAGAATGCCCTGAAAAAATGCTGCAATTGAAATCACAAAGAGGTAAGGAAACATTATGCGTGTAAGGATTGTAACTTCCTGCTTTTTCAAAAGCCAGGCGTCCATCTGCAGGGCAAAATCTGCGGCAGAGGAATCCAGCGGCTTTTTACAGAAAATCTGAGCGATGAAAGGCGTTATTATAATTCCAAGAACGACAACGCAGGCTGTCAGAAAGGAAATCAGGGTAAAGGTTGCTTTTAAAAAGTCCTGAGTTTCCTTTTTTTCTTTGCTTTCAAGGTAATCCTTAAAAGTCGGAATAAAAGCCACCGAAATGCTGTTTTCTGCAAAGAGGCGGCGGAGCAGGTTTGGAATCATAAAAGACGTTGTAAAAGCGTCCGAATACATGGAAGTTCCAAGGAAGCTTGCCCGGGTCATTTCGCGGACTAAGCCCATTATGCGTGAGGCCAGTGTCATTACAGAAAGCACCAGGCCGGATTTTAAGAGTGATTTATTTTTTGACATTGTTTTTTAATTTTACAGCAAAGACCTATAAGTTGGAAGTCAGGGGGGTGTTGGTCGCACGCAAGCGTGCTTACCGACATTTTGCTTCGCAAAAGTCGCAGGGGTTCTCCCCGCAGAGAGGGTAGGGATAGACCGCGAAGCGGGCTAGACCGTAGGGGGAGACTTCCCCCGCTTAATTAAAAAACTCAAGAATTCCAATCTTCCTGCCGATATATAACTTATGGAAGACTCGGGAAATTTTGAACAGGAATTACAAACAGCACTCACTAAGAAGGCCGAATGGTTTAACGGACAGCAGTTGCCGCAGACATTGGGCGATTACCGTATGCTCCATACAATTGTTAAGAATTTGTTTGAGCTTCTTACAAAAAAGAGTCTGATTATTCCTGATCCTTACCGCCTGGATAAGAGAATTTCTGAAATCATTATTCCTGACACAAAGCCATTTCCGGAAGGCGACATTGCAAAAGAGATGGGACTTCGTTTTTCGGATTACGAGCTGATGCTGGATTTTATCTGTACTTATTTCAGATTTTCGCTTGATAATCTTACTTTGCCAAAAATCAAAAAGCTGGTTGAGTTTAACGGTTGTATTGAATGGGATAATTTGAGCCCGAACAGTACAAAGGTTAATACTAAATCGATGGGAATCGTAATTTCCAACGCTAAGAGCGGTGCTCAGCCGGTTATGGTCAGTATGCTCAGTGATGCAATTCAGAAGAGCGGTGACTGTCTTAAGAAAATCAATGCTGAGATGGCGGAACTTGTTGCTTTCCAGAAGGAAATGTACAAGGGTGAAATCCGTCAGAAAATTATTGCTAACCCAGGCTTTAATAAAGAAGCTGCCAGCAGTTCGGAAGGGGAAATTGCAGAAATTAAGCGTCTCTTCCCGAAAATCATGGGAAAAACACCTCTTTATAATGACCTTGTTGGTGAACTGGTAAAAGAAGATTTTGATTCTAAGCGCGATAAGCTTCGTGCTGATATTTTTGCCCGCCTGCAGATTAAGGCTGTTGCAAAAAAAGAGGAAGTTTCAAAGAAAAAAGGTCCTGATACCAAGGCTATGCTGCTGGAAACTATTTTTGCGATTGGCGGTCTTGCTCCTACAATTCAGACTTTGCATCAGAAGCTTGAAGAGGACTTTAAAATTCTCTTTTCTAAAAAACAGGGATTTTTCAGTGCTTTGCTTACGGCTTTTAAGCGGGCATTTAAGCTGAAGGAAAAGGAACTTACAGTAACTGTTACCCTTAAAGATCCTAAAACTGAAGTCGGCCGCAGTGAATTGATTAAGGTAAATGAATTTATGGGAAATATGGCGGCAAAGGAACGCATTTACAACGGCATTGCTAACCGCGGCCCTGAATTCACTAAGATTATGAATGCGACAGAAGAATCAATTCTTGCTTTTGTAACTAAGCAGCTTTCAGAAGCAAAAATGCTTTTTTCTTTGATTAATGCTCTTGATATTCACTTTAAGAAGGAAGTTGAAATTATAAATCGTCCTAAGCTCAAGGGCTTACAGATTGAACTTTCTGCCCTGCGCAATTCTATTGTTGCGATAAATAAAAAGAGAGGGGAATATCTTTCTATAAAAGAAGAAAACGAGCAGATGAAAAATTTAGGAATGCCGCAGAATGAAGCAAATTAAATTATTCGTTTTTTGTATGGCCCTTTGTTTTTTTATTGGAGGGAGGGCCTTTGTATTTGCTCAGGAAGCTGACGGTCAGCAGCACGAAGAACTTGATTTAAATGAGCTTGAGGCTGAAGGTGCAGAAGCTGCTGTAGATTCCGAGCTTCAGAAAGATTTTATCATTATTGAACCTCCAAGAGTTCATGAACTTAATCCTCAGATTACATCTTATTCTTCTGATGCCCAGGTTTTGAACGGCCTTTATGAAGGGCTTTTTTCTTACAATCCTTTAACTCTTGAACCTCAGTATGCAATTTGCAGCGACTATAAGGTTAGCCGCGATAAAAAACGCATGCAGTTTACAATCCGTGAGGAAGCTAAGTTCAGCAATGGAGAAAAAATTACAGCTTCTTCTGTTCGTGATTCCTGGCTGCAGCTGCTTGCAACAGAAGGTGCTCCTTACGCTTCTTTACTGGATATTATCCGCGGGGCAGAAGACTTTAGAAAAGGAATGATTGATGCTGGCGAGGTTGGCATTTACGTTACTGATGAAAAGACTCTTTCTGTTTATTTGAAGAGTCCTGCAAACTATCTTCCAAAAGTTTTATGTCATGCGGCTTTCAGCGTAATTCACCGTAATCCGACGGTTTATTCCGGGGCTTTTATGGTTGAAAATCAGACTGAAAAATCGCTTGTGCTCAAAAAAAATCCTTATTACTGGGATTCTCAGGCTCCATATCTTGAGCAGATTACTTTTGTTCAGTCAGAAAGTGCTGAGGACACTGCTTTCCGCTTTAATAACGGTGAGGTTGACTGGGTAATTGCAGATTTGAATCCTGATAAACTTTTGAACCGGTCAGCAATGCAGATTTCTGCTGAGTTTGCAACTTCCTACTACTTTTTTAAGACCAGCGCAGGAAAACCTTGTGATGAATACGGTGTGAAAAAACTTTCTTACTGGGATTATCCTGAGTTCAGAAATGCAGTTCTTGAGGCTATCCCCTGGGCAACCTTGCGTGGTTCTGCTGTAGTTCCTGCAACAACTTTTGTTTATCCTTTGACAGGCTATCCGACTGTTGACGGTTTTAATTACACTGATGAACGGGAAGCCATTAACAAAATGAAGGAAGCCCGCAGAAAGTATGATGTGCCTGCTGATAAAAAGATTCCTCTTGTTTTTGAGCTTACAGAATACGTTCTGACTGAAGATAAAATTGAAATTTTAAAAAAGGCTTTAGAGCCGCTTGGGGTTGAGCTTGTTATAAAAAAAGTTCAGCCCGCAACTTATCTCAGCGGAGTTAAGACTTCTGATTCTGATTTGTTTGCCTACACCTGGATTGGCGATTTTGCCGACCCTCTTGCCTTCCTGGAACTTTTCCACGGAAATTCTACTCTGAATGATTCTGGCTGGGCAAATTCTAAGTTTGACCAGCTTCTTGAAAGTGCGGCAACTGTGTCTGACAGCGAACGTTATAAGCTGCTTGCAGAGGCAGAAACAATACTTCTTGATGAGGGCCTTATTATTCCCCTTTATCATCCGGTTTCCTTTAATATTGTAAATTTAAATTACGTTGGCGGCTGGGCTGTAAACGCTTTTGATATTCACCCCCTCAAGTATATTTACAAAAAGGCGCCTAAAGCAAAAAAACTGAATAATGTAGTGCGTTTTTAAGCAAAGTTCAGTAAAATATAGGCATGATTGAATTAACAAGTAAACAGAGAAAAGAATTAGAGAAGGCTGCTCACGATTTGCAGCCTGTTGTTATTGTAGGCGGCGCTGGTGTAACTGACGGCGTTACCAAAATGGTAGACGATTCTCTTGCCGCTCATGAGCTTATTAAGATTAAGTTTAATGAATACAAAGATGAAAAGGTTGAGCTGACAAATCAGTTGTGCGAAGCTTGTGATGCAACGCTGGTAAGAATTATTGGTAATGTTGCTATTTTGTTCCGCGAAAAACCTGAAGATGAAGAGTAGGTAATTCTAAAAATTGTAGGAAAAAATGCGTAGTGTGGAGGCGTGATTTGCGTAGCATAGAAACGCTAGCAGAACGCTTCCCTTGCGAAAGACGTGGTAACGAAAAAATATTACCCCTACAATCCAATTACCTGCATTTCTCGGCGGAGCAAATTACGCTTCCGCACGAGAGCATTTTTCTTACGAATTGTAAGTTATTTCTTAGCACCATATTCTTCGTAGTATTTATCAATCTGAGCCTTAATTTCTTCCGTAATTACTTTTTTATCGCCATTTGTATAAAGCGCATCAATTACATCATCCATACTTACGATAGCACGGGCTGGGAAGCCGTATTTTTCGGTGATTGTTTCCAGGGCTGATTTTTCTGAATCCGGGGCTTTTTCGCGGCGGTCAAGACTTACAATTTCACCAACAATTTTAATTCCACCAGGAGTTGTTTCCTGTGCCTTGATTTTAGGATAGGTTTCTTCAATAGATTTACCGGAAGTTGTAACGTCTTCAATGATTACAACGCGGTCGCCGTCCTTGATTTTGTAGCCAAGAAGAGCACCCTTGTCGGCACCGTGGTCTTTTTCTTCCTTGCGGTCTGAGCAGTATTTGATTTCTTTTCCGTAGAGTTTTGAATAGGCAATTGTACAGGCTGTGGCCAGAGGGATTCCCTTGTAAGCCGGGCCAAAAAGTACGTCAAAATCGTCACCGAAGTTGTCGTGAATTGCCTTTGCATAATATTCACCAAGTCTTGCAAGCTGGCTTCCTGTAACGTAAGCGCCTGCATTCATAAAAAATGGTGACTGTCGTCCGCTTTTGAGCGTAAACGACCCGAACTTCAAAACCTGACATTCAAGCATAAAATCAATAAATTCTTTTTTGTACTGTTCCATGGCTTGATTTTAGCATTTTTAATTACAGTAATCAAAGCCTGCCTTCACAAAAGTGACCATCAATCTTTTGGAGGCAGGTTTTGGTTTACCGGAGATTATTCCAGATATCCGGCTGCTACCGGGTTGAAGTTGAAGGTTGAAAATTTAAGATTTTTCAATTCAATTCCGGCTTTTGTATGTTCCATGCGGATTTTATACTTTCCTTTTTTCATCTTAAGCTGAGTTCCGTTTACAAATACGTCGCGGGCATTTGTTGTGCGGCATTCAAAGGAAGCCATAGGCTTATCATTTATAAAGATGATTGTAGATGACTGGGAAACTGTATTTTCAACCTTGCAGATTGTACCGCAAACTGAATAGATTCCGTCTTCTTCAAGTTCAAGACAGTATTCTTTGTTTTCAGCAGGAACAAAATCACTTTCGCCCTTTATAACTTCAAGTCCACTTAAATCTTCTGAAGAAGGAGAAACGCTTTCAACGTTAATCAAATCTCCAAGAGGGCGTTTAGAAACAGGAGCATCAAGGATGAAGTTGAGGATGTGAATTACAGCAAGCTGAAGCTCTCCAAGGGTAAATTTACCTTTTTCAATGCTTTCGTTGATGTTGTCTCCATAGCTGTTTTTCTCTGAACCGTTATTATCAACAACCATGTAAACGTCAGTTCCGGCGCGAAGCATTGAAGCTGTATTTTTTACAGAAAGGAAGCTCTTATCCACACAGTCATTCATTGAACACCACCAGTCTGTCATTACAAGGCCTGTGTAGCCCCATTCCTGGCGTAAAATTGTGTTTACAAGGTCGTAGTTAGATGCTGCCCAGTGTCCCTGAATAGGATTGTAAGAAGTCATGATTGAATTAAGGGTTCTTGCCTTTACTGCAATTTCAAAGCCCTTAAGGTAGATTTCGCGGAGGGCGCGTTCAGAAACAATTGCGTCTGCCTTGCGACGGGCTGTTTCCTGAGAGTTGAGGGCGTAGTGTTTTACAGTTGCGCTCGAACCGCCGTCGTGAATACCCTGAATTTCTGCTTTTGCAACAAGACCTGTAAGAAGAGGATCTTCAGAGAAGTATTCAAAGTTACGTCCGTTCAAAGGATTACGGTGAATGTTCATACCAGGGCCGAGAAGGGCATCAATTTTGTTTGCTGCAACTTCCTTTCCTAAGAAAACGTAAAGCTCCTGAATAAGTGGCAGGTTCCATGAAGAAGCCAACTGAGTTCCAATCGGAACAAGACTTGCTTCAGTTCCAGTATCCATTCGAATTCCGCTAGGTCCGTCTGAACAGCCTGCAACCGGGATTTTATAGGTGTCGTGAAGAACTTCGCTGAGTCCGCCGAAGGCAGAAGCAATACCAGGTGTTACCTTGCGGCTGAGCATACCTTCACCGCGAATCATGGTTGCAAGTTCGTCTGCATTAAGCTGACCAATAAAAGCCTTCAAAAGCTTGCGGTCTTTTTTTACATCTTCAAAAGTAATGCCTTTGTTTCCTGTGTAAGGAATTTCTTCTGGCAGGTGAGCCTTAATTCTTGCGGCTAAATCAACCTTAGACAGAGGAACATCTTCTTCTGCTTCAGAAACTTTTCCTTCTGCACCGCCTGCCTGGCAAAGGCGTTTGAAGTTTTCGTCCGGGGCACCGGCCTGCTCGCATTTTTCAATTACTACAAGTGATGGAAGTGTGATAGCTGCTTTTCCGCCCAGGGTAACATCTTTTGTAGTAGCTACATCAGTTCCGGCATAAATCTTGTATTCTCCGGCCTGCAAAACCCATGAATAAGGATTTCTTGTTACTCCGCTGTCGTCATAACTTGCCATGCGGACAAGGTCAAAGCTGATTTCCAGAGTTTCGGACTGACCTGGTGCCAGTTCTTTTGTTTTTGCAAAAGCTGCAAGTTGACGGGTTGGAGTCTGCAATGGGCTAGAAGGTGCCTTGTAATAAAGCTGTACAACTTCTTTACCTGCAAAATCTTTGCTTACGTTTTTTACACTTACTTTTACGGTGATTTTTGCGTCGCCTTTAGAAGAAGTTACGTCACCAGTTACGCTTAAACTTGGCTCTCCAAGTTCAAATTTAGCATAAGAAAGTCCGAAGCCGAACGGGAAGAGAACTTTGTCTGCGGCAAAAGTAGAAAAATAGCGGTAACCAACGTAAATATCTTCCTTATAATAATTCTTTTCCTTAGCAAAATTGCTGGTTGAAGGATAGTCATCAAGTTTAAGGGCGATTGTATCTGTGAGTTTTCCACTAGGGCAGGCTTTTCCTGTAAGAACGTTAGCAGCAGCTCTTCCGCCTTCCTGTCCGCCGTGCCATACGTAAATTACAGACTGAATGTGATTTTTGAATTCAGCATCATTAATCCATGCTGTATCCATAATTCCGCATGTGTTGAATACGATTACAACTTTTTCAAAGGCAGCACAGAGTACGCGGATGTTATTGCGTTCTGTATCAGAAAGAAGCCAGCTGCCTTTTTCGCTGGTAAAATCGCGGTCTTCTCCGGCAAGACGTCCGATAACGTAGAGGGCTTTAGAAGACTTTTTTGCACAGTCATCTGCAAGGACTTCAGAAATTTCCATATCCTTCTGAGTGAAAGGTTCTGTTGCCCAGCCTGTTCCGTTATCAAAAGGATTTTCCTTAATCCAGTTTTTATAGATTTCTGCAAGCTCGCGGTTGATTTTTGCAGATGAACCTGCATTCTCAAGGTCTATAAGTGAGTCTGTAAGATTTGTGATGTAGGGAACGTGAACTGAACCGCCAGAACCAGTTCCTGAGCGGTAGAAGTCAAACTGCATACGTCCGAATACACTTACTGTGTCTGATGAAGTAAGCGGCAAAGTCTGATTTTCATTCTTAAGTAAAACAGCGCCTTCCTGAGCGGCTTCAAGCATTTTCTCTGAAAAAGTCATAAAATCCTCATATATAATAGTAACTAAAACGTTTTCGTAATTATCATATTATCACTGATTACAAAAAAAACTCAAATCCTTTTGCAAAAGTAAGCAGAATTTTCTAAACAAATTTTTTCACAATCCGATGATTTAGATAGAACAAAAACGAAGAAAAAGTTTTCGGAGGTGCATTATGACAAGTTCACTTAGAAGCCTGAACGCATATTCTTATTCTGGCACTATGGCCGCTTCTGCAGGTAAACTTTACGTTCCTGTAAGCAAAACTGCACTTCTTTATTCTCATTTTAATCACGTTTCTGGTGTGGCTGCAAAACCAGGTCAGAACGGCGTTTCAATCAGTAAAATCCAGATTTTGAACTCACTTATCGACAGACTTTCTGCAATCAAAAATCAGCCGAAAGATTCTATAACTGATATCTCTAATGACCAGGCAGATGTCCTGATTAAAAACTATCAGCAGCAGATTCAGCAGGCCGTAAAGCAGACTCCATACATTCTTGCCGGCGCCCAGCCACAGGCAGGTTCGTTATTTCAGATAGACGCGTAGATGTAAGAGAAAAAAATGCTACGTGACTGGAAGGCATTTTTTTTACACATATTTAGGAAAATATGATAATATACGCGTATGAGTTACAAAGTATTTATTGACGGAAAAGAAGGCACAACTGGCCTTAAGATTTTTGAGCGTTTTGCAAACCGCAAAGATTTGGAAATCCTTACTATTGATGATGACAAGAGAAAGGATCCTGTAGAAAAGGCAAAGATGATTAATGCCTCGGATTATACTTTCCTCTGTCTGCCGGACGCTGCGGCTGCGGAATCGGCTAAGCTTTGTACTAATCCAAACACAGTAATAATTGACGCTTCCACAGTTCACCGCGTAAATCCTGACTGGGCTTACGGCTTTGCTGAACTTGGAGCTGACTTCAGAAAGAAAATCGAAACTTCTAAGCGTATTGCAAACCCTGGCTGTTATGCTTCGGGCGCAATTGCGATTTTGTATCCCCTTGTTCAGTCTGGCATTATGCCTCGTGACTACCCGGTAAGCGTTCACGCTGTAAGCGGTTATTCTGGAGCCGGAAAAAAGGCAATCGCCCAGTATGAGGCAGAAGGTCGTGATGCGGGACTGGACACACCTCGTCTCTACGCTTTGACTCAGGCTCACAAGCATCTTCCTGAAATGAAAATTATTTCCGGTCTTGATTATGAGCCTATTTTTAATCCTT
>NZ_AJGU01000035.1 GCF_000260795.1 Treponema sp. JC4
GCTAAGCAACCGAACATTCATTGCTGAACGTGAATATTAATATAATGAAATCAGCATTTAGTGTCAACAGGTCAAATTAAATATTTTGCAAATTTTTCAACTTTTTTTTAATTTTTTGTATCCTTTGAAATCACCTTTAAGGCTGGGCTTGCAGGGAAGTATTGCATGGCGTCAATAAAGTCCTGGGGGCCGGCGGTCTGGATTATGTTGTACTGTTCAAGATACCAGGCCGGCTTTTCTGCGTCTGGGAAAAGTTCAATTCCTTCCTGCATAAGAAGGGCGGTGCCCTGGTTAGAGGCGGTGCTTTCTAACTGTTTTTTTGTCCAGAGGTTTTTGATTTGCGGCAGAACAGAAGAATTTGCTGTCTGGGAAATTAATCTGGCATTCAGGCTCTGGATTGCGGTTTTCAGGGCTTCTTCGGCTTCCCGCAGCTGGCGGACATTTTGAATCAGGATAAAGCCTGCATCAAGATTGTAAAGCGGGAACTGAACTGAGCATTTGTTTTCATAAGTCTTTGATTTTGTAATAAGTTCTGCCTGAACCTGGTCTTCCAGATAGTTTAAGAGGGCATTGAAAATGGCAGCTTCTCTTGTGCCTGCGGCAGGGGCTTTAAATCCAAAAATTACCGGGTCAAGGAACTCTGTGGTTGGAATTAAAACGGCTGGCATTGGGCCTGCTTTTTCGGCCGGGATATCAGTTAAGAAGGTGTGGTTAATTTTTACATAGACTGTTTTTTTATCCGGGAAGCGCTGCTGGAGTTTTTTTACGGCAAAAGGCTTTTTCTTTGGGGCAAATAGCTCAAATTCTTTTTTAAGGCAGGCAATGTTATCATCATTAAAATTACCGGTAATAATAAGATCATAACGGGTAGCGTCCAGAAAATCAGGGTAAGCCTGAAGAATTGCCTTATAATCTGTACTCATAAGAATGTCATCAGTGGTGTTATTAATAGAAAGCATTGCGCTTTTTCCAAAAATGGCATTGATGACTGCTGTGTAAAGCTGGCGGGGTGCACTGCCGTTTTCAAGGCGTTTTTTATAGCGGCGGGATGAAACGGCTCTGTCGGCAAGGGCAGGAGGGATTTCATCATAAATCATTGCTTTACTTATAGACTGGCATACGGCGTTAAAATCCTGAGGAATGCAGGAAATTAAAACTGAACTTGTGCCGGTATAGGTTTTTGGAGTGATGGAAACGCTGCCTAAGACAATTCCATCTGCCTGTTTCTGGCGGACTTCTTTTTGAATCATTCCGGCAATAATGCTTATTACGGCTTCTTCAAAGCCATGGTTCTGGGAAGTATTTAATTCTCCTCCCTTTATCGAAAGAAGAAGGGCAATGTCAGTTGAACTGGTGCTTTTTTTAGTGGTTAGTGAAATTCCGTTGTTCAGAGTCTGGCTTTCAATCTGATTTTTATTCCTCAGATAGTAATCGTTGTCTGGAGAGCCTTTTGAGGAAGCGAAATCAACTTCTTCATCTGGCTTGAAGAGGTCTTTAATTTCCTTGAACATTTGCTGACTGTACCAGGAAGCATTTTTTATCGTGATTTCTTCAAAGCCTGCTGCTTTATATTCAGCCTTTGCCTTTTTATATTCATCAGAATTAACTATTACAAAAACAAAGGGTTCTCCGTTATTAGCAAAGTCTGCCTGTAAGGCCTCGCTTGTGATTTTTGAAAGGAGGGCTGGCTGGGAAAGAAAATCTTCTGTCAGGGTAATGCTTACATTTGAATCTGGAGTCTGGTTTAATTTCTGATACTGCCATATTCCCCAGTATTCGCAGAGCTGCTGCATAAAGGCCTTTGGATTTGATTTTATGTTTTCAAATTCAAAAAAGAGCTGCTGTTTTGCAAAATTTACCTCATCTGCGGTGATTTTACTTGCCTTCAGTATATCTAAAAACTTCAGAGTCTGGGCACAGCCTGTGATTTTTGCTTTTGGGTCGGCAGGCTTTTGTAAAAGACTTTGGATTATCACCCGGGAAGTATCTTTTTTATGGGCAGCGGCAATATGAATGTATTCATCTCCGGGAATATTAAGCTTTGCCTCTTCAAGAAGGGCTGTTTTCAGGCCGGAAGAGGGGAGGTTCATAGCAGCAGAAGCAAGCTCGCTGTCATCCTTAGAAAAATTTGTGTACTGAATTACAACCTGTGTAAGGTCTGCAGAAAATTCTTCATTGTGAAGGACAAAGCGTTTTTTTGTATTTACAGGAAGTCCGCTTTTTACAGCCGGCGGAAATGAAGCGGAAAAAAATCTTCCGAAGCTGTTTTTCACTTGTGAAAGAAGTTTTTCTGAATTAAAGTTTCCGCTTATAAAAAGAGCGCTGTTTTTTGGTGTGTACCATTTCTGCCCGATTGACTGGAGAATGAGTCGGGCTTCTTTCTGCGAAGTTTTATTAAAAATCTGGGGATAAATACCTGAATCATGCTGCCAGGGAGCGGCAGAAAAAACTTTTGAATCAATTGCAGAGTTTATAAAGCCTGCCATGCTTTTAGCGTTTTCATCAGATTCTGTTTTAAGAAGATTGATTTGTTTTGCAAGCTCTTCGTCTGTGTACTGCAGGGCAAGTGCGGTTTCAGAAAGCCTGAGCAGAGTATCCTCTGTTTCAGAGCCTGTGACAGTAATTGCGTAATTTGAAGAATCAGAATTACAGAGGGCTTTATCAAGATTGGGGAACTGAGCCTTTATCAGGTTTGTGTAAAGCTTAAAAAATCCGTTTGTTCTCTGAGTCTGCGAAGAAAATCCCGCCTTTACCGAAAGTTCTATATGGACAAGGGCATCACTTGTGTCTTCCAGAAGAAAAAGGTTCATGCCGTTTTCTAAAACATACTGTTTAATCTGAGTTTCCGGGGCAGCAGACAATTTTTCTGCATTAAAACAAAATAAAAGAGCCGCAAGTGCAAAAAAAGTTTTTTTCATATAAAGATTATAGCATACTCGTTGATTTAAGTGTAAACTATAGGAATGGTTAATGTAGAGTTTGTTGAAAATAATAAAGAATATAATATTCCTTCAGACTTTTTGAAGGGAAAACGTCACCTTACAAAAGACGAAATATCTGTTTTAAAAGCAAATCAAAATTACAATGAAGACGAAAGCTGGAATAATTTTTATGTTGATGATTCAGAAGGTGGCTTTGATGCGTCTTTAATCGTTGCGAATTATTTTTCGGGCTATATTGTGCTGGGAAAACTCCGCCCGGTTATGCTGAAATATCATGATTTAAGCTTAAAAGCCGGAATCAGAAATTCAAAGCTTAAAGACATTATCACTGGTGATGATTTTGTAATTTACAAGGTAGATTATTTTGAGAACTACAGAATCGGAAACCGGGTTGTCCTTTATGATATTAAGGAAGTCTGCTGTACAAATCATTCAAAATTCGGAGTTGGACTTGCTGCAAAAGGCGCTTCGGATGATTCCCGCATGTGGATTGGCGTTGCAAACGAAAATAACGGCCGTCAGATTCTTCCTTTTGAATCTATGATTGCTGCTGATGCTTATCTCTGGTCTCATTACCGCGATGATGCCGAGCTTTTGAAACGCTTTGTAGAAATGGTAGACAGCGAAAGCCCCGCTCCTGTAGATACTCAGGGCTTTATTGATGATGATACTGTAATCAAACAGACAAATATTATTAAAGACGCAAAAATCGGAAAGTGCGTTTATATCAAGGGCGGATTGAAAATCAAAAATATCACCATTCTTTCTTCGCCGGAAGAACCAAGCCAGATAGGTGAGGGGGTAATTCTTGTAAACGGAATTATGGGCTATGGAACTCATGTTTTTTACAATGCAATTGCAGTCCGCTTTGTACTGGGAAGAAACTGTAATGTAAAATATGGTGCCCGACTTTTGAACTCTGTTCTTGGGGATAATTCTACAATTTCCTGCTGTGAAGTTTTGAATAACCTGATTTTCCCTTATCACGAGCAGCATCATAACTCTTCCTTCCTGATTGCAACAACTGTAATGGGGCAGTCTAATATTGCTGCCGGTGCGACAATCGGAAGTAACCATAACTCCCGCAGTCCTGACGGTGAAATTTTTGCAAAACGTGGTTTCTGGCCAGGCCTTTGCAGCGACTTTAAGCACAATTCCCGCTTTGCAAGCTTTGTTCTGGTTTCTAAGGGCAGCTATCAGTATGAACTTGATATTCAGTATCCTTTCTCTCTTGTCTGTCCTGGACAGAACGGAGATCCTTCTATTCATATTATTCCTGCCTGGTGGTTTATTTATGATATGTTTGCCATCACCAGAAATAAGAATAAATTCCTTAGCCGCGATAAGCGTGTAATAAAGGTTCAGAATATTGAAACAGATCCTTGCGCGCCTGATACTATGGAAGAAATCCTTTACGCTCTGGACAGAATTATCAATCTTACTGCTGATTATCTTGAAAAGCAGGGAGATTCCGGCATTCTTACAATCAAAGGTGAAAATATGGTTGAAGAACGCTATCAGTATGCAAAAGATTATCTTCATAAAAATCCTGATGCTGTATTTACTCTCAACGATGCCATCTGTCAGAAAAAATATGGTGCTACGATTTGCAAACCTGTAAAAGGTTATAAAGTTTACCGCCAGATTGTAAAATATTTTGCAACCAGAACCCTTCTGGAATACGGAAAGAGTCTTTCTTCTCCAAGTTTGACTAAAGATATAATAGAAAGAATCAGAAAACTTCCTCTTTACACCGAATGGGAAAATGTTGGAGGCCAGATTATTCCTCATAAGAAGGTTGTGGAACTTTTTGACGGAATTAAAAACGGTTCAATCAATAACTGGGAATCTGTTCATCAGTTTTATAACATGTGCCAGTGCTCTTACGAACAATATAAGGTGCGCTATTCCCTTTATCTGCTTGAAAAACTCTATTCCCGCGGCATAGAAGAATTTGATTCAGAAATCTTCAATAATATTGTTGATGATGTTTCTATTTGCGCTCAGATTATTTATGACTCTTCCGTAAAATCGCGCAAAAAAGACTACACTGACTATTACAGAAATATGGTTTATCGCAGCAAAAAAGAAATGAATGCTGTAATAGGACCTCTGGAAGATAATTCTTTCCTTAAAGGACTTAAAGAAGATACTGCTAAGTTTATTTCAGAAGTGAATAATCTGTTTGTAAAACTCTAGAGAAATATTGCGGACACTGCCGTTTTATGCTATTTTATCTCAAAGATTTTTTATTTTTACTAAAAATATGAAGTAAAGCTAAAAAATTGCTGCATCGCAATTTTTTTTAACGCTTTGCTATAGAACACCGCAGGCTCTGACCGGCCTGCTTACACAGGAGACCTTTTATGAAACTTTGGGATAAGGGCGCTTACCTTGTAAATGGAAAACTTTCAGAAACTGCCGCAAATTCGGCTGCTGAAGGTGCAAAGAAAACACTGGCTTATTCAATTTTGCAGAAGCATAATACCAGCGGTGATGAAGCCAAATTAAAGATTAAATTTGATAAAATCACTTCTCACGATATTACTTATGTTGGAATTATTCAGACAGCCCGTGCTTCTGGTTTGGAAAAGTTCCCTCTCCCTTATGTTCTTACAAACTGTCATAACTCTCTTTGTGCTGTAGGCGGAACAATCAACGAAGATGACCACATGTTTGGTCTTACCTGTGCACAGAAATACGGCGGAATCTATGTTCCTCCTCATCAGGCTGTAATTCATCAGTTTGCCCGCGAAATGCTTGCAAAGTGCGGCGACATGATTCTTGGTTCGGACAGTCACACCCGCTACGGTGCCCTTGGTACAATGGCAATCGGTGAAGGCGGCGGTGAGCTTGCAAAGCAGCTTTTGAACAAAACTTATGATGTTGCTTATCCTGGAGTTGTTGCTGTTTATCTTACTGGCGAGCCTGTTGCTGGCGTTGGTCCTCAGGACGTTGCCCTTGCAATCATCAAGGCTGTTTTTGATAACGGCTATGTAAAAAATAAGGTAATGGAATTTGTTGGTCCTGGCGTTGCAAATCTTTCTGCTGATTTCCGTATTGGCGTTGACGTTATGACAACAGAAACAACCTGTCTTTCTTCTATCTGGAAAACTGATTCAAAAGTTGAAGAATGGTATGCAATTCACGGACGGGCAGGGGACTACAAGGAATTGAATCCTGAAGAAGGCGCTTATTACGACGGTGCAATCGAACTTGATTTGAGCGAAATCCGCCCAATGATTGCCATGCCTTTCCATCCTTCCTGCGCTTACACAATTGATGAAGTAAACAAGAACCTTATGGATATCCTTGACGCAACAGAAAAACGCGCAAAGGTTTCATTCGGTGATAAAGTAAACTTTACTCTTAAAAACAAGGTAATCGACGGAAAACTTTATGTTGATCAGGGTGTAATTGCAGGTTGTGCCGGTGGTGGCTTTGAAAACATCTGTGCCGCAGCTGATATTTTGAAGGGAAAAGATACCGGTAACGGAAAATTCCTTTTGAATGTATATCCTGCTTCTATGCCAGTTTACATGGAACTTATGAAGAATGGTGCCTTCAGCGCTTTGATTGATGCAGGTGCTATTGTTAAGACTGCCTTCTGTGGTCCTTGTTTTGGTGCCGGAGATACTCCTGCTAACGGAGCCTTCTCTATCCGCCACTCAACAAGAAACTTCCCTAACCGCGAGGGTTCAAAAATCCAGAACGGTCAGCTTTCTTCTGTTGCCCTTATGGATGCCCGCTCTATTGCTGCAACTGCCGCAAACAAGGGCTTCCTTACTCCTGCAACAGAATACGACACAGAATTCAGCGGAAAGAAATACTTCTTTGACAAGGGAATCTACGAAAAACGCGTTTACGATTCAAAAGGCGCTGCTCATCCGGAAGTTGAAATCCAGTTTGGTCCTAACATCAAAGACTGGCCGGAACAGAAGGCTCTGGCAGATGACATTTTGATTAAGGTTGTTTCAGAGATTCACGACCCTGTTACAACAACCGATGAACTTATTCCATCTGGCGAAACTTCATCATTCCGCTCAAATCCTCTTGGACTTGCAGAGTTTACTTTGAGCCGCAAGGATCCAGCTTATGTTGGACGTGCAAAAGCTGTGCGCGATATGTCTGATGAAATTAAGGCAGAAATCAAAACTGCAGTAGAAACTCTTACTAAAAAAGATGCAGAACTTGGAAAGCGTGCTGCTAGCGCTGGAACTGGTTCTACAATCTTTGCAGTAAAACCTGGTGACGGATCGGCTCGCGAACAGGCTGCTTCCTGTCAGCGTGTACTTGGCGCTTCTGCAAACATTGCAAACGAATATGCAACAAAACGCTACCGCTCTAACCTTATTAACTGGGGTATGCTTCCATTCCTCTACAAAGAGGGCGATAAGAATCTTCCTTTTGCCAACGGCGATTACGTTTTCATCCCTGGTGTAAAGAAGATGATTGAAGAAAAATTGCCTTCAATTAAGGCTTATGCTGTAAAAGCCGACGGAAAGGTAAACGAGTTTGAGCTTTCTGTAGGCGAGTTGACCGACGACGAACGCAAAATCATCCTTGCCGGTTGTTTGATTAATTTCTATAGAAATTAAAAATCTATTTCCATAATCACAATAATTGTGTATTATGAACATAGTTTTTGACACTGTAGCTCAGCTGGATAGAGCGGCCGCCTCCTAAGCGGCAGGTCGTGCGTTCGACTCGCATTAGTGTCAGCAAAAAGGCTTCGGGTTTTCCGAAGCCTTTTTACTTTAAATCACTTCTTTTACAAATCGAGATTTAGATAATGCTTGTTTTTTCTTTGCAATGGAATTAAAATTTGTTTTATGGAACAACTAGATAAATCAACAATTGAAACTTTAATCGAAAATGCCTTCCGTATGCTGGACTTCTCTTATGTGCCTTATTCCCGCTATACGGTTGGAGCGGCTCTGCTTGCAAAAAACGGAAAAATATATACCGGCTGTAATATAGAAAACGCTTCTTTTGGGCCAACAAACTGTGCAGAAAGAACAGCTCTTTTTAAGGCTGTAAGTGAAGGAGTAAAAGAATTTAAAGCGATTGCTGTAGTCGGCGGACCTCAGAAGAAAATAACCGGCTGGTGCACTCCCTGCGGAGTCTGCCGCCAGGCCTTGCGCGAATTCTGTGACGGTGATTTCATATTTATTCTTGCAAAGAGCAAAAATGAATATCGCCTTATGACAATGGATGAAATCCTTCCGGAAAGCTTTAAACCGGCTGGAGAAATAGGGGCAACTCAGGAACTATGAATGTAAATTATGTAAAATTGGTAATGGGCGTTATCACCGATGTCCGCGTAATAATAACTATTGTTGCAGCCCTCTTTATAATTGAGTTTGCAAAATTTGTTACAAGCTACAAAAAAAAGCCTCCCCGTCCTAAAAAAGCAAAGGCTCCTAAAGCTCCTCCACCGGCACCTAAGCCCGAAGCTCCTGCTGAAGGCGGGGGAGATGAGGCAGCTGCGGAGTAAGAGATGCAGTACGAAGGCGGTTTTTCCAAAGGATTCCGCCTTTTTTTATTTTTCCGCTTTCCATAAGCTGAGAAATAATTTCTGTTGCATCAGAATGATTCCAGATTCTTTTTCCAAGCTTTTTGACCGAATCACAATTCAGTTTTTCCACAAGCTCACTTTCAATTTCTTCCTGAGTGTAAAAATTTCTTGCGTGCTTTATAAGATTATATGCAATTTCCCAGTCGCTTATATTTTTCCGACTTTCTTTTTTCTGTTCTTTTTCAGATAATTTCCGCAGATTGCATAAATCACAGCCGTGGCAGTAAGCCTGCTCAGCTCCAAGTGCATCTAAAAGGACCTGCCGCCTGCAATCATCAGTTTCGGCAAAGTCTTTCATTGCCCTTTGCCTGCTTCCTTCTGCAAATGAGGAATATCGCAGGGAATCAGAAAGACTCCATAATAAAATCGCCTTAGCATCACTTCCGTCCCGGCCTCCGCGACCTGCCTCCTGAATATAAGCCTCAGCAGTTTCTGAAGCCTCCATATGAACAACTGTCTTAATATCCTTTTTATCAACTCCCATTCCATAAGCACAGGTTGCACATAAGATCCCGTCGCGGCTGTTATAAAACCAGGTCTCCACTTCAGTTTTTTCTTCTTTTAAGAGACCTGCATGATAAAATTTTGCAACTCCTCTTCCAAAGCAGACATTAAGTTCTTTAGCCATATCTTCAGCCTTGTTACGGGTGCCGCAGAAAATAATCATAGGACGCTTTTCTGTAGCCGCAAGATATAAGGCTTCTTTTTTCTTTGCAGCGGCTTTCTTCACAAAATAGTGAATGTTAGGGCGGTCGCTTTCACTTCTTACTACGTGTGCTTCTCCCTTAAAAAGAATTTCTGCAACGCGGCTTAAAACCTGGGGGGACGCTGTAGCCGTAAAGGCTGTAATTACCGGCGGATTCAGCCTTTCAATTACCTTTCCAAGCTCCAGATAAGCAGGCCGGAAAGAATCTCCCCATTCAGAAACGCAGTGGGCTTCATCAATTGCAATATGTTTAATTCCGACCCCGCATAAACGCTCAAGCAGCTTGTCACTGCCAAGAACTTCAGGATTTGCAAGAATGATTTTTGCACCCTCTTTTATCCGGCGGAAGTTTTCCTCTCTTTCTTCATCAGTCTGTCCGCCCCTGAAAACCACGCAGCCAAGATTTCCTTCTTCCATACGCCGTTGCTGGTCAGTCATAAGGGCAAGAAGGGGATAGATTACAAGGCTTGGACCGTCCAGTAAAATTGCCGGAATCTGAAAACACAATGACTTTCCGGCTCCTGTTGGTAAGAGTACAATCTGCCGTCCCCTGCAAAAAGAATCATCTTCCTCTTTATAAAAGGCAGATTTTTCTTCAGGGCTGTAACCCGCAATTTTTTTTATGGCATTCATAAGCGCCAAGAATGTTTTCTATAACCATCCGCTGCCAGGGGTAAAGATAATTAATCCCGAAATTTTCCTTTGCCGTGCGGGTGACTAAATCCTCAGACTCATTTTCTTCTATTTCCATATATATAATATGGCTCACTTTATCTCGTTTTGACAAAAATTCCTGAAAAAAAAGCGTTTTTTTTATAACAAAAGATTCGCAGATTTTTAAAAGGAAAAGCCCTATAATTATTATGGTAATGAACTTAGATTTTTTTCAGATTATAAATAAAATTGCTAATCCTGTTGTCGTTGCTAAACTTTTATATGACGAAAAGGGAAAAATAAATGACTTTCAGATAGAATTTCAAAACTCACAGATGAAAAAGCTTGCGGGCTATATCATCCAGGGCTTTACAAAATGGTCGGAATTCCGTCACAACATTGGAGAAGAAAGTCTGGGCTTTGATTCTCTGATTGCAGCCTTAAATCAAAATCCTTTTCCTAAGGCTTCATATTTTTCTGCGGCAACCCAGCGCTGGTACAGATTTGATATATCGCCTTTAGAAGATGACCTTGTTGTAATCACTCTTTCTGATGTTACCATAGAAAAAAATTATTCAAAAAATCTTAGGGAATCAATCATAAAAGATCCTCTTACCGGACTTTTGAACCGGGCAGGCTTTACCGACAATCTTGAAATTGTGCTTGATACCTGTAAATATAACGGCACTAAGGCTGCCATGCTTATTCTTGATATTGATGACCTTAAAAATATCAATGAATCCAGCGGTTATGAAGAGGGGGATAATTTAATTATCCGGGTTGCCGATATTCTCCGTCGTTTTGAGCGCGAAAGTATAAAGATTTTCCGCTATGGTGATGATGAATTTATGGTTTTGATATCCGAGGCAGAAAGCCGTGATTCTGTCGTTACTATTGCTGATACAATTTTTGAATGTTTCCAGAACGAGCATATCCTTATTTCCGGCGGTCTTTCTGTTTTTCCTGATAATTCTGAGGCAAAGGATGAGCTTATCCGTTTTGCCGATATGGCAGTTCATTATGCAAAAAAGCACGGAAAGAATAATATCTGCTTTTTTGAGCCTGAAATGCAGAGAGTCTTTATCCAGCAGCTTCAGCTTCAGACAAAACTTGCAAATGCAGTTTTGGACAGCAATTTTTACATGAATTATCAGCCTCAGTTTGAAATCAGCACTGGACTTTTACGGGGTTTTGAGGCCTTGATCCGCTGGGATGATTCTGAACTTGGTGAGATTCCGCCTTCTGTTTTTATTCCCCTTGCAGAAGAAACAGGGCTTATTCTTCCCCTTGGTAAGTGGATTTTAAACACCACAATGCAGCGGCTTAAGGAATGGCAGGATAAGTATGATTTTAAAGGCACTATGTCTGTAAACGTTTCTCCTATTCAGCTTAAGCAGGATGAATTTCTTGATGAGCTGATGGAAATTATCGGAAAGTATGAAATAGACCCGGAATATGTGGAAATTGAAATTACAGAAGGGGTGATGATTAATAATATCCGTACCACCGTAGAAAAACTTAAGGCTCTTAAGGATATGGGCTTTAAGATTTCTCTTGATGATTTTGGAACGGGCTATTCTTCCCTTAATTATCTTCAGCAGCTTCCGCTTGATACCCTTAAAATTGATAAGTCATTCATTAATGACATCTGTTCGATGGATGGAATTCAGGCAAATATCACAAGTTCCATCATTAATATGGTAACAAAAATGGGACTTGAAACTATTGCCGAAGGGGTTGAAAGACCTGACCAGCTTAGTCTTTTAAAACGCTTTAACTGCAATATTGTTCAGGGCTTTCTGCGTGGTAAACCTATGAATATTAATGACTGCGATGCTTATCTTGCCGGTGATAAGTCTGCCCTGAGGACAAATCATTAGTCAGCAAGAATTATTTCTACGCGGCGGTTTTTCTTACGGCCTTCTTCTGTGGCGTTACTTGCAACTGGCTCTGTAGAACCCTTTCCCTGGGTAAAAATGTGAAGGCTGTCGCGGACTCCAAGCTGCTCAAGATAACTTGCAACGGCTTCTGCCCTCTGTTCAGAAAGAATCTGACGGCTTTTTGGAGTTCCTCTTTCTGCGCAGTGACCTGTAATCAAAAGATCGTTTGAATAATCTTTTAAGAGAGCCCCGATTTTCTCAAGCTTTTCTTTTTCAGACGGAAGAAGTAGGTCTGAATCAGGTTCGAACTGAATGTTTTCAAGGCTGATTGTAAGTCCTTTCTGCCCGCGGGTAATATTGATGTTTTCAAGAGCCATGTCATTTACCCGCTCCTGAAGCTTTTCTACTGTTGCCTGGTCATTTACAGATTTATATTCCAGAACTTCGCCGTGGGCTGCACTTTTGAAGGTGTAGGTCATGCCCATTATATCAACCATCTTAATCATAAAGGTTTCTATATAATGGTCTATGTCACCTTTAGCGCAGTCCCACCAGATTTTCTGCTGTGCAAATCCACTGGCTCCTGCGTAAGTTCCGGTGGCAGCAGAGCGTCGGCCGACTCCCTGTGAAAATTCATAATAAACTTCAATTACATTCAGCTTTACGCCGTCAATAATTTCGTCTCCAATGTAGCTGTATTCTGCCGTAAAAGGAATGGAAATTGCGTCTGTCATGGAAAAAAGTTCCCGGCAGTCGTGAACTTCCTTTCCGCTTGCCCTCCAGCTGTCGCCGGGTTTTATAGATGATTTTGGAAAAGAGGGAACATTCTGAACTGTAGGAAGATAGTCGTTATCAGGATTTAAAAATTCGCCTGATTTTGTGCGGGTAAGGTTTACAAAATCTTCTTCACCCCAGCTCAAATGACGTCCGCTTACGTTCATAAGGTAGTTTTCTGTAGTCATGTAATGGGTGTGAAGTCTTGCGCTGCCATCTGCATTTGTGTCTGTAACTGTGGTTGCAGTGCGGTTTACAATCTGTGTGCGGTTGTTAAGCCTTCCGTTTAAATATGCTTCCTCTTCTATAGTAGAAATGTGAAGGGAAGATTCGCCTTTTTTCTGACGGAATTCAAAAAGCACTCCGTCTGAGTCAGCATTTTTAGCAGCCGCCTGGCCATAAATTGGCGCGTAAAGGGCAAGAATAACAAAAAATAGAATTACAGGGTAAATAAATGACTTCTTCATGCTTTTATTATCGGATTTATAAAATCATAAAATGAGTAATTAGAGGATTATCAGTCTAAAGCCTGCAGTTCAATTGCAATTTCCTCCATTTCACGGTCGGTCATTGCAATTGTTTCTGCAACGCGGAAAAGTTCACGGCGCACGCTGTCCGGGACTTTTGCACTGTTTTTATAGCGCAGCTGATGCTCAAGGCTGGCCCAGAAGTCCATCGCAATGGTTCTGAGCTGGATTTCCACCCGCACATTGTGTTCAGTTTTTGAAAGATAAACTGGAATTTCCATTACAAGGTGAAGGCTTCTGTAGCCCGATTCTTTAGGCTTATCGATGTAGTCATTCTGTCTGATAAGAGTTAAATCCGGCTGCTTAAGAAGCATGTCTCGTACAGAATATATATCTGAAATATAAGGACAGATTACCCTCACTCCCGCAATATCGTTGAGGTTTTCCATCATTGAATCAAAATTTACCGGAAGTCCTTTTTTCTCAAGCTTTTTTGCTATGCTTTCCGGACTCTTAATCCTGCTTTTTACTGTAGAGATTGGATTTCGCGTGCGGTTTACGCTGCTTTCTTTATTAAGAATATCAAGTTTTGTTTCAATCTGTTTTATTGCGCTTTCATAAATCATCATAATCTGCTGAAACTGAAAGGCCATTTTGTAAAAATCACCGGGAACAGAAAGTTTGTTTGTCATTGATGCCGGTAATGTTTCTGAAATAATATCCGAACTGGTCATTTTTTTTGCCTGAAAGATTTCTCTCCACTCCTATTATATAAACATAATAAAAGTGGAAAGGTTTCGGCAAGAATAATCGTTTTAGTCAGCTGAGAAGCGAATGCTTTCCCAGTATTCGTTAAAGGTTTCAAGGTCTTCGCCTACGTCCAGTTTGAGTTCGCAGGTTTCCATTTCTTCTGCCTTGTACATTGGAGTTGTTGTTCTGAGATGTTCTGCTGCAGGATTTACAAAGCCCGGGAAGCGGAACTCATCAAGGAATTTAACGTATTCTTCCGGACGGTGAATAAAGTTGATGAACTTCATAGCAAGATCGTAGTGTTTTGCGTTCTTCAAAATTACCATAGAGTCAACGTACATAGGGCCGCCTTCAGATGGAATAAAGAAGTCAATCATTTCTTCCTGGCGCTCTTCCGGAACTTCACCGTAAACAACTTCTGCATAACCCTGGCAAACCCAGAAATCTTCGTTTGCAAAAGATTTACCAAAGCCTTCTGCATCAAATTTTACAAGATTTGGCTTCCATTTCTGGTTGATGTAGTCTGTAATGTTTCCTAAAACCTTGCGGTCAACAGTGTTTACAGAATAGCCTTTGAGGGCAAGGGCATCGCCCATAACTTCGCGCATATCGTCCATCATTGTCATATGGCCTTTAAGATCTTCGCGCTCAAAAATTGTCCATGATTTTCCGTAATTATGAACCTTCTGCTTGTTTACGCAGATTCCGGCAGCTCCCATGTAATAAGGAACTGAATAGTCCATGTTAGGGTCAAAAGTAAGTTTTTCTAGAACTTTTGGGTTTATATTTGAAGCATTTGTAAAGGCTGCGTGATCAATCTTTTTAAGCATTCCCTGCTTAATCATGATTGAAGTGTAGTCCTGAGAAGGGAAGGTGATGTCGTAACCATCAGCACCAGCCTTAAGCTTTGCATACATAACTTCGTTTGAGTCAAAAGTATCAACCTTAACCTTGCAGTTATACTCTTTTTCAAAATCCTGAAGTACAGAATCCGGAGTATAGTATGTCCAGTTAAAGAGATAAAGTGTATTATCATCCTTTTTTCCGCAAGATGATAAAGAGATGAGGGCTGCAAGTGCTGCAAGACCTGTAAGAAGACTTGATTTTTTCATTCTAGTCCCTTGTAAATATAAAGAATCTTACCGGCGGAGTTGACTGCCCCTGTGCCCCGGCAAGTTATTCACAATTTATTTGCTGCTTTTTTGCGCTTTTATTTTAGTGACTTGCAGCAATTCCTTTAAGTCCTTTGCGAAGGATAAATGCAATAATACAGGTAAAAAGCACCATAACAAAAGACAGAGAGTTGATTACAGGAGAAACGCCGAAGCGGATCATAGAGTAAACGTAAAGCGGCAGGGTAGTTGAACCAGGCCCTGCAACAAAGAAGGTGATTACAAAGTCTTCAAGCGACATTGTAACTGCCATCAAAAATCCCGACATAATTCCAGGCATGATTGCAGGAATTACAACCTTAAGCATTGTCTGGCTTTCTGTTGCACCAAGGTCGCGGCTTGCTTCTACAATAGAAAAGTCAAACTCGTCCAGACGGGCATTTACCATAAGGAAAACAAATGGCAGACAGAAGGTTGTATGGGCTGCAAAAACGGTAAAGAGTCCGAGAGGAACCTTTACACCGCTGAAGAAAATTACCATGGAAATACCGATGATAATTTCCGGCAGAACCATTGGAAGGTAAGCCAGAGTCTGAATGAACTTCTTTCCCGGGAACTTATACCAGTTGATTCCGATTGAAGCGGCGGCTCCTAAAATTGTAGAAACTGCTGCCGAACTGAAGGCAACCACAAGGCTGTTCCAGAGGGCATGCCACAAATCTGCTGAATCAAAAAAGAGCTTTTTATACCAGATTAAAGAAGGTTCTGTAAAAACAGCGCTTTTTCCCTTATTAAAAGAATAAACGATGATTACTAAAAGGGGCAGAAAGAGAAAAACGATTGTAAGTCCCAGCATAAGGCGGGAAAAAGAGAATACCTGTCGACCCTTGCGCCATGTTTTTTTTGCGTGGCGTGAGTTTTCCGAAGTAGGGCGTTTTCCATTAAAAGCGTTGTGTAAAAAAAGATAAAAAGGATGGTCCATTAGTTTGTACCTCCTACGTAATTTTCTTCTTTTGCCATCTTCTTGCGGAGCTTAGCTTCAGCATCATTGCTTCTTGTAATCCAGATGATTCCGAATACAGAAATCAAAGTGATGATAAGGCTGAAGGCTGCTGCAAGCGGCCAGTTACGGGTCTTTTGAACCTGATCAACTACAATGTTACCTAGCATGTAAGAATCTTTACCGCCGACTAAAAGTGGAACTGTGTAAGCACCAAAAATCGGGATAAAAGTAAAAATCAAGGCAGAAATGATTCCGCTTTTAATGCCAGGAATCAAAACCTTAATCATTGACTGGGCTTTTGTTGCCCCAAGGTCGCGGGCTGCTTCGAGTAAAGAAAAATCAAAGCGGTCAACGGCAGTAAAAATCGGCAGAATTGCATAAGGAATATACATGTAAACCGAAACAAGAATTACCGCAGTCTGATTGTACAAGAAAGGCACATATTCTTTGATTAAGTGCAGCTTCAAAAGAATCTGATTGAGCATACCGTCGTTGTTCAAAATGCTCATCCAGGCAAAAATACGGATAAGCGAGTTTGTCCAGAACGGAATGATAATCAAAAAGAGCAGGATGGTCTGATGACGGCTTCTTGCCATTGCATAGGCACAGGGAAGCGAGACTAAAATCGTAATCACTGTAGAAATTACAGTGATTTTTAGCGTTCTCATTACAATAATGCCGTATTCCGGCTTAAACATCTGATGGTAAGCCTTCAAAGAAAACTGCCATTCAACGCCACCGTAAATTCCCTTTTTAAGAAAACTGTATATAAAAATAATTACAAGGGGAGCAATAAAGAAAATGCAGAACCACAATCCCATCGGCCAGCCGTAGAAGACACCAAGGCGTGCGTCACGGCCTTCTTTTGAAATAGTTTTATTCTTCATAATATTCCATTTCCAAATTTATAGCAGGCTGCTCTCTAGTTTCGCAGCCAGATGTATTCTCGATAATCCTAAAATGACCCGCTGTCGCAGCTCATTTCTTAACGGATTTTCGATTATCATCTTACTTCTCAATATCTTCAACAATGTAAGCGTCTTCGGCCGACCAGCTTACATAGACCTTGTCTTTCCACTGAATTACCGGACCGTCATCCATGTAGTCTGTGTGCTGCTTGAAAACCTTGATGATTTTACCTGTTTCAAGACGAACATAGAATTTTGACTGGAAACCAGAGTAAATAGGCTCTTCAACAATACCGCTGAATACGTTGATGTCGGTTCTTCCACCTGTAGAAGGCGGTTCCAGAGTAATGCGGATTTTTTCCGGGCGGATTGTAAAGGCAACCTTCTGTCCCTTGTCTGTCTTTTCGTAGTCAGTTACCTGCATGTAGCGGTCAAGGGCAGTTTCTGCTGCTGTATCAGTTGCAAGCGGAGCCTGTTTTCCAAGTTCAGGAACAGAAAGGGTAGCCATAAAGTCATCTTCACCCTTAATAGACTTGTGAGGAACGCAGTCAACGACTTCTGCATCAAAAAGGTTTGTTTCACCAATAAACTGGGCAACAAACTGAGTTGCAGGGCTTTCATAAATTTCAAAAGGAGTTCCAATCTGAAGTACGTGGCCCTGATTCATAACTGCAATGCGGTCAGAAACAGAAAGTGCCTCGCTCTGATCGTGAGTTACATAGATAAATGTAATTCCAATCTGGTCGTGAATGCGGTCAAGGTCAATCAAAAGATTTGCGCGCAGTTTTGCATCCAGAGCAGAAAGAGGCTCATCAAGCAAAAGAACTTTTGGCTCGTTGATGAGGGCGCGGGCAATTGCTACACGCTGCTTCTGTCCGCCGGAAAGTTGATTTGGCTTTTTATGGATATGCTGGTCAAGCTGAACCAGATGAACATATTCGCGAACTTTTTTGTCAATTTCGTCTTTTGGCAGCTTTTTCAGACGCAGAGGAAATGCAACGTTTTCATAAACGCTCATATGAGGAAAGAGTGCGTATGTCTGGAAAACTGTGTTTGAAGGTCTCTTATCAGGCGACAGCGGAATGACGTTTTTATCATCAAAAAGAACTGCACCATCATCTGGGAATTCAAAACCTGCGATAATGCGGAGAAGAGTAGTTTTTCCGCATCCAGAAGGGCCGAGCAGGGAGAAAAACTCGCCCGGCTTGATAACAAAATTGATGTCGTCCAGCGCAACAAAATCACCAAAGTGTTTTGATACGTGGTCGATGGTAACCTGACTTCCTTTCAACTCAAGTACCCCTTAGAAAAAAATAGCCGTCCATACGAACGGGCATCAAAAAAAAAGTTTTTTTTAGCTGCAGCAAAAGCATTAGCCGGTAATGTTTACCATAATGTATATATGCGCTTTTAGCAACATAAATTTTTGACTTTAAAATATAAATTTGAGTTTTATTCAGAATCTGCCGATAATGAGATGTCGGATTATATATTTTCAGGAAGGCTGTATGGCAGAATTTGAAAAGAATTTGAATTACGGACAGTTTGTAACAAGGGAAGGGAAACTTTCTCCTCAGAAAAATATCAATGTAAAGGCTTTGAATTATTCTTCCTCTGATTCGGATGTAAAACTTGCCGGAAGCTCTGTTAGCCGCGCTTTTGTTTCCGACTATGAGCGCAGGAAAAAGCAGCATAAAATAGAAAAAAAACGCAAAAAGCGCGCAGCAACCCTCAATAAAAATATAAAGAAATCTAAAAAGCTTGCTGCCCGCATGGAAAAAATCAATGCCCGTTTTCAGAAAAAGCAGGAAAAGATTTTCAGGCATAAGACTGCGGTTGAGCAGAAAATCCGTCAGAAAAAAATAAATGACAGTCTTGAGAAGAACCGTACTTCAATCGGAGTTAAACTTATCTGCATCATCTCAACTCTTGTAATTATTTCGCTTGGTCTCATAACCTTCCTGGTTTCAATGTTTGTTTCCGGCGATACAAAAATCAGTGCAGAAGATAATAACCTTACAATTAACAGCCGAACTGCAGCAGATACAGAACACCGTCTTAATACCGTAATGTCCAATGTCGGTATGTTCCTTGATCTTTTGCGTAATTCTCAAAGTCAGGAAGAAACAGATAGTAATGCCGCAATGTTCTTTAAGCGTAATCAGGATATTGCCGCCATCATTTTACCGGACGACAACTGGACTTTTGCAAACAAGGCTTTCTTTGTAAAAAACGAACTTGATGAAAATCTTATTTCCGAGTATATGCTTTTTGAATCTGAGTCAGTTGAAAAGGCCTATCAGGGAAATTATGTGCTTAAAAATGCCTCTCCGGTTTTTAATGTGCCTGCAATTGCAATGTTCTCTCCGCTTTTTGGAGCCGCTGATAACCGCTGTCTGGTTGTTATTTATTCTTCAGAGGCGCTTTCGGAAAGTTTTGGAACCGGTTCTATAAATCTTTCCTTCTTTGTAAACAGTGGCGGAGAAATCCTTATCCATCCGGATATGCGTCTGATGATGGAAAACGTAAATTACAGCGAGAATTTTATTGTTCAGAAGATGAAGGAGAGTCTTTCTAATAACGGACAGCTTACCTTCAGTCAGAATGACGGGGAAGAGGATGCTGAATACATCGGAGCCTTCCATAAATTGACTAACGGAAGCGGTGCCATTATTACTGTTGTAAGAACGTCAGTAATTCTAGAGGCGGTAAACGCAACAACGCGGCGAAATATCTATCTTACAGTGGCAATCCTCTCGCTCGCGATACTGATTATTTATGCCTTCTCAAAATCGCTTAGTACACCGCTCAAAACCCTTACAGCGGTTGCCAACGAAATCAATAAGGCAAACTTTAACACCGACCTTTTTGAAGAACTGAATACTAACCGTAAGGATGAAATCGGCGTTCTTATTCAGTCTACAAAAAAGGAAAGGGAAATCCTTAACACCTTTACAAAGCTAACGAATAAGGGTGTAACAGACGCTATTGTATTGAAGAAAATTGATTTTGAGCCCCACCTGAAAGACATTACTATTTTCTTCAGCGATATCCGCGGATTTACTGCAATTTCTGACGGTTTTAAGAATCGCTTTGGCGAAGAATCAGCTGCAGAAATCATAGGATTTTTGAATGACTACATGAGCCGCATGGTAACCTGTATTACAAATACCGGCGGTGTCGTTGACAAGTTTGAAGGCGACGCAATCATGGCCTGCTGGGGTGTGCTTCGTAATGATGACCTTGACTGCGAACTTTCGCTTGAAGACCATATTTCAAAAATTCAGCGCAAGAATAACTGCGTGCTTAGTGAGGAAGAAAAGACTGCACTTGTTGCGAAACGTGAAGATTTTGAACTTAATCACGCTCAGCACATTATGGAAGATGCCATCAGCGCAATTACCGCTTCAATTGCAATGCGCTACTCTCTGATGAAATACAATAAGGATGCAGAAGCCTTTACAAAAGCTCATGAAGGTGAGCCTCTTGCAAAATATAAGCCTCATATCAGAATAGGAGCGGGCGTAAATACAGGCCGTGCAACTGTAGGCTTTATGGGGTCTTACGATAAAATGGAATTTACTTCGATTGGTGATGCAGTAAACTTTGCCAGCCGTACAGAAGCCAGCAATAAACCTTGTGGAACTGACCTTTTGATTACAGAAGATACTTATAATCTTTTGAAGAGCCGCTATATCCGCTGTGAAGAAAATGCTTATACTATTTCTCCAGAAGATTTGCCTTATGAAATTATTGCCGAGCAGATTCCTGTTGAGTTTGAAGTAAAGGGAAAGGGGGCCCAGCATTTTTATGCGGTCGTAAATCTTCCAAACTTTGATATTGAAGCTTTCTTTAAGAAAACTGACCCTGATTTTGTTGTTGACCAAGACTGCCGTAAGGCTGCAGGTCCTGACGGTCCTAAAAATATCCACGAAGTCCGCGCTATGCTTGGAATTCCGGAGCCTGATTTTGAAGGAGTAAACCTTGACGAAGAAGAAAACAAGATTCAAGTCAAAACTCAAAGCTCTGCTTCGTGATTTTTTTATCACTCTATCTTGTCTTGGAGTCTGTGCCGCAAGTCTCTGGCTTTTCTGGAGGGATTTAAATCTGTCTTCTACCAGAAGTGACCGGGACGCAATTGCAACCATCACTTTTAAGTATAAGGTTGCCCAGCGAAAATTTACAGACAGGGTAGTTTGGGAACGTTTACAGCAGAATTCTCCTCTATATAATGAAGATACAATCCGCACTGCAGATATGGCGTCTGCAACAATTACTTTTAAAGGCGGCGAGATTCTTGATGTCCATGAAAACTCCATGGTTCAGATTTTTCAGTCTGCTGATGGTGGAGTTCGCCTTACTGTAGAAGGAGGCGGTATTGATGTTGATACCTCTTCTTCAAAAGCAGCTGCTGGTCTTGCCGTTCTTATGGAAAACGGAAGTACAATCCAGATTGAAAAGGGAAGCCGGCTTGCTGCAATTACAGATGCCAGCGGAGAAGCAAGTTTTCAGCTTAAGGCAGGAAGCGGCAGTATTAGAGGTGGAAATAATGATGAAGACGGGGGCCTTAATTTAAGGGCAGGTGATGCTGTAAAAATTCAGACCGGCGGCGAAATCAAAAAAGTGCCTTTTTCCGTTACTTCAATTCCGAATGATCTGGTCGTACTTAACCTTGAGGAAAAGGTTCTGCCAGTTCATCTTGAATGGGCAGCTTCCGATTCTGCTGCAGATAAAAAAATCATAGTTCAGACTTCAAAAAGTAAGGATTTTTCCAGCATAGACAAAACTTTTACAGTTCAGAATGTGAATTCCGTTGATATTCCTTTAGAAGAAGGTTCGCTTTTCTGGCGCGTTTTTGAAGAGGCTGCCATTGGTGGAAATCTTCCTGTTTCAGAACCTGTCAGCGGACGAATCAGGATGGAAAAGGTGGCAAAACCAGTCCTTACAGCTCCTGTAAATGATTCTTCTATAAAATACCGTACTCTTCTTCCTCAGGTTTTGTTTAGCTGGGAAGGAAATGATTTTGCAGATTATTACCGGCTTGAAATTTCTTCAGCTCCTGATTTTTTTGAACCGGAAATCCTTGTAGACCTGCGTAGTACAAGTTATACAACTTCAAAACTTAAGGAAGGAATCTATTTCTGGCGTGTTACTCCATTCTATAGCCTTCAGAATACTGGTTTTACAGCAAGTACAGAGCCTGGGCGTTTTACAATTGCAAAGGCTGAAGCCCTTT
>NZ_AJGU01000036.1 GCF_000260795.1 Treponema sp. JC4
CGAAAAAAATGTTCTACCATTAATGGAAAAAATTGCTGGAAATGCTATAGAAAATCGAAATCTCTCAAATCTCCGTGACATTTTACTACCTAGACTCATGTCCGGCGAATTAGACGTAGATTCAATCCAATTCTAAGCCGCTAAATTATCGTTTATCTTATTGTTCAGTACGATCTTATCATCGAGGGATGAGAGAATGGCGGCGATTTTTTGCTGGGTGGGGAGAGGGGGAAGTTTTACTGGATAATTCATTATTGAGGTTTTATCCCCACGAGGCATTTTTGTTCCTTTAGATGTTGCCATACTGTATTTAAAGAACTCATCATCAGTTAAAACATAATACAAATATTCTTTTGAAATATTTTCTTTAGCTTTGAAAACTAAAACATCGGCAGAACATCCACCTGAAAATGTTGCTTTCCAGATTTTTTTAAAATATGGTCGAATGTTAGAAACTAAAGTATCATCAATTTCGAAGCTTGGTGTGTATTCGCCTGTCGGTAATGTTGTGGCTGTTGTTATACCTGCACGATTTGGAAGCATATTTTCGGTTGAGATATAAGTTGAATTATCTAGAGTCAAAACTTCCATTCTGTCTTTTCCATAATCACAGATATCTTTTAGTTTACATTCTTTCCACTCTTTCATTTTCATTCCTTTTATTATATGTCTTTCAAAGCTTTAAAACTTGACAAAAGCAAAATTTGGCAGTAAATTTTAGTCGAACCACTGAAAAAGCGAATGCTTCGTAGGTGGTGTTCTTGTTTTAAACGCTATTTTGGGTAAATCACAAGTCCGAATTCATTTGCTTTTGAAGCCTTTAGATTTAATCTTCCATAATATTTCAAAGTTGCCATTACCCTCGAAACAAATTGATTATCAATCACACTTGCAACACGAGCAGGAAGCGGTTTACCATTCATAACACATTTGAAATATAAATGCACAAAGTATGAAATAAAATCGCAGATTTGTATAAAATAAGACTCAGCAGAATCTTTCTCTAGAATATCCTCAATAAGTCCTGTAATTGGTTGGTTTATAGATTCATAGTTGAATTGAGATTGAATAGGATTGTATGCGCGGATTGCACGGGCTGTTTTTCTCATTGGTGCAAGTCGACCTTTGTCCGTTATTACAATATAGTTCCATTCTTCGTTGCTTGCATTTTCAATTCTCTGAATATTATATGTCAGAGCCTTTTCAAGAATGTTATAGTTTGAATCTGTTATTTTTGTCTTGTCGATTATTACATTTATGCATGAAAAATCCATTTGTTCAGCAATACATTTTGTATATGCAATGAGGATTTCTTGTTTCTGTTCCTTTGTCCAACAGTAATTTCTGTACGGATTTTTATCCGTCAAAAAATTTTTTGTATGCATTTCTACAGTTGAATGAAATCCGTATTTTTCTTTGAGTAATGCACGACAATTTTTCATTACGTTATAGTTTTTCTGCCAGCTACTAGTTTTCGTATAAATGCTTGTCAAAACAAAATCATCGCTAGAGCTATTAACAAAACCGTCATCACCAGTTTCATCAAAGTATGCTATTACAGTTTCCATATATATTCCAATAATTTTTTCAACCCGTGACGCTTTGTCACGATTTTCTAAATTTTATACCCAATCTCACCGAGGTTCTTTTTTATCTGCTCTTCAAGTTCATGGCTCTTTGCAAACATTCCACCAAGTTCGGTTGTAAGGCGTTTCATCTTATCATCAAAAGGCTCATCGTCTTCTTCTTTTTCTTCGATACCAACATAGCGACCTGGAGTAAGAATGAAATCCTGTTCAGCAATTTGTTTTGTTGTTGTAACTGCACAGAATCCTTTTACATCTTCTAATGTTCCGTTCTGGAATGCTGTAAATGTGTCTGCAAGTTTTGCAATATCTTCGTCAGAAAAATCGCGGTGCTTGCGGTCAACCATGTGGCCCATGTTGCGAGCATCGATAAACAAAGTTTTGCCAGTTTGTTTTTTGTTGCGGGTAATGAACCACAAAGTTACCGGAATTGTTACGCTGTAGAAAAGCTGAGTTGGCATAGCAACTATACCTTCAATCAAATCTGCTTCGATAATTTTTCGACGGATTTCTCCTTCACCACCTGTCTGTGTTGAAAGGGCACCATTCGCAAGAACGAGACCGATTTTTCCATTTGGAGCAAGATGATAAATCATGTGTTCAATCCATGCAAAGTTTGCATTTCCTGCAGGCGGAAGTCCGTATGCCCAGCGAGGATCGTTCTGCAATTTATCCTGTCCCCAGTTGCTCAGATTGAAAGGTGGATTTGCCATAATAAAATCAAACTTTTGTGTTGAATGAAGATCGTTAAAGAAAGTGTCTTCCGGATGGTCGCAAAAGTTTGCATCGATTCCTCGGATTGCCATATTCATCTTGGCCATCTTCCAGGTGTCGGCATTGGCTTCTTGTCCGAATACACTGATGTTGCTTCTGTTTCCTGCATGTTCCTGAATGAACTTTACTGACTGAACGAACATACCACCTGAACCACAGCATGGGTCATAAACTCGTTTTCCTTCTGATGGCTTTAAGATATTTACAATTGTTTTTACAACACTGGCAGGAGTATAGAATTCTCCACCTTTTACACCTTCGTAACTTGCAAACTGAGCAATACAATATTCATAAGTTCGGCCAAGCAAATCTTTACTTGCCTCGGTGTCGCTCATATCCATGTTTGTGAATACGTCTACTACGTTTCCAAGAACGCGTTTGTCTAATTCTGGATTTGCATAGTTCTTTGGCAAAACGCCTTTCAAGCTTTTGTTATCAGCTTCAATGGAAATCATGGCTTTATCGAGAATGGTTCCGATTTCTGGTGTATGGGCAGCCTTTGCAATTTCACTCCAGCGTGCCTCTGGCGGAACAAAGAAAATGTTGTCTGCTTCGTATGCGTCTGGATCGTCTTCAAAACCATCGCCTTCTTCTACAAGTTCCTTGTACTTCTTTTCAAATGCGGTTGAGATGTATTTTAAGAAGATAAGTCCTGTAAAGATTTTGCGGTAATCTGCAGCAGGGATATGTCCCCAAAGTTCACAAGCTGCATCCCAAATCTGCTGTTCAAATCCGATTGTTGCGGAAGAAGATTTGGTCGATTTTGACTTTGCCATAATGATGTCCTTTTTTGAAAGTTGATAGTTCTATTATATCATATTTTCAGATTTTTGTAGTTGATAAGGTAAGTAATCCAAGCCCAGCTTGGTGGTCCTCCAGTGGCGAAATGTTGGCTGGGATGCAACGACAGGACGTTGCTCGTGGGAGTGAGAAAAAACTCGCTGGATAAGACCACACTTTGTCTGAGAGCCATTTTGTCCGAATAGGACTGGCTTTCATGACTGTGGCCGCAATGTTGCGGGATTTTTCGAGAGGCGACGAAACGCCTCTAATAGAGAGATAAACCGACGATACGGTTTGGGGCCCCGGACTGAAAATGTTATACCACGAAGTTGGTATGACGTTTTCAGTGTGGGGTACACCCAGTTTGGCAAGCCAAATTGTGGTGTAAAGCGGATTCCTTTTGGAATCCGCAACGTTGCGAAGCTGTATTTTTAATCAAACATAGATGCAAAATCCTCATCGTCGGCATCTACTATATCAATAATAGAACCATTACAGTTTGGGAATTTGCAATAAATAAAGTAGTCATTTCCTTTATTGAAGACTCTCATTTCTTCTCCCTGAAAAACTTTGCCACAATGAATACAACGAATCCAAGAATCAAGCTTAAAACCCTCTCCCCTTAATGTAGAGCGTAACACTTTTAATCTGATTTTTTCATCTATTACTAATTCCATAAAAACCTCCTATCTCTCCAAATCATAATTATTATTAATTTTTTTCTTACTAATGGTGTGCTGATGATGTATCAGATTCTTTTCCTGTATCTGATAATCCAATTCCGCGTTATAAAACTTCTTGTTGAAATCAGAAAACTTTTCACAATTGTTTCTGTCCATTAAATCAGCAAGATGTCTGAAATCCTTTGAAGTTTTATTCCAAAAATTCTTGAATGCTGCTTTATACCAGTTCAATTCTGTTGTAATTGCAGTGACAATCTTTTTTACATTTCCAACAAATTTATTAAATCTGGCAGAAAAGTTTTCAAAACGATTGTTCTTAAATGCGTTGATTTCAGAATCAATAGTCATGTTTTTTCTTTCAACTTCATCGCAAAGCTGATTATAAACGCCAACTTTTTGTGCTGAAGTTTTGAACAGACTTTTATCACGCTCTAAATCATTCTGCTCTAATTCAAGATTTTTAGATGTCTTTTGATTTTCAGCCTGAATAGTTTGAGCATCCTGTAAAGTTTTATCAGCATTTTTGGACTTCTGGTCAATTTCATTTTTCTGCTCATCAAGTTCCTTTTGCTTTTTAGAAAGCTGATTTTCTTTGAAAAACAAATCCAAAGATTTATCATTGTTTGCCTGAATATCTTTTTCCAGCTGTTCAGATTTCTGATTAAAAGATTCAATATTTTTATCCAAATCAGTTCTATCCTGTTCAAGCTGCTGTTCTTTCTGTGAAAGTCTTTTCTCTTTCTTTTCGTTTTCTTTCATCTGCTGATACACAGGCTTTTCCTTATGAGAATGCCTTTCTCCAGGAGTTCTGTCTATTTTGATTCCACGTTCTTCCGCAAAATCCTGTAAGGCATGCCTAGCTGATTCTTCAAGCTGCTGCTGACCTGTACCTTTACCTTTTGCGGTAACAAATCCCATCTCCGCTAAGGCTCCGCTCATTGAGCATTGCAATTCCATTCCGGTTTTAAGAGATTTTCCAAGATGGGCCACATACACAAAGTCGAAATGTATATGTACAGGAGAGAAAATCTTCTGATGTGTTTCTTCGTCAATTGAAAATTCATCATTGTGAAGATAAATCCCAATTGGAACAATGTTAGGATATTTTTTAATCAGGAAATTACAAAAATCTTTTAACACTCTGGAAGCTTTTTCATCATCCGGTCTGTTATTTCTATTTCCTAATTGGATAATCATTTCATAAGCGGGCTTACGTCTTCCATTAGCTTTTATATTTTTGTGTTTTCCCTGGCGCTTGTCGTTAAGAATTGTTTCCAGATAATTTTCAATCCGACGGTCTTTCCGTTTCTGCTTCGCGTTGTATTTTTTTACAGCTTCGCCAAATATCTGCTCATAGCACTCTTCTAAAGTGCCACAATCAAGAATTGTTTCATGCGGTCTCGAAAGATCGATATGTTTTTCTGAACTTACGATTTTTGGATCACGCTTATTGTGTAAACGATGAATTATAGGTCTACAATGGCACATTGCCTTGTAGCCCATGAACTCTAAAGTTAAATCTTCATTTCCCATGAGCTACTCCTTTTACAAAGCTGCAAGAATTTCTTCTGCGTTTTTTCCATTTGCAATTTCATTCAAAGCAAACTTTATGCCTTTAATAAACTCAGACTTATTTATAGAAGAATTTGCATTGGATTTAATTGTTATGGGATGTTCAGCTTTTTTGACTTCCGAAAGCGCCTTATTAATTGAGAGTTCTCCAGAGGCAACTTTATCCAAAGTCTGTTTATCAGCTTTTTTTGAAAGCTCTCGTATTTTCTGAACCGACCGTTCAGATTTTTTAAGCTGTTCGGCAATTTTTGCATCAGTAAAATCTTCGGTTGATTTTCCCTCTGCTTTTGCATTCTGCTTCATTCCTTCCAGTTTTTTGAACATTGCAAAAACTTCTGCATCGCTAAGATTTCTGCGGTCAAGTTGTAAGTGAAGTTCATATTTTAAGGCTTCGTTTTTATCTACAAAATTTTTATAAACTACTGGAAGATACTTTATTCCAACCTGATTTGCCGCTATAAAACGGGAGTTACCATCCAGAATAGAACCGTCTTTTGTCGCAATAATCGGCTGTGATTTATCGAACCCATGTTTTTTCATATCTTGCGCAATGCGTTCTACCTTTTCTGGCTCCTGTGCAAATAATTCTTTGAAATCTTTATCAAATTTCAGCTTTGAGATTTCAACCATCTGTATTCTTTCAGAATCGAATTTATTCTGAATATTCTGTTTAGCTGCTTCGAATGAAGTGCTAATTTTTTTATTAAAAAATTTCATATAGTAGTTCTCCTTTTGAGTCTCAGAATCATCTTGTCCGGCCGGAAACAAAATGATTCTGAAAATAAAATAATTACAAAGCTATATCACGCTTGTTTGCTCTGTAGCTTTCCCCTGAAAATTCCAGATAAATGCAAGTTTCTTTAAGCCTGTCGTAAATTGCCTCTCCAAAGAATTTTATTAATTCATTCTTTCCAAGATTGGAAATCAAGACTGTTGGAAGGCGATTATTGTATCTATTACGGATGATGTAAGACAGGTAACCTTTCTCTTTGACGGGATCCATGGTTCTTCCTATTTCATCAATTACCAGTAATTTGTAATTTGAAAATCTTGAGAGAATTTCAAGTTTGTTTTCGGACGACTTAAAATTGTCTCCAGAATCAACCTGAAGAAGAAGAGTATCTGCATCTATCATTTTGCCGCCTATACTATGGACAAGTCCTGCGCCTAAATGAGATTTTCCAGTTCCACATTTTCCTGAAAGAATTAAGGTTTTATGATTATTATCATCATTTACGAAAGACAGAATCTTCTCATAATTTATCTTTTCCTCCTCTGTTCTAGGATGATATGTGGTTAATGAATCATTCCAAAGAAATCTGGGAACTCCACTTTCCTTTGAACGATAGTAGCTAAGCCTTTTACGGATAACCTCAAGTTTTTCTTCTTCCTCAAGTGATCGCAGCATAGCCTCTTTTTCTGGAGAATATTCATGCGGTAAACGTTCGAGAATACTACAGAAGTCGATATTTCTTATCTCATGATCCATAATGATAACCTCCTAAAAAAAGCAATTGTCTAATTCTGCGTCAGAAACAGTATCTACTGAAGTTAATTCAGTAAGTGGGATGCCCTTTATTAGTCTCGTATTATTATTTCTTGTAATATTCTCTGTGCAGTTTTTTTCGTGGGACAATTGCATATTTTTTTCATAGGCCATACGCATTTTTTTTCCTTCTTTGGCAAAAAATGTGGCTAATTCTGGGTGTGATGTATTAGGCTTGATATGGCGAATCACTTTGTTGCCATCACCAGTCTTAAAATGCGTGATTGTTACTAATTCAAGCTGTTTAAGGTTTCTTATCCAGAGATTAATGGTTCTAATATTGACACCATAGATTCTGGCAAAGAAATCATTGGTTGAGTAGCAATAACCATTCTTTAAGGACAGTACAGAAATATCGCTCCAAAGAAGTCTTGCTCCTGGAATTATTCTAGGATTCAAGCGAATGCATGCGGGAAGAATCGTATAATACGTTGGCAACGGGATATTATCTTTCATTTCCATAATTGTTTTCCTTCTTTAAATTTCTAGAAATTGAAACATTACGTCTTTTACAAACGGTAATCTCGTAAAATACAATTTTTCCATCATGAAATGTAAATTTTACTTCGCATGATCCAAAACGAATGTTCTCGTTATTTATATCTTTCATTATTTGGATTAATAATGCTTCATTCATTTTTCACCTCTGAATATTGAAGTTCTGCAGGATAAAATGTAGTTCTCAAGGTCCTTACGATGGATAAGAACTCTCTTGTGTACGATAGTGCGTGGAAGGTCGTCATAAGAGATAAGCGAGTCAAGAGTTGATAAGCCCACTCCTAATATCTGTGCGGTCTCCTGTCGTGAGAATAATGTCTTTTCGGGCCACTCTGTAATGGCGTAGTTTGTTGGTTTCATGTCTGAAACTCCTTTTGAGTTCCAGAATCTAGAATAGGAACTCAGATAGTGTCAGCTAGCTTTTTGAAGGAGAAACTCTCCTCTGCTGCAACTATCTGAATGATAAGAGATAATTAAAATGTTTGAAAAACTAAAATTGAACTAAAAAAAACTACTTATGACTTAATGGAGGATTTTTTAAAAGTAATGCTTTTTTTACATCATCATATTTTTTTACTTTATCAGAACGTTGTTCTAACCCATTAAATGTTCTTCCTGTTAATTCCTTAAAAGCTGTATCTGGTATCCTTGCTTGAATTTCACAAAATAAGAAGTCGTTATCTTTAATGAATTCCGCAAATGCACCTTGTGAAAAGGGGGAATTAAATTCTATAACATCATTTAAATATGAGATATAACCTAGTTCGAAGAAAATTTTGAAATAAATATCAGTTTGATCAAGATGAGCTTTAAGAACTTTGTATCCAGAATTATTTTGCAATTTCTTGAACATAAGTTCTTTTATGTCATCTGTGGATATTTCTGGTGAATTGCTTATTTTATCTGACTCAAAATTGAATGTCTCATTATGGTAGGTATTAGAATAAGTTTTGTAGTTGAACTCAGGATTATTAATATTTTGTTGAATATTTATAGTTACTTGTTCCGATTTTGCTCCTTGGTTTTTATAATCATAAAACATAGCAAGTTTCATGAAATCATCAAAACATTCATTACTAAGGTTTTGTAATTCAATAGTTGTATCTTCAATTGTTTCTTTTGGTTGATAATTATCATCCACTCTAAATAAAGGATAATTAACAAAATCTGGAACATCAGAAAAGAAATTGCAGTTATCATGTTGGTAAATAACATAAGGACGAGGAGAAAGTCTGATATGTGTTAAAAGATTGGATTGAAGGATATATGAAATCCAAAAACATGTCGTAGGATATTTTGGTTTAAATAGTCCTAGTTTTGCTACGTCATTAACATAAGGCGTAATTTTTTTACAAAACTCAGCAGTGAATTCATTATAACTATTATTTAAAATAGCAATAACTTTTTCTCCAGCTTCAGCTAAGCGATTTTGAGAAAAATGATAATGGTAATCTGCATTTTCTTTAATAAAGTCTATGCTATCTAATTGTAAAAAATAATTAATACGTTCTTTTTGAGTTAATTTAGAAAACCAATCTGATAATAGTTTACAGTGAATAGCAATATCAATAAGTTGATCTAAGTGAAAGATTATATCATCTTTACTTTCATTGGGAGATTTACAAATACGAGTGTAATATTCCTCAAATGATTCTGTACCATCTTGAAAATATTGTGTTATTGTTTGCGGTGTGCTATTAGCTTGTGTATCATTCTGATACTTTCTGAGCCAAATCATCCTGGAATTCTCCTTGTAATAAATTTTACACTTATGCAGTTATAAAAGATGATATCATATATAATTTTAATAACGCCACTACAAAATCAGCAAGATTTTCCTGAAATATCTGAACGCAACTTTGCGTTTAAAAGATTCTATCAAAATACAAAATTACGATAACTTTGAAAGATAATATAAAAGGCTTTCAAAACTGTCGAAACAGAATTGAAAGCCTTTGAAACTTAATCTTTTAATTTATAATTAGCATATTTGCCTTTTTGATTCTGAACAAGCTTGCCTTCAGCCATAAGCTTCTTGATTTGTAAATAAGCCTGAACATCGGTTATCTTAAGCAAGTCGGCTACATCTTCTTTTGTAATTATTCCGTCCTGCTGTTTTGCAAGTTTAATAATCAGTTCTGGATAACGCACTGCATCTATGTCGGTTTGTCTAACATATTTTGCACTTTCATTATTCTGTTTATAGACTTTTGCGCTTAATATGTATGAACGATTAGCACCGTTGCCAATAGCTTCTACTAAACCTGCTTCAACCAGATTTTCAATCGTAGAACTTGTTCGAGATTTATTAAGATGTATAACTTCGCTTAATCGTTCAACAGTAACTCTCCGTTCATTTCGAATTGTTGAAAGTATCATTAATGCATTTATAGAAAGTGGCTGATTACGCCTATTTTGTTCATCTGCAATCATTTTTGTAAATTGCATATCCGGATTTGCTCGTGGAACAAACAGTTTTACAATTGATGATGTACTTTCAGAATAGTCTGGCCAAGGTCGTCCATAAAGAATCGAGCCTTCATAAATTCTATCAATACCACGACCAGTTTTTTCAGCTAAACCAACTCTTTTTAATACATCGGAAAGACATGGATTTCTTCCATGAGGTTCAACAAAAATAAGGTTTTCTGAATTTACACCTTCTATAAATCCACCTTGACTTGAAATAGTCATTCCCTCATCATCAATCAGAACTCTGACTTGTCCAAGCTGTGTGTAATCTCTATGTCCAAATGCATTCAATAAACCTTCGCGGAAAGCTGCATGTGTGAACTCTGGAACAGGTATTCTAAAAAGGCCATATTCCATTTCTTTTTCTGGATTCCAGGCTTTAAAGTAAGTTGAAAACTTTTCAAATATCTTTCCTAATGGTTCATTTGAAGTTTCATTTATTTTTACACTTGTTCCAGATAATACTTGAAACGATGCCCGATATGTTGGCATAAGACGTTTTAAGCTTTCTGTTTTTCCAAGAAAAAGCAAACCTGTTACAGTTGGAACTATTTTTCCATTTTCTTCAACGATAAAATGTAATGCTTTGTAAAAATCTTCCTGATTTAATTCAAGTAAAGATTTATCACTTCCAATACTGTTTTTAATAATACTTCTTAGACGTTCGAATTCTAGGACATCTATATCTTCTTCTGTTGCACCTTCAAGTGGTTGTGCGGAAAAATCTAGCAGACTTAATTCTGATAATCGGCTAGGAATTTCATAAGGAAACAAAGGGACAGCTTCAGGGGATCCATCAAACTTTAATCTGCGGCGTAAAGTTTTTCCGCTAGAAGTTGCGGTAACTGTTCTTGCTTTTGGAACCTCTATGCGTAAGATGTCAGTTTTATTTTCAGTTATGATTTCAGCTCTTGTTGAAACAGATGGTACTGTGCTGTTAGCAATTAAGGCCATTACACCGATAGTATCTTTATGCTGTTTTGTAAGACCTGTTATTTCACCATCATCTTCAACACCGAGATAAAGAATACCACCTTCCGCATTTGTCATTCCAACAATAGCATCAATTAACTCAGAATCTGGTAATCCATTCTTTTCTTTTGTATCTGATTTGAACTCAGTAAAAAGATCTTCTTTTTCAGGTATTGTTCTCATATAAAGTTCCTTTTAAGTCAATTATAATCTGTTTTAATTCAATATGTCGAGTTAAAACTTAATTCTAACTCAATATTCGAGTTAGAATTGAATTAAAACCGAGTTAGAATTAAGCAATTCCGAATCTCTGTGAGATTTTGGAAAGTTCTTCATCATTAAGTTTCAATTCTCCAAGTTCCAGTCTTGCGATTCTCTTGTCTTTCAGAATCTGTGATTTCTTCTTTCCTTTTTCCAGTTCTGACAGAACGAAAAGAACTCCAAGTTTGAAGGAATCAGAATTGATGCCTTTGCCTGTATTAGAGGTCTTTTCTTCGGAATTATCCTCTGCAGTTCTGACCTTTTTTCTGGCTTCTGCAGCCTTAATCATCTCATGCGCCTTATTTATGGAAACACTGCCGTTCTGAATCTTTTCAAGGAGGTGAGAGTCTGCCTTCTTTGCAATTTCACGCATTTTGCAAACCTGACGAGCCGACTTATTAAGCTGACGGCCAATTGTTTCATCAGATGATCCTTGTGCGTTTGGATTTGAACGGCGGATTTTATCGAGCTTTAAGAAGGCGGCGAAATATTCCCCATCTGTTAAACGTCTGGAGTTTAATTGCATCTTATACTCATATTCAATTGTTTCATCACGACTATCAAACTTCTTGATAATAACTGGGACTTTCTGAAGTCCAGCTTTTTTTGCTGCCATAAAGCGTGAATGGCCGTCAACAATGATATAAGCCTCAGTTACAATAATCGGTCTGGATTTATCAAATCCATTTGCCCTCATATCATTTGCTATCTCTGCAACTTTGTCATTCTCCTGTTGAAACACATTCTTGAAGTCTCTGTCAAAATGAAGCTGTGAAACTTCAACCATCTTAATCTTTGCATTATCTTTATCATTTGTTTTTACAGTTTTCTTTCCAAAAATACCCATATTCACTTCTCCTTATGCAATTTCTTTATCCAGTTCTTCAAGCTTGCTGTTCAGCATGTTGATTGTTTCTTCATCTTCATTCTGGTCAATAAAGATTTTCTTCATAACGTTTCTTGCCAAATCAACAACCTTATCATCTTCAAGGTGTGCTGCATAATGATTGAGCATGGCTTCGGTTTTGTGGCCAGAGAGTGCCATTACATAGCGTTTGTCTTTTACATAATCCAGCATTCGTGAACAGAAGAAGTGGCGCCAGGAATGGAAACAGATTTCTTTTGAGTTTTCATAACCAATATCTTTAAGTGCGCGTTTGAGGTATTTATTAAACTGTTTACTGTCCATTGGCTTTTCTTTTACGGTACTGTAGAAAATGAATCCATTATCAAAGGGATTAAAATCTGCAAGCATCTTAAGTTTCAGATAAAGCTGATGTGAAATAGGAATTGGGACAGAACGTTCTTCGCCATTCTTACAGCATTTCAACCCATCGTATTTGGACCAGCTTTTGCGTACATAGATTTCATCATCACCAAGATCATCAATTGTGAGTGCTTGGATTTCTCCGGCTCGCATTCCTGTGTGCATTGCAAGTTCATTTGCAATCTTTGCTTCGTCATTATCCCAATCAAGTTCCATGAGGCGGTTTGCAGTTTCCATATCAATGACTTTTCGTTCTTTACTCTGATTGGAACATTTGATAATTCCATCAAAGCAATTGTTTTGTGTCAGGTCGTGATAGTAAGCCCACTTCATAGGAATTGTGATTGTTTCAATAATTGAGTTTACAGTTTTAGGTGCAAGCTTCTGGGCTTCATCGCTGGAGAAGAAAGCCTCTACATCGTTTCTTGTAATTTCACCGACACATTTTCCGGCAAGACGAGGAATCCAGTAAAGGCGGGTTCTGCTCATAAGTGTTGCACAATACTGACGATGGATAGACTGTTTCTTTCCAAGCTTCTCTCTTACATAAGGAGACTTTTCAAAATCCCAGAAGTTTTCGAGGAAGTCTTCAATAGGAATACTTCCCTTTGAAGATTTAGGAACAGCAGAGTAGAGGTAGTTTCTTTCCTTCAGAATCTTGATGATTGTTTCAATGTCTTCTGTAGCAAAATCTGCGGTGCGTAAATCATTGAAGAGTCTGATCTTATCAATGCTCTGAACTTTTGAGTCCTTGCTGTTTACTCGTACAGGAATGTTTCCGGTTACAATCCATTCCATAACCTTGCGTTCAGCTTCGGCACGGTTTTTACAGCCAGTAGATTTGTTGTTGGAAAGAGTTCCATCTGAAAGACGGATTTGAGCGTAATAAAACCCAGTATGGGCTTTAAAAATTAAATAGGGCTTAGCCATATTCACCTCACTAAGACCGTAAACAGTTACTTAAATTGTTTACTTAAATTAGTAATTTGAATCACGCTAAGCCCTACTTTATTGGGTTTAGTAGTGCGCTAAATCGTTATAACATAACAACTTAGCAGTATAGCGGGGGCAGGACTCGAACCTGCGGCCTCCGGGTTATGAGCCCGACGAGCTGCCAACTGCTCTACCCCGCGTCGTGTTCGTGTATAGTACACCCTTAATAGAATATTGTCAAGCGATTTTCGCAGAGATTTTGCAAACTTACGTATTTATTGCGGCATTCTATGAAGGCAAGAATGATTACGGCGATTGAAAAATACTTGAGGTCGTTCTGGAAGCCGGCGAAGAAATCGTAGATTCCGTGAAGGACAACTGCAAGAATAAATACCGAAATACTTACAGGCTTGTTACGGCAGCTATAAAGGAAGAGACCGCCGAGTCCTGTGCAGGCCATGTGAATCAAATCTGAAGTAAAAATGCGGATAAAAATCTGTGAAAGCAAAAGCTGGGCACCGCGGGATGCTGCTTTCTGCAAATGATCAAGGAAATAAACTGTAGATTCAAAGCAACCCAGTGTTAATCCCATGAAAAATGCCAGGAACAAAAAGTCGCTTTCAGAAAGTTTTTTGTGGGGAATTGGAATCAGGAAAAGCATTTTAATCAACTCTTCGGTGAGTCCGTAAATAATAATCGATTTTAATAGAGTCTGTAAAACAGGATTATTTTCAAAAAGACCGAAATCAGGCAGAAAATACTGAATCAATGAAATTGGGAAAACAGCAATAAGTCCTAAAAGAACAGCAATCAACTGATCTGTAATCCGGATTTTTAAGAGAAGGGTGTAAATTACGAAGCAAATAATTATGGGTAAAAAACAAAGTGCTATAGTCATAAACCACCTGTTATTACAATACAACAAAGACTAGACTTTTACAATTCAAATGCTATAATTTTCTTATATTGAGGAAAGTATGAATAATTCTATTGTATTAATGGGCCTTAAACATTGCGGTAAAACAACTCAGGGTAAGCTTCTGGCTGAAAATTTTTCTGTTCCTTTTTTTGATACAGATAATGTACTGGAAGAAATCGTTGGAACATCTTTCCGAAAATATTATGCAGATAAAGGTCCTGCAGCATTTGCTCTTGCTGAAGAAGAGGCCTGTCACAAAATTGTAAGTGAACATCCGGATGACAGAATTGTTGTAGCAACCGGAGGCGGAATCTGTGATAACGCCCCTGCCCTCAACGAGCTTCGTCAGCTTGGAAAATTTGTTTTCCTTCGTATCGATATCGAATATTCTGTTGCACGAATTATGGCAAAAGTAAAACAGGATGTATTTGGAAAATTTGAAGGCGCTCCAGCCTGGGTAATGAAGGAAAATCCAAAGAATCTTCACGAAGTAAAAGAAATTTTGACAAAGCGCTTTGAAGAACGTAACGAGCAGTATAAGAATATTGCTGATGTTGTTGTTTCAATAAAAAATGCCCCGATTCAGGATAATTTTAAGACTATCCTGGGGGCAATTTAATAAAGATGATGATGAAGGTAATTTAATCGGTCGCACAAAGTGACCGATTTTTTTTAGTTTCCGCAGCCTTCACAGCCGCCGTCGCAACCACAGTCTCCACCACATCCTCCGCAGCCACCGCCACATCCGCAGCTTGGGTTGAGTTCTTCTTCTGTTGGTTCTCGAACTTCTACAACTTCTACATCAAAAGTAAGAGTTTTTCCTGCCAATTCGTGGTTTCCGTCGATTTTTACCTTGTCGTCGCCAACTTCAACTACACGAACAATTGCAGGTCCGCCCTGTGTCATTACCTGGAACTGCTGTCCAACTTCAATAACATCAATTCCTTCAAACTGAGCGCGGTCTACGTCCATAACCATGCGTGGGTCGAATTCGCCGTAGCCGTCTTTTGGGGCAATTACAGCCTTAAATTTTGCGCCGGCTTCTTTTCCTTCAAGTTCTGCTTCAAGGCCTGGAATCAAATAACCGTTTCCGTGAATATAGCCGAGAGGTTCTTTTCCGACAGAAGAGTCAATCTGAAGACCGTCTTCGCCGGTAAGGGTATAGTGAATGCTAACCCATTTGTCTTTTGAGATTTTCATGTCTATTCCTTAAAAAGTAATTAAAAATTAGAAGGGCATTTCTTCGCCGTAGTCTGGTGCGTTGTCCTGAACAACTTCTGTAACTTCAGGGCAGGCATCCTTAAGATAGCGTTCAATTCCCATTTTGAGTGTCATAAGTGCCATCGGGCAGCTTCCACAGGCACCTGTAAGCTTAAGATGAACTTTTCCGTCATCATCAATTCCTACATATTCCATATCGCCGCCGTCTGCCTGTAACTGTGGGCGGAACATTTCAAGGGCTTCTTTTACTGTAGCTTCCATTGCTTCGTTTGCCATAGGGGTCCTCGCTTAATATTGATTTGTTTCGCTATAAATGTACTGAAATATAGAAGAAAAGTCCAAGAAAAAATGAGTTAACTGAAATTGCCGCGAGGGCGCAGGGCGTGGTTCAAAAACATTCTATTTTTGTCTGCCGCGCTAGCGGCGCATGCAATAGTTTCCTTACAAAAATAGCATGTAGCGAGGTACCGAGCGGTTTTGAACCATGCCTTGCGCCCGGGAGGCAAGTTTAAGTTGATTTATTATTCTACCATTTCATTTACCAGCGAAACAGAATCTTCGTACAAAAGCTGATAGAGGATTGCGGCGGATAGTAATTTGCGGCCGTATTCCTGGGTTTCGGCATAAGGAATTGTTTCCAGAAAGAGGTCGTGAGGCATATTCTGTTTTTTTCCGAATTCAATTAATGAACTTTGCAGCCAGCGGCGCACTTTTGTAATTCCAGCATTATAAGAGAAGAATGATAAAAGATATGAATTATCACAGCGGCGGAAAAGCTCGCTGAAATAGTAAGTTCCAAACTGAATGTTTGTATCAGGCTCGTTCAAATCGTAATCCGGCTTTTTTACGCGACGGGAAATATCGTTGGCGGTGGCAGGCATAAGCTGAGTTAATCCTACTGCACCGGCGTGGCTTTTTATATCAAGATCAAAAAAACTTTCGCTGCGGATAAGGGCATACATAACTGCCGGCTCAACCTTGTAAGTCTTGCACCAGTTTTCTACAGATGCAGAAAAGCCCTGTGGATAAAGCAGCTTCATCTCTTCTGAAGAAAGTTCCCGTTCAGAAACAAGGGCTGCCCGGCTTGCAATTCTTATGCTCTGAACATAATAATCATTATTTTCTTCACCGCATTTATTCAAAAATTCCGCGATATGGAAGGAAGATTCTGCAGAAATCCCCTTTTTATATAATTCCATGTATGCTGGATAAACCTGTTCTGGAAATCCGAATTTTACATAGCCTTCTAAAAGATTTTCTGCCGCAGTATCAGGCTTAAAGCCTGCAGCAAGATTGATTCCGCCGTATTTTTCAGAATAATTGAAAATTACTTTTTTAATCTGCTCTAAATTATAGCCAAGTTTTTTTGCGGCAAGTATTTTGTAGTAAATGTGATTTCCATTTTTGATTGCAGTAAGATAGGCGGCTTTTATTTCTTCTTCTGTGGCACTTGCATAACCCTGTTCACAAAGTCGGGCAAAAATGTAGGCAAACTGACCTGTAATTTCAGGGCTTGCAAGTCCGTCCAGGTTCCTGTAAAGGCTGCCGAATTCATTAAATTTGCCCGCCGCAAAAAGAACAGGAACCAGATTAGAAAAAATATCATCAAAATAGGCCGGGTCTGACCATTCGCGGCAATACTTATTAATAGAAGAAATTGTTTCATTTGTAAAATTCTGAAAATCTGAATTCAAAAGATACCAGAGGGCATTGTCTTTTTGAGCTGCAGACCCTGCTGACTGAACTGCAGAAAGAAAACAGTTTTTTTCCAGAGTTTTGTAGCGGTGAGTTTTTTCAAAAAGGCGTCCGGCATAAAACCAGAAGTAATATTCTGCCTCGCTGCCAGCATAATTTTTTGCGCTGGCTCTGAAAAAATTGGCGTTTGTAAGAAAATCCTGGCTTCCGTACAAAAAGGCTTTTCCAATATCTGAAAAAAACTGGGCGCGTACGGGAAGAGAACCTTCCTGAATGTAATCGAGCAGAAAGTGTGTGGTTTCAAAAGCCGGAATATAGTTTCTCTGATAAAGGAGTATTCTGTAATTGATAGCAAAATCTTGTGGCGAAAGGGAGGGCAAAGTTCCCGCTTCTAAGTTGTCTGCCCTTTCGGATGACTTGATTGCAGTATCTGTGTCAGCAGCATCATCAAAAAGAGAATCTATGTCATCGTTTGCTGAAGGGGCATCTTCAATTCCGTAAATTGCCTTTTCAAAATCAATTTCCAGATTTTCCTTGTAATATTCCAGGTGAAGTTTAGAAATTGAGCGTAGGGAAAACCAGTCAAAAAGTTCCTGTCGGTAGCGGGAATCACCGCGTTTTTTCATGGCTTCAAGGCGGATTTTTATAAGCTCGTTGGGAACTTCGGAAAAATCAAGATTTTCGGTAATTTCTATTACTTTGTTGATTTCGTTTGCGGAATAAAGCTGGCGGGCAGCAATCAGAAGATTCTGTGCTTCGGGAAATTTCTGAATCAGTTTAAGGCAGGCAGCGTTTCTTTCCTGCACAGAGCCCAGTTTGCAAAGTTCCTGGGCACTTTTCTGAGCGCAGTAGAAGCTACCCTTTTTAGCGCAGGCAGAAAATTTTTGAGCCGCTTCTTTTTCGTTTCCGGCCTGCAAAAGTTTAAGAGCAATAAAATAATTGGCATCTGGGCCAAACTTTTTTTGTCCCGGGCTTTTTAGCCCTATACCGGAACAACTTGAAAAGCAGAGCGAGAAGAACAAAAAAAGCAAAAGTCGGGACGCAGCTGTCACAAAAATCTCCGGAAAAGGCTGGCGGTCTATTACTCGGCAGGAATTGTAATGTATGTTCCCGAAATGATGTAATCAGGATTTTTAATTCCGTTGTAGCGGGCAATATATTTGTAGCGCCAAGGGTTTTTATAGTAAGTGTCAGAGATATCCCAGAGGGTATCGCCCCACTTAATTTTATAGTTGATGTCTTTTGGTTTTACAGGAGTTACCGGCGGTGGAAGAGGAACAACATCCTCTGCATTTTCGATAACTACAACTTCTTCTTCCTGTGCCTGAGGAACTGGAGGAAGAGGCTCTGGAGCTGGCATTGGTTCCGGCTCAGGAGCTTTTTCTACCGGCTTAGCTTCTGCAGGACGCAAATCTGGAAGTTCTGTAGAAGTTACCTGTGTTGAAACATCTGCCTTGTCTTTTTTGCCAAAGAGTTTGAAGTTTGGTGTAAGCACCATAAGAACAAACATAGTTGCAAGTACACAGATGATTGCACACAAAATACAGATGATAACTGCTGCCTTTGGATTTTTTTGCTCGTCATCATCAGAATTTGCGGCGGAATTACCCATTGCAGTTTCTTTATCATAAAGGCCGGTAAAGCTTAAGCCTTTTCCTGCCGGCTGTGAACTTGTTGAAGTATCCAGATCATCAAAATCAAGGTCATCAAGATAAGCGTTTGAATTATCTGAATCTGATGATGAAGTGCTTGATGTAAGAGTAGAATCCAGGTCGCCGAAATCCAGATCGTCGGTATTGAATACATCGCTTGTGGAAGGCTCTGGCTCTGTGCTGTCAAAAGAATCTGAAAGATTGAGGTCGCTGTCACCAGTAGAAAGATTTGAAGAGTCTGTGTCGAAATTTGTCTCAAAGGAAGAGTCAAAATCTGGTAAGTCGAGGTCGTCTAAAGAGTTAGAATTTGTTGTATCTGGCAAATCAAAATCTCCTGATAAAGCAGCTGATTCTGTATGAGTCTCTGCTTCATCAATAGAATTCTGTGGCTTTTCTTCAGGAATGTCAAATGATAAATCAAGAGGATCTGAAGAAATTGTTTCGTCTGGAACGTCTTCTGTGGAAAAATCTTCAAGACTTGAGTCGTCGGTAGTTTCGTCTGAAAGTGATTCTTCGGAAGCTGGCTCTTCAGCAGGCGGCTCTTCCGAAATAATTGTTGCGTCTTCTACATTTGAATCTTCAAGCACAGGTTCGCTGGCAATTGTTTCTTCCTCTGTGGCTGTCTCTTCTTCATCTTCTGTCTGGAATTCATCGATTGCAAGCGCGTCATCTTCCAGAATTGGTTCATCAAGAGGATTGAAATCTGACATTGGAGGAAGTTCAAATTCATCTGAAGCAGGCTCCTGCTGGATTTCTGCAATATCAGCGGCATCTGGTTCTGCTACAAGCTGATCGCGGATGCTGTCCAGTTCAGAACTTGTAGGTGGTAATTCAGGCTCTGGAAGAGTATTTTCTTCTTCAGAAATAGCTGTTTCTTCAACAGGAGCGTCGAATTCATTTATAACATCCGGTTCAGATTCCACAGGGCTTTCATCCGGGGTTGTGCTTTCAGGAGCTGACTCGTTAAAATCCGGCAAGTCAGGGTCGAAATTAAAATCAATAGACTGGTCGGCTTCGGGCTGCACTTCATCATCATTTCCGAAAAGCGCATTTTCTTCAGTCTCAGAAAGAGAAACTCCTTCAATTGTCGGGTCTTTGATGTCGTATTCATCGGGAAGCAGGCGTTCTTCAAGGGTTCGGGAAACAAGTGTGATAGTTGCATTGCTCTGAAGGCCTGTTTCGTTATCAACCATTTTGGCAGAAAGCTTGTTATTTTCATCAATAGAAACGGTAAAAGTAAGGGTTGGCTCTCCGTTGGGATGCTCGATCAAATCTTCAATCTGGAGGGAGTCTACGTATTCAGCATCTTCCATAGATTCAAGTTCTGAGCGGTACAAATCAACCATTACCTTTGTCTGATTGTTGTGGGCTGTTGTGAGCTCCAGAAGTCTTTCTGATGGACTTCCTTCCTTTAATACTGGATAAAAAGAGCCGTCTGCAAGTTTAATACCAATCGTTTTCATGTTTTTCCCCGAAACAAAAAAGAGTATTCCCTTTTTTATCGGAAAAAACGATTTTTTATTAAGAGAAAATTTTACTTTTGGGGGATTTGCCCTTATATTTAAAGCAATATATCTATTAATAGGAAACTGGCGGGCTCTGACCGGCTCGCTTACACAGGAGCGCATTTATGGCAAAAGAACTCAAAGGAACACAGACAGAAAAGAATCTGCAGACAGCGTTTGCAGGTGAATCACAGGCTCGCAACAAGTACACTTATTTTGCAAGTGTTGCGAAGAAAGAAGGTTATGAGCAGATTGCCGCACTTTTCTTGGAAACAGCAGATAACGAAAAAGAACACGCAAAAATGTGGTTTAAGCATTTGGGCGGAATTGGTGATACAGCAGCTAACTTGAAGGCAGCAGCAGAAGGTGAAAACTACGAATGGACTGATATGTATGCAGAATTTGCAAAAACAGCCCGTGAAGAAGGTTTTGATGCAATTGCTTTCCAGTTTGAAAAGGTTGCAGAAATTGAAAAGCACCACGAAGAGCGCTACCGCAAGCTTTTGAAGAATGTAGAAGATAAGGTAGTATTCTCTAGCGAAGGCGACGCAATCTGGCAGTGCCGAAACTGCGGTCACATTGTAGTTGGAAAAGAAGCTCCAAAAGTATGCCCGGTTTGTGCTCACCCACAGGCATACTTCCAGATTGAAGCTCAGAATTACTAATTGCACATAAAAAAACTGGCGCAAGGGAGTAA
>NZ_AJGU01000037.1 GCF_000260795.1 Treponema sp. JC4
TTTTTTTTAGAGTCGCAAGCATAGCTTGCTCTGAGCGATTTTTCTCGATAATCCTAAAAGTCGTTGCAAGCAACTTAATAAGTCCTTTGGACTTACGACCCGCTGCCGCAGCTCGTTTTTTAACGGATTTTCGATTTTACGCTAATACTTGCTGTCTGCGTATCCGATCCAGCCTTCTTTTTCTACAAGGGCTTTTTCAAAGTCATCAAGAGTGAACTGGTAGCTCTTAGAAAGGCTTCCTGCAATAAGTTTTACTTTTGCAGTTCCGTCATCATTGATAACGATTTTACATTCAGTTTCTTTGTCTGCGAAAGTCTTGAACATATCTGCAATTGATTTTCTATCGATTTCGATTGCCATCATACCGCAGTTGAACATGTTCTGGCGGAAAATGCGGGCAAAGTTTGGAGCTACAACAACGTAGATTCCATTTACTTCAAGTGCCCATGGAGCATGCTCGCGTGAAGAACCGCATCCAAAGTTTTCGCGTGTGATGATTACTTTCTTTCCTGCAACATCAGTTTTTGGGTTGAAACCTTCAAGTTTCAAATCTTCCAAAAGGTAAGGCTGCAATGCCTGCTTTGAAATTTCTGTAAGATATTTTGCTGGAATGATTTCGTCAGTATTGATATCTGACCTGTCCAAAAAGAGTACTGGTCCTCCGAACTGTTTCATATTAACCTCTTCGTTATTTTATAAAGATAAAAATCTTTACCTTATTATATAATGATAACACTATTTGAAAAAAAAGTGTACCTCAAATTATTTATAAAGTTCCGAATTGCAGATTGTACCTTTTATTGCAGTTGCAGCTGCTGAGGCAGGGCTCATAAGGTGAACCATTCCGCCTTTTCCCATACGGCCATTGAAGTTGCGGTTTGTTGTTGATGCACAAACTTCACCTTCTGCCATAACACCGTTAGACATACCAAGGCAGGCACCGCAGGTTGGGTTTGTTACACAGAAGCCTGCATCCATAAAGATATCGATAATGCCTTCTTCCAAAGCCATTTTGTAGATTTTTGGAGTAGCAGGGGAAACGATTCCGCGAACTCCGTCTGCAAGGTGATGTCCTTTAAGAACTTTTGCGGCAATGCGGAGGTCAGAAATACGGCCGTTTGTACAAGAACCGATGTAAATCTGATTTACAGGAGTTCCTTCCATCTCTTTAATTGTTTTTACCTGATCCGGCTTGTAACCGAAAGTACAAACTGGTTCAAGGTCAGACAAATCAAGAGTGTAAACTTTTTCGTATTCAGCATCGTCATCAGAACGCCATTTTGAATAAGCCTTGAGAGCTTCTTCTTTTGAGCCGAATTCTTCTTTAATGAAGTCCCAGAGATAATCAACAGTTTTTTCATCAGGATAGCAGATACCGCTTGTAGCACCGGCTTCTACAGCCATGTTACAGATAGTCATACGCTCTTCCATGTCAAAATTGTCAACGATAGGACCTGTGAATTCAACAACGCAGTTAGTAGCGCCGTTTACACCGATTGTATTTATAAGCTTAAGGATTACGTCCTTTGCAAAAACGCCCTCTTTAAGCTTTCCGTTCAATACGAATTTAATAGATTTAGGTTCTCGGAAAGAACAAACTCCCTTAAGAATACCAACTTCAAGGTCAGTTGTTCCGACACCTGCTGCAAATGCACCGAATGCACCGTGAGTACAAGTGTGGCTGTCTCCCATGATTACTGTGTAGCCAGGGCGTACAAAACCTTTTTCAGGGAAAATTGCGTGGCAGACACCGTTAGCGCCGATATCAAAGAAGTCCTTGATGTTCTGGCGGCGGGCCCAGTCACGGAGGATTTTACCCTGTGTTGCAGTTTTAGAATCCTTTGCCGGAGTTACGTGGTCGATTACAGCCTTAATTTTTGTGCAGTCAAAAACGCGGTCCTTATTGCGTTCTACAAGGTCATTAATTGCGATTGGAGTTGTGATTTCATGACAGAACACGCGGTCAAGTTTCAATACATAAGTGTTAGGAAACGGAGTATCTACAAGATGTTCGTCAAAGATTTTCTGTGCGATTGTCTTACCCATAATATGCCTCGATATTTAATTATATTAAAGTAAGTTTAATATAATTAAAGAAATATTTCAATATTAATATTCGAAAATGCTTTCGCAGAGAACCGCACTTTGCTCTGCGCATTTTCTAGCCTTACAATTTTTAAGAAACTACATTAATTGCTTTACCATCCAGCCAGGATTTAAGATTATTAAATGCTATCTGCTGCAGGCGGGCGCGGGTTTCTATCGGTGCCCAGGCTATGTGAGGAGTGATTATGCAGTTTTTAGCGTGAAAGAGGGGGCAGTCAGCCGCCATAGGTTCAGATTCAAGAACGTCAGCAGCGTATCCTGCGATTTTGCCATTTTCTAATGCTTCTGCCAGATCTTTTTCTACAATAAATCCACCGCGGGCTGTGTTTATAAGGTAAGCGGATTTTTTCATCAGAGAAAGACTTTCTTTATTTATTATGTGAGTAGTCTGTGGAGTAAGGGGTGCATGCAGGCTGACAAAATCACTTGAGCGCAGCAGCTCTTCGAATGTCACACTTTCAGGCATATCAGCTTTTGGTGTTCTTGTGCAGCAGATTACCTTCATTCCAAAGGCTTTTGCAATCTGGCTTACTTTTTTACCAATGTTTCCATAACCGAATATTCCCAGAGTTTTTCCTGCAAGTTCAGCCAGAGGAGCATTCCAGTAGCAGAAGTCCGGGCAGGCTTTCCAGTCACCATTTTGAACGGAAGCATTATGAAGGGCAACGTGATTTGTAAAATGCAGAATAAAAGCAAATACGTGCTGAGCAACTGAATCTGTAGAGTAGGCAGGAATATTTGTTACGGTAATTCCACGTTTACGGCAGGCATCAAGATCTACTACATTATAACCGGTTGCAAGAACACCAATATATTTAAGGTTAGGGCAGGCAGAAAGAATATCTTCTGTAATATTTATTTTGTTTAAAAAAATCGCATCGGAATCTCCGATGCGATTTATCACAAGTTCCGACGGAGTGCGTTCATAAACAGTAACTTCTGCTAGTTCCGAAAATCGCCCCCAACTTAAATCTCCGGGATTGACTGCATGTCCGTCTAAAATTGTTATTTTCATAGTCTTTTTTTAATTTTGTTTTGAATGCAGGTAAGTTGAACTTAGCCGATTACATCTACTCCGCAACCAGAAATGGCTGCATTGATTGCTGCTTCTGCTCCTGCGTCATCATAATCAACAAGTACCTGTGATTTTTCGCAATTAGCGACAGCATTTGTAACTCCGGCAACTGCAGCTACAGCAGCCTGAACTTTTCCAGCAGTACCTTCATCAAACATACCTACTACATAAATCTTCTTCTGCATTGCAATTCCTCTTTATTGATGTCTTTTAAATATACACTATCTCTAGTACTCTTTCAAGAAAATTTATAAAAAAAACACCAACCGGTACTTTTGTACTTTTTTTTCAGGACAAAAACCGAATGGTGTTTTTATTAAATCAGTAGTTTTTTAGTTTTTTAATCGGCTTTTGATTTCAACTGTTCGCTGATTTCACTTACTTTTTCATCTGTTAAAATGTAGTGACGTTTGAAAACGATAAGACCAATAATCAAAACTGCCATTGGAATCAAAGTCATACACATTCTGAGTCCCATGCGAGAAGACTGAGAAAGAATTGTTCCGCTGAAGGAATCCTTACTGATGTGGAATACAGCAAGAATAATAGAAGCAATCAGGGCAGAAAGACCTGAAGAAAGCTTTACGACGAAAGTCTGCATACTGAAAATTACAGCTTCTTCGCGGTGACCGTTTTTAAGTTCACCGTAATCAACAGTGTTTGCAAGGAATACTGTAACGACAACGTTGAGCATACCGATAGCACTCATGATGAGGAAGGCAGACGGAACAAGTACCCAGAAGTTTGAAGTTCCTGAGAAGGCGATGAACAAGAGGATGATGTAACCTACAAATGCCATAAAGAAACAGGTATAGAAAATCTTCACAGTGTTGATAAAGGCACGGAAAATAGGGAACAAAATCATCATTGCAAGAATCTGGAAGCCGCCGCCGAAGGTGTTGAACAAAGTATAGTTTGTTTCCCACTGAGCAGGGCTGAAATCATATTTAAAGAAGTAAATTACAAGGTTTGATGTAATATAAAGAGCTGTATTAATCATAACGATTGCAATTACCATAGTAACGGCCTGGTCGTTACGGAAAAGAGCCTTGAACATATCACCAACGCTTGAAGTTTTTACGTCTACAGTAGATTTTTCCTTAATATTGATACAGCAGATAACTGTGAAAACAACAAACAAAGCTGCAATTACAAGGGCAACCATCTTAAAGCCGACTGCATCAAGCTGACCTTTAAGCTGAACTGCCTGAGCAGAAGTATTTCCAAAATCTGCTACAGCCTGTTCATACTGAGCTGAAATATTTCCACCGAATTTGCTTCCCAGCATTGCAACAAAAGGAACTGCAAGAATAGAAACAATTGCAGAACCAACACCGGCGCAGGAACGGGCAAGGGCAGAAAGACCTTCACGTTCTTTTCCACCTTCTGTAAAGGCTGGAATCATTGACCAGTAAGGAATATCCATCATTGTGTAGGTTACACCCCAAAGGATATAGGTTACGGCAGCATAAGCAACAAGACCTCTTCCGTTTAATACAGGAGGGCAGGCAAACATAAGATACAAAATAACCGCATTAGTAATTGTACCGATTAAAAGCCATGGACGGAATTTTCCCCATTTTGTCTTTGTTTTAGAAACAACAATACCCATAATAGGGTCATTGAAAGCATCAAAAACACGTGCAGCAAGAAGAATAATTCCCATTGCAATTGCACTTACACCCATAATATCCTGGTAGTAGTACAGGATATAACTTGCAGAAAGCATATAAACCATATCCTTTCCGACAGCGCCAAGACCATAAGAGATTTTCTCTGCAAGGCCTAATTTGCGTTTATTTTCCATAGTTTCACCATCCTCCATTTGTGGTAAATCTTTTTTAAATGCTAATTCTTCAAAACTTCAAGCAGCATTTCTGCCAGAAGCTTCATCTGTGCAGTTCCGTCAACGGCTGAATCCATTGCAAGCATATTTGCTGCAAGGGAAAGTTTTTGTGCCATACTGAAAAGAGAGTGCATTGTTGTAAAGTACACATCTTTCTGACAGTTTTCATAACGCTTTTTGATTGAACCGTCAGCAATACCTTTTGAAATGGCATTGGCAACAACATCCTGAACTGTAGCGATCATGCCTTCATAGTCAAAAAGGCGCTCGTAGCTGATTTTCTGACGGTTGATGTAAGAGTCAAAAAAGTATACAAAGCGCAGGAAGGTTGCCTGTGTATCATAAAGGTCAACGAACATTTCAAAAATCTTTTCAATCTGTCCGTAACCTGTTAATTCTTCATATTCCTTTCCCTCCAGGCTTGGCAGAATGTTTTCCTTCTGCTTGTTCCAGGCCCAGATTGCAGTACGGATTGCAATTTCATCTTTTGTTTCAAAGTAGCGGTACAAGGATGCAACTCCGATTTCTGCTGTTGCAGCAATGTCATTCATCGTAATTGTATCGATGCCTTTTTCAGAAAAAAGATTGAAGGCACTTTCAAGAATTCTGTTTATTCTTGAAGTTTTCAACTCATTCTGTTCTTCCTGATGTTTTCCTTTGGTGTCATATCTCTTTCCTACTTTTAAGTTTTATTTTTAATATTGCCTAAATCTGCATTCCAAGAGCAAGTTTTACTGCATTATAGGCACCGTCGTAAACATGATTTTTGTGAGCATTAAGAATGTTCTTACAGAAATCAAGCTCAAGCTGTGGATTTTCCATAATCTGTTTAACTGCTGCACTTGCGATTTCAGGTGTCTGACATTCCTGAGTTCCGTCACCCAAATCTGCAGAATGAATTGCACCCCACATTTCGTGTCCGCCAATACGACGGATGAAAAGCTTTGGAACAGGGTAGAAAGCAAGCTCACTTGGTTTAGTAACAAGGAAATCGCAGGCGCGCATTAAAAGATTTGTTATGTAAACTGCACTAAAAATATCTTTGTTGCAGAAAACGTGTATTCCGTTAGAAGAATAATCATCTGTGCCTGAAATTGCTTTTTCAGCAAAATCACATTCATCATTCCAGTTATCAAAGTGTGTATGGCAAAGACCTTCATTTTTAAGTTCAGAAATAAGATTTTTAAGAGTTTCCCAAACGTTTGCGTAGTCTCCGCAGTTTACGTAAATGCAGGCTTTTTTCTGATTTACGTAAGGCATCAAAGTCTTGATGATTTCTGCAAAGAATTCTCCCTGAGCTCCAGCACCACCAATTGTCAAAAGGAAGCGGATTGGCTTTCCGTTAGAAGCACGGTCGCAGCGTTTTTTACAGTCTTCTTCTATATTTTTTACAATTTCGTCGTCAATGTAATGGCCGGTATAAACAATGTCTTTCATAGGCATTGGATTCAAAACCTTATCACCGTCAAAACCGTTCAAAGTGCGGTAGCCCCAGTAAGAGTTCTGAGTCTGAATTGTATGAAGGGAACCTTCTGCAAGGTGAAGGGCCATAGGCCAGTTGTCAGGAATTGCATTTACAACCTTAGTCATTCCTGCATGAATTGCAGCCTGAGCAGGCCATACGTGAGTTCCAATAAGTGGGATATCCTTTGGAATATTTTTGAAAACCGAAGTCATCAGTTCTGCGTTTTTCTGATCGCCTGCATTGTATGAAAGCTTTTTAAATCCTTCGTAGTTCAAAGGTTCCCATACGAACTTATTGAAAAGTTTTGATTTCTGAGAAAGGCGGGAACCCATAGAATACAAATCATTCTGAGCAGAAATGATTTTTGTACAGGTTGTTTCCGGGAAAGAGTTCAAGTCAAGCCAGAGTGGAGTATAGCCCATAGCGTGAGCTGCACTTGCCATAGCCATTGAAATACGGTAGTGACCAAATCCCATGCGGATATTACCAATGATAATCGGCTTTTCTGGAACTACAGAAGTAAAATCACTTGTGGCATTCTGGTCGATTACAATAGTCTTAAGTCCAAAAGGCTTTGTAAGTACCTCGTTATTTACAAGGTTGAGTTTATAATCAACATTGCGGTCATCACCAAATCTTTTGATGAATTTTTTCTGTCCCTTACAAGCTTTCTTGTAATCCTTCTTGCTGATTTCATTACCGAATATCTGCATATCTTTCCTCCAAATCGATAGTGCCCTGGTATTTTCCATTTTTTGATTCCACCGTATAAACATTGTCTCGCAAGGCTTTTACGCTGAATTCTTCGTTTTTATATTTTTCGTTTATTCCAACGATAGTATTTGCAATTTCAATTTCTTCTTTGCTTGTTGATTTTGCAGGATCATCAGAATACATAATCTGATTTCCAAAAAAGAACTGCAACTGTGGCTATAAGTTCCTTTTCTTTTGTTGTAAGGGAACAGTTTTCTTTTCTGATAAAGATTACATCAGGGTCGTTATTGAAGATGATTTTGTTCCACATTGCACGACCGATAGAATCCTTTACATTAAGGTAAGCTGAATTGCGTCCGTTCCAGTTAAGCCTTTTAAGAAGCTTGTTTTCCCAGTGTTCGAAGGTGTCGCAGCCAGTTCTTGAAAGAGGGAAGTAATTGAAAGCCGGTTCAAAAGGAACACCGCAGCCAAGATAGCAGACAGGTTTTCCGTCTTTATTTTGAGTTCGGCTTGTAAGAGTTTTTACAGCGCGGTTAAACCACTGGTAAGCAGCTCCTCCATTTTTATAATTTCCCCATAACATTCCGGCATACAGGAAGTCCAGCTTGATGTAGCGGAAGCCCCATTTGTTAATTACCTTATCAAGGATTGAATCAAGATGAGCAATAACTTCATCATTACTAAGATCAAGACAGAAGAAGGTTCCAGGAAGGCTAGGCTGCATTTTTCCGAAATTTGCTCCCCAGAGAGGATTATAACCTGCCATTACAGGCTTTCCGTGCTTGTTGCGCAAAATCCAGTCCGGATGTTCAACTGCAGTTTTTGAACGGTAATCGATGATAAAAGGTGCAAGCCAGAGTCCTGGAACATAGGAGTTTTTTTCTATTAAATCTGCAAGAGTATCTAAGCCCTGAGGGAAACGGTCTGAACGAACATCCCAATCTCCAAGGGCAACTTCCCAGCCGTCATCAATCTGGAAAACAACATTCTTTCCTTCAAAACCGCCGAGATTAATTAGGTTCTGAGTTTCCTTAAGAGCCTTAAGATCATCAACAATAAGGTTATGATTAATGTTGAAATAGTGATTGTACCAGCTTTCCCAGCCTGCAGGCTGTTTTCCCAAAAACTGAATAGAATCAAAGCGGGAAGTGTAGTTTGGATTTTCTTTATCACAGGAACCAAAAAGTTTTTCAAGCTTTTCGCGGCATTCAAAATAAGAGCTTGCGGTGAAAACCTGGATTTTTGCCTGAAGCTCGCCAGTCTGCCATTCTTTTCCTTTATCGGCAAGTTCGTAAGTTACTGTGTTATTATGGCGGTTGAAAACAAACTGAACAGGAGGAAGTACGTCATTAATATTTCCGCAGGAAACAAAGCAGAGATAGAAGTTTTCCCATCTGATATAGGAAACAAACTGACCAAGTACAATGTTTTTTGAAGTTTCAAAGTGAGATTCAGGGAATAAAATATAGTGATTCCACTGTTTAAGAAGGTGACATTTTAATGAAGGCTGAGTTTTATTAGGCTCAAGTTCTTCGCAGGGATTCCATGACTGCCAGCCGCCTAAGTTTATCCAGGCATATTTCAAATTATACTTTCCGGCATTACTGACGTTGAGTTCTTTAAGCAGGGTAGAAATCCGGATAGGATCCAAAACTGTGTTTTCTTTAGCCTTATAAGCTTTACCTGTAAAAAATTCTGTCATAGTCAATCCCAAGTCGATAGTTTTAGTTTTACACTGATAGTGTTACTATCACCTTAATATTACTATAACTTGAAAGAAGGATTATGTCAAATAGAATTCTTACAGAATATTTATTTTTACTAAAGAATATTTAGTTTTGTAAATCTTTTACAGTTTTACCCAGCTGACCGCAGGCCCCGCCGATTTTTCTTCCACGCCGGGTTCTGAGCGTTACATTAAGACCTGCACGCTCAAGCTTACTTACAAAAGTTTTAACCTCTGTAGAAGTCGGTTCTGTAAAAGGAAGGCTTTTTACCGGGTTCCAGGGAATAAGGTTTATGTTAACGTCAGCCCCGCGGGCAAAGTCAATCATGTTCTTTGCACTGATATCGTCAGTATTTTTGCCTCCAAGAAGGGCTGCTTCCAGGGTTACCCGCTTACCGGATTTTTCTGCATAATAGGCGATTGCCTTTTTAAGCTCAGCAAGTGGGTTGCCAGCTGTAACCGGCATAATTTCCCGGCGCAGGTCTTCGTTGGCGGTTGTAAGGGAGACTGCAAGCCTGATATGAGGGCCGTTATCTGCAAGGTCATAAATTCCCTTGATAATTCCGCAGGTTGAAAGGGTAATGCGTTTAGAAGAAAGGGCTCGTCCATCTTTATGGCACAAAACTTCAATTGCCTTACGGATAGCAGACAGATTCTGCATAGGCTCTCCCATTCCCATAAAGACAATGTTATCAAGTTTTCCGCTTGTTTCTTCCAGATATAAAAACTGTTCTACAATTTCGTAGGCTTCAAGATTGCGGGAAAGACCAAGGGTTCCTGTCATACAAAAGGCACACTTCATGGCACAGCCGGCCTGACAGCTTACACAGGCAGTTTTACGGCCTTCCTTATCTGTAAGAAGAACGGTTTCAACAATATTTCCGTCGTTAAGTTTTATCTGAAGCTTTATTGTGCCGTCAGGATCCTTAAGTACATTTTCAATTTTTGATGATCTGAGCTCAGCCTTTTCCTTGAGTTCGTTTCTCAAATCCAGGCTCAGGTTTGTCATTTTATCAAAATCTGAAACTCCCGTGCCAATCCATTTAAAAATCTGATTTGCACGGAATTTTTTAGAAAGCCCCAGTTTTTCACCAATTTCCTGGGGCAAAAGACCTGATAATATAATTTTTTCCATTTTTGCTCTGAATACTAAATTCTTGTTAATTTAGCATAGAGATTTTTTACCGCATAATTGCGTCCGTCAATTCTCATGTAATTTTCAAGAGTTCTGACAGCATCTTCTCTTCTGCCAACAGCAAGATAGCATTCTGCAAGATCAATGTAAAGACGTGAGTTTCTCTGGTCATTTTTGATAAGGTTAGAGAAGCGGGTAATGGCCTCATCAATTTTTCCTTCACCTTTGCAGATAAGGGCAAGACCAATTGCAGCATAAATATCAAAGTCAATTTCAAGAGCTTTATTATAGAAGTTCTTTGCTTCTTCGTAATTTCCGGTTGTGCGGTAAGCATCTCCGGTACGGGTAAGAATAACCTTGTTTTTAGGGTCAATTTCAAGAATCTTTTTCCAGTATTCAATTGATTTGAACTGCTGGTTCATACCGCGGTAGCAGTCTGCAAGACCGAAGAGGGCATAGAAGTTATTTGGCTCACGATCAAGAGTCATTTCAAAAAATCTTACGCCTTCATCAAAAGTCTTAAGCTTTCTGTGGCAGTTACCAATTGCAGTCAAAACACGGATATCTGAATGTTCTTTATTGATTTCGTAAACGCGGGTCCAGTAGTAAAGAGCATCCTTATATTCCTTAAAGTCGTAGTTCAAGTGACCAAGACCAATAAGGGCATAGGCGTTATCTGTTTCCATATCAAGAACTTTAAGGTAAAGTTCCTTAGACTTTCTGAAATCGTGGATTTTGCGGTAAGCATCAGCAACACGGGTAATTACAGTGATGTTTTTATCATCCTGAACAAGATACTGCTGCCAGATTTCAATGGCGCGAGAATACTGGTTCATTGCCTTATAGCAGTCTGCAAGTCCAAAAAGGGCATAAGAGTTTGCAGGGTAGCTTTCAAGACAGCGGTTATAGTAAACCATAGCCTCGTGGAAATGTCCCTGCTTGCGCTCTGTATCACCAAGACCTACAAGGGCATAAGAGTTGTTATCCTGAATTTTTAAGATTTCTTCAAAGGCAATTTTAGCTTCAAAAAAGTTGTTTTCTTTTAGAAGGAGATAGGGCCTTTTTGACATTTCGGCAATTTTCGCAAGCTGTTCATCGGCCTCGTTAAAATTTTCAGGAACAATAATATCATTTTCCTGACTGAATAAATCTTTTTCCACTTTTCTTATCTCCACATTTTTTAATTTTTATTTAATAAAATATTTACTTTATCAATCGGTTATCAGCTTAGAGATAACCTTAGCTATCTGCTCATAAATAGGTTCGGTCTCCCGGTTATTATGAGCAAGATAATATGCCTTCAGCGCCTTCAGGCTTTGATTTTTATCCATATAGTGATTTCCGACTCTAGTCAGGCCGTCGGAATAACCAGTAGTGATAAATATGCGTCTGGCATCTTCTATGTTTCCGTTATTAAACATTGTGTTGGCTTTACGATTAAGAATAACCTTCTGTTCAGAAGACAGACCTTCAACCGGATTATCTGTTAATCTGATAAATCCATCAGGCATCTTTTTCTGCTGAAGACTTTCTACGAAATTCTTTTCTATTTCTTTTCTTTTTGCCATTTTGTATTAAATAACCTTAACACACTTATAAAATAATTATAAGGCATAACTTTCAAAAATGCCAAATAATTATAATAAATTTTTATCGACTTTTATAAGCATAAAAGTCTACTATTGAACGACCGTATACCCGCTGATCTACACGGGTAAGATTACCGATTGCATCCGGCATAAAATGCTCTTCCGGCCGGTGAACCATAATCATTCCCGTCGGATTTAACATCCCGGCTTCGTCAGCTTTTTTTATTAAATCTTCATGGAATTTATAGGGGAAGGGTGGATCAAAAAATATGTAGTCAAACTTAGATTTACAGCGCTTGATAAAATATTCAACCGGCATAAAATGACATTTAATTTTTACACCACATTCTTTTTCTGTAACTTCTACGTTTTCTAAAACTGTATTTACCTTAATTTTATCTTTTTCGCAAAGCTCTACGTGACTTGCTCCCCGCGAAACAGCTTCAATTGCAATTGTTCCGGAACCTGAAAACAAATCAAGCCAGGATTTTCCGCTTAAATCACCAAGAATTGAAAAAACAGATTCACGCATTCTGTCCATAGCAGGACGGATAACGCCGTCAGGGCACTTTATAATTCTTCCTTTTAATTTTCCACCAGTAATTCTCATTTTTATTCCTGTGTAAGCCCGCCGGTCAGAGCGGGCTGTGTTTTATAGCAAAGTACTCAAAACAAAGTTTTGAGTAGTAGTTCCCAGAGGGAACGTACGTTAAAAAAATTGCGATGCAGCAATTTTTTAGCTTTACCTGCTTAATATTAGCGCTGCGAATTTAAAGACCAGTAAATATCATCGCGGGCCAGTTTTGAATTTTCTTTTGCATAATCAAAAACCGTTTTTCCTTCTACAGAACGAAGGGTTTTTAAGGCATCATGCTCAAGAAGGATTCCTATAATTTCTGTTGATGATGCATATTGAGCTGCATACATCAAAGGAGTTTTTCCGTTATAGAAGGTATTCAAAGGAATTTCCTTTTCCAAAAAAAGATTGATTTTTGCCTTCATTACATAATCATAAGTATAATTTGAAGAAAGAAGGAATACAAAGGCCTTTAGAAGTTCCTTATCAGAATTTGAATAGTATTCCATCAGCTTTGAAACAATCTGCGGATTATTTCCATAGCAGACTGCAAGAAGGATTGCCGTAGAATCATATTTATTAGTAATTTTTACGTCAGCACCAGCCTCAAGAAGAAGGGTCATTGTTGCAAGGCTGTCTGAATAGCGGGCTGCATACATTAAAGCTGTCCAGCCGTCATTATCCTGCAGGTCAACTTTGGCACCGCTTTCCAGTAAATTCTTTACCTGCCATTCGTTTCCGCTGGCTGCGGCCTTCATTAAATCAGTGCGGCCTTTATTATCTATAAGATTTGGATTAGCAATCAGTTTTTTTTCTACAGGCTCTACCGGAGGAATTACAAACTCATCCACAATAGCATAATCCTGAAGATATTCTTTTTTATAGCGCTGAATTGAAGAATCATAAGCTGCTGCATTGGGAACAAAATTAAATTCTGCTTCTTCCTCTTCTGCCTCTTCGGAAGGAATTTCTTCGTTTACCTCTTCTACAGGATCTTCTTCAAGAGCTTCTTCAGTTTTATCAGAATAAAGGTCTATTCTGTCTGAACGCTTTGCAAAAACAAGTTTAGCTCCTTCGCCAACTTCTCCGTCATAGAAAAGTGTTACAATATATTTTTCAGGAAGAATTTCTGGAACTTCAAATATCTTATAACCTTCAAAAAAGCTTCCTTCAGAAACGTTTTCCTGCATGACTTCGGTTACATCAAGAAAATTTATTGAAAGGGAAGGAAGGTCTATGCTTGATTTTGCCATCCATTTCAGAATTATTTTGTCTCCTGTATGGAAAGTGATTTTCTTAGGCATTATCAGTTCAAAAGAAACTGTATAATCACTGGTGGTTTTATTTTCAAAAAGACATTTTTTCTGAATTGAATAAAAATCAATTTCGTAAGTTTTTAAATCGTTTGTAAGGGCAGGTGTCTTTTTAATATATTTTTGTTCAAGCTTTGCAAGAGGCTTAATTGAATATTTTTTCAAGGCTTCTGAATGATTTTCTTCAAGGTCTTTTTTTACAGTTTCATAGTCTTCAAGAAAATCGTTTTCAGGCTCAGAAGTAACAAAGGTCATATTTTCTGCAAGACATGATTTTTTGGAATTTATATTATAATAATACCAGTTTGCTATTGCGTTTATTCTGCTTTCAAAAGGACCTTTTTGAATTGAGCCTGTTTTTTTTCCACTTTTCTTACAGATATACCACATGCTGTTTTTTACAGGTGCTGATACAACATAAGGCTCTGCGTGAACAATCTTATCTTCCTGGGCATAGGTCTGGGGCAGGCAATTCATGAACAAGATAAAAAATGCAAGATATGATACAGTTTTTAAAATCCTTTTTAACATAGAAAAAATTATACCTTATTCAGAAAAAACTCACAAGTTTTTCTATACTATATCAAATTTTTCAATCCACTTGTAAGTTTTTCTTAAATCAGCTATATTACTAGAACTTGCTGAAAAGCATTTAACACCCCTTGGAAGTCCAAAGCATTATGCAGAAGGATTTCCCTTATGTCCACAAGGAGGAATGATAAACTTTCTTACAGGTTTATCATTTATAATCAGATACCGTTGGTTTTTCAGATTATACGAATAAGTCCTCCTGAACAATTCTTAGGAGCTACTTTATGAAAAAGTACGAGCTTATGACTATTTATCCAATGGATGATGAAAAGTCAAAAAAAGGCGCAGAAGATGTAAAAAGCGCTCTTTCTAACTTCGGTGCAGAAATCACAGAAGAAAAACTCTTTGGTGAGCGTGATCTCGCTTACACAATCAACAAACAGAGAAAAGGTCGTTTCTACCTTTACACAATGTCTCTCAACCCAAGCAAAGTTGCTGAAATTGAAAAAACATTCAAAATCAACCAGAACTTGCTCAAATACCAGTTTGTTCGCCTTGACGACGCAAACTAAGAGTTTACAAAATCACTTTTAGGAGTTTATGATGACTGACTTGAATCACGTTGTACTTATCGGCCGCCTGACCAGAGATCTTGGTTCTGATGAACGAAGTTTTGGTTATGTTCAGAGCGGACAGGCTAGAGCTAATGTCAGCATTGCAGTAAACCGCAGCCGTAAACAGGCAGACGGATCCTGGGGTGATGAAGTAAATTATTTTGATGTGACAATTTGGGGAAAAACAGCAGAAAATCTTAAGCCTTACCTTTTGAAAGGTAAACAGATTTGTGTTGAAGGATATCTGAAACAGGATCGTTGGGAAAAAGACGGTCAGAAGCAGAGCAGAGTTTCAATTGTTGCAAACAATGTTCAGCTTTTAGGTGGCAAATCGGAAGGAAATGGAAGTCCTGTGAGCGGGGGTGCTCCAAGATTCCAGCCTGTAAACAATGCCCCTCAGGGCGGATATCAGTCTTATCCAAATGAGTCATTCGGTGATTCTGGAAATGATTTCCCGGAAGATATTCCGTTCTAAATCTTAATTTATTAAGGAAATAATTATGGCTGAAGAAAACAAAGAATATGAAGAACAGGCAGCAGCTCAGGTTGCTCCAGAAGTTGAGGGACGTGACGAAGACCGTGACGGCCGTGCAAAGGGAAAGACATACTTCCGCAAGAAGGTTTGCCGTTTCTGCGCTAACAAAACTAAGATCGACTACAAAGAAGCTGACGCTCTCCGCCGCTATATGACAGAGCGCGGTAAGATTCTTCCACGCCGCATCACTGGTACATGTGCAAAACACCAGCGCGAACTTGCAGGTGCTATTAAACGCGCACGTGCAATCTGCTTGTTGCCATATGTGACAGAATAAGCTGTGCTTATTCTTGATGAATAGCAAAGCGTTAAAAAAAATGCACTGCATTTTTTAGCTTTACCTACTTAAATTTTTAAACTATGCCAGTGCCCATACTCCGGGTGCGGCAATAAATACACAGGAGCTTGACACATGAAAGTTATTCTTAACGTAGATGTAAAATCACTTGGTGAAGAAGGAGACGTAAAAAACGTTGCTAACGGTTACGCTCGTAACTATCTTCTTCCACGTAATCTCGCTGTTCCTTACAATGAAGCAACAGTAGCAATTTTTGAAGCACGCAAAGCAGAAATCGAAGCTCGCAAAGAGCAGAAACGCAAGGATTCTGCAAGCCTTAAAGAGAAGCTTGAAGCTCTTAACCTTGAATTGGTTATGCCAGCTGCAGCAAACGGAAAACTCTTTGGTGCAGTTACTTCAAACGTTGTTATGGAAGCTCTTGCAAAACAGGGATTCGAAATTGAACGCAAACGCATTGAAATTGCTGGTTCTTCAATCAAACAGGTTGGAAACTATCATGTAAATGTAAAACTTTACGAAGCTCAGGTTGCAGAAGTAAAACTTTCTGTTAAATCACAGATTGAAGAAGAAAAAGCTGCTGCTCCTAAAGCTGAAAAGAAAGCAGAAAAAACTGCTGAAGAAGCAAAAGCTGAGTAATTTTTAGAATAAAATCTGAAAATATTCAGTTAAAAAAGCCGGCATTTAATGCCGGTTTTTTTTTGATATGATATAATTAATAACAGAGGAAAAAAATGGACGTAAATTTCAGTGATAAAGTTCCCCCGCACAGTCTTGAAGCAGAGCAGGCAGTTTTAGGCTCAGTTCTTTTAAATTGGGAATCCTTTTCCGAAGTTATTTCAAAATTAAGACCAGAAAGTTTTTATTCAGTACAGAACCAGCTGATTTACGCAGCCTTACAGAAGCTTTTTACCCAGAACATTACAGGCGATTCTCTTTCCCTTATAAACGAACTTACAAAAGAAGATAACCTTGAAAAGGCTGGAGGTCCTGCTTACATTGCCTCCCTTACAAATGAAGTTCCGTCTTCTTCTAACATTGAAGTTTACGCAAAAATTGTAATTGACCGTTTTGAACGCCGCGAACTTATCCGCATTTCTTCAGAAATGCGCTCAACTTCTTTTGAACTTAATACACCAAGCGAAAACTTAATTGAAAATGCCGAAAAAAAGATTTTTGCCCTGGCAGAAAAGAACGAAAATACAGTAATTCACGCTGCAAACGACATCATGATTAAGGAAATCGGCCTTATTGAAGCCCGTTACCGCAGCAAGAACCAGTTTACAGGTATTCCAACAGGCTTTGCAAAATTGGATACCTATACTTCGGGCTTTCAGAATTCCGAACTTATTATTATTGGTGCCAGACCTTCTATTGGTAAAACAGCCCTTGCGCTTTCTATGATGCAGTATATTTCTGTAGAAAAGCATATTCCCTGCGGCTTCTTCTCTCTGGAAATGCCTTACGAAGCCATTGGTATGCGTATTCTGGCCCAGGAAGCCCGCGTAAACATGAGTAAAATCCGTTCCGGTATGCTCAAACGAGAAGACGTTACAAAGATTCAGAACGCTGCAGGCCGCTGGTTTGAAGCACCTCTTTACGTTGTTGATACTCCAAACATGCGCCTTATTGACCTTAGAGCCATGGCCCGCCGAATGGTAACAAAGCATCAGGTAAAAATCATCTTTATAGACTATATTGGTTTGATTACAACAGAAGATTCTTCTAAGGCTACTTACGACCAGGTTGCAGAAATTTCTAAATCGCTAAAAGCTCTTGCCCGCGAACTTCAGATTCCAATTGTTGCCTTAAGCCAGGTTGCCCGCGATGCAGAAGGTGAGGAGCCTAAACTTAATCAGATTCGTGGTTCTGGTGCCGTTGAACAGGATGCCGACGTTGTTATGTTCCTTCACCGTGACCGTCTTAAGGAAGAAACAGCCGCTCAGGACGCAAAGATTATTCTTGCAAAACAGCGTAACGGTGCAACAGGTGATATTAAAATCATGTTCATTCCGTCATACTCTAAATTTGAAAACGCCCAGCAGGACGATGAAGGCTAAAATAGAAAATCCGTTAAAAATCGAAGTACGACAGTGCTTCGATTTAGGATTAACGTGAAAATGCCTCAAGTGGCGAGACTATGCGAGCCACTAAATAGCTTTACATATTACCTTTTTTTAATCTGACACGTCAAAATCAAACTGAACCTGAACATCATAGCCAGGGTAAGACTCTTTTACGTCGTCTACAACGTGGTTATAAATAGCCCGCATATCAAGAGAATCAAAAGAAACGACAATATCAAAGCGCATAAGCTTTTCTACTTCATCAATAAAAAAGCCGTGCATCTGAATAATTTCCGGATGTCCCATTACAATGCGCATTACATCCTGGTGGATTTTTGAAGCGCAATCCTCTTTTGTATTAATGCTGTAAACACCGATTGCAGTCATAACAACATTGTGCTTCTGTAAAACTACATCGGCAATTTTTCGGGTAACAGTGTCAATTTTATCTGCAGTCCATGTATCTGGAACTTCAATATGAACTGAGCCCAGATGCTTGTCTGGCCCGTAATTATTTAATACAAGATCATAGGCTCCTGCAATTTCAGAATCTACAGAAACTACAGTCTTTTTTATATCATGAGAAATATCAGAATCGATTCTTTCTCCAAGAATCTTACTCAGAGTTTCCTGAAGGGTTTCATAGCCGGCTTTAAGGATTGCAAAAGAAATTATCACACCAAGCCAGGCTTCAAGAGAAAGATGGAAGAAAATAAAAATGAAGGCTGCAAGAATTGTCGAAGCCGAAATGATTGAATCCATAAGCGCATCCTGACCGCTTGCAACAAGTGAATCAGAATTAACGCGCTTTCCTGTATGCTTTACAAAAAGCCCCAGAAAGATTTTTACAAAAACTGCAACAAAAATAATTATGATTGAAAGGGAAGTGTATTCGGGAGTTACAGGATTAATTATTTTTTTTACAGATTCAATGAGGGATGTAAGACCTGCATATAAAATGATAACCGCAATTACAAGGGCTGTAAGATATTCAGCGCGGCCGTGACCATAGGGATGCTCACGGTCGGCAGGCTTTCCGGCAAGCTTTGTTCCAATAATAGTAATTACAGAAGAAAGTGCATCGCTAAGATTATTTACAGAATCAAGAATAATTGCAATGGAACCTGAAACAAAACCGACAAAAGCCTTAAATGCTGCCAGGGCAATATTTGCCGTAATACCGATTGCACTGGTGCGTACGATAATTTTTTCACGTTCATATGCAGAAATTGTCATTCTTAATCTCCCAACAAAGAAGCTATATTAGTTTTGTTTAAGACTTTGATTTTTCCATCGGAACCAGTAACTGCAATTGCATTTGCCGTTACTGTAATAGGGGTTCCAGCCTTTACCTTTTCAACCGATTTAGATTTAAGTTTAAGGTTTGAATCAAAGCAGCCTATATGGTATGTTCCTTTTTCATTGATTACACAGTAAAAATCACTGCCGTCCTGAATAATCAGGGAAGTTTCAGAAATTATTTCTTCGCTTTCCAAAACAATTTCCATATTTTCCTTATCAATTAAAACAAGTTTTACAGCGCCGTTTCCTTTATTTTCGCCGGCAATTGTAAGGAAATTATCTCCCACAGAAATCAGCTGCTTACTTCTGATTACATTAACAGGGGAATTTTTAATTGCCTTTCCGCTTGCTCTGTTATAACGCACAATCTTTAAGAGAGGCTTTTTTTCATCAATTATAAGCAGGGCATAATCAGAACCGGCAGCATCATTTTCTGCCTTTTCTTTCTGAACTGAAATCTGATCAAAGGCAATGTCTTTACGCTCACTTTGGGCTTCAGAATCTTTTTTATCTGCAAGAAGCTGCTGTTTTGAAGCATCTTCCCGTTCGCTTTCAATTTTTTCTTCAAGTTCTTTTTCTGCTTTCTGCTGATTTTCATATTCTTTTTTAGCCTCAGCGGCTTCTTTCTGAGCATTTTCATCACTAGGATTTTTATCTGCTATTTTCTGCTTTTCTTCAGCTTCTTTTTTGGCAGCTTCTGTACGGGCCTTTTCTTCTTCAAGCTTTTTATTATCTTCGGCAGCCTGTTTTGAAGCATCTTTTGCATTCTGGCTTGCTGCTTCTGATTCGCGCTCTTTAATATCTACAAGATTTTTGCGGCTTTCGATATTTTTATCATCATCTTCCTTCATTGAAGAAACAACGTTTTTATCGCTGATTACAGAGGTATCGATAGTTGAAAGACCGCCGTTTGTTACATCATAAAGAGGAATAACAATCTGAGTTTTTCCAGGCCAGTCGTGATAGTCAACTGAAAGTCCGCAGTTCTGGGAATCAAGATGATTTACCACAGCTTCTTTATACTTTTCCTTGAATACGTCAAGCTTGGCACGGTAAACGGCATTGTAAACGGTAATAAAAACTGCAAGGGTATCGGCATCGCTTTCTGAATAATTATAAGCGGCAGATAAATATCCGCTGATAATACGGCGCAGGTTGTTTATATGATCCAGCTGAGATTCAGAACCAATAAAAAGGATATCGGCATCAAGTTTTTCTTTTACAGAAATATCTACGGCATGAATTACGCTGTAACGCGCATTATTTCCCAGCCGTCCGGCTTTTTCAAGCTCCTTTGCAACCTGAATACCAAT
>NZ_AJGU01000038.1 GCF_000260795.1 Treponema sp. JC4
AGAGGAAGCCTGAAAAATTACATAAAGGATTTTATGGATCAGGCTGTGAATTCAAAAGAAAGCTTTTCTATCATGATTTTTGATCTGGATGATTTTAAGCTGATTAATGAAACTTTTGGCCACGATGCTGGTGATGAGGTATTGAGAATTACTTCAGAGATTATCCAAAAGGGAGTTACCGCAAGAGATAAGGTTTTCAGATGGGGAGACGGAGAATTCCTTGTTTTGTATCAGGCAGATAAAAAATCGGCAGAGACTACAGCAAACCAGATTCGCGAAAATATTGCAGAGCAGCTTTTTGTGCAGAACGGTAAGAAATTTAAGGTTACTATTACCGGCGGTTTAAGCAGCTATCAGAGTGGAGTCGAATGGACTGAAATGCTCATGGATGCTGAAGAAAAACTTTATGAAGGAAAGACAAAGGGTAAGAATATTATTGTTTCTGCGGATGAAGAGGAAGAATAATCTATTCTATACAAAAGTATCGTATAGAGCTTTAACCGAAAAATTGTGAAATTGTTTCAAAAAGAACGTCGCGGTGAATAGGCTTTGAAAGATGAGCGTTCATACCGCTTTCCAATGCTCGTTTTTTATCTTCTTCAAAGGCGTTGGCGGTCATTGCAATAATCGGGAGATTAGCCAGATTTTTGTTCTTCATTTTTCTGATAAGACGGGTTGCTTCATAACCGTCCATGTAAGGCATCTGAACATCCATAAGAATAAAATCGTATGGATTATTTTCTGATTTCTGAACCTGAGAAATTGCTACTGCTCCGTTTACTGCTTCATCAACAATCAGGCCTTCATCTTCAAGAATGTCCCTTGCAATTTCGCGGTTGAGTTCGTTATCTTCAACCAGAAGAACGCGTTTATTTTTAAGATTAATTTTGCTCTTCTTTTTAACAGGTCCTGTCGTCTGTTTAATCTGCTGCTGATTTTGAATTTTGAAATTAAAGTGGAAGGTAACCTTTGTTCCCTTGTCTACCTGGCTCTCGATATTTATTGTTCCGCCCATCAGGTCAACAAGATTTTTTACAATGGCCATTCCAAGTCCAGTTCCCTGAATTCCTGTATCAGTCATATTTCGTTCACGGGAGAACATTTCAAAAATATGCGAAATAAATTCCTGCTTCATTCCGATACCGGTATCTTCAATTATGAATTCATAGGCTGCACTTCCGGAATCCTTACTTGGAAGTTCTGAAATTGTAATATGAATTTTACCGCCGGCTTTTGTGTACTTAAGTGAGTTACCAACGATGTTTAAGAAAATTTGACTCAGGCGGAATTCATCAGCAATAACAAATTCGTTTTCCAAATTCTTGAAAGTAACATCCAGATCAAGCTGATTCATGCTGGCATTAACAGATTCCATTTCGACAATCTTATTAATACTTTCGCGCAGGTTGATAGGCTTTTCTTCAAGGGTAATTTTTCCGTTTTCAATTCGGGCCATATCTAGAACGTCGTTAATCAGTTTCAGCAGATGCTCACTGCTCATCTTTACTTTTTCAAGACAATCCTGAACTTTTTCCGGATCCTGCAGATATTTTTCTGCCATTGAGGAATATCCGATGATGGCATTCATAGGCGTTCGGATATCATGCGACATATTAAAGAGGAAGGTTGATTTTGCTTTGTTTGCTGCTTCCGCTTTTATTTTTGCTTCCTCAAGCGCCTGCTGCTGTTCAATTTCCTTACGGCGCTGTTTATCGATGTTGCGGTAACCAAGCACGACATTCAGCTCATTGTGAAATCTTGTATCACGTACAATTTTCATCTGATACCAGGTTTCACCTTCCGGCATGTTGATTTTAAAATCATAATAATAGAAAGGATTGTTAGCCAGGGTTGCTTTGATTTTTGATGCCGACAGAAGTTTCAGGATTTTTTCCTGATTATCCGGATCAATTTTTGACAAAGTTATGTGGCGCAGAATGTCCATAAATTTTGGAATTGAAACATACAAATCTGAAGAAATCGGCTGCATTCTTCTGTAAAAGCTGCTGGTTCTATATTCGAATACGCGGTCTTTATCAAACTCAATGTAAAAGATACTTGTGTAATCATCAGACATTGTGTTGATAACGGCGTTAAGCTGAAGGTTCAATTCCGTCTGGCGCTGTACTCTTTCAAGCTGTTCAAGGTTCTTTTTGTTTTCTTCATCAATGTTATGAATACCAAGAATGAAGGAATTTCTGCTTTCCCATTCCTGGGTTTTTACAAGCTTTATCTGATAGTGAGAATTTACCCCTTCATCATCCGGAATACGGTAATTTATAGAAAAAATATTTTTTGAATAAAACTCGCGGTAAACATTTTTTTTGTTCAGAGCAAGAAGGGTAGATTCATAATCATCTCTTAAAATATTGGAAACAAAATATTTACAGAAGGCAGAATAAACTACAACATCATTTATTTTCTGATTTCGTCTCTGGAACTCCGGAGTAAGACGGATTGTAGAAATTGTGTCGTTTTTAAGGTCTGCGTAGAAAACCGCTTCAAAGTCGGAAGAAAGTGTCTGGATCAGGGATTTATTGAATTTAAAATCTGCATCCTTAAGCTGGCGGTCAGGAATAGGCATGAGCATGGTGAACATAAGAATATCATCAGAATTATCAGCCTTTGTAAGATAAGAAACCTGACGAACATTACTGAAACTACCATCCAGAAGCTGGGTGTTGTAAATGAAGTCAATTTTTGTGTTGCCTAAGGAATATTCATTTAATAAATACTCAATGCTGTTGAATTTACGGTAGAGGGCAGAGTTAGATAAAATCATGGAATCTGCCCACCATTTGTGGAAGCCCGTAAAAGTGAAAGGCGGTTTTAAATCCTGAAAGCTTGAAAGGATTTTTGTTTCACCATTATCAAAATAAACGATATCACCGACGAATTTATCTTTACTTAGATTTGCGCAGTAATTTTCCAGTGACCAGGCTTTTAACGCTTTTCCAAGCAGATTGAGATTAATGGAATTCTGAGAAAATACTTTTGTAAAATCTTCTATATTATTCATAATTAAATTTTTAATAATTTAAAGAAAAATAACTTCTTTGTCGAAAAACTTTAAAGTTGAGTTTCTACTTATTTAGTATAAAATATATTCTATAAACATGAAATGAAAAAATTAGGAGTTCGTGAAAATATGTCAGATTCTGCTGAAAATGTTACTAAGGAAAAGAAGGCAAAAAAGCCAAAGAAGGAAAAAGCGGTAAAGACAAAGGTGAATGGCAAGTCAAAAGGTCACCTTTTCGTAAAAATCACCCTTATTATTGGTATTACCACAATTCTTCTCAACGTCCTGGAAACCATTGGTTTGATTGAAGGATACGTGCGACCAGCTTTACGTCATTCTACCGTTGACCGCTATGTAGAAGTTACCAAAGAATATGCAGACGGTATCCGCCATACAATTGATGAATATCTGGCATATTTGAGCTATTACACAGAAGCAGATGTAATTGCAACTGAAGATGCTGACCAGATTGTAAACTGGATGAGAAGTCATACAGATCATCGTCCTGAGGTTTTTGACTATATTGGTTACAGTGATGCAGATGCAATTTTCTATTCTGATAAAGGAAGTAAAGTAGGAATTAAAGACCGTGATTACTGGCAGGCAATCATGCAGATGGGAAAGGATGTTTATATCGATGACCCTACTACATCTAAATCAACCGGTCAGACAATTGTTCATGTTTGTAAAGCTGCAAAAGCAAACGGTCATACAGTTGGATTTTTCTGCGGTGTAATTCAGATTGAAAATATTACAGCACTTCTTGAAGATATTGCCCTTGAAGGTCTTGGAGCCGGTGTGCTTCGTGCAGGAAATGGTTCTGATATTAACATTGTTGGCGAAGAGTATGTAATGAATATCTTTAATAGCAGTCCTCAGTGTGACCAAATAAAAGAGCAGATTACAAGCGATACCTTTATCGGAATTAGTGATTCTTTGTGGGTTGAATCAAAAGAGGGCGAAATCCTCTGTGTTTACACTCCTATTTCAAGAACAAAATGGTCTCTGGCAATTTTGCTTGATGGAGCTAAAGTTACTGCTCTGGCACATAATGTTGCAAAAATCATGATTATTGTTGCTGCGGTTCTTGTTATCTTTATCATCGTTATTGCTTCTTTGACTGTTTACAGAGCCCTTAAACCGCTCAAAAATGTAGAAAATGCAATTCTGGAAATTGCTACCGGTAATGCGGATTTGACTAAACGAATTGATTTGAAGCTGAATAATGAAGTTGGTCGTGTAGTTGAAGGTTTTAATCTTTTCAGCCAGAAACTGCAGGAAATCATTTCTACAATGAAGGCTTCTAAGGATGAGCTTGTATATGCAGGTGAAACCTTACAATCAAGCATTAGCGATACGGCATCGTCGGTTACAGAAATTACTGCAAATATTGAAAGCATTGGTACAACTATTGCAACCCAGACTGGCAGCGTAAATGAGACTGCGGGTGCGGTAAATCAGATTGCTTCTAATATCGATTCTTTGAATAAGATGATTGAATCTCAGGCTTCTTCGGTTGTGCAGGCTTCTGCGGCTGTTGAGCAGATGATTGGAAACATCAATTCGGTTAATAATTCTGTTCAGAGAATGGCTCATGAATTCTCTACTCTTGAAGCGCGTGCAATTGTTGGTGTTCAGAAGCAGGATGATGTAAATAATAAAATTGAGATGATTGAATCTGAGTCTAAGGCTTTGCAGGACGCAAATACTGTAATTTCTGATATTGCAGAACAGACAAATCTTCTTGCAATGAATGCGGCAATCGAGGCAGCACATGCCGGCGAAGCTGGTAAGGGATTCAGCGTTGTTGCAGACGAAATCAGAAAGCTGAGTGAAACCTCATCGGCTCAGTCTAAAACTATCGGTGATCAGCTTACAAAGATTACACACGGAATTGAAGAGATTGTAAGTTCTTCTCAGGATGCTAAGAAGGCTTTAAGCGAGATTTCTGTGGGAATTAAAAATACTGATAATCTGGTTCAGGAAATTTCTAATTCAATGCAGGAGCAGGAAGAAGGTTCTAAACAGATCAGCGAAGCGCTGCACAATATGAACGACAGCTCTTCTGAAGTTAAGACTGCATCGCTTGAAATGGCTGAGGGAAATAAGGCAATTCTTAGTGAAATCAAGCATCTGCAGGATGCAACTTACAGCATGAAACAGGGCATGGACGAAATGTCAGAAGGTGCTAAGCACATCAATATGACAAGTGCCAATCTTTCTGATATTTCCGGAAAAATGGAAGCTTCAATTAGGTCTATGGGTGACCAGGTTGATCAGTTTAAGGTTTAATAAATGTTTTTGTTAAAAAAATAGCCTGAGTTAATCAGGCTATTTTTTTTGTTGTATTGTTTATTTCGCTAATTCTTTAATGCTAGTAACAAATCCACCAAGATTTTGAATATCCGATGGAATTATAATTTTTGTAGCCTGTCCATCGGCTACTTTTTCTAGAGCTTCAAGACTGCGCATTTTGATAACGGCTTCATCAGCCTTTGCTTCGCGAATCATTGCAATACCTTCGGCGGTTGCCTTCTGAACTTCAAGAATTGCCTGAGCTTCACCACGAGCCTTCTGAACTGCAGCTTCTTTCTGTGCTTCGGCTTCCAGAATCATAGACTGCTTTTTACCTTCAGCCTCAAGGATTGCAGCCTGCTTGTGACCTTCGGCAATCAAAATTTGTTCACGGCGTTCGCGTTCGGCACGCATCTGTTTTTCCATTGCCTCGCGGATTGCGCTTGGCGGTTCGATGTTCTTTACTTCAACGCGGTTTACTTTGATGCCCCAAGGGTCTGTTGCTTCGTCAAGAATAGAGCGCATTTTTGTATTGATTACATCGCGGCTGGTCAAAGTCTGGTCAAGTTCCAGCTCACCGATGATGTTTCGGAGGGTTGTTGCGCTAAGGTTTTCCAGCGCGTTTATAGGGCGCTCAACGCCATAGGTATAGAGTTTTGGATCAGTAATCTGAAAATAAACAACGGTATCAATCATCATTGTAACGTTATCTTTTGTGATTACCGGCTGAGGAGGAAAATCAAAAACCTTTTCCTTAAGGCTCACGGTGTTTGCAATGCGGTCAATAAATGGAAGCTTTACATGAATTCCAACGCCCCAGGTGTTTGCGTATGCGCCAAGTCGCTCGATAACCTTTGCTTCCGACTGAGAAACCAGGCGGACATTTTTTAAAATCAAAATCAATAAAACAACAAGAATTCCAATAATTACATAAAACATAAAATCACCTCTTTTTTATTTTGCAGAAACTTCCAGTGTGTTTCCGTTAACTTTTTGCACAATACAAACTGTATTTTCGGCAATTTCCGAACCATCTGCCGAAGTAACGCTCCAGATAACGCCGTTTTTGGCCTTGCCTTCGCCCTTTTCAAACTGAGTAATTTTCTTTGTGATAAGAATTTCCTGGCCTTCGAGGGCGTTTACGTTCATTTTGTCCTTACCAAGCTTTAGCTTTTTGATGGCAAAGGGTCGCGTAAAAACAATCAGCAGAATTGTGATGATAAGGAAAAGCAAAATCTGCCAGCGAAGGGGCATATTAGTTTTTGAAAGAAAAATCATCAAAAAAGCCGCAATCGCAGCCCAAATAGTAGTCAGGGCCTGGGTTGCCGCTTCGATAATTACAAAAACGATGAAGGCTCCCAGCCAGAACCACATTAGATTAGAAAGGATAAAATCGCTCATAAATGTAATTATACGACGAATTTGGGGGCAGGACAAATTTTTGTAAGGTGAATTTGTTTATGAAAATAGTGCGTTGAAGGCGTCGCGGGCCTTCTGGGCTTTGTCAGTGCCGCCTGCCAGGCCGGCGTCAGTGCCTATTACCGCGGGCTTAAAGAAGTCGCAGAAGTTTGAGCGGTCCTTGTCGCGCACGGGTTCTTCTATAGTTTCGTGGCAGTCGTAGTGGCTGCCCGGGGCATAGAATTTGCAGTTGATACAGGAATGTAAGTCTGCGCCGCAGCTTGGGCAGGTTGAATCTCTATAAATAGTGCCTTCCGGTATTGGTTTTCCACAATTTTTACACATAAGTTGCCTCTGAAATAAATTATACGATGAAAAATGAGTGTGTACAAATTTTCTTGACATTGGAAATATATGACTATATTATGACTATATACTATAGATATAGCAGGAGGTGATTATGACAGCAGCATTATTTGATGTAAAAGCAAAATTTAGTGAATATGTAACGATTGCAGAAAAAGGCGAAGTTGTTGAAATTACCAAGCATGGTCGAACATCTGCAGTAATTATTAGTATTGATGAATATAATCGATTGAAAAGAGAATATAAGCCATCTTTTATTGAACAGGTAAATAAATGGAAAAGAAAAACAGGCGGTATCTCAGCAAATGATGCTAAGGAATTTGAAAAAGCTCTTTCAAGAGATAAAGAACTTTATTCCACTGGAGGTGTATTTTGAAAAATATATACCTTCTTGATACATGCGTTATTTCTGAAGTCACTAAACCAGAACCTGATGAGTCACTGATTACAAATCTGGAATTTCATCATGGAAGCTGTGCCATTAGTTCTATAACATGGTTTGAATTATTAAAAGGTGTTGGAATTCTTCCAGAGGGAAAACGCAAGGAAAATCTGATGTCATTTTTGATGGATTATGTTCAACCTTCCTTTGAGATTATTCCTTTTGACACTAGCGCAGCTCATATCAACGCTGATATAGTTTCAAAATTACTTGCAATTGGAAAGCCAACACCAATTTTGGATACTCAAATCGCTTCTATTGCAATTGCAAATAATATGATTTTGGTAACTCAAAATACAAAGGATTTCGAGATTTTTGCAGAAAACTGTTCACTTATGCTGGAAAACTGGGGAAAAAACTAGTTTTTCATCAAATAAACATCTCAATCACAAAAACAACGGCACAACAAACGCAGGCTACGGGGAATAGGCCAGCGCCAAAGAGGGAAAGGATAATTCCTATAGCGAGAGCGGCAATACCTGCAACTGGGGATTGGGTTGCCTGAACGATGGCCGGGAAGGTCATGATTGCGAGGGTAACGTAAGGCACGTAATACAAAAAAGAGCGGATAAAGCGGTTTTTGATTGGCTTACGGATAAGCGTAAGGGGCAGAACGCGGATTATATAGGAAACTGCGGCTGCGGTAAAAACTGCGAGGGCGATGTAGAGGTTTTTATTCATTTTCTGTCTCCTGTGGAAGCGGTTTTAAAATTGCACAGATTGCGGAAATCAGGATGGTGAGGATGATGGTTCTTGTGCCTCCTGACAATTCTTTTACAAAAGGAATAAGTGTGCAGGCGTAGCTTGCTGCAAAACTTACGGTTACGGCTACAGCAATTGTAAGACTGCGTTTTGCAGGCGGAATTATGATTGCAAGGAACATGCCGTAAAGGGCAACCGAAAGGGCGCTGACTACGCGGACTGGCAGGAAGTTTCCAGCGATAATTCCAAGGGAAGTTCCGATGCTCCAGAGAGGTACTGCAACGGCGATGGCACCGTAATTATAGAAAGGTTCCAGCTGACCGCGGCGACCAAAGGAGATGCCAAAAATTTCGTCTGTTACGCCAAAGCCTACAAGAAGACGAGACAAAAGGCCTGCGTCTGGGGAGAACTTCTGGCTTAAGGAACAGCTCATAAGAAGGTAGCGGGCATTTACTACCAGAGTGATGATTGCGATTTCTAAAAAGGTTGCGGCCGACTGAATTGAGGTGAAGAGTGCGTATTCACCGGCAGAAGCAACGCAGAAAAAGCTTGCAAAAAAGCCTTGAATTGCATTGAGTCCGGCGTTTCTTGCAACAATTCCAAGTGAAAATGATACGGCAAAATATCCCAGTCCGATTGGAATTCCGTCCCGGAAGCCTTCTAAAAAAATTGTTTTCTTGTTCATATATTTCCTAAATTATACACATTTTCCGTCCCAGTCGGGAGAGTGTTCGCGTTCGTATGCGATGGCGGCATCGAAGTCTACCTGAGGAGCGCAGTGTTTTTCTATATTAAGTGCGGTCTGGTGCAGGCGGCGGATGCAGTCTGATTTTTCGCGGTAGCCGAGCTTTGATTTTTCTATGCTGTCACGCAGTATTTTGATTGATTCATCATAGATTTTAAGGGGAACGGGGAATGGGTGACCGTCTTTTCCACCGTGAGCAAAAGAAAATCTTGCAGGATCTGTAAAGCGCGAAGGAGTTCCGTAAATAACTTCGCTGACAAGAGTGAGTGACTGCAGGGTGCGGGGGCCAAGACCAGGGGTCAGTAATAAGGATTCAAAATCCTGAGGTTGATTTTCGTAGGCGGTGGCAAGAACTCCGCCCAGTCGTTTAAGGTCTACGTCTTCTGCACGAACGTCGTGGTGGGCAGGCATGATAAGTGAACGGCCGGAAGTTTGAATCTGAACGTGCTTTGGAATTTCAGACGAGAGCGGCGGAAAGTTGTCGAAGAGCTCTGATTGGAGAGCGGGGGCGTTACGGGGTTTCCCCACTGTTGCCATCGTAATCGAATCACCAGTGCTAGTTTTCGTAACGGCAACATCACCGGTCGGCTTTGCCGCCCGCTGACGGTTAAATGCCCCTAGATACAGCATCTCACTAGCAGGTTTACCAATCTGCTGGATTTCTTTGATGATGCGGTCGGGATTTTCCTGGGAAAGTTCGAGGATTGATGAGCGGGTTTTCTGGGCGGCGGTGTCGGTAAGGTTCAGAATCTGGCCGCGATTTTCACCAACTACGCCGGTGTGAGGATTTTCTACAAAGGAGCGGAGACCGGCTGAAGACCAGTGATAGCGGCGAGCAGTTTTTGTGGCGGAGTTCATTCCCTGCTGAACGACCGTCCAGTTGCCGCTTTTGGTCAGAATAAAATTGTGCTGATAAAGCTGGAAGCCGTCCTGAAGGGCGTTGTTATCGACCTTGGCAACGAGTTTACTGTTACGCACAAGAGAATCTCCGTTGAGACCTTCTCGCTCGGAAATGCCAAGAAGCTCGTCGGGGGTCATGCGGGAATATTTTCCGCGGCCGCCGCAAACGTAAATGCCAAGCTCCTTTGCCCGGGGATTTAGTCCGCGTTTTAGCGCATAGAGAACGCTTGTGGTAATTCCGGAACTGTGCCAGTCCATACCCATAACGGCACCGAAAGACTGAAACCAGAGTGGATCAGAAAGGCGGACAAGAACTTCATCAGGGCCGTAATTCTGAACGAGCGATTCTACAATCAGAGTGCCCATGACCATCATGCGGTCGGCAAGCCAGCGGGGAACAGTTCCCGTGTGAAGAGGCAAATCTGCATGTCCGGAATTACGAATCATAGGAAGAATATAGCACAAAACGATATTTAAGTGCATAATAACTTTATGAAAATCAGAGATGCACAGCCAAAAGATTCGGAGAAAATCATCAACTTACTTCAGCAGGTTCTGGAGCTTCATGCAAAAATAAGACCGGATATTTTTATTCCGGGTACGACAAAATATACTCCGGAAGAGTTGAAGGGCCTTCTTAATGACCAGGAAAAGCCGATTTACGTTGCAGTCGATGACGAGGATTCGGTTATAGGTTATGCCTTCTGCCAGATTCAGCAGCAGCCTTTTTCAAATAATATGATTCCTTTTAAATCTATGTTTATTGATGACTTGTGTGTAGATTCGACCTGCCGAGGTCAGCATATCGGTGAGCAGCTTTTTGAATACGTTAAGGAACAGGCCAGAAAAATCGGCTGCTATGAAGTTACTCTTAACGTATGGGCTGGAAACACTGGCGCAGAGCATTTTTACGAAAAAATGGGCATGAAAACCAAAGAAAGAATGATGGAATTCATTTTGTAGGATATGAACAGGCAACTTTGTATGTCCTGAATTACCAATCATAATAATATAGTTCTTAAAAAAAATTGTCAGAATAATTCCGATTTTTTGATGTCGGCGGCTATATTATTATGAGGTAAAAAAATGGACGTAGGAAAAGATATTCGTACAAAGATTCTTGTTATTCGTGAGCAGCAGGTGATTCTGGACAGGGATTTGGCAGAACTGTATGGCGTGGAGACAAAAGTTTTAAATCAGGCGGTAAAAAGAAATGTTGAAAGATTTCCTGAAAACTTTATGTTTCAACTAAATGATTATGAATATGGAAATTGGAGGTCACATTTTGTGACTTCCAATTCTGATAAAATGGGATTGCGTCGTCCTCCGTATGCGTTTACGGAACAGGGCGTTGGGATGTTATCCGGGGTTCTAAAAAGTGAAACTGCAATACAGGTGAGTATTCAGATCATGAATGCATTCGTTTCTATGCGTCACTTTCTACAAAACAATATTCAATTATTTGATGAGATTGTATCTATTAAAAGTCATCAAATTGAAGCAGATAAGCGTATTGATGACCTTTTTACCCTTATGGATAAATACAAAATCGACGAAACTCAGGGGATTTTCTTTCAGGGGCAGATTTTTGATGCTTATGTCAAATTTGAAAGTTTTCTTGCACAGGCAACAAAAGAAATCATTTTGATTGATAATTATGTAGATTTATCTGTTTTGGAGCGACTATCAAAGAAAAATAAAGGTGTGTCGGTTACAATCTATACTGACCCCAAAACAAAAATAACACAGCAGGACATTCAGAAGTTCAATTCGCAGTATCCAACTTTGACGCTCAATTACACAAGTAAAATGCATGACAGATTTTTGATTATAGATAATAACCTGCTTTATCACATAGGAGCCTCGCTAAAAGATTTAGGGAAGAAGTGTTTTGCCTTTGAACTTTTGGATTCAAGGTTGATTTCGTCTGTTTTGCAGAATGTTTAAAACTTGAAGTCGCAAATTGCGACTTCAAAAGAATTAATTATTGTAAGTTTTTATTCTGTCATTGCATTAGCTATTTTCAAAAGAATACTTTTATCATGTGAAGAAAGTTTATCAAAAAATTCTGAAAGTTTCTTTTTTTCGGAATGAAAAGGAAGTTCTTGAAATTCTGATTTTTCAGAATTTCCATCGACAAGATATTCGACCGTCACACCAAGATATTTTGCTATTTTTACAGCTGTTTCAACATTAGGAAGAACGCCTCTAGCATCTATATAAGAAAGAAAAGTGCTGTTGCTAATACCAACTGCGGCAGAAATCTCTTTTATTAGCAATCCACGATATTCAATTTCTTCCCTTAAACGTTCCTTAAAACCCATAATTTAATACTATCAATATTTTGATGTAATAAATTTGACAACGTTAATATCTTGAGTTAGAATTATTTTAGCAACAATAAATTGATGTTATAAATTTATATCATCAATTTATTAAACACTATTGAATTAAAATCTAGGAGGATAGTATGAGAAAAAAGATTTTCTTTATTTTTTTGGTAAACTTTCTTCTTTCTTCTGTTTTTGGAAACGGTGTAAAGGGCAAAATTCCTGATGATATGGGAAAATCATTAATTTTATTGTCTGAAATGGCATTTGGAACAGATAAAACTATTAATGACATTTTTGGCAGAGAACCAACATCGGATATAGTAATTACTACAGAAGGCAAAAAAATGTATGTAGATATGGATTGTGGATTACTACAGATGAAATTAACAATTATCTTTTCTGGGCTTGGAACATGTTATATTTCTAAACTTTATTATTGCAGTCCATTGACTTTTCAGGAAGAAACAATGACATGCAAAAATCCATATGATATAAAAAAAGAAAATGGGGAAATCTCAAGCGAATATGGAGAAATACTTGGTTTCTTTGAGGCTAGTCTAAAATGGTTCTATTAATAGTTAAAAAATATTTCCGATTGTAATATTTCCCAGGCCCGAGCGTGGAGGGGCGCGGAGCGCGTGCGGAAGCAGTTTTCTGCTGAAGCACCGACCGTAGGGGAGCCCGGAAGGCGACTAGGTGTGGAGACTGGCCTGAAATTTATGTTATAATAGCCGCTATGAAGAACAAGAAAAATAACGAACTTGCAGTTTGCGGATTTGCCACAGTAAAAAAACTGGAAAAAAATCATCCGGAAAAGATAAAGAGACTTTTTTTTACGGAAGAAGTTGCGCCTAAGTTTGGCGGACTTTGCAAAAAGCTGGCACAGAATCACGGAATTTATAATCAGAAGCCGGCTGCTGACCTGGAAAAACTGAGCGGAACTGTTCATCATCAGGGTGTTGTTGCCATGATTGATATGCCGGACATTCAGCCGCTTGATTCGGATATTACTGACAGCTGGGTTGCTAACGGCGAAAATGCGGTTCTTCTTGATAGAATTGGTAATGCTGCTAATTTTGGTGCTATTGTGCGAAGTGCGGTTTTTTTTGGAATCACAAACATCATTATTCCGCTTGATGAGGCTCAGTCTTCTATTACAACTTCGTCTTACCGCGTTGCTGAGGGCGGAATGGAATACGTAAATATTTATTCGGTTCGTTCTTCTGCCCGGCTTTTGGAAGCTCTTGCGGGCAAAATGGTTCGCGTAGGCACTGATTTGAAGGCACGAAAGCAGGTTAGCGAGCTTAAAAAGATTTCTGACGGCGGTAAAAAGCCGGTTCTCCTAGTGCTTGGAAACGAAGAGCACGGAATCAGCGAAACAGTGCGTTCAAACTGTGATGAACTGGTGATTATTCCCTGGGGCGGCATGAAAGACGGAGTAAAAGAAAGCCTTGTTGACAGCCTGAATGTTGCCCAGGCTTCAAGCGTGTTGTTTTATGAATTGATGAAGTAGGGCGTTCCCGGCACGTCCTGCGGCCGTGCCGGTCGCTACGTTTCGGGTTCCACTATCGTTTCAGCCGCTTCCCTCGTTCGTTCGCTATGCTCACTCCCTCAGTCCAGTGGCCGCTTCGCGCCCTGCACATCGCTAACGCTCACTTATAAACAGACCTGCAATTGTGATCGCTGCGCCGGCAGCACCCATAAGGGTAATTTGTTCGCCAAGGGCGAAGAAGGCGAAGACGATGGTGACTACGGGGATAAGGTAGATGCCGGCGCTGACTTTTACAGTGCCGATGATGTGGCAGGCTTTGTTCCAGGCGGCGAAGCAGAAGCCGGAGGCTACAAGGCCCAGGAAGAGAAGATTAATCCAGTTCATAGGATTTGAAAAACGGGCGGCGTTGGCTGCGGAAGAAAGGATTACTTTTGTGCTTTCGGTGCGGCCGCCGGCCATAAGAAGGGGAATCATCAGGATTACTGCGAAAAAGAAAACGCGTCTTGTGGAACAGATTGCATCGTATTTTTTGCCGTTTATAATCGAAACGAAAAGAGAATAAAAGCCCCAGCAGACAGAAGCAAGAAGGGCCAGCATGTCTCCGGCGGGATTGAGAGACAGTTTGTCGCGGCCGTTTACGCTGACCAGGATGATTCCGAAAATTGCAATTACAAAGCCCAGGACGAAGCGGGCTGTGATGTGCTTCTGCTTGAGGAAAATCTGAGAAATGATGGCTGTAAACATTGGGCAGGTTGAAACGATGACGCTGACGTTAGAAGCTGAGGTGTAATCAATGGCGATGTTTTCTGAAAACTGGTAGATTACGACGCCGGAAAGGCCAGCCAGGGCAAAGTAAATATTGTCGTGCCAGCTGATTTTTTCCCATTTTGGACGCATGAGCCAGAGGCCGAAGTAGGCGATTACAAAGCGGATAAAAAGAATTTCCAGTGCAGAAAAATCATTTAAGAGATATTTTGTGCAGACAAAGGTGATTCCCCAGAAGAAAACGCTGACTGCGGCCATAAAAAGGCCGAAAAATTTTGTTGAAGTAAATTTGCTCATTTTTAATCAATAAATTAACTAATTCAGACAAAAATTGCAAATCCTGCGACTTTTTTTGTGATTTTGTCACATACAAAACGGCGGCTGAGGCGTAAAATCGGCAGTATGAAAGCAATTTTTAGTTTTTGGAAGAAGTATTCGTTTCTTGTTTTACTGGCAATGATTGTGGCCAGTCTTTTTGATTTTCGATTTGCGCTGGCGGCAATTTTCTGTATGCTCAGTCCTATTGTGATTTCCCTTTTTGCGGGCCGTTTCTGGTGCGGGAATCTCTGTCCCCGCGGTAACTTTTTTGACCGTCTGATGAGAAAAATCGCTGCAAAACGTCCTGTTCCACGTTTTTTTAAGAGCATTCCTTTCCGCCTGGCAGTTTTTGCCTTTATGATGACTATGTTTGCTCTGGGAATCAGGAAAAACTGGGGAAATCTTGCGGGAATTGGTTTTGTATTTTACCGCATGATTGTTGTGACTACTCTTGTGGGAATTGTTTTCAGCTTTATCTGGAATGAAAGAGCCTGGTGTTCTTTCTGTCCGATGGGAAGTGCGGCGGCTTTGATTTCCCGCCTGAGGAAGCATCCGTCTCCAATTACTGTTACGGAAAAATGTATTTCCTGCGGTAAGTGCGCGCGGGCCTGCCCGATGAAGCTGCATCCGGCACAGTATAAAGGTGGAATTGTCAAGGAAAGTGATTGTCTTCGCTGCGGAAAATGCGTGGAAGTTTGTCCTAAAAATGCAGTATCGTTTTAGATTAAATACATTATAAAAGCTTTTGTTACAAAGTGGCTTGCGGTCGTGAAGCATAGTCCAACCCTCCGCCAGTTTATCTAAAATGACTTATTATGTTCTTTACATCTTCAATTCTAATTTTTTAGCATCCAAAACACGTATTTCCCCACGCTGGGTTTTTATAATGCCTTCGCGGCGCAGGGAGGATAGAAGGCGGGAGATGACTTCGCGGGCGGTGCCGAGCTTGCGGGCCAGTTCTTCCTGGGTGATTTTTATCGGGGACTGGGCGGCGGCAAGATATTTTGCAAGGCGTTTTTCTACCGGTACAAAAAGGATTTCTTCGGTAGCGGCCATTACGTTTGCAAAGCGGGCTGTCATGGTTTTGTAGGCAAAAAGTTCAACATGGATATTATTCTCTCTGAGTTTTGCAATTATGGGAGATGGAATTACAAGAATCCTGCTGTCTGTCAGGGCTGTTATCTGAACATGAAAAGTTGACGGCAAAAAGAGACAGGATGCTGAAAAAATACACATTTCTTTTTTGGTAAGAGTAAAAAGTTCTGCTTCGCGGCCGTCCTGAGATATCATACTGACAGAAAGCTGGCCTTCCATAACAAGTACAAAGCCCTTACATGAAGTAGAATCTGAAGAAACGATTTGCCCGGCGCTGAGTTTTTGTTCGGCAAGATTTTGTGCCAGCAAATCTTTTTGTGGCTGAGTGAGTTCTTCATAGAAAGGAATATGCGTCAGGTATTCGTTGAACATAGAATGATTATAGCACAGATATCTGAGAAAGGGGGATTTTCATTTTCAGGGGGCATCTGGCGGGAGAAACGCAGGGCGGCGAAGCCGTTCCGGAGCGCAGCGGAGGAATGAGCGGATAGCGAACCCGGAGTTGCGACTGGGTGTTACGACTCGCCCAAATTCCTGAAACTGAAACTTATAGACTTTTTTTCTCTTCTATAATAAACTGTTAAGGATTTAAAAAGGTAAAGCTAAAAAATTGCTGCTTTGCTATAAAACACCGGCGGCTCTGACCGGCCGCCTCTCACAGGAGTTAGAAATGTCTAAAGACGAAATTTTTGACAAACTCAAGAATATTCTTGTAAATGAATTTGAACTTGATGAGGGCGATGTTACTCCGGATGCTCTTCTTGGTGACGATCTTGATTTGGATTCAATCGACTCAATTGACTTGATTGTAAAAATGAAGGAATTTATGCCTGCTGATAAGGGAAATGTTGACCCTTCAATTTTCAAATCTGTTAAGACTGTTCAGGATGTAGTTGACGCTCTTGTTCCTTACATGAACTAAGCGCGGGGAAAACTGCATTTTTTTCAAAAACCGGATGTGTAGATTTTATGCAGCCGGTTTTTTCTTTTTAAGGACTAAAGGATAAATATGAATAATCAACATGACATTGTTAATGAAAAGATTGTTTTGCAGGAAGGAAATAATATTGTTCTGGAATTTGTGATTCCGGCTTCCTGTGATTTTTTTGACGGACATTTTCCGCAGTACAAGCTGTTACCGGCTGTAGCTCAGTTTGAAATTATCACTCGTTTTTCTAAGAAGTATTTTAAGACTCAGCGTTATGTGCCAACTATTAAACGCATGAAGTTTTCGGCTCCTATTAAGCCTGACACTTTGATTAATCTTGAGATGACTTACAAGAAGGAAAAGGGACTTGTTTCTTTTACTATGGGCGATGCTAAGGTGGAAGGAAAGGTTTATTCGACAGGAAGCTTTGCGGCTTTGTCGGAGGTGTGCAAAGGTTAAAAATGCTTCTAAAAGTGGCAATGAACCGAACCTTTGCTTAACTTCTGCTTTGCAGAAGTTGCTGCAATTAATTTAGGAGAAATTTATGACAGATAAGGTAAAAATTATTCCGCAGTTTTTGGATCATGATGATTTGGAATTGATGCTGCCTCATCGCGGTAAGATGTTCCTTTTGAGCCGTTCTACTGCCCATGACACTGACAATCACACTTTGACAGCAGAAACTGATATTACTCCGGACTGCATTTTCTATGAAGCTGATGCTGACGGCGTTCCTAGCTGGGCTGGATTTGAGTTCCTTGCTCAGGGTATTTCTGCTTTGACTGGTATTACCAATACTGAAAAAGGCCGCACTCCGCTTCCTGGTTTTATTTTGAGCGTTATGGAGTTCAAGGCTGACGTTGATTACTTTAAAAACGGCACAACTGTTCAGATGAAGGTAAGAGAAGACTTCCGCGATGAAGAAAATCATGTTTACAGATACATCTGCGAGCTTTTTACAGAGGTAGATGCGGCTGAACCTAAGGTGACAGCAAAGATTTCGGTAATGGAAACTGAGGACGCTGAGGCGTTGTTTGGGAACGCGTAAGATGACTTCGTGACGTTTTGTCACGGACTGAGTTGTACGATATAAGCGTACAACTCAGATGTCCGAATTTATAGGACAACTGAAGTGTCCGAATATATCGGACATTTGAAGTGTACGGGATAATCGTACATTTCAAATTGATGATTATGTACTCCAATTCTTAATTATCACAAATAGATTGTGCTAGGCGAAAGAAGGAATCCTGTGTTTTTTCACTACATTTCTCTAGATTTAGAATAAGTTGCTCGTATTTTTTATAAAGTAGTAAATTATATGAGTTTCTATCTCTAGTAGTATTTGTTTCAGATTTTATATTTCCATCTTCTCCAAGTAAACGTTCAAGAGATTTATTTAAAACAGTGGCAATTTTTATTGCTACATCAGCTGAAGGTATGCTGTCTGGACGATTCTTCCCGTTGGTAATCGTTGTATATGGAATGCCTGTTAGTTGGGAAAGAGTCTTTATATTCATCCCTTGATACTGCAATTCTTCATTTACATTTTTCCAAAATGGACTCATAAGAAAATTATTACCAATTCAGGTTTTAAATTTGCTAAATATAACCTAAATGGGTTATAATCTTTCATATAGGTAATTGTTACCAGAATAGGTTTTTGGAGGAATTTATGAAAAAAAAATTAATCCTTATATTATCCATTCTTATTTCAAATTATTTATTTGCAAATGTTGAAATTGCATTAAATGGTTATGGAATTCCTGTGAATATTACGAATGTGGAATCAAGAGAATCTTTTAGTGAAAGATTTAAGCAATTAAATTCTTTTGGTATGGAGCATGATATTTCATTTTTTTATGGAGAACGCGCAAGTACATTTGATGCAGGATTAGGAATATTTTGGAATGTGGATTTTTTTCATAAAATAAGTAATTACACGGTCGATATAAAAGGTAGCGGATCAAAAATCGGTTTAGGTATAGGCCCTGTATTTCGTTTTACGTTTGAGACTAATTTTTCAATATTTTTAAGACCTGCTCTGGCAATGAATTGGAGATCATTTACCGCATCTGAAACAGCAATAAAATCAATATTTGATTATTCAGTTTTATTTGATTTAAATGGTGGTGCTAGATATTGGTTTTTAAATAAAACCGGATTTCATTTAGGAGTAGATTTAGGATTTGCATTTAATGTAGGCAGAGGATTCGGAACATTTAATTATTATTATAAATATTATGATGTGACATTAACAGGGGTAGAAACCTTTGATGAAACAGTTTCTTCTTTGAGAATATATCTTGGAATTTGTTTCAATTTTGGTGACAGAGGAATTGATAGATTCTAATACAGAAATTTAAATAAAATCTTTTTTCTTGACAAGACTACTTCTTTAGAAGTAGTCTTTTTTTTATGGGACTAGTCACTTTATATCATGGTTCGCAGAAAATAGTTGGAAAACCTCTTTTTGGAGCTGGGAAGGCTTATAACGATTATGGGCAGGGTTTTTATTGTACTCAAAACCTTGAACTTGCAAAGGAGTGGGCTTGTCCTAGTTTTGATGACGGTTTTGCAAATTGCTATGAAATTGAAAGTGACGGATTAAAAATTCTGGATTTGCAGGATTCGCAATTTTGTACGCTTCACTGGCTTGCGATTCTTGCTAATAACCGTAAGTTTGACCTTGATTTGCCAATTATGCGACAGGGACTATATCATCTTACAAATAATTTTCTTCCTGATTTATCTGGTTTTGATATCGTGAAGGGGTATAGGGCGGATGATTCTTACTTTTCTTTTGCTAAGGCATTTCTTTCCAATCAG
>NZ_AJGU01000039.1 GCF_000260795.1 Treponema sp. JC4
TTTCTGACAAATTACTAAAATGTCTTGGTTGGCATTGCGGTCAATTCTTACTTTTTTAAGATAAAGATTTTGAGTTCCCGCCATCATGCTGAATACATGAGCAACAATATTTTTGTTTTCTTCTGAAATTCTGTTATTTTCCGGATTATAGAGGTCAAAAACTTCCTGTGTTTCAAAATAGCCGTCGCCGTCATAATCTGCAAAACGAACAAAAGGAAGTCCTGATTTAAAATTACAGGTTGCATACATCTTGCTGACTTCATAAAAAACAGCATCTACCGGCTGACCTTCAAACATATTGTAAACTACGCTGCCGCCGTTTCTTTCTGTAATATAGAACTTCATGCGTGAGCAGTTTTTTCTTACCTCATCAACCTGAGGAATCTGATAATCTCTGTTAATCTGTGGAATATAAAAATCTACTCCAAAATCAGCAAGAACCTCGTGTTTTTTGATTTCCAGAAGTGAATAATTATAAGCCTTTCTTAAAAATTCAAAATAAATTTCCTTTTCTGTGTCGCGTTCAACATAAATATCCTTAACCTCAGGATACTCGTAATAGGAAATCTGAACCTTTTCGTTCAAAATCAAATTATCAACGGCTCCAAGATCGCAAACTGCCTTTATATCAGTTACACCGTCATTATGCTTTGTAAAAGTGAAAGTGTCAGGGCGACCGTTTTTATATAAAACTTCCAGTTCATTCTGCAAATCAAAATCATCATCAATCAAAAGCGTACATTCAATATTTGTAAGGCGTTCAGCAAGCTGATATTTTGCCTGATCCCCTTTAATTAAAGCCGCCATAGCTTCAAGAAGATTAAGATTGATTTTATTTCCCGAAGTTTTAAAGAACAAATCCAGAGCCTGCTCTTCTGTATAGAGTCCATGGTACAAAACCGCCAGCGCAAGCAAAGGCTGAATACTCATATTTTTTGCATCAATTGCGTGGATAAGACGGTTTTTCATATCCCCTTCCGCAAAGAAAGAGGCCATAAGCTCAAGTTCCTGATTTTTTCCAGAATAGTCAGGAAGATGAAGCATATAGGCATTTGCAATTGTCTGTACTATTTCAGGAGTTTTGTATTCTGTCTTATGAGAAATTGAATGAATCTTGTATGCTGCTTCAAAATAAAAAAAGCACTGCATAAAGCGGAGGTCAGAAGCATAAATACGGCGGGCAGCATTAATTTTATTTCTTGCCCGGCTGATTGAATCTTCACTTCCAATGCGATATTCATTCTTAATTCTTATAAACTCGGCATCAGCGGAATAAATAAATGGATCATAATCCAGAACTTCCATCGATTTATCGTATTGGCCACGGTCAGAAAGCAGGTCAGCATAAAGAATGCGGGCTCCTGTTTCCATATATTCAACCCAGTTATTTTTTTCAAAAGCTTCATAAAGCAGCTTGATAACCTCTGCTTTTGAATTACCAAGCTTTAAGCCTGCAGCCGCTTTTACATAAAAAAGATCAGAAATTGAATCATCATAAGAAAGTCCCATTTCTGCCTGCGAGTTTGCCGTCTGAAAATCATTTCCTACAAGACAGCTTTCTGCAACTTTAAGACAGCGCAGAGCTGTAGCCCTATTTGCAACATCAGCAGAATTCTGGGCAAAAAAAACTTCTGCAAAAAAAAGTGTGATTAATATAGAAATAAACTTTTTCATTTTACAATCCAATTATCAAACCCCAGAACCTCGCCTAAGATACAGCAGATTCTTTGATTTTTTGAAGATAATTCCTGCACAAGAGGGATATGCCCTCTTTCTGATTCAGAAAGGTGCCAGTCTGAAAATACGTCTGAAACCTTTTTCATTGAACCGTCCTTCGTTTCAACTTCATCAGTCAAAAGGGCAGAACGTAAAAGCAGTGGCAGAGTCAGATTTGAAGCAAGCAGTTTTTCCTCCCAAAAAAGAAGAATTCTGCCATCCGGAGCTTTTTTTACTTCCAGATTTCCAAAATCAAACTCATAATTTCCGTCTTCTTCTATTATAACAGAAAAAGTAAAATCCGTTTGAGTTTTAACGCTTTTTTTTACAATTATATGGCCGTTTTTACATGAAATTTCTATATTTTTATAACGCTTGCTGGCGAAGGAAGAGGAAGCTGCTGCCCGGCAGACATCCTTGATAAAGGCAAAAGGAATTCGCTGCTCCCCGCAAATCTGATTGCAAACCTTATATAAAAGACGAACTTTTACTGCGGAAGAAAGTCCTTTTAATAAATCAAGTGGGATTAAAACTGAATCTTTATTACTTTCAGTTTCTTTAAAGGCCTTTTCCACCGCCTCTTCAATCAGCTGGCCATCCAGCTCGCTTTTTTCAAGTCCCTTTAAAACTCCGCTTTTCCAACCCGCGAACTTTTCGTCCAGAAGCGGCAGCAAATTCAAACGGATATTATTTCGCAGGTAGGAGTCATCGGCATTGGTAGAATCTGTTCTCCAGTCTTGACCTGCCGCACGCAGATATTCTTCAATTTCTGCCCGGCTTATTCCAAGCAAAGGCCGCAAAAACTTAGCCCGGCGAGCCGCAACTGCATACTTTTCTGTAAAACTCCCCTGCAAAAAACGCATCAAGGCAGTTTCCAAAAGGTCATTCTGATTATGAGCAAGGCACAAAAAATCCAGGAAATGAGAAGCAATTACGTTTTCAAAAATTTTATAACGCTCAGAACGGGCAGCATCTTCAATACCGCCACCCCGCTCATCTGCAATACTTTCAAGCTTACCGCGAAGAATAACCTGACCTATAAATTCTAGATTAACACCATCCCCGGCCAGACGCAGGCATAAATCCTTTACAAAAGCAGAATCCCCGTCTGTCTCACCAGCCTCCCGCAGGTTATGATTTACATTCACAACAAAAAGCTTAAAGCCATATTCGCGGCTAAGTTCACATAAAGAAAGCAAAAGACAGACTGAATCTGCCCCGCCAGAAACCGCAGCTCCCAGTCGTAATCCCGCAGAAAAATCCACACCGAGTTTTTTTAAGCTTTCATAAACTTTAATATCAAATTCAGTCATAAAAAAAGCCAGAACACCTTTAAGTATTCTGGCTTGAAAATCCTTTTTAGTAAAGATTAGCGTGCTGGTGAAACAGTTACCAATGGAAGTTCTGCATCTGTAAGAACTTCAATGTTTTTACCAACTTTCAAATCTTTTACGCGCAATGCTTCACTAACGTTGATTCCTGAAACATCAGCTGTGATTGTCTCTGGAAGGTCAGCAATTGTACACTTAATTTTGATTTCGTTGTTGCGTTCTTTCTTGAAACCACCCTTAAGAACACCAGCAGGAGTACCTGTGTAGTGAACCTTAATTTTAGAAACAAGTTTCTGATCTGCAGCAGGAACAAAGAAATCAGCGTGAAGAACTTTGTCTGTGCGGATGTTGTATTCAACATCTTTAATCAAAGCAAGGCTGTCTTTTCCATCTACAGTAAGTGTGATAGAAGTTGTTGGAGTTACGTTTCTCCAGATTTTGTTGAATTCTACTTCGCTAACGTCGATTGATGTAGCCTGGCCTTTATCATTGTATACTACGGCTGGGATACGTCCTTCTTTGCGAAGATTTTTAGCAGCTGTTTTACCAGTTGTTGTGCGAGTTTTTGCATCAAGTTTCTGCTTACTCATTTTCTTAAAGCTCCTTATATCTCAAAATGTCCGAATAATATATCAGAAAAGGAGAATTTATTCAACAGATCCACGGCTCAACTGGAAGGAACGTCCTTCTGTAGCAAAGCAGTCTGTCGGAGTAATTTTTACCGGCAAAAGAATAATCGTATCATAATCAGAAACTGTTTTTTCAACTGTCTTCTTTTTTACAGTTTCGGTAATCACCTTACTTCCAAAAGAAATGGTATAAAATTCATTTAAGACAGAAAAAGGATTGTCCGGCAAAAGCTGAAGAACAACATCATTTCCAGCCATCATCAGAGAATAAACACCGGCTTCACTATTTCCACCATTCTTTGATTCAAAGGCAGAATCCTTAAAAACAAGGGTAAACTGACCGTCAGGAGTAGCCCAGCTTTCAGACTTTTTAAGTTCCTTCTGAATTGCTTCCATAATAACAGTCTTCTTTGCCTGATCAAAGGAATTCTGAAGACTGAGTTTTTTATAGTTACCATCCCAGGTTGTACTTTCTTTAATCAAAAGGTTGATGTCATCACGGATTGTAATTCGGATTTCATCAGTATTAATAAGAGCAATATCAAAACGACGGTGAAGGGTCAAAATATCCGAGTTTACGGTTGTAAGATAAATTCCATTATGACGGAGTTTTGAATCATCCCACTGATAAACTTCCTGAGTATCATTAAAAAGATGAATGATTTCACGGTTATTATAATCAAAGAAAAGATAACGGATATTACCATCTGCATTAGAAGTTTTATACCAGAGCCCGTTCAAGAAAGCCGCAAAAGATTCAACCGTTCCATCCTGAATTTTTGAAAGCTCCTTTGCCATAAGACGGCTTGCATTTACCTTAATCTGCTGGGCAAGTTCATAATGCTGGGTAAAAGGATTCCATTTATATTCCTGTTGAATCTGATTAGGCTGATTCTGGGCAGGCTTTTTAGTGGCGTTTGCTGTATTTACGGAAGGAGTTTCCTCCGGCGGCTCTGATTTATAAACCCAGACAGAAAAACTTTCTCCGCGGGCAATTCCAAGCTCGTAATTTTCAGAACGCTCAGTCTGCTGAATAAAAACCGTACCATCAGAAGAAAAATCTCCAATATTTACAATAGAAGGAATTCCCATAGGGCTGGTTTTCAGGTTGTAAATCTGCATAACGTAATTACCGCTGTCATCCACACCCTGATAAATGATTGAATTTTTGTGATCACCAATCAAATCCATTGCGCTGTAAGAAAAAGTTCTGGTACGGGTAAACTTTGTTTGAATTTCATCATAGCGGTCGTATTCATGGGTGTTTGAATTGTAAATACCCGGAACAATCCATAAATAAGGAGAAGAAGTTTTTCTTACTACAATAAGTTCATCATCATAACCGTCGTTATTTATATCTATAGTAAGGGCTCCGATTAAAGTTTCGCCAGGAAGCAGCGGAACAAATGTTTCGTATTTTTCATTTTCGCTGGCAGAAGGCAGTTTTGCATTTTCCTGCAGATTATTTTCGCCTGTAGAAGTATTGATAACTTTTGAACGTGTAATAGAGTTTTCAGGTTTTACAATAAAGCGGCGTGAATAAAAGAAAAAGCCGGTAAGTGAAAGTGCAATAAGAACGAAAATCAGCACTGTTGTTTTTGTTTTCATATATTTAATATAGCGGAAAAGAAAAGAATAAAAAAGCATAAAACCGGCGTGCCCGCCGTAAACGGCGGTCGCTATGTCCGCCCTTCGCTACCGCTCATTGGTACGCAACTTTCAGTTGCGCACCAACTTCGGGGCTCCCAGCGCTCACGCAGATTATAAAATAAAATTCAGCTTCTTATTTAAGCTCAGATGCCAAATAATAACCAGAATCAATCAATAAAGCCTTATAATTAGATTTATCTACATAGACTGTTTTATGCAGATAACTTGGAATATAACCAGTTCCGTTATCATAAGTAGTCGTATCATTTATCTCTGGCTCGAATCCATTGGCAATAGCATCTATCATATCAACAACATGAAGAGCAACTGCAGTTGAATCTTTCAATATAGACATTGCCTGAGTTCCCGCTATTACATTTTTTACGGCATAGGTCTCACAATCTTGTCCAGTTACAATTGGTATATTTTTTTCATTATATCCAGCTGAAAGCAGTGCTTTTACAATTCCAGCCGCACATGAGTCATTTGAAGAGTAAACGGCATCAAGTTTTACTCCATTAGAACCATATTTTTGAGATTTAATAAGAGAATTCATACGTTCTTGCGCTACCTCTGATGACCACCATTGTGTTGCACACTGCTCTTTTGAAGTTTCTCCTGAACGACAAACCAAGACTCCAGATTTAAGATAAGGACGAAGAACATCCATAGCTCCGCCAAAGAAGAAATTAACATTATTATCATTAAGTGCACCTGTAAAAAATTCAATATAAGCAGGATTAGCGGAAGTTCGGTTCTTCAAATTAAGTTTTTCTACAAGATAATCCCCCTGAATCCTTCCAATATCGTAATTATCAAATGTCGCATAATAATTAATGGCATCGGAATTCATAATCAGGCGATCAAAAGCTATAACCTTTACACCCTGAGATTTTGCAGTTTTCAAGACATCTGTAAGAGCATTTCCGTCAACAGCAGCTATCACCAAAATTTTGTAACCACCAGCTATCATTTTTTTTATCTGCTGAATCTGTGTACTGACCGTGTCACTTGCGAACTGTAGTGTTACAGCATATCCATTTTTTTTCAGAGCCTTTAATATTTCATTACCATCTTTATTCCATTTTTTTGAAGTGCTTGAAGGGAATAAAACTCCAACCTTATATTTTTCTTCAGGAGCACCTTTTTTCTGATATTTTTCTGAAGCAACAGTCTCTACCCTGTCTTGAATAATTGAATCTCTGTTTTCAGTAACATAAACTACTTTTACCTGAACAGTTGCAGCTTCCAAGTCCAGCCCCTTTTCACGGACAAGTTTTGCAATTTCCAAAGCTTCCTTCAAACTCTGTCCTTCAAGAGGATTTAAACGTCCGAACATAGGGAAATCAAATTTTGGCTGAGAACGCTGAGGTTCCTGCTTGTACCCAAATCTCTTATTTGCTTGAATTGGAACTTCCTTAATAACATAAGTTGCAAGTTCTGCAGAAGTAACCTGACCATTCTGATCAAGATCAGCTGCTCCTTTTATTCCATCAAGCAAACAATAAGTGAAAACTCCATGCCCATTGAAATTCTCCTGCGCAGTCTGTGTAGAAGTACAAGCAGAAATTAAATCAAATCCAGAAAGCGCTCCAAATTTTTCTATAATTGCCTGTCTAGACATTGTTGCCATTTCTGCAACAGTTGGCTGCTTAGTACTAAAAGAAGCCGAATTACAAGTGTCTAAAATTACAGTCACATTTTCTGCCCGAACAGTAGAAAGTGCTGAAATGATTTCCCACTTGGAAACACCATATTTTTCGACAGAATTAATACCGGTATTTTTAAAATCAACCGGAATATAATAATATTCACCATCTGAATGTGTAATTCCATGACCTGCAAGATAAAGAATAAATACATCATCGGGCTGAACAGACTGACCAAATTCACGAATTGTATTCAAGAGATTCTGATGCGTAACAGCCCCGTCAACTAACACTTTTTCAAATACATTTATATATAAGTCACCAGCATACTGTCTGCTGGTTTCTGCAATCGCCTTAGCATCAGCCACACAAGCTTTTAATTGCGGTATTGACTTATCATTATATTTGTCTACACCTGCTGCAAGGACAAACAGACGGGATTTCTGAATATTTCCAGTCCATTCAAATTCAGCCTGCGCAGATTGATGTTCTTTTTTATTTGTTGAATCAAATACAGAAACACTGATAATGTTTTTACCATGACGAAGTGATAGAGGATGTGGCAAACTAAAACTATGAGACTGGCCTTTTACACTTGATTCTCCATCCGAAGCCAAAAAAGCTCTTCCGTTAAGTTTTACATATACCCTTCCAATTCCACTTCCAGTATCTACCGCCTTTATTGAAACTAAAACGTCACGCTTTGAATTATTCGTACGTTTTGAACCATCTGCATTTGTAACGGTCAACTCTATATCGGGGCTAGATTCACGAGCAACAATGGCTGCAAAGGTATTATCTTCTGAAATTTCAGGACGAACAGTGCCCTGCATTTGAGCTGCAACAACATCAGGTCTCAATACCGTAGATTTTATTTCATCTAAAGAATATTTTTTATTTCCTACTGTATACGAAAGTTCAGTAAGAGCCCCGTCAGAACCTGTCAAATATCCATCTGGAGTCCAAGTTACCCATTCACCATCTGTTACCTGAAGCATTGTAACTAGAAGTGTTCCTTTTTCTACATCCCACATTTTTATAATGCCTTCACTGTCGCCTGTAAACAGATGACCGCCTTTTAAATCAAAAACACAGGAACGAACTTCTTTTTGATGACCGTCAAAACGGGTTATTTTTTTACCAGTAATAGAATCGAAAATTACGACACTGCCATCTGAAGTTCCGGCAGCTATTATTTTTCCATCAGGACTGTATGAAATAGTCCAAACTTCTCCCGTAATATCAGTAATAGCGCGAACAAATTTTCCATTCTCAACATCATAAATACGTATAGAATTATCAGCCGAACCTGTTGCAATATATTTCTCATCAGGACTGAATTCAACAGCATATACCGCACCATTATGACCAGTAAGTAAATTCCGTTCAATTCCACCCATTGCATGGTAGATTTTTGTAGTATTATCCCATGATGCTGTTGCTACGTATCGTCCGCTTTTACTATATGATATTGCAGCAACAGTTTTCGTATGAGTATCCGAAAGAGTCTGAAGCAGCATACCTGTAGCCGCATCCCAAAATTTAACGCTTTTGTCAGATGAACCTGATGCAATATAAGTTCCGCTTGGGTTAAAAGTAACATATGAAACTATAGAAGAATGTCCCTGATCGCCTTTTTTATCTGGTAGGGTTCTGATAAGGTTACCAGTTTCCGCATCCCAGCATTTTACGGTTTTATCAGCAGAGCCACTAATTACCATCTTTCCATCTGGACTATATGCCACAGACCATACAACTCCTGAATGCCCTTTTAATACACGCTCCATTTTACCAGTAGTGGCATCCCAAATTCGAACCTGATTATTATTATATCCTGCAACAATATGCTTACCATCCGGACTATAAGCAATTGCATAAACATTACAAATCTGATTTTTTGCAAGCTCAATACGAGGTGCCTCGCTTACAGGCGTTACAGTTTTATTTTTCTGATTATCTGTTGAACTTAAAGTCAGTTTTCGGGAAGATTGCCCAAAAATACATGCTGAACATATCAATACCAAAAGACCTGAAAAATATCACTTTCTGAATTTCATAATCCCACCTATCTTCGCTTTATTGTATAATTGATTGTTTCCTTTACAGCACTTGTGCTGCCACTAACCAATGAGAGTCCTCTTGATCCATTAATTGCCATTATACTTTTTCGATTTGGAAGTTCTTCTTCTGTATTTGCAGCATACACAACCACTTGCTCATCACCAAACATTCCTTCATCAACTCTAAGAACTGCTCCAGGAATATCAGGGAAAATTCTGCTTTCCCCAGCCCTGATATAATTATTTTGAATTGGAAGCCATTCTTCATCACCTTTCGCATCAATACACAAAATAGCAAGATATGCATTTTTTTCAGATGAAACTCTAAAACGAATAATATCAGCTGGATATAGGACAGAAACATCATCTCCATTTTCATTTATCATAGAGGCCATCAACCCTGTAGTACTCTTTTGAGACTGATTTTTTTGTTTAGATGAAACCTGAGCCACAGGGCGACTTCCTTTTTTTGATTTTTCAATCTGAAATTTTACTTCCTTATCAGTTTTTTTAATTTTAGCCTTCCAGGAACACAGAATCTTTTTTGTTTCCACATGATTAGCTTTTACAAAAAGCTGATAACCGCTGGAAATCTCTGTAAACTCACCTATAATTACACAATCAACTCCAAGTTCTCTTCCAATTTCCTGAATGGTCTCATCACTTACAGAACCAGACTGTTGATAATCAAGTTCTTTTTCAATCAATGATCGTGTAAATTCATCATGAGCAATAACATTTCCAACACCAAAACGGCGGGTAAAATAATGGGCAAGTTCATCAACAATATAATCAGACACAGCCCAATATTCAGTTTGAACATCAAGAATTGCAATCGAGGTTACAGAATTTTCAATATCAGCAGTAACTTCTGTTGCGGCCTTATTCAGCAAATCTTCAAACTCAGAATCTTTTGCATAAAACGGCATTCCAATTGAAAAAACAATACAAATAGCACAAAGCTTTGCTAACTTTCTCATGTTTACCCCCAAAGTTATATTTCATAAAAATTATTCCTGCAAAAAATTATCTTTTAAATCTTGATTAATTTTTGTTACTGCACGAGTATAGGCTTGTTCTGTTGTCTTACTTCCAATTCTTGGAAATGCTTTTGAATATGTATAAACTCCATTTCCAGAATTATTTACTATAGCAATATCAACTGATGGGCGTACAAACTGACCAGCCTCATAAGATTCTTCAATGCAGTCAATATCAACAATAATCTGATATTTTGCTCCTGAAATAGAATATGCAAAACCATCTTTTTCGAGGATAGACGCAATAGTACTGAAAACAGGATTATATACAGGCTCTTTTTGAATCATATTTATAGAAAATGTCATCTGTGTTTTCAATTTATCAACTTGTGGTTTTATATGACTTATTGTCTGTAAATCTTTTTTGTAAACTTCACTATCCGATGGAACAAGAAGTATTTCTGACTGTATGTATTTCTCTGCTAAAACAGCTAAAGTTTGCTCTTTCTTTAATAAAGAAAGAATCAGAAAAGGTTCAATTTCGTTTTTTGAATATGACTCGTATTCTTCTATAGAGTCCATAATAGCTGTGATTCGAGATTTATAAATCTTTAAAGCCTCACTTCTGTTGATATAAGCCAATACTGAATACTTATCACTTTTTTTATCATAATAAGGCTCTGTGAAATAAACACAAAAAAACTCTGCTGTTGAAGTAATTTTAGCAATTTGTGAGAAAGACTGTTTTGAATCAAAGCGTTGTTTATCTTCACTTATTATGGCATTTGATTCTTTCACTGCAACTGTCAGAACCTCGACTTTAGTATTAAAAAATTGGGAAATACCTGTAAGCGCAGAATTTTGAGCCAACTTTTCAGAAGTTCCCTCACCCATAGCTCGAATATATTCATTTTGAGGAAAGACTTTTTCCGGCTGTTTTAACCATAACGGAATATCTGCAAAACAAATATAATTTATCAATAGAAAAGAGAAAAAAATACTAATTCGTTTCATCATGCATTATTCCCCTACAGTTTAATTTAACTTATAAATAAAACATCTTGTTCTTGAATTATACTTTTCAAATATGTAGAAAGCAAATTTTTTTGTCTGTGTAAATTCATAAAAGTTAGAAGAGTGTGCAGGTTATTGGATAATGTATCCATATATAAAGCACATTTAACATTGATAATTTCGCAATATTAAATGTTAAATAATTCACTTTACGCAACACAACTTCACCGTTATACTAAAGCCGTAAAAACTTATAACAAGAGGTCATTAAAAAATGGGAAACAACTATTTTAATGCTATTCCTTGGCGTGAAGCACGCCTTCAGTTGGGACATTGCCGTTCAATGTCAAAAGACGAGTTTGCAGACGGAGTTAACGCTCTTAAAGGTAAAAAAATCGTAATCGTAGGTTGCGGTGCTCAGGGACTCAACCAGGGTATGTGTCTCCGTGACTCAGGATTGGACGTTTCATACGCACTCCGAGAATCGGCTATTACAGAAAAACGCCAGTCTTGGAAAAACGCTACAGAAAACGGATTCAAAGTTGGTACTTACGACGAAATGATTCCAACTGCTGACCTTGTTGGTAACCTTACTCCAGATAAACAGCACACTCCTGTAATCACAGAAGTTATGAAAAAGATGAAGAAGGGCTCAGCTCTCTGGTATTCACACGGATTCAACATGATTGAAGAAGGAATGGAAATCCGTCCTGATATCACAGTAATCATGTGTGCTCCAAAAGGACCAGGTACAGAAGTTTGGCACGAATTCCAGCGCGGATTTGGTGTACCTGACCTTATCGCTGTTCACCCTGCTAACGACCCTGAAGGAAAGGGTTGGGCAATGGCTAAAGCTCTTGCTGTAGGTATGGGCGGAAGCAAAGCCGGTGTTCTTGAATCATCTTTCGTTGCAGAAGTTAAATCTGACCTTATGGGTGAACAGACAATCCTCTGCGGTATGCTGCAGGCAGGAACAATCGTTTGTTTCGACAAAATGGTTGCAGAAGGAATCAGCCCAGAATATGCTACAAAACTTTTGATGCACGGCTGGAACGTAATTTCAGAAGCTCTTAAATGGGGTGGAATTACAAACATGATGGACCGCCTTTCAAACCCTGCAAAAATCAAGGCTAACCAGCTTTCAAAAGACATCAAAACTTTGCTTGCACCACTTTATCAGAAGCACATGGACGACATCATCAGCGGAAAATTCTCCAGCACAATGATGAAAGACTGGGCAGCAGGAGATAAAGACCTTCTTACATGGCGCGAAGATACAGGTAAGCTTCCATTCGAATCAACAAAAGAAGCAGCTGATGAAATCACAGAACAGGAATACTTCGACAAGGGTATTTTGATGGTTGCTATGGTTAAAGCTGGTTGTGAACTTGCTTTCGAAACTATGGTTGACGCTGGTATTAAGGAAGAATCTGCTTACTACGAATCACTCCACGAAGTTCCTCTTATTGCAAACCTCATCGACCGCAAACGCCTTTACGAAATGAACCGCGTAATTTCTGATACTGCTGAGTACGGATGTTACCTCTTCAGCCGCGTTGCAGCTCCAATGATGGCAAAAGACCTTATGCCAAAACTCCACACAGACGTTATCGGTAAAGGCCTTGATGTTAAAGACAACTGCGTAAATAACACAGAACTTGTAGCCGTAAATGCTGAAATCCGCAACCACCCTATCGAGGTTGTAGGACGCAAGCTTAGAGCTTATATGACATCTATGAAACCTGTTCTGTAAGAACAGGTTAAGGCACGGGAACGATAACTGCCAATTGTAAGTTGCATTACGCCCGTGCCATGCATACATGACAAGCATGAAGCCTGTACTCTAATAACTAATAACAAGCACACAAAAAAAAAAAGGCTGTCCAATAAAAATTGGACAGCCTTTTTTACGCATTAAGCTGCTTTTTAGTCCATTTTTTTAAGGACTGTCATATCAACAACGCCACCGCGAATTCCTACCTTAATTTCATCGGCAAGTCGGCAAAGTACAGAGCGTTCATAACCATCGTATTCAGTATCAGAAATTTCATGGTTTGCAAGATCTCCCATAATATCTTCAGGGATATCTTCTGAATGATCTGGATCTGCAAGCATTGCATTTTCAAAGGCATCGCGAAGTTTACCAAGGAATGATTTTGCAGCTTCATTTTTACGAGAAGTAGCTGCAGCAAGAAGTTCTGCCTTCTTTTCCTGATTCATTACAGTTTTAGCTGAAAAATGGAATGCAAACTTATCGCCTTCTTTTTCAATCCAGAAAGAAATACTTTCAGCACCTGCTACGATACTTGCAAGGCTAAGCATTTCTTCAGTCATTAACTGAACATGAAGTGTAGACTTCTTTGAAAGACCTTCATATTTAGCTGTATTTTTTGCTATTTCAAGAGCTTTTGTAAACCCGCCCCCCTGACTGTTTACAACAACAACATCTGATTTCATAGTTCTTTTCCTCCTGCTTGACTTAGTTCCCGGATGAATAAAATCCTTACTCTACAGTAAGAACATTCATAAAGCCAGTAACTTCAAGTACCTCACGAACCATTTCGTTGATGTTAGTGATTTTCATCTTTCCGCCCTTACCATCCATTTTTTTTATGAGCAGACAAGAGTACACGAAGTCCAGCAGATGAAATGTATTCCAATTTTGTGAAATCCATTATCAGTTCTTTAGCACCTTCAAGAGCGGTCTTTAATTCTGATTCCAAATCAGGTGAAGTAACCGTGTCCAGACGGCCTTCCAGTGCAATTGTAAGCTTTTCGCCTTCCAGATTTTTGGTAATAGTCATAGAGAAATCCTCCTTTGTTGTTTTTCCCCTGTATATTTAAATACAATAGTTTTTTTACTATAAAACTATTGTAACATACCAAAAAACATCACGCAAATTTTTTATTGGACAAAAGAGGTTTTTATAACAAATACTTATTAAGAAGCAGTGAGCGCTTCCGAAATATTAAAGCAGTTATCTCCGATTTTTTCGATCTGACGAACCATATCGATATACAAAAGCTCAGATTTAACATCTGCACCGTTTTCAAGACGCTTTCTTGCAACCTTTTTCAGATCCTTTCTGAATGCGTCAATGCCGTCTTCAAGCTCTCGTGCAAGCTCCAGCTTTTCCTGTGTAATCTGCTTATTAATATTGATGTGAATAAACTGAAGGAACTGACGGGCAAGCTCAACATACGGAAGCATTCTTTCCATATCGCTGGACTGGAACTTCATCTTCTTTTCTATACTTCGCTGAATGAGCATAATTGTTGTGTAGCAGTTATCACTCATGTTCTCAAGCTCATCAACAATCTGAAGCATGATTGAAACGTGATTACGCTGTTTTTCAGTAATTTGAAGTCCGCTGCACTTAATCAGATAGTGGGTAATCTGCTCATGCATCTGGTCAACATAATCTTCTTCCTGCTCGGCAATCATATAATGCTCTTCGTAATCTGAATCACGCTTAGTAACGCCAATCTGAATACGGTCAAACATAACAGAAACAACATCACACATATCGCTTACAGCTTTTTCTGCACGGATAATATGAGTTGCAAAGTTGTCCTTTCCGATTGTCTCGATAAATTCCAGCCTGAATTCCTTTCTTTCGCCTTCCTTGTCGTCCTTTATCATAAGCTGGGTAAGCTTTACCAGCTGATTTGTAAAAGGAAGGAATACAACAGTAGAAAGCAGCTTGAAAACTGTATGCAAAACTGAAATACGGATTGCAATATTTGAATGTTCTCCGCCCGGAGTTACGAACATAATCAAATCCAGGAATGGATGGAAGAACATCAGGGCAAGAATTGTACCGAATACGTTAAAAAGTACGTGTACAAGAGCAGAACGGCGGGCATCAGCATTAGTTCCCATTGCCGCAAGAACAGCATCGATTGTAGAACCGATATTACTTCCCAAAGTCATTGCAGCAGCAAGTTCCCAGGAAACAAGACCGTTGTAAGCCATTGTAATTACGATTGCAGAAAAAGCTGATGAAGAGTGAAGCATGGCTGTAATAAAAATACCAATTACAAAGCCAACTAAAATTGAAATTACGCCTTCACCTTTTATTACAAATAAAAAGCCCAGCTGCTCCGGGGTAAAAACTTCGGAAAGTCCGCTCAATCCCATGAACAGCATTCCAAATCCCATCAAAGCCTGGGCTATATTTGCATATTTTGCTTTTTTTACAATTGAAACAAAGTAACCGATTCCGACAAGAGGCAGAGCCACCGCAGAAATCTTAAAATTAAAGCCAAAAATGGCTACAATCCATGCTGTGATTGTAGTACCAATGTTGGCACCAAAAATTACCCCCACCGACTGAGCAAGTGTCAAAAGACCTGCATTGATAAAGGTAACAACCATGACAGTAGTAGCACCAGATGACTGAATCACCATAGTGATGAACATACCCGTCAAAAGGGCTGTAAAACGGTTTCCTGTAACAAGGCTCAGGGTTCGCTGCATTCGCTCTCCTGCGCTCTTCTGAATACCGTCGCTCATAAGCTTCATACCGTAAAGAAGGAAGCCCAAACTACCAATTAATGCCAATAAAGGAGTTACTAACGCCATGATAAAAGCAATCTATCATATAATAGAAAATTTTTCTACTTTTAACTTATATACTTTTATGTTTAGGCTAAATTCGTTAAGATATGCGGCATGAAAGAAAAACTAAGTAAAAAACTGACCTCTTCTGCTTTCATTTTATTGACTCTTACCGCCCTCACTTCCTGCGGTAAAAAGGCAGAAGGGACATCACAAAATTCACTCGAAATACAGCTTTCATCATCAAATACTTCTGAAATACAGGAAACTCCACATTCTCATACCTTCTCAAATAAAAAAATCCTTGTTCTCTTCGGCTACGATTTCAATTCAGAAGATTTTGAGACCGAAATAATAGGAAAACTCCAGCAGAATTACGGGCTTTATGAAGACGGAGGAATCATTTATCCTCTCCGCTTCCCGGATGATTTCAAACGCGGCGGCCGTTCCTATGCTACAGAGCTTTTTAACATCCTTTCTGACCCCGAAATTGAATTCGGCGGCATCCTTCTTCTGGGCGCTCCAGAGCATTCACACCTTGCCCTTGCCCGCAATCAGGATTTATGGAATCAGGAGGTTCCATTCCCGGTAGTTGCCCTTTATCCTCAGGATGACACACTTGGAATTGAATCCACCTGCGACTTTATAATAGATAAAACTCAAAATACAGATATTACGGACGAGCTGAAGGCGGAAGAAGGGTCAAAAACCGTAAGCGACGACACAAAAAAATTAATCTTCAACTTTATAGAACACACAATCCTCTGTGATTTTTCTTTTGCAGATTATCCTGATATTTTATATCATCTTGAAAAAATTACTCAAAAAAGAAAATTTCATAATTACACCGATCCGGAATCCGGCCTCAAATCAATTAATCATTTTGTAATCGAATAGCAGAAAGAGAGAGTTTATGATAGAAATTATTGAAAACGAAAACAGACTGATAGGAAGCCCTCAGGACATTGAAGCTCTTTCTAAAAAAGAGTCTGCAAGAATACTCGTTCTTTCCGATTCCCACGGAAATTCAGAAATATTCAAAAACCTCGTATTTCACTACGGTCCAGGCTGCGATGCCATTGCCTTTTGCGGAGACGGCGCCAGCGACCTTGCCCATCTTCTGGAAGAAGCCGAAACTTCAGACGAACTTCGCTCTATAATTCCTCCAGTTATCGCATACGTTCAGGGAAACTGCGACCCTTCTTCTTATAAAATTCTTCCTCAGAAAAGCATTTCAAACAAAATGCCAGCCTACCAGGTGCTTACAGCCGCAGGAAAGAACATCTACCTCTGCCACGGCCACAACGAAAACGTAAATTTTACGCTTTACCCCCTCACAATGCGGGCCGACGCAGAATATTGCAAAATTGCCCTATATGGCCACACTCACCTGCCATATTTTACAACAGAAACAGAACATAACGTAAAAATCCTGAATCCTGGAAGCTGTAACCGCCCCCGCGGAAATTATCCTCCAAGCTTTGCAATACTTACAATTACACCAAGTGTAATAGACGCAGCTTTCATCCAGATTGACCAGCCTTACAGTCATACTCCGGCTTTCAAACTCTTTAATCCGGTATTCTAGCCCCCCGGCTAACCTCACTCCCCTCGCCCCCATAACTTGCAAAGATTTCAAATCTTTTGTAATATTTTCTAAGAAATTACGTTAGGAATGAACATTGTCAGAGTCCATAGCGTCCTGATTTACCTGCGACACCACGGTGCACAGCGTAATACACATCCTGCCGGTCAGTTTCAGGCTGACACAAAATAATATCCAAATTACATTATTAACTTTTTTTTAGCGGGATTATTATGCCCGCTTCAGGAGACAGTCGTATGAACAAATACGCTAAACGTTACCTCATCGACGCGATGAGCGGAATGGCGCAGGGACTTTTTGCCTCCCTGCTTATCGGTACAATTATCAGAACCCTCGGACAGCAGCTTTTGCGTCTGGGTGAAAATGCCTTCTTCAAGTTTTTAGTCGATGCCGGTGCATTTGCAGCAGAAGCTCATGTTGTAGGTGCCGCAATGGCAGTCGGAATCGGCTTTGCAATGCAGCTTCCTGCCCTGGTACTTTTCTCACTCGTAGCAGTAGGCGCAGCCGCTAACGTAACAGGCGGTGCCGGCGGACCACTCGCAGTTTTATTTATTGCAATCATCGCCGCAGAGTGCGGAAACCTTGTAAGCAAAAAGACAAAGGTTGATATTATCGTTACTCCAGCAGTTACAATCCTGGTTGGCTCCCTTCTTACAGTTCTCTTTGCAAAACACATCGGAGCCGCAGCTGCTTCTATCGGACACCTGGTAGTATGGGCAACAAAACTCCGTCCTTTCGTAATGGGAATCATCGTTGCAGTTGTAATCGGTGTTGCACTTACCCTTCCAATCAGCTCTGCCGCAATCTGCGCCGCTTTCGGACTTACAGGTCTTGCCGGTGGTGCAGCAGTAGCCGGCTGTTGTGCTCAGATGGTAGGCTTTGCCGTTCTCAGCTTCCGCGAAAACAAATGGGGTGGCCTTCTCTCACAGGGATTGGGAACAAGTATGCTTCAGATGCCTAACATCATCAAAAATCCAAAAGTATGGCTGCCAGCAATTTTGACATCAGTTATCACAGGTCCAATCTCAACCTGCCTTTTCAAAATGGAAATGAATGGCCCTGCTGTAAGCTCAGGAATGGGAACCTGCGGCCTCGTAGGTCAGATTGGCGTAGTAAGCGGCTGGTACTCACCAAGCGAAGCAGCTATCAGACACGGAGCCAGCGCAATCAGCCCGACAGCCTTCAACTGGCTTGGCCTCGTATTAATCTGCTTTATTTTGCCAGGCCTTCTTTCATGGGCATTCGGACTTCTCTTCCGCCGCCTCGGCTGGATCAAAGACGGCGATTTAGCACTGTAGTTTTATTGTAAAATACAAATCAAATCCATAGCTCCCCTGTTTCAGGGGAGTTTTTTTTTGTTTCTATGGAGATTTTAGGCGAGTCGCACGAAGAGTCGCAACTACGGGTTCGCTGACGCTCATTCGTCCGCTGCGCTCCCGAACAAGCCCTTCGTTTCTCCCGCAGAGAGGTAGTAATAATTGAAAGTAAGAGTTCCCAAGGTAAAGCTGATAAAGGGAAGTCTATTATTTTTAGAGGACAGACTGATGCTTGTGAAAGCATCAAAATTGGAAGTCTAATCTGATAACTTTTAAGTCTTTTGGATCACAGATAGTTGAGTCAGAAGCATTTATTTACAACCTGGAGTTTTACTTCCCTACTCTACTTTCCGGCGCAGCCGCTATGCGTCTGCTTACTCACAAGCGGCTGCAGGCCGCTTGTGAGCGCTCGCGCCTTCCAGGCGCTCTAGGCTCCCTACACTGCTCTTCAGCGGGTTAAAAAGAAAAAACTCCCAAGTTTTAGGGAGCCTTGAAAAAAGTAA
>NZ_AJGU01000040.1 GCF_000260795.1 Treponema sp. JC4
TAGTCAGTGCCGTCCTCTTTTATTGGTTTAAACCACAGATTTGAATCTGAAGATGATGTATAAGAATCTCCACCAGATGCAATAACAGTTTTTTCAGTCTGATTCTCGGCTTTATATTTAATTTCTTTTATACCAGAAGATGCATCTATATAGTTACCTGTAAGATACCAGATACCTTTCACACTAACTCCATCGGAGTAAGTTTTTTGAGCTCCAATTGTGTCTCCAGTTGTGTATTGAACAAGTTTTAAGTTTTCAGAATAAGGAGCATCGGCATCAATATATATAACCTGAGTTTTTACCTTACTTTTGTGAATGGTCTTTTTACTATTTGCATCCACATCCTCATCTGTAGCGTATACTCTAATTGTAAGTCTTGCTTTGTCTGATTCCGGGTCAAATTCTCCATTTGCATTTAAATTAAGAGCCCAGCTGGAACCGCTTACTGGAACCATAATACCGTAATCCGCAGCAGCATCGGCTCCATCATCAAGACTTGCAGGAACAGAAGCAAGTGGCTTGTTTGTACTAATTTGACCAATTGGATAACCATTATCTTTTAAGAATTTCAGTTCATCTTTACTAAATCCGACAGTGCTATCTTTATCAATCTGAACCCAAACGTATTTTGCTTCATTATTATCTGTTGCTGTACCAGTCATTCGGATTGTACCACCAAGAGTTGGAGCTTCATATTCAGTAGTAGAATCTTTTTTTAGAACATCTACAGGATAAGTAATTGTAACTTCCGGTCGCTCACCATATGGGTCAATATCATATTGTCTATGCAAGATGGTTTTATTTCCGCAATCATCTTCTGCTTTTATCCAGAAATAAACTGCTGGAATTTCATCATATTTATTATCAAGAATATTCTGTTTTGTAGTAAGATTGAGATATTCTTCTGTTAAATATGTGGCAAATTTTTCTGTATGGTCTTCTTCTGAAGTTGAGTCTGTTCCATCAAAGTAAACATACCAGGTTCCTGCATCATCATAATGTTCGATTTCAGTCCACTTTGTTGCAAGTACAACAGTATTATTTTCTCCACCCATACGTTTATCGGTATTACTATCCGGCTGAACGTCAGCTGCAGTAGCCGCATATCGAGAAACAGCATAGTACAATTTTGGATCACTTTCATTTTTTATTTCACCACGAACAGTCTGGTCGCGGCTAAGCTGTTTTCCTGCATCAGGTTTTGAAATAGAAAGCTCTGGAGCTTTATTATCAATACTGATTGAATATGATTTTTCTGTTGTCATAGGAGTTGGTGTTACTATGTCAGAAACAACAATATCAATTGTCTGCCTTCCTTCAAAGTTTGCAGCAGAAGTCAATGCAATAGCACCTGACTCCCAGTCATGCAAATTTATATCATTGTGATTGTTATCTTTACAATTAAATGTTACAGCTACATCTGAAGAACCATGATATGTTCCTGTAATTGAAGCTATAGACTGGGCTGAAGAAGCAGAGATTTTTAATTTGAGTTTTGTGTATTTTCCACCAAGGGTTCGCAAAGTATCAGCATAGGCAGACCATTTTTCTTCTTCAGTTGTGGCTGTAGATTCACTGTCATAATAAGAATACTGAACTTTCTCAATATGAGGGGTTTCTGTTACAACATTGAAAGAAAGAGCTTTTGAAATTGTCGTTGTACCATCTGTAATCTTTGGCTGATGAGAAATTGTATTTCCAGCAACAGTTGTATCAGCAGCTCCGCTTGTAAATACTCCTCCTGCACCATCAGTTATTTTAAATTGTACAGTATTTGGACCTTCTGCAAGATTTGTTACACCATTTGAATAAAGAACAAAGTCCGAATCACCAGTTTTTTTGTATTCTATTTTACTAACACCATCGTCGTCTGTTACGGTCAGATACAATGTTTTGGTACTCTTTAAATAAGTTGTTGCGCCACTGGTTGTTGCAAGTTCAAGGTTTGAAAGAGTAATAATAGGGCGGTCACTATCTTGGTTAATTTTTACTTTATAAGGAGTTGAATAACCAATATTTCCGACATCATCTTCTGAAGAAACAGAGAAATATGTAACGGTGTTATCTTTCAACTGAGTAGTATCAATCTTGAATTCCCAGGTATTTCCCTGTGTACCACCAAGCCCTTCTGCAGGGTTATATTTAATCCATTTTGTTCCAACATCACTTGCAGTTTCACTTATTGTATCATTAGTAGGAGCTGATGGAGAATCTTTTGTTGTGTAGTACAAGTTAAGCGCAGTATTAGCCTTAAGTCCACTAGCAGAGTCAGTAGCAGAACCTTCTATTGTCAGAGAAGCTCCATTTACTAAAGGTACATCTTCACTTCCAATTTTTGCAGTTCCTGCATTAGGAACTTTATTAATCTTAACAGTTGGACCTTCTGTATCAACAACTACTGTGCCAACTGTATAGGTTTTTGAAAGACCTGCATTGTCTTTTGCTTCAAGCTCAACAACGATATTGCTGCCTGACGAGACACCGACACCTGCAAAAGCAGTATTCTTGATTTCTGCCTTCCACCAGGTATTCTTTGAAGAGAGTTCTGTAACGTCTTTATATTCTTCGCCAATATCTTCTTCAATAACAGTTTCTTCATTTTGAGCATTGGTCTGAACAATATTATATTTATCATCAGAAGTCTTTATTACCTTACCACTGCTAATTGTTTTTATAGTTCCAAAAGTTGTTATATCTTTTTTAATCTCTTTATTTCCGTTATTAATTTTTACAACAAGACTTGCAACTCCAGAAAGATTATCTGTAGCAGTTCCTGTAATTGTAATCTTTTGATTATCATCACTAGGTTTTATGTACTTATTTAACTTATAACCAGATAATGATGGAACATCTGGAACTGTAGTATCAACATTAATGAGATAATTTGAATATGTCTTTAATGAAGCCGAAGGTTCACCTTCTTCTTGTGTAACAAGTTTCATGCCATCTACTTTCGCATTACCAACATTATCAACGGCAATAAGAACTAAATAATTAGATTCGTTTGGCGTAAAGCCTGGAATTGTAGCTTTAAAGGTTGAAGTAATACTTGTGTAATATCTCTTAGTTGAGGCATCTTTTACATTAATATCTGTAATCTTAGTATTGTATTTTTCTGTACCTGTAGAATCTGGATTATAAAGGCTTCCGTTATTCAAAGTATCTGTATAGAAGACACGACGTTTTGCCTGCTGCTCAACAGTCTCTTTTGAGGTTTCTACAATAGGAGTAAAGTAATTTGAAGTCTTTGTTCTAAAGTTTTCAACTGTTACACCGTTGGCATCTGCTTTTGAAGAAGCAATATAATAGTAGATTTTTTCTACTCCACTTCCTGTATCATTAAATGTACCACGAACTGTAACAGTCTGAGCGTTTCCGTAAGTTGTGGTTGAGTATTTTCCACCTACGTCTTGGTCAATCTTAACTGTCGAAGCACTTCCTCCGTTCCAGTCTGAATTTGAACGATCTATATCATCATTATCGTTTTCTCCAAGACGGAAGAACAAATCTTTTCCAGATGTATCAATAGAATGTACGCCTGCAGGACCTTCTGTATCGAATTTAATATTAAGAACAGTTGGCTGCTGGCATTCGTTTCCAGCCTTATCAAATACTGTTACTGTTGCTGTTGCACCTTCTGTCCAGTAAGCAGTTACGTTTCCCTCAGCATCTGTATCTGCAAGAAGTATATCGTAGAAGTTTACAGAAGACTCTTCTTTTTCTATCTTCTTTGTAGGAACCGCTGTGTTTACAATTGTAATTTTTACTTTATCTACACCAGAAGCAGGTCCTTCTGTTCCGCGATTATCTTCTGCAAGACCAGAAATTTTAAACTTACCTGTCTGATTATTTGCATAATAATATACAATTCCTTCTTCTGTCTTTTTATAAACAGAGTAATCATCATTATCTGTTGCAAGGCTGATATTTTTAAGAACTGGCTTTGTTACATCTTTATTCAACGTAAACAGATTCTTTTCTGTTGGTACACCAGAAGAACCGGCATTATTTCTTCCTTTTACCTTCCAGTCACCTGTTTCTATAATTCCGTCTGTACCATTTGTAAATACAGCCTTCCAAGATTGAATTTTTAATTTATTAGTAATATTTCCAAATGTATCATAGTCACTTGCAGCTGAGTCAGCAGTTGTTTTTATTGAATATAAAACATTTCCATCGGCTGGCTGGTCGTTATTCTTTGTTCCAGAGAATGAAAGTTCTCTTACGCCACTCTGAGCATCTGAATAAGTTCCATAAAGTGTAAGAGTTGAGGTTCCATTGATATAAATTGTACTAGCCGCATCCAAAACAGAGCCGTTACCTATCTGATATTTATCCAATTCAAGTTCTGGAGCTGTTGTATCAACTTTTACTGTTATTGGAGATCCTGTTTCTATTTCATTTCCAGCTTTATCTTTTGCTGTAATATATAATTCATTATCTCCTTCATTATAAAACTGAACAGTAGCAGTCCATTCTACTGTTGAATTATCTGTAAGAGAACATGACTTATAAACTTTATTACCGCTTGCATTTTTAGTAGCAACCTGAACTTTGGAAATTCCAGAACCAGCTGAGCCATCTTCAACATTTACAATCAATTCCAAAGCTTTAGACTCATAATATTTTGTTGAACTGTATGTGCTTCCATCCAATTTAAGAGAGCTTGTCTTAATATCTGGCATTTTTGTATCAACAGTAAGCACAATCTCATCAAGTTCTTTTGTTTTTCCAATTAAGTCTGTTGCTTTTATATTAAAGGTATAAATACCATCAGTGAGTTTTATACTTCCATTAGAAGCAGTTGCTTCTGAACCATAAACAAATTTCTGTTTCCAACTATTATCACTCGATAAAGCCCCATTAGTTGCAGAGAAAGTAATAGTCTGAGCATCCTCATCAGCCTCTTTTTGAGCATCAGAAATATAAGTAATTTCTACTTTTTCCAAACCTAATGAATCTGTTGAGGTTCCCTGTATGTAGAATTCTCCTTTTTTACCATCCTGATCCTCTGTTGTATTTATATTGAGAATTGTATTTGCTAACGGTGTTAATTTTATATCTGGCTTTGCCATATCCACATCAAAGCTTCTTTCTGCTTTAGATGCACCCTTTGTATGACCTACGTTACCAGCCTTATCTACAGCGTAAACTATAATCTTGTATTGGCTTCCTTCTTCAAGAGAATCCGGATATGCAGAGTCTGGGTCTGAACCTTTTACGCGGAAGTTCTTTTTAGTTTTCCAGTTTGTAGTTCCGAAGTTTGTTACCTTTGTAAAGCCTTTATTTTCCCAGGCTTCAGCAGTTGTAACATCAGCAGTTGGGACACTTGGTGCAGCAGCACCGTTTGCTACGATTGCATAATAAACGCCACTCAAACTGTTATCTTCTTCAAGGTCACCTTCAAACTGGAAGGTTTTTCCACTGATTGCGTTTTCAGCCTTGTAGCTGTCGTCTGTTTCTGGAGTTGTGATTGTTACTGTTGGAGCTGTTTTATCTACAATGCTTGCAAAAGTAATTGTATCTTCGTTGCCTTTCTTATCTGTAAGAGTGATTGAGTAAGAATAGGTTCCGTCATCAAGATTTGTTCCAGATGTATAATCAAGAGGAAGCTGGAAGTCTGCGAAGGTCTGTGCTGGAACTGTTGAGCTACCTACATCTGCAATAATATCTGCTGTTTTTTCTACCTTTGAAGCAGTAGTATCTTTTGGTGTAAAGGTTTCTGTAATTTTAAGAGACTTAATAGAATATGAATCTGAAACGCTTCCACTGATTGTGTAGCCTTCGTTTGGCATATATTCGCGGAGATCAGAAGTTACTGATAAAGTAGGTTTTGCCTTATCATAAAGGAATTCCGTAGAAGTAAGTTCTGTGTTTCCATCGAATGTGAATTTTGCAGATTCGTTTCCGGCTGTATCAATTGCTTTAAGAGTAATTTTCTTATAACCTTCAAGAGCCTTACCATCGCTGCCTGTAAATACTTCTTCATTTGCATAAGTTACGGTCTTAGAAAGTGAGGCAATTGCAGCACCCTGACCTTCTTCTGTAAGAGTCATTGTTTTGCTTTCATCAGTTTTGTCTGTAATTGTAAGAACAATCTTTTCAATTCCAGAACCGCCTGTATCTTTTGAAGTGGCACTGAAAATATATGAAGTTGCCTTTGTATCGCTTGCACCTGGCAAAGCACTTAATACTACAACCGGCACTTCTTTATCAACCTTACAGGTAACGTTTTTCTTGTTACTCTTTTCTTCATCTGTTCCGTCTACACCAGCTACATAGTAGTAATAGGTTGTTGTGGCTGCAGGGCGATGAAGAGTATCTGTATAAACCCATGTTCCACTTACTTTTGCAAGACTGCCGTGTTCGTTTTCAATTGTACTTGTTCCATCTTCTTCAATATCAGAAGCAATTGCTGTGAAGTTTGTGTTGTCTGTAGAACGATAAATATTGAATTTTGTATATTCTGAATCAAAATTAACTTTGTTTTCAAAATATCTTGCTGTGTCGCTTGTATCACCCTTAGTGTAAATTGCATCAAGTTCTGCACCTGTGCCATCTTTTACAACCGATTTTACTTCCTGAATTGTAGGAGCACCGGCAGTAATCTTTACAAAGAAGCAGCCTGTTTCAGAAGGAACGTAGGTTGATTTACCATTACTGTCTGTAAGCTTAAATCTTAATGTATGGAAGCCTACATCAGTTGGGAGGTTATAGGTATAAGTTTCGCTTGTAGAGGATACAGGAAGAGAGAATGCTGATTTTTCTACAAGGTTTGTTGCATTTGTTCCAAGCCATGGAGTAATGCTTGCAAGACCGTCATCATCAATGAGTTTTAAGATGAGCTGACTTCCAGAAGCAAATTTGTTCTTTGAAGCAGGAAGGTCTTCGCTATCTGCAGTAAAGGTAAGCTGGCTTGCACTGTTTGGCAAAATTACAGGTTTATCTGTATCCTGATCTACTTCAAAGTTATTATTTGTTATTTCTTTTTTATTACCTGCACGGTCATAAGCTGTTACTCGAATAGTAATTGGACCGTCTGCTAATTGTGTTGTAGGAATATTATCCCAAACAAAATTTATAAGAGTTGTAACATTAGTATTTGATATTATCTTACCTGTACTATCTTCTATTTCAATTTTAGGATTTTTTGATTTTTCTTCATCTGTAGCATCATCTGAAGCTGTATAAACTGAATCATTATCAGAAATCGTAAGTTTTATACTTACATTATCTCCATTCAGATACTGTTTTCCGTCTATTGTTCCTGCCTCACCTGTGTATTTACAAGCAATTGGTTTTACTTCAGAAATCGAAATTGTAGGTGCCTCAAGATCGTAATATACTGTATAAGTCTTTGAAGTTGTGAGTTTATCCTGCCATGCTTTTACTGTAATCTGGCGCTGTGAAGTTTTAGTTCCAAAGGCATTTGGCTCAAATTTCTTTGTAAAGCTGAAGTTATTTTCTGAATTTTCAATTGCAGTAAGGCTTGCACCAGAATCGGTATCGCCAAAAAGAAGAGAGAAATCAGGAGTACCTTCTTCTACAGAAACAGTTCCACTTACTTTTACATAAGTTCCTGCCTTTAAGTACAAAATTGTGTCTGTAACTTCTGTCCAGGCAGTACCGTTCTCGCTTATTTCAAACTTTGGATTAAGAGTTGGAGCAACACCACTTGAAGCAAGATGGAAACCGTAGCCTTTTCCGCTTGCAATGATTGTGTTTCCTACTGCTTCATCACCGTTCGACTTATCCCATCCTTCAACTCCAAAAATATAGTTACTTCCGATTTTTGTTTTTGAAGTATTGTCGTCTCCAAGGTAGCTAGAATTGATTGTAGTAATGAATTTGTAGCCTGAACCATAAGCCTGGCGTTCTGTTACAGGGTAGAATTTTACGCTTTCTACCTTTTTAGTTGTGGCATTATATTCTACAAAATATACTTTAAGGCTGTCTTTATTAAGGCTTATTCCGTCCAAACCTGGAGAAACTTCAACTACAACCTGGCTGCCGCTTGAAATATTATAGGCATCGTTAGTAGTCCAGCCGTCTGTAAGCTGATCTTTACCGCTTACACTGAAGGTAGGGTTATTTTTTGGGTTAAGATTAAATTTTGCAACTGTCTGGGCTTTATCTTCCAGCTGTTCCAGAATCGAGCTTGTTGTAGTAGCTACACTTCTTGAAGAGTCAGAAGATGCATAGGTGCCGTTGAACATGGCATAAAGTTCATTTACCTTGTAGGTAGAAAGGATGGAACCTGAAATATCATCATAAAGATAGTAGTTTGTCTGTTTGTTTCCGGTAGAGTCATCATCTTTTTCTTCACCTTTTGCCGGGTAACGTTGAGCACCATCGTATGCAATAATTTTACAGTAGCGGGTTTTTGATGCTTCTGAAGCATTCATATCATTTAGATCTTGATAAGCTTCATCTGCAAAATAAATTTTTGAATAATCGCTCTCTTTTTCTGTATCACCAGAAACATAGCTTGCAACATCATTGTTAATTGCTAAAGGAACATTATTAAGGGTTATGGTTTTTAAAAGAAAATCTTCTGTACATTCTTCATCTGAATAAATTTCGACTTCGATTTTATTGAGGTTGTTGTCATCTGCGGCCTGACCCTGAATTGTAAATTTCTGACCGTAGGTATCTGTATCGCTGGCAGAACTTGAAAGAATTGAACTTGGGCGCTGTAAAACAATAACCGGAGGAGTATTATCAAGAATATAGGATCTTTCCAGTTTAGTCTGGTGTCCACCGTTATCGTAGATTACAATTGTGGCGAGGTATGTTCCATCTACGAGAGGCTGAGTTTTGCTTTCTGGGTCAATTTTACAAGTCCAGGTGTTGTCCTTGTTAATTGTGGCATCATAAGAGTATTTTTTGCCTTTGTTATTGCCTTCTGAATTATATTTGAGTTCAACGGCAACCTGCTTAATTCCTGCTTCATCGTGCCATTGTCCCTGAAGGAGAAACGCATCGCGGATTACGGCATTTACTCCCGGGCTTGAAATAGAACCTGTAGGTGGCTCAGTATCAACCGATTCACCTAAACCGATTTCACAGGTTGGAAAAAAAACAAAAATAGACAATGCAGCCAATGCACCTAAAATGAAATTTTTACACTTCATAAATACACCTCGCCAAAAAGTATTTACAAATTTATACGATTTAAAATTTTAAAAGGATAAAGACTTGTTGAAAAAAATAAGGGTTAAATAAGCAAAGAATAAAAACAAATTTATTCAGCCTTTATCGTATTACTTTATCGGCATTTATGCAATTTTTTTTAAAGATTTAACAGAAATTTAGAATTTATATAGAATTATAAGGAAGAAAAAATAAAAAAAAGAGGGGGCATCCCCCCCCCTTTTGCGCTTTACACCTTAAACTCGTTAATCTCGTTATCAATTGCCACAATCGAATCTTCAAGATTATGCGAGATTTCGCTCAGGGTGGCGCCGGTTTCGTTGATTTTGCGGGCACCAATTTTCATTTCTTCCATGCTGGACTGCATGATTCCCGTAGCGTTCTGCAGGTTCTGAACCTCGCTCAGGATTGCCTGGTTACCAACCGCCATCTCGTTAGAAGCCGTTTTTACCTCAGAAGTAGAGTCGGTCATAGTGTGCAGGGCATTGATAATCTGCTTAGAACCTTCGTTCTGCTCTTCCATGGCAGACTTAATCTGGCGAACAAGCTGGTCAGTTTCGTTAATTCGGGTAATCAGCGAGTTGAATACAGCCCGAGACTCAGACGAAGCGGTAACCATCTGCATAATCGACTCTTTAATCGATTCCAGCTGCTGGCCGATAGTATTGGACTGATCAGAAGAAGTTTCCGAAAGTTTACGTATTTCGTCCGCAACAACAGAGAAGCCCTTACCAGCCTCGCCCGCATGAGCCGCCTCAATAGCAGCGTTCATTGCCAGAAGATTAGTCTGTTCCGCAATGGCAGAAATAGCCGCATTTGCTTCCTGCAGCATAAGCGACTGCTCTTCAATCCGCTCAATACGAGAGTTCACGTCTTCCTGCTTTGCCGCACCGTTAGCCGAATCCGCTTCCAGAAGTTCAAAAGCACTTGCCATGCGCTCAACAGAAGTATTTACCGAAGCAATATTTCCAATCATTTCTTCAACAGCCGAAGAAGCGTCAGAAACACAGCGCGACTGATTTTCAATCATATGCTCAAGCGACTGAATGTTAGACGCAATCTGGTTTACAGCGCCCGCCGTCTGGTGAACACTCTTAGACTGCCCTTCAATCTGCTGATGAACGCTTTCAATATTGGCAATAATCTGAGTAATCGAGCTTGAAGTATCCTGAGTGCTGGAAGACAAATCCGCACCCGCACTGTTCAGGTTTTTACCCGCATTCATGATTTTAGAAATAATTTCGTGCAGCTTCTGTGTAAAGGCATTAAAGCCGTCAACCACGTCGCCAATTTCATCATGCGAAGTTTTTTCAATACGCTTAGTCAAATCAGCATTGCCCGAAGCAATTTCCTTAACCGCAGCGCCCACCTTGCTCAAAGGCTTAACAATTTTGCTGGAAATCAGCACGCCAATCAAAAGGGCAAAAACAATGCTTATACCCAGCATAATCAGAACCAGGGCAATAGACTGCTGCAAAGTTTCAAAAATCTCTCTTTTAGGGCCGATTGTAACAAAAGTCCAGCCGGTAATTCCCGGCATCTTGCGCGAAGCAAAATAATAATCGCCGTAGCTGGTTTCAATCATCTTATCGCTGGTAAGAACAGCCCCCTTGAGCTCAGAAACGCCAAATTCATCATAGAAGTTGGACTTAAGAACCTTGCCGGTATCCTCGTTGGTAATAAAAAGCCCGTCCGCAGTAATAAAGAAAGAAGTACCGCTTTTAGAAATCTTCATGTTATCCACAAAATCATCCAGCATATCTATAGAAAAATCCGCACCAATTACGCCCGCAAAACCCTTCTGATTAAAAACGCCGCGGGAAGTAGTTACAACAAGACCGCCCGTAACCTCGTCAACATAAGGAGTTCCAAAGAAAGGCGAGCGCGATTTTTTAGCCTGGATATACCATTCGCGGGTAGTCTGATTAAAAGTGGAAGGAGCCCGCCAGTGAATGTTATCAAACAAAAATCCCCCGTCCGGAATCGGAGTAGCGCTGGTATAGTAAAGCATGGAATAAATCGGATTATTATCGATAGCAGTAATCAAAAAGTCTTCAGCCTCATCAACGTCGTATTCCGTCATGCTGGCAAAGTGATCCGCGCACGATTTAGTCACACTCTGAGTCTGATTTACAAATTCCGAAACCTGCAGGTAGATATTCTCAAGCTGCAAATCAATCTGCCGCTGCACATCGCTTTCAAGAACCTTAGTTTCCTTATTAATGGTAGGAACGGCAATCAAAAGCGCACAAAAAAGTGCAATGAGAATATGAGTCATAGTAAGTTTAGATTTAATCTTCATACCGATTATTGTATATCCTAAAAATATATAACACAAATTTTTTATTTGAAGCCTGCGCATTCTGGGGTTATAATTTATTTTAATACCCCGGCGGCTCTGACCGGTCGCCTTACACAAGGAGAATGACCTATGAAGATGAGATTTTTTAAGTGCAAACACTGCGGCAAGGTAATCGCAATCTTAAAAGAAACAGATGTACCAACAATCTGCTGCGGCGAAGAAATGATTGAAATCCACGCAGGCACAACCGACGGCGCCGTAGAAAAACACGTGCCCGTAATCACCACCCACGATAATATAGTAGAAATTAACGTCGGCTCCGTTGCCCACCCAATGGAAGACAAACACTACATCGAATGGATCGCCCTCCAGTCCGCACAGGGAATCCACATCAAAACCCTGCAGCCCGGCCAGGAACCAAAAGCCACCTTCGCCGTAGTCGACGGCAACACCGTAAACGAAGCCTACGCCTACTGCAACCTCCACGGCCTCTGGTCGTCTAAGTAATTCTTCCCAAAGTAAAAATTACCCTAAGACTTCCGCTTGTCGGAAGTCAGGCGACTGGTCGGTATATCCGGAAGTTGTTAACATCTTTACGCCAGTCGCCGGCGCAGCTCTGGTTAGTCAGTCGCCTTCCGTGTTCCGCTACGCTCAGTCGTCCTCTTCGAGTCCGACCGCCTTCGGCGCACTCCACGCTCGTGCGTGGGGTCAGTTTTCAGTTACTACCATTCCCATACCAAGTTATAGATAACTCATAATTTTTCTTCAAAAAAGGACTTCCTGTTTACAGTTTTGAAAACCTTTGCCGTGAAGACACTTCCATTCAGCTAAAAGACCGTGCAGTAAAATACTTTTTCATTGCAAATAACTGTGCTAAAATATCACGTGACGGAAAGAAATTACTTACAGAAAAGCAGCAGGCTTTTCTGAGCCTTGTATCTGGAAATGCTCCGTCAAATAAATTTACAGAAAGAATTGCTGCTCTTGCAGAAGATGCAAAGCATAATTCGCTGTGGAGAAAGCAATATATGGATTTGATCAGAGAACTTACAATTAAATATGACAGCGGCAAGGAAGCTGGTATTGCTATCGGACAGGAACAAGGCCGTCAGGAAGGTGCTGAGCAGAAAGCCATTGAGGATGCAAAAAGCCTTTTAATAGAGGGGGATTCTCCGGAAAAAATTGCTCGCTGTATAAAACTTCCTATTGAAAAAGTTCTTGAACTAAAATCGCAGCTGGAAGCAGAGAAGAAATAAACTCTGCCAGAAAAACCCCTGTTAACAACAAAACCTCTCGTGGCAACACGAGAGGTTTTATTTTTGCGCTAGTCGCCCTAGTCAGTCGCAACTCGCAGTTCCCTATCCGGTCAGTACGCGTCCAGGCCGCGTACCGCTCCGCGCTGCTCGTTTCTCGTGCGTGGGGCCAGTTTACAGTTATCAATTTCACATTACTTTTTAATAGTTTTTTCTCGAAATTTTCTTCAATATTCTCAAACTTTTTTCCCAAATTTTTGTCAAAATCGCAAAGTCAGCACCTAGTGTATATGTATGAAAATCATACAAAAAAAAGGAAGAAACAAATAGCAAGAAATCAAAGAAAAGTACACAAGAAACCCTAACAAAAGAAAAAAAAGTTCTTACCCCTGAGGAAAAATGGGAGAAAGCAAACATCTCGAACAACTTCATTTTCTACAAAGTCATGCGACATAACCCGGATGTCTGTAAGGAACTTCTAGAAATCCTGCTCGAAATGGAAATTGACCATATTGAAATGCATGGTGAAGAAATTATTGAAACAGATTATGACAGTAAAAGTGTACGGTTAGATGTGTATGCAAAAAATGACAATCATGCTTTCAATATCGAAATGCAGGCTGCAGATACAAAAGAACTGCCAGAACGGGCAAGATACTATCAGGGTGCAATTGATGTTGACTGCCTGAATGCAGGTCAACCTTACAAAAAACTAAAAGATTCCTATGTAATCTTTATCTGTATTCCTGATATATTTGGCAAAGGGCTTGCCTGCTATAGCTTTGAAAATCTTTGCCGCGAGAACAATTCCATTCAATTAAAAGACCGTGCCTTCAAATATTTTTTCATTGCAAAAAATTGTAATAAGGTATTAAATGAAAGACAGAAGGCATTTCTGAAACTTGTTATCGGCAAAAAAGCCAGCGATCAGTTTACAGAAAAAATTGAACATCTTGCAGAAGAAGCAAAGCACAATACGCAATGGAGAAGACAGTTCATGAATTGGGAACGACAGAGAACGTATGATTTTGAAAGCGGCAAAGAAGCTGGTATTGCTATCGGACAAGAACAGGGCACACAGCAGAAAGCCATTGAAGCTGCAACAAACATGCTAAAAAAGAATATCGATATACAAACAATTGCCGAATGTGTTGATTTGCCCGTAGAAAAAGTCCAGGAACTTAAATCACAGTTGGAAGCAGAGAAGAAATAAACTTTGCCAGAAAAACCCCTGTTAACAACAAAACCTCTCGCGGTTTACCACGAGAGGTTTTATTTTTCCGCAACAACTTCTGCGAAGCAGAAGTTAGCATGGGGTGCAACGCACTGCAAAATTTGTAGTTGCAATTACCACCCCCATACGATTTTAAACTAAAAAACTCTCGCGGTTTACCACGAGAGTTTTTATTCTTCCGCAAGAACTTCAGCCGAAGGCTGAAGTTAGCATGGGTACGATGCATTGCAAAGTTGTAGTTTACGTTACGACCCATGCACCCTTTTGCAATTTTAGAAGAACATTTCTACACCAACTGGGATGTATACTTTGTTTGTAAGACCTGTGTAAGAAAGGTCAATAGCTGCATCAGCCAGGAATGTATCTTTAAGATTAACGCTTCCTTCCATTTTTGCAACAGTAAGTCTGTCTGCTACACCAATGAAGAAGTAGTTATTAGCAGCAAATGTGTGTTTCAAGTATACTTCAATACCAAAGTTGTGCTGTGTCATTTTAAGATCATTAACAGTCATTGGATTGCCACCGACTTTACAAGTACCATCAGCATTAGCAAGAGTAATGTTATAGTTGAAAGAAAGACCAGCAAAGTTGTTCTGTTTTCCAAATGGGTTCAAGCAAACTTCTGCCAAAGCATCAAAACCAGCCCTTACAATGTTTGCAGCATTTCCAGTATAGTCAAGAAGTCCGCTTCCTGTTCCAATATCTGTATACTGTGTAAGGTTAGATTCTCCCTTTCCACCCCATACGTGAGCCTTATAAAGAATGAATCCCTTCTGAATTACACCAATTGTACCCAAACAAGCATAGAAGTTATAGAATTTCTCTGGGTCATACTGGCGAAGATCTTCATCAAGTACGAGAGGAACTTTTACACCAAGTTCGATAAGGTTAGCATTTGGAGTTGCATCCAAATCTACATTTCCAAGACCTGTTGCTCCACCTGCAAAGCCAAGCCAGTCAATACCAAATTCAAAGCGTCCTGCATAGTCATCCCAACCAAATCCTTTTTCACGAGCAGCAGCATATTTTGCAGCAGAATATTTTTTGTTTCCTTCTTCAATTGAGTCAGCAATGAACTGAGCCTTTACCTGTGCAAGACCAGGAATTGTATAACCTACACCACCCTGAATTGTAGAAGCCAAAGTACCAAGGTTTGTTGTAAATCCATTACCATCAGAAACAAGACCGAAAGCATCACAGTCAACTGCTGCATAAAGACCTTCAAGAGCAGTTCCTTCCTGACCTTTTGCGCTTACAAAAAGACCCATAACAGGCCACATTTCTGTAAAGATATCATCTTCAGATTTTACATCGCTTGATTCACGCTGACCAAAGTCACCAATAGAACCACGGAGTTCCTGTTCGCGCATTTTACCAAAAGCTACTTTCAAATCGATTGGGTTGAAGTCAAAAATACCCCAGATTTTTGCCTGGTCACCAATTGCAACTGCATATTTTCCAGATTCAGCATAGCTGAGACCATTATTCTTTGTTTTCAAGCTTCCAATAGTAGAGTTTGAATCATAGTTCTGAGCACCTACAAACAAAGCAGCTGCATCTGAATCAAGGTTGAAGTCAAATCCCCAGCGTTCATCATTTGTACGACCGATAATCCAGAAACCAACACGGCAACCATAAGACCAGTCTGGAGCAACTGATGCATACCATTCTGTATCACTTTCATCTGCTTCTGCAACTCCCGCCTTAGAAACTACACCTGAATCAATTCCACTTGTTACAGCAGAAGTTGTAGCCATTCCTGAAACAACATTATCAAAAGCTATCAAAGAAGCAGTATCTCCAGTTGCAACACCTGCTAAAATAGTTGCCAAATTACCACCTGTTGCAGCATCTGCTACAGCATATAACTGTCCTGTTGGATCTGTAGTAATGTCATTAGCAATATAGTTATAATAAGCTTTTGTAGAAAGTTTTGGTGTTACTTCAATCTTTGTGCTTGTATACTGATTTCCAATATTCCAAGTAGAGCGTCCCCAAGCACCAAAACTAATTTTACCAGCCGAACCTACAAGTTCGTGAGCTTCCTGCGCAAAAGCAGAAAAACCAAGAGCAAGTGCCAAAGCACCAGCAACCAACTTTTTCATATAAAAACCTCCTAAGTTTTTACGATAATAATAATTTCACTTTGAAACCCTTAATTTCTTTCTGATAGTATCACTATCACTATGGTAATGATAGCACTACTATCAACCCAATGTCAAATTAATTTTTGAATTTTTTGCAAAAAATTATTGAATTTTTGTAACTTTTTTCAACTTTATATTTTAAAACGAAAAAGGGGGATGTCTAAAAAGTATTTTCATACTGAACTTATTAGACATTCCCCATTATTTACAACAAAACATATAGCTGCGTTAATTTAGATTTGCAATTTTATCTTTAACTTCCTGCATCTGGTTGTCAGTAAAATTAAAGAATTCTTGAACTTCATTTTCTGTCATTTTTCCTGTAATAACCAGTTTTACAGCGGTTTCGATTTGAGTTTCCGCTCTTGCTTCTTCGCGTTCCTCTTTTGCAAATTCTTCCATTATTTTACACATATACTTCACTCCCTTATCGTTTTCTTTAAGGTATCTGAATTTCTCTGCAAGAAACTCATTTTTCATATCACTGGCATTCAGGCAGTTAAAATCATGCATAAGCCAGCCAACCGGGTCGTCGCCCCTGTATTTTCCGTTCACGTATATTATGTGCATCTTGTCGTTAAACGGTTTATTAATTTCATTTACAACCCGCTCTATGTGATACAACGGGAGACCTTTATTGAATATATCATTTTCCGTAATGAAAATAATATAACTTTCGGGCAGTTTTTCTGGCTCCATATTAGGAACCGTTTCATCAGCGTCCATCAGGGCTGAATAATACCTTGCGCGTTTTGCCCCAGCTCCTTTGTCAGCGCGCTGGATTTCGATGTCGTATGGTCTGCCTTTCGCGTCGCGGGCAAAGACATCCAACCGAACTGAACGGCCTAAAAGACTCTTTACGACTTTTTGCGAAACTTCTTCCACGACCTGAATTTTACGAGTGCCCAAAATAGTATTCAGCACAAATTGAACGCGTTCTTTGTCGTCTTCGAAAAATCGGGTCATAAAATCATCGTTCATCAGCGTGAACTGTTTAAGCCGGGCAAGCATTTTCTGCTTTTTTGTAAGCTGCTGCATTACAAACTCCTAAATATTAACATACAAAAACAAAGGCAACAATAAGATGTTGTGTTTTCATACATATACACTAGGAGCAGACTGTAAAAATTCGGAAATGAATTGAGGAAAAATTTTGAGAATTTTGAAGATTTTTTACTATTCAAAGAAAAGGGC
>NZ_AJGU01000041.1 GCF_000260795.1 Treponema sp. JC4
GCCATGTTCCATAGCAAAGCGTTAAAAAAATTGCGAATGCAATTTTTAGCTTTACTTACTTACAGCCCTAAAACCCGCTTTTAGGCCTCTACTTTCTCTGCGTCTTCTTTCTTTGCTTCAGACTTATCTTTAATGTCAGCAGCTCCAATAAAAAGACAGATGATTCCAACAAAAGCTGCAAGAACCGGTGCAAAACCTTTAAGGAATGCAATTACATCAGCGCCCCAGTTTAAAGGACATGAAGGAAGAACTGCAAAAACAGTAAAAGCAATAAAAATCAAACCAATAATAATAGAAATCATAAAAAATAATCCTCCAGACTGCAGGGCAGAAAACTCCCCTTTTCTTAAAATAATAATGCAAATAAGTGAAAATGAAAAGAAATAAAAAAATGCCGCCCCGGAAGGCAGCATTATAAAAAGGATTGCCCCTCGCTAGTCTCGGGGCTTGAGGCATTCTCTCGATAATCCTAAACCGACCCGCTGTCGCAGCTCGGTTTTTAACGGATTTTCGATTATAGCCTTATTTCTGAGCAAGAATTGCAATACCAGGGAGAGTCTTTCCTTCGAGGAATTCGAGAGAAGCTCCACCACCAGTAGATACGTGGCTCATCTTGTCTGCAAGGTTGAACTTGTTTACAGCAGCAACAGAGTCACCACCACCAACTACAGTCATAGCACCCTTAGATGTTGCTTCTGCAACAAGGCGAGCTACAGCTTCAGTTCCCTTTGCGAAGTTTTCGAATTCGAATACTCCAACAGGTCCGTTCCATACGATAGACTTTGAAGCAAGAATAGCATCTTTGTAAAGAGCAACAGTCTTAGGACCAACGTCCATACCCATAAGGTTATCTGGAAGATCAACTGCATCAACTGCAACTGGATCCTTATCAGCAAATTCAGCACCACCAACATGGTCAACTGGGAGAAGAATCTTTACGCCAGCTTTTTCAGCCTTTGCAAGAAGATCTTTTGCTGTATCAAGGAAGTCATCTTCAACAAGTGACTTACCGATAGCGTGTCCCTGTGCCTTGAGGAATGTATAAGCCATACCACCACCAACGATGAGTGTAGAAGCATTCTTCATAAGGCTTTCGAGAACTGCAATCTTAGAAGAAACCTTTGCACCACCGATAATAGCAGTCATTGGTTTTTCTGGGTTTGTTACCATTGGCTGAATGTATTTAACTTCTTTTTCCATGAGGAATCCGCCAACAGATTCAACTGGCATGAATTTTGCGATAGAAGCTGTAGAAGCCTGATCGCGGTGAGCTGTACCGAATGCATCGTTTACGAAGATGTCTCCGTATGTAGCAAGTTCTTTTGCCATTACATCGCGTTCTGCAGCATCTTTAGAAGTTTCTTCCTTGTGGAAGCGAACGTTTTCGAGCATTGCAACTGCACCTTCTGGAAGAGCATCGATAGCAGCCTTCTGTCCGAGAGCATCAGGAAGGAATGTAACTTCCTTTCCGAGTTTTTCTGCAAAGTATTTTACAACTGGAGCCATGCGGTTTTTACCGTTGATGAATTTTTCTGCATCAGCGTCTGTCCATGTCTTACCAGCTTTTTCAGCCTTTTCCTGAGCCTTTTTTACGTCCTTTTTCGGGTCACCGAGGTGGCTCATAAGAACGAGAGAACGTGGGCTCTGTTCAAGAATGTATTTGATTGTAGGAAGAGCAGCCATGATACGAGTATCATCCTGAACGACTCCGTCCTTCATAGGTACGTTAAAATCAACGCGCATAATAATGCGTTTGCCTTTAAGATCAACATCTTTAACTGTTTTAATCATTGCGAACTCCTAATAATGATTTACGCAAATATAATAATGTGTTTACTACCAAATTTCAATTGTGATAAAATGCACTTATGAATAAAGGAAGCCCATTTACACCAAGCGAAATTATTTTTTCCTGCACGACCGCCTGCAACCTGCACTGCCAGCATTGTTTTGTAAACCGCGAGCCTAAACGCATTTCAATTGACGCGGCAAAAAACTTTCTGCTTTCCTGCAAGGGCACTTTTATAGAAAAAATCGGTTTTAGCGGCGGCGAACCTTTTCTCTATCTTGATTTCCTCTGCGAAATTACCCGCGCTGCCATCGAAAGCGACTTTATGTTCGACCAGATTATGACCAACGGCGACTGGTGGAAGGACGAAGCAGATTTACGCACCACCCTTCAGAAAGTTTACGACGCCGGCTACGACGGCAAAATCGGCCTCAGCTGGGATTCTTACCACGATCAGAGCGCAGACCGCATGCAGACTTTTATCCGCACAGTCCAGGAAATTTTTGGCGAAGATTCAATAAACATTCAAAGTGTAGATGAAGGAGGGGAAAGCCTTCCCCTCGCTCCAGCCAGCAAGCTGTCTTCCGCTACCCCTTCCAGCGGGGAACTCCCCGCAACGCCCCCAGTCTACCATCTTCAGCGTTCCTTCCCGTCCGATGATACCCGAGCCTGGCAATACAAAAAATGGTTCCGCGAAGACTACTGCGAAGGTCCCGGCCACATTTTCTATGTTCACGCCGACGGTAACATCGCCCCATGCTGCGGTTTTGCAAATGAAAATCCAGCCCTCTTCATCGGCACAATAAATGACAGCTTTGAAAAGCTCATGCAAAATGCTGCCCAAAACCGTATGCTTACCATCTGCTACGAAGAAGGCCTTTCCCACTTCCGCCGCCACGGCTTAAAGAAAATTCTCAAAGCCCAGGGCAAAAAGTTACCAAAAGGCAAATGCGGCGATATCTGTTCCTTCTGCGATTTTGTATGTAAAAGTTTGTAAAAATCCATTTTATCAAGTAAATTATTAATATGCGTACAAGAGAAAAAACAGAATTACAAAAAGAAAAAATCATCCAGAGAATTGAAAAAATCTTGGAAAGAAAATAGAAAGCTACGAACTTGCTGAATTACGAGGAACAATAGATGCCGTGAATAAAATCGGAATTTATCCAAAATCTGGCTTAGGAACCGCCTGGGGACTGATTTTATTCTGTCAGGCAGAAAATGACAGACAGGACCTTTATTTCTATTATCCTGCAACTGAAGGCATGTTTGATTTCTTTTTCCGCCAGAACAGCGGCGATGCACCTGCAGAAGACCAGTTTATCTGCCTGAATGATTTAGAAAACCTGACCTTTGAAACTCCAAAGAAATCTTTCCTTTCCTTTTTAAATTCTGATGAAAAGAGAACTATTTTTGTAAGCGCCAAAGTAAAAGACGAAAACGTAAAATTTTATTTTCTCCTGATGGAAAACCGTGCTGAAGAAGTTGCTGAAAGATTAAGAAACAGCCTCAAATAAAAATCAATAGGACACGGATAAATTTTTAATAAATCCGTGTCCCTTCAGACAGTCTTTTATTCAGTTTCAGAAAGATTGTTTTTCCATTCAGTGACTAAATTTTTATATTCTGTAAGTGTTTTATCAGAAGGAATATGCGCTGTTAATTCTGTATTTTCACATTCTGACAACATCTGCTGAAGTTTGCTTATAGCATTAACTGCAGTTTCTTTACCTGTAAATGTAAATCCATCAGAAAGAGTAAATTCATATGCCGCTGAACTCTCACAAACATAACATGGATGAAGCTCACTCTCTTTACTTCCGGTCTCACTATTAAAAACATTAAAAGTCACATCTTTTATTGCTATGTTATTATTATTTTCATCAACATAAGGATTATCTGTATCAGATTTAAAAATCTTTTTTCCGTCTTTAAGCTTTATATATTTCAGAGGAATTATCTGAGTATATATTGTATTATCATTTCCTGTATTTGTTTTCCATTCATGAAGGATTTCTACAAGCAGATGATCCTCACTGTCATACATTTCGTAATAATCTTTATCAGGAACATTCTTTCCATTTAAATATTTTGCAAAAAGGGAACCGTCATCAAAGCAGACCATACGATTTGCTTTTCCTTTTTCAATATCTTCCTCAGACGGATTTTCGGAATAATCATGAGAACCTAATATATAAGTCTTGTAATTTTCACCTTCTTTTTTAAGTACAGTTTTTTGAACAGGTCCATCATCTCTGCAAAGTATTGTAGACTGAATAAATTCTGAACCACTTTTAACATAAGAACTGCAACTTAAGGATTCAGGCATTTGAACATAAATTACAACATCATCATATTTATCATTTTCAAAAGTACCCTTGATACATAAATAAAAAACAGCCTTTCTTATCTGTCCCCCAGAATTATTCTGATTAAATGTAATTTTCCAGAAAATTGATGCAATTGATTTTTCATAAGACACCTTTACAGTTCCAAAACCATAATCAGAAAAGACAGGTGACTTACCATGACTTATCATATAATTTTTTCCAGCTTCAGAAAGTTTAACCGTTTCTGGTACTGTATAATCTTCATCATAATTAAAAGTTTTTAAACTGCTGATTTCATTTTTAAGGACATAAAGCAATACATCAAGATTCTGGTCATTTCCATTGTGATAATCTGTTGTAAACCCTTTAAAATCATCAGCCGTAAGTTCTGTCAAAGTCCTCTGAGACTTCGAAGAATAATCATTTTCAAATTCTTCAATAGAAGACGGTATCTTCTTAAGAAGTTCCTGTACTGTCGGTTTGCCGTCATTAAAAGATTCTGAATCAGAATCTCCTGTCTGTGCGCAGGAAGTTAAAATCATTAAAAATAAACTGATAGAAAAAATTAACTTTTTCATTTCACACTCCACTTTTTTTTACATAAAAAAAGCACCAGAATTTCTTCCGGTGCCTTTTTTTATTAATCAATTAAACTTAGCAGTTTTCAGCAAAGTACTTAATTGTTCTTACCATCTGAGATGTGTAAGAGTTTTCGTTATCATACCATGAAACAACCTGTACCTGGTATGTATCGTCGTCGATCTTAGATACCATTGTCTGTGTAGCATCGAACAATGAACCGAACTTCATACCGATAACGTCTGAAGATACGATTTCGTCTTCGTTGTAACCGAAAGATTCAGTTGCAGCAGCTTTCATTGCAGCGTTGATTCCTTCTTTTGTTACATCTTTACCCTTTACTACAGCAGTAAGGATAGTTGTAGATCCTGTAGGTGTTGGAACACGCTGAGCAGAACCAATCAATTTTCCGTTCAATTCAGGAATTACAAGACCGATAGCCTTTGCAGCACCTGTTGAGTTTGGAACGATGTTCTGAGCACCAGCACGTGAACGGCGGAGGTCACCCTTGCGCTGTGGACCGTCAAGAATCATCTGATCGCCAGTGTAAGCGTGGATTGTTGACATGATACCAGAAGCGATTGGAGCGTAGTCATTCAAAGCTTTAGCCATTGGAGCGAGACAGTTTGTTGTACAAGAAGCTGCAGAAATGATGTTGTCGTTCTTTGTCAAAGTTTTGTGGTTTACATTGTAAACGATTGTAGGAAGGTCGTTTCCAGCTGGAGCTGAAATTACAACTTTCTTAGCACCTGCTGTGATGTGAGCAGCTGCCTTATCTTTTGCACAGTAGAAACCTGTACATTCAAGAACTACGTCTACTTTGTTAGCTGCCCATGGACAGTTAGCTGCGTCTTTTTCAGCAGAGATTTTGATTTCTTTTCCATCTACGATGATAGAATCTTCTGTAGCTGATACAGTGTGTTTTCCTTCACCGATGCGGCCCATGAATCCACCCTGTGCTGTATCATACTTCAAAAGGTGAGCAAGCATTTTTGGGCTTGTCAAATCGTTGATAGCAACTACTTCATAACCATCAGCTTCGAACATCTGACGGAAAGCCAAACGACCAATACGGCCGAAACCATTAATAGCAACTCTAACTGCCATAATATATCTCCTAAAATTAATTAGATTAAATTTTATAGGTTTAAAATAATGAATTTTTAACAAATAGTCTACTACAAAGATATAAGGGAGAAAAAAATCAGGTTAAAACAAAAAAGGCTCCCGATTATCGGAAGCCTTTATGTGAGCTACACTGGATTCTGCTTCAGTGTATAAACTGTAATTATGTGATATGTAAAATATTCTATATCTCTTTATTTTACAACGAATTACGCATTCCTCTTATAGTTAAGTTTATCATAAACAACATAAAACAGTCAATATTATTGTTTACAGCATTGCTTACACATACAGTATAAAAAAAGGACTCCCCCTTTTGGGAGAGTCCAATGAAGCACGGTAAGACTTTATTTGTAAGCACTGATGATTCTATCATATGCTTCTAGAACACAATCCAAACCTGAAGCTGGATTAGTTGAATAAATAGTCACTAATCCTTCTAATGCAGTCCGAACAAGTTCTTCATTTTTAGATGCAACAGCTTCATCAATGAGCGAAAAATATCTTTCATAAAGTTTTTCACGCTCACCAAACTTACTGTTCAAATAAGAAACCATTACTTTACGTCTGTTTCTTAACAATGAAAGAGTTGATTCGGTTTTACTTTCAATAGCTGCTCTTTCAGAAATCGATTTCTCCCTGCATTCCAAATAAGAAGTAATACTTGAAATAACAGGAAGAATCATTGAACTGTAATCCACGGTAGTCTTTTGTGATGTCGGAATTACACTTGTTGTTTCCATGACATCTCCTTTTATATAATTTTCAGATTCAATACTTTGCAAAGCATTTTCGAAAAATATTGGATCTGGTCAAAAATCAATGGGTCGGATTTTTTCTGATATTCGGAATTAAGATATGACAGATACTCTGTGAGAAAGTTTAAGATTTCTTTTCCTTCGTGTATTCTTTTATTCATGAATCGAATCACTTGTCTATGAGTTTTAATTCGTTCAATATTCTTTTGTATTTCACCAGCAAAGACAACAGATTCTGTCAGTTCGGTATTTCCTTTTACCGCAAATCCAACCCCAAATATAAGCGGTAAATTAGGAATCATTTTTATGTTGCGAAAGAATTTTCATACTTCTTCCTAAAGTAGGTGCATAATATCTTTTCATGCGTTCGAAATCCAGAACTTGTGTATGTAAGTGTTTGAGTTCATCTTCATACAAATCTTCTTCATCTTCTTCTAATTCGTTACTTGCCCGAATCATTTCTTTTGCATGTTTTGAATCACTAGCTCCTTTTAATGCACAACCAATTCCAATTGCACCAATTGTTGTCCCTATAATTTCTGTTGCTGAAGTAGCAGCAGCTACAAGTGGTAATAAGAAAAACATATTTTCTCCTAAAATAAAAATACCACTTTATACGAAGTGGCGTATTCTGTTATTATGCAGCAGGTGGCAAATCTGCATTACGGCAGGTTACAATCTGGGTATCTTCGATTTTAATTCTACCCCAAGGTTTACCATCCCCTTTAACTGAGGTAAAAAGACCAGTCTTTGTATCTCGCTTGACCCATTTACCAATTTTTGGATTATAAATCTGCGTTCTATTTCTAAAATCTTCCGTTTTGAATGGAAGTACATTTGTTTTTGAGGTTTTAGCCACATTGCCTATAGAAAAGACTTTCATTTCATATTCCTCCTTTTGCATCTTTTCTTTAATTCTTTCTATATATTTGTAAACTTTCTCAGTCCACTCTACCGCCTCAATTACTTTCCAAGCTACATGTCCTTTTCCGGCCCAGCCCTGAATGTAAGCTTTTGTATTTTGTAGATCGACTTTAATTCCGTAGAGCGACCCCAAGAATGCGAACGACAATTCCGCACAGATTTCCTCAAAACCGTAATCAAGTTCTAGTTTTTCTTTTTTCTTGATTTCAGCAATGATTCCATGCGAAAGTTCGTGTAGAAAAACTTGTTTATCAATACAGTTCATACGGATTACTTTTTCAGCTGGAGAAAAACTACCTTCAGCAGTTCCGCATAAATCCGCTTTGACCGTAATACCGAGTTTTTCAGCAATATCAATCAGGGGAAGCTCTTTCACATTTAATTCCTTCATCCGTCTCTGATATGGCAACTCTTCCCCCTCGGTATCTTCGATTCTAAATTCGTTTATCAAGGTAAACCCAGAAAGAATGCGTTTTTCCACATCTATCGCTTCATCCTTTTCAGTTTTGAAAAGCGGAGCTACAATCTGGAATGAATGACTTCCTTTCTTTGGGAATCGTCCAGCTTCTTTCCATGCGTTGAATGTACGTGCATCGCTCGTATCATGAAAGAACGCTATCATCTGATTACAAAGACTCCATTTTCTCATTGGTATAGAACCATCATCAAAACGTTGAACCTTATCATGAACGTATGCAACAGCACCTCCAGAAATTACTTCACGAACCAAAGAATCCAAAATACTCTTAACCATTTCTGATTTTGTTAATCTTTTGTTTTCCATAGTTGTTATCTCCTTTATGCTGCAAGCGGAACAAATACAACAAACTGATTCTTATCCTCTACGTTTTCAAGTTTGATAAACTGATTGCGTCCTCCATGTGTAAAGATTTTCCATTTTGTACATGGTAAATCTCTTAAGAAACGAAGATTCACATTCATGCCAGTATCAAATAAAAAGGAACAGTAAGCCGTAGAAAACTTTTCATCGCGTTCAGATTTTGTTCCATTCCTGATATCCTCAAGATTTATAAAACCTTTGAATTTTATATCTTCCGGAACAACATTTTTCCAAGATGGAAAAACTACATCTGAAGGATTATTAAACCGAATAATATCATCCTTTATTTCAGGCTGATAATTTCCAGCAGGAATACGCATATTGACATTTGCAACATGAAGCCTTTTGCCATCGGTACAGACGATGCGTGAGCCTGTTCGTGTGTTTTCGATATGCATATATCTTGTGAAAAGAACATTCTGTTTGCCGCCCATAGCCTTCATGCAGAAAAGAATTTTTCCGTAGTCATTCGGATTTTTTGCTTGTGTGATTATTGTCTCTTTTTCATTCATTCTGTTTTCCCCATAAAAGAAAAGCTCCGCCATTTCTGACGAAGCCTATATTTGATTTCTGATTCTGCATTTAAGCAGCCATTTTCTGAAGCCGGGATTCAAGTTCTTCCTGTACGACTTTTTCAAGTTCAAGAAGTTCGCTGATTCCGTTTGCGTCAAGCCGTGTGTTTGCCACGATTCCACGGACATTAGTGATTTCATCTTCCGTAAAAGATTTGTGTCCGTTTTCCTCGTGGTTCATAACATCGCCAATTCTGGAAATAATGGCGTTGCCCTCAGCCTTGATTCTATCTTCCTCAGCCGTAGTCTTTCCTTTTCTTCCTTTTGTCGAAGGATTTGTTTCAGGCACAGAAGCAGAAGCCTGATTGCTTGAGTTCGATTCGCTTCCTCGAAAAGTATTCTCGCCTTTCGGCAGGGCCCAATCAGGCAGCGCAGGCGGCATCCATCGAAATTGTTTATCAGTCTTTGTCTTGCCGAAATACTTTCCGTTTTCGCATACATTAATCCAGCCCTCTTCAAGGTCATAAAGATAACGTCCGATTCCGAACTGAACAGCAGCACGCTTCAAAGCACCTGAGATTCCTCCTTTTACGGATTCTTTGTCTGTTGCATCCGCTCCGTCAGTCCTTGAAATCCATTCTATGCTTCCGTCATCTCTCTTCATACGGATGGAAAGCGTACAAAGATAAGCGTCCCCATCTTTCCTTATCTCACTTCTCCAGCCATCAGGTCCACAGACCTCATCAAGCCTTTCCTGAACAGCCCTTGACGTTATGTAGGCAAGGCATTTTCCCCAGATTTTGCCGTCCTTACTTTCTCCGCACTGCTGGAGTCTCCATTCAATATCTTCTGCGCTGAATGGTTCTTTTAAATTGCTTAAATCCATATTCTGTTTTTCTCCTTTCCTTTAAGCCGCTTTAGATACATTATCAGCATCTTCATTGCTGACAAGATTCTGGTTTTCCTGGCAGAAATTGCAGAAAGCTGAACAAAGACAATAGTTCTTACATTTCATTGATTCGCCTTTGCGGACTTCAAGATAATACCCCTTACCAAGTTCTGCGATTTTCTCATCAGCCTCTTCTTTCGTATCGAAAAGTTTTACGGCTGATTTTCTGCCTTCCTTTTTCACCGCATACACATCTTTTTTCTGCCAGCGTTCTTCTGCTGAACATTCAGGAATCAAATTATCTTCTGTTGATGAATAAACTTCATATTGAAATACTTTTCTCCTTATAAAACTTTCAATATCATCCAATGCTTCTTTTGTTACATTGAACTCATAAACAAACACAGGTGACTGCGGATAAAGATGGTCACGTTCAGCCTCTGTCTTGGAGTGGTCTTTGAGCAGAGCGATGAAGCGGCATTTCGTGGCGGGAAGCCCGTTCTTCTGAAGAAGCCATGCGTAGATAAGCCCCTGCATCTGCCATTCGGGAAATCCGTAAGGCTTACCGTCAGAACCTTTTTGCCAGCTTGCTTTGATTTTGTAGACCGATGTGTTTTTGTAATCGCAGATTGTACCTGTTGCCATGTCATAATTGTCGAGTCTTCCTGTAACGGTTATGTTTGACACTTTCTGTTTCAGCTCGATTTCGGTAAAGTCATTTTCACCTTCGGTCTCCAGAAGGGCATGGACTGCCGTTCCGAATACTGCCCATATCCGCTCGGAAACATCATCTTCAAGTTCATCCCAATGTCTTTGCGTAAGAATTACGTGCTTAGTTCCCTGAATTAGCGTCGTAGCGGAGATTTCACCTGTCTTGTTGTGAGGTTCTGGCGATACGGCTTTTACAAGACCATAAGGAAGGTTTAGTTTGTTCGTGATTTTCATGTTTCCCCCTTATGCTAGAAGATGTCGAAGCCTACAGCTTTCGGTAAATCATCTTCCGAAGCTATTTCATCATTCTTGTTTCCGAAGAGTTTTGTTTTGTCGAATTTTGCAGATTTTTTCTTTGGTGGAACCTGTTCTTCGACTGGCTGATTATCGGCAAGTTCAGAAGATTTTGGTTCTTCCGAACTTGTGGCATTTTTCATAAACTCGATGTGTTCTGCAACAATACTGACCTTGCTAAATAACTTACCGTTTCCGTCCTTCCATCTGTCCTGCTTGAGCCGACCTACAACACGACATCCGCAACCTTTTGAAGCGTTCTTTTCGACTGATTCCACAAGGTTTCCCCAAGCCTCGACATCGAAGTAAGAAACTTCCTGCTCAAAAGTTCCATCCGATTTTTTGTAATAACGGTTCACCGCCATACTGAAAGTCGCAAGTTTTGACTTGTTAGCAGTTTCTTTGATTTCGGGAGTACGAACAATGTTCCCCTCAATGATTAAAGAGTTAAGTTGGTTCATATCGAATCCTCCTTGAATAATACTTGGAAGATAATATATAAGCGAAAAAACAGTTGTTACGGAAAATAAAAGCCGCAAGGAGATTTTCCTTACGGCTAATTGTTATGAAATGATTAACTTACTTTTTTAGAGTGTTCTTGAATCAGCTGCTCGAGTGTTTTTTCTTCAAGAGCTGAGAAATCCAGCTTTATAAAGGGACTCACAATAAGAGTTTTCAAATCGCCCTCTCCACTAAGTAAAGCATTTGGTTTACCATCTATATGCTGATAACAAATAGCGGTTTTCTCACTAGACAGTCCTAAAATATAGTAATCCCATTTTGAATTATTATAATGAAAAGGAATTTTGCAATCACCTTGTATGGCCTTGTCATACATCACATATTTTTCATCTTCTGTTTTTAACATTGGAATTCTTCTGAAAACCTCTGCTACTTTTTTAAGATTAGATTTAGAGGTTATCCCCTTTTCATCCTTCCGAAGTGTACGCAGAAGAGTTTGCATATATTGCATTGGAGGTACAATCTTGCGACAAAGAGCAAAATCATCTTTAGTAAAATCATCTGAATTAATAAGCAAATTTTCTAAAGCTTCAACCAAAGGCTTGGTTTCCTCATCATAGAAAAAGTTTCTGGCCAAATTTTGAAAATCTTCAGGAGTAATTATTGTACTCATATCTATATCCTACGCAAACCTTATGGATATAAAAACACCATTAGCTTGCTTTATTACGAGATTAATAAAATTGTATATTCAATGACATCTGTTCGGTTCTGTTATATATATATATAATTCTATTGGATTGCCTAACGCAGATTCCTGTAAACACAAGATGCGGTCTAGATTTAGACTTAAGGCTTTTGATATAAAAGATTAGATAATTAAAAAAGAAGTGATTATTAATGAATATAAAACAAATGTTATGATTCCATTGTTAGTTCCTCCTTTACAATATAGATTATTTGGCAAATTCCCAACTGACTGCTAAGAAATGTCATAATTTGATTTCATTCATAATTTAATAACGATAACGATAGAAAACCATATCAAGAGCATTACGCTCTCTTTTAAGTATAAATAATTTTTTTACAGTACATCAAAACCGTTTTTCGATGTCAAAGAACATGTTCTGTTGTCTAACAGACCCTAGAACATCTATAATTGAATACTAGTTAATAAAATTGTCAAATTTTTTTCGCACAAAAAGAGCCAGGCTTTACACCTGGCTCTATAGTTATTGAAGTTTCTTTTGGAGTATATATTATCGACAAGCCTTTTTCTTACTAATTTCTTCCACCGATTGCTTTAAATCCTAAATCACACAGAGCCTTATTTACATCATCAATTGTATATGGGCCTTCTTTATCTTCAAAACAAAACTGAAAAATTATATCTTCTTTTATTGTTGGAACAGGGAAATAGTAGCCAGCCCTAGAAAGCAGATCCTGAGCTTCTTCAAGATTAAGCTCCAGTGCAAATGCAAGGGAAATTATACTTATACGAGTTGGAACTTTTGTTTTTCCACTGATAATTTTAGAAAAACAGTCTGGTGTCATACCTGCTGCATTGTATACTTGAGGATGTGTCTTTTCTTTCTTGTTTATATAGTAAATAAGTCGTCTGACAAAATCATCCTGCTCGTCCGATGCTTTTAATTTGTCTTTTACTTTCTGAAAATCAGGGCGATTTACAGGACTCATTCCGCTAAACGGATTCATTCCACCTCGCCCAGTTATTTTTCTTGCAAAATCAACAAGTGGATTGCTTTTTCCAGAAATCAGGCGTTCTCTTTTGCCTTCTGGAGAATCGGGGTCAATATAGTTTTCTTCTATGTATTTAGTGAGTTTTGTAATATCTATCATTTTTGTACCTCCAAGGAATAATATTTATTTATGAGTTTATTTCGTTTCAGTTTTCAGGATTGCTTTCAAATCATTTATCGGAGCCGCAGTAGAATCTGATAGCGTAAAGACATGAAGCATTTCTATACTTCGTGTAATTGCCGTATAAATCATATTGCGGTTCATTTTATCTGCCGTAACTTCATCAAACACATCAACAAAATGCGCCCGGTGATCAAGATAAAACAGAACGACAGGAAAATCCAAGCCTTTGCAACTTTGAGTTGTAGCAAGACGGATAATACCTGACTTAGAAAAATCAAAATCAGTATCGTTAACAAATGCACTCTCCAAATCAAGCTGAGTTTTCAGTTCCTCCCTTAACTGTTCCAAAAGTGATTTTCTTGGAGCAATAAGGCAGATGTTTTCCGGCTCATAATTGAGCGAATTTATACACATTTTTACAGTCGAAATCATCTGCGCAAAGGAATCATCCTGATTTCTGTTTTCGTGAAGTTCAACAGGTGGTCCAAGTCGGAAGGTTTCCGGCATATTTTCTTTATCTGCACCTTTTATGGTGGCACGATATTTTTCTGCAACTTCATTAATCTGATTCGTACTTCTAAAATTGATATTCAGAATTTTCGAGTGCCCACTTATATCAATTCCAGTTCTGTTCCATGTAAATCCCGGCTGAAAAACTGACTGGTCATTATCGCCTGCAAGTATCATGCTCTCGCGAACAGTTGTACGAATAAGGCGTAAAGTTGCCGCACTCAAATCCTGTGCTTCATCTACAAAAAGATAATCTGTTTTCAGTTCTTCAGAGATTGTATATTCTCCGTTTTCTATTTTATGAATCAGCTTATAAATTACGTATTGAACAGGTTGTTCTTCAAGATTGTCCCATTCGGTAAAAATTATTTCTACAGCTTCCCAGATGGCTTTTCTTTTGCCGGCATTCTGAGCCTTTTTCATTCCAGTCCGGCGGATTTTTTCTTCGCAGTATTCTTTTTGAGAAACACACTTTGGAAGAATAAATTTATCAAGTTCAGTCCAGATGTCCTGACCAAGAGGATTTTCATTTTCGATATCCGGGATTTTTGGAAGCGCGTAAGTCAGTTTTATGTCAGGGAAAGCATCCTTCAAAATTTTATTTACATAGCTTTCGGAAGTTCCAATTATTTCTTCTTCAAGCGGATTTTCAATATTCAGTAAGGCAGCAACATATTTGTTATATTTTTCAAGACTGTGCGTAAAAGTAATCAACTGGATTGATTTTTCACCATCAAAAAGACTCTGTTTATTCTGCTGAATCAATTTTTCCAGCGTTTTCAGAAGTACAAGAGACTTACCAGTTCCGGCACTTCCCTTTACAAGAAAGTCACGACTGAACTTTACCTGATTTACAATTGACTGCTGCTGACGAGTAAGATGAACAAGCGACTGCTCATAATCATAACGGGTGCGAGTATAACTAGTCATGCGGGAAAGATTGTCGATATAGTTTTCTGCGTCCGTTAGTTTTTCTATCTGAGTTTGAAGTTCTTTTTGAGTTTTACGATTCGCCTGTTCTACTTCATTTTTTTCGCGACGGAGTTCGTCTATGCGCTCTTTATTCTGCTTGTTTTTAGTAATCTGCTGCTCATAATCTAATTGCAAAGTTTTAAGTTTTGCAGAAACAAGTTCAAGTTCTTTTTTCTTTGATTCTAGCTCTTCAACTTTTTTGAGCCATATCAGCGTTAGACGAAGAAAGTCGTTTTAATTCCTGATTTGCCTTTTCAAGTTCCTTTGCCGTTTCTGAAGGAGATTTTCTTGAATCCCAGATTTTCAGATTTGCAGCAAGCTGATTTATTTGAGTAAGATTTGGCAGATTAAAAATAGTTGCAAATTGCGAAAGAAGAAAAGCTGCACTGTTAGCTTCTTCTACAGAAAGATTCTTAAAATGATGACGAACCTGATTAGTATTTTTCTGATTATTCTGAATATCACGAAAAAGCTGATATTCCTTTGGATTATGAACAGAGTAGCGTTCCCGGTATTCATCCAAAAGCTCATAAAATTTTGTGGTGTTATCTACAGAGTTCCCAAGCTTTTCACGAAAGAATGCCTCCAACGTTGAAAAAACTGCAAGCGTGAAAATGCCAGAGTCTATGCCTTGCAGAGATTTTAGACGCTTTATCTGGTCAAGGGTTGGGATGAGAGAAGCTGTTGATTGAGGTTGTGTTTTTGAATCTGAGTTTGCCATATTTTTATCCGTTACTGTACTACCATCTTACAGGTGAGATACATTTCCTGCTACCGCACTTAGGACATTTTACAGGCTTTGGAAAAAGCCCCTTCTTTTTTGAGAAATGCTCCCCGCAGTCTTGGCAGATGTATGGAATGGGAGTGCCGGGTTGAGGAGGAACGAAATTATTGCTCTTTGGATTAAACATAAACATTCCTTTTTATATAACTGAAATAATTGCTTTATAAGTTTTATTTGTCTTGGTATTTATAAACCCTTCAAGTTCTGTTTCCTTTACATTTCCATCTGTTTTTGTTCCATGAATATAATGTTTTTCACTATCATATTTTTCACCTTCTTTAGGAAGAATAAGAATAAATTCTGCCTGATTTTGTCCTTTATTGTATAGTTCAATAAGATTTAGAAAAATTGTGCGCAATGATGAAACATCATCTGGTTCATTCTCAATAACTCGTCGTTTTGTAAAATCCCAAAGTGATAAAATATTATCTATTTGAATTGCGCCCGCAAAAAATTCTACGACAGATTCTCCTCTAAAAACATTTTGTAAACGTTGTTTTGTTTTTTCCGACAACTGTTTATAAGAAATAAATGATTGTTCTATTAATGAATAATTTGATTCGTATATCGCAATTTTCTTTTCACAATTTTTATTATGTTCTTCCAATTGAATAATTTTATTTCTTAAATTTGCGATTTCTGCCAGAGTTTCTGTAGAACTATGATTTTCATCAATAACAGTTGATATATTCTCGGTAAATAGATTCTTTAAATACTCTTTGATTTCAGAATC
>NZ_AJGU01000042.1 GCF_000260795.1 Treponema sp. JC4
TTTTTTATTCGTAGGGGGTGCTGGTTTGACGCTTACTTTATAGGGGGTACATCCCCCCCCCATGCCCACTTCCTATTCAATTTCATTAAAATTCTTTCTGCGGTAAGAAATACTCATTATAAAGCCGATACTGCTCATTGCCATCAAAAGCGAAGAACCACCATAAGAAAGGAAAAGAAGCGGAATACCTGTAATAGGCATCATTCCCATTACCATTCCAACGTTAATAAAGAAATGAAATAAGAACATTCCGAATATTCCGGAAGCAATATATGTTCCAAAAGAGTTTGCACAATTCTTCAAAAGCCAGAGAATTTTTAAGAAAATAAATGAATAAATTGCAAAAATAATACAGCCGCCGACAAATCCAATTTCTTCAGAAATAATGCTGAAAATAAAGTCTGTACTTTGCTGAGGTAAGAAACGGTAATGACTCTGGGTTCCGTGCAGATAACTCTGGCCAAAAACGCCGCCCGCACCTATTGCAACCTTTGACTGAATGATATTCCAGCCGGCTCCACGAGGATCCTTATCAGGATTCATAAAGATAATAAGACGTTTAATCTGATAATCTTTAAGAACCTTACTGGCAGGGATTGAAAAAATCAGGGCAAGTGTAATTGCGCTGAAAACATAGGTAATCCATTTAAAGTATTCAGGTCCATGAAAGTATCTACGTACAATGTATCCTAATATTGTAATCAAAAACATTGTTACAATAAGGACTGTGCGAAGCTTCATATTCGTAAGGATTGTAATAATTGCAAGAGGATGATTGGCAATCTCAACATTCCATACCGGAAGAATTGTATTCATAATTGTAATACAACCAAAAAGCAGGACAAAACCGATGTATTTTACCGGTACATCAGCCATAAAGCACATAATAAGATAAACCGGGATATAAACACTGGCTGTTCCTAAGTCAGGCTGCAGCATAATAAGTCCAAATGGAAGCAGCATAATTAAAGTTGCAAAAACAAAGCGTTTGAAAGGGTCTTCGCCCCGGCTTTCATATAAAAAATTTGCAAGATAAAGAATATAAAATATTTTTCCAAACTCAGACGGCTGAATACCAAAACTTCCAAAACCAATCCAGCTGTAGGCACCATTTACGTATTTTCCAAAAATTCGTGTATACACAAGAAGAATAATTAAGAAAACATAAAGATAAAAGGTTGAAGACTGAAGACGTCGGTAGTCATATAAAGTTATAAGTACCATCAGGACTGTACCGATTGAAGCCCAGATAATCTGTTTTATGTGCTCATTAGTTACAGAAATTCCATCGGAATTAATAGATGAAGAATAAATAAAAAGAACTCCGATTGTTACAAGCGAGAGAACTGCCAGAATTAATAAATAATCAAATTTTGCAAGAAACCTGTTTTTCATTTCCCCTACTCTCGTCGTCCTACGTTTTTATTCAGATATTCAAAGCCAAGTTCTTTTATTGCCTCGGAATATGTCTGATGAGCAAAAATACCCTGAATGATGATGTTTGTACAATATGGAGCCCACCATTCCCACTTGTTAACTGCCTCTACGATTGTAGCAACACAGACTCTTTCCTCCGGAGGTGCATCATAAGGAGCATAGGCAACCAGCCAGGAATGCCACTGATTCAAACTCTTATACTGATCAACTTCGGCAGTACCGGTTTTACAGGCAATCTGTACAAGCTTATTATGCATCGGATACTGTGGAGTACCGTCTGTAACGGTGTAACGAAGAGCTTCCTGAACTTCAAGCCAGACTTTTTTATCAATTGTAGATTCAGTAAGGATTTCAGGTTTTACTTCAGAAATAATTTCATTTGTTACAGAGTCACGAACTTCTTTCAAAAGATGAGGTTTATAAATTACCCCTTCATTTGATACCATTGCAATCATATTAGCAAGATGGAGAGGAGTTGCTTCAAGATAGCCCTGACCAATTGAACAGGACATGGTATCACCACCAAGCCATTTTTCGTGATAGCGTTTTTCCTTCCATTCAGCAGTCGGTACAAGTCCCGGAACCTGGCTTGGAAGGTCAATCTGTGTAATCTGGCCAAGTCCAAATTCTTTTGCATAAGAAGAAATCTTTTCAATACCAAGATAGTCACGACCAATTGTCCAGTAATAAATATCACATGACTGAGCAAGGGCATTTTTAAGATCAAGCCAGCCGTGTCCAGGTCTGTGAATATGACAGTGGAAAACACGTCCACCATAATTCATAAAACCGCGGCATTCAATTTTATTTGCTGAAGGATAAGCATTTTCCTGAAGCATGGCCGCAGACATAATAATTTTAAAAGTAGAAGCCGGCGGATAAGAAAGCTGAACGGCACGGTTAATCAAAGGTTTTGAAGTATCATTCAAAAGTTTTGAGTATTCAATACCCGCATCATCCGAGCTGAAGATATTTGAATCAAAATATGGATAGGAAACCATTGCAAGAACTTCACCAGTGGCAGGTTTTAAAACCACAGTTGCCCCTACTCTGTTTCCAAGTGCCTCTTCAGCAAGCTTTTGAATATCAGAATCAATTGTAAGTACAAGGTTATTTCCCATTTTTGGAGGTTCAACAATAGGAACATCAGAAATTACACGGCCAAAAACGTCAATTGTAGACATTTCCCGGCCTACAGTTCCCTGTAAAAGAGAGTCATACTGTTTTTCAATACCAGTCTTACCTACAATACTGTCCTTTGTATAACCCTTGTTATACAAAACATTCATTTCTTCCTGAGTAATAGTACCTACATATCCAACAATATGAGAAAGAGAAGGAGTATGAAGATAGTTTCTTACAGGCTTTGAAGCCCAGGAAACACCAGGCAAATCGGTAATATTTTCTGCAATATTTGAAATAATGCTGAAAGGAACATTAGATTTTACAACAACACTTGAGTAGGAACGACGGATATTCTTTGGAATACGCTTGTCAATTTCCGCTTTTGAAATACCAAGATATTTTGCAAGACGGAAAGCAATAGTATCATACATGTTTGCAGGGATATTTCCCGGTGTAACTTCCACAGCAAAGCTTTCTGTATTGATAACCATAGGAAGGTTTGCATTACGGTCAAAGATTTCCCCCCGCTGAGCAGGAAGTGTGGTAATCAAACTTGAAATTCTCTGAGACTGTGAACGGTAATGAGTTCCGTGAACAATCTGCATGGAAAAAAGCCGCAGAATGTAGGCAATAAAAATTGCGGCAAATATTATGAGAAGGAGAAATACTCTTGCGTTTTTAGAAACTGTATCTCCGCTAGTTCTATACATTGTCTACCTTATCCTGAGTTGTAGAAATTTCAAGCAGACTATTAAAGAAACTCAAAAACTTGAATACAAATGGAGCAAGAAGAATATTTAACACAAATTCAAAAAGAAATTCCTGGGAAATAATACCAGCATGATAAAGATTTACATTAGGAAAGAAAACAATTACAGCCGAAACAAGAAGCGATTTTAAAAGTGTGGCAAGCCCTATTGTTACCATTGGAATTAAAAAGCCCTTCAAAAGAACAGTTTCAGTAAAACAGCCGAAAATATAGCCCATAATAGTTCTGAAAAGACAGTTAAAACCAAAAGGAATTCCTGTTACAAAATCAAGGAAAAGACCCGAAATAAAGCCTGTAGCCTCACCTGCAGTTTTTCCATTTAAAAGTGCAAAATAAACAGAGCAGATCAAAACAAAATCAGGAACAACCATCAAAAAAGTAATATTTGACAGAATTGATGATTCGATTATTACAGAACAAAAAAGAATAAAGGTACTTACAAGAATTGATTTTGTCATTCTTTATCCTCCTGAACATGCTTATCGTTAAGTTCCTTCTGATTGACTACAATTACATTTTCCAGTCGTGAAAAATCAATAATAGGAGTTACTTCAATATTCAATGAGGAGTTGTAGTCCAGAACCGTAATTTTTGAAATCGTTCCGATCTGAACATCCCTCATATAATTATCATTTTCACCGGAGGTTACAATGACATCTCCAAAATTCAGGTCAGGAGCAACTCGCTTTCTGATATACTGCATCTGCAGTGGTAAATCAGGGTTTCCCTGTCCTGTTACAAGTCCCAGGTCACGGGTATTTTGAATTCTGGCAGATACGTTATTACTGGTGTTATAAACCGGCATGATGATGCTGGCAAAAGTTCCAACCTGCACGATTTTTCCAACAAGTCCGCGGTTTCCGTTCTGATATGCAAGAACCGGCATATTCTTTTTAATTCCGTTTACACTACCCTTATCAATTGTAAGATATGAAAAGGAATTATCCAGTTCGCGGGAAATAATCTGAGCAGGAATATTTTTTTCTTCTGCACTTACCGAAAAATCCAGAAGCTCGCGAAGTCGTTCATTTTCCTTACGGATATCAACATTACTTCGCTGCATTTTTTCGTAGTTTTCAAGTTTTACGACAAGCGCATTATAGTCTTTCTTAAGTTTTCTAAGTTCAGCTACAGAAGTTACGGTATTTTTTATTCCGTCAGTTACCGTAAATACACATTTTTCAACTGAAGACAATACGGAAAATCCGATCTTCTTAAAATTAAGGACAAATTTTCCTGAACTGAAAGTCAGCATTGTTGAAGAAACAATAACCAGGAGAATAAAAATAAACTCTGAAAAGCCGAACCTGAAGCCTTTGCTTTTTTTTGCCATGATGATTAGTCGTTAAGGCTGTCGTAAATTGAACGTTCAGAAGACATATCTTTAAACATTTCAAATGCTTTACCGGCACCAAGAGCAACACACTTAAGAGGTTCTTCAACAAGAATTACAGGAACGCCAGTTTCCTTTGAAATAAGTTTTGGAAGTTCACGAAGCATAGAACCACCACCAGTCATTACAATACCGCGTTCAATAATATCAGAAGCCAAAGCTGGAGGAGTTTCGCTTAATACAATCTTAATTTCTTCAACGATTTTGCTTACAGGCTCTTTCAAAGCTTCACGAACTTCTACACTGTCGATTTCAAGACGGCGTGGAAGACCAGTTACGGCATCAGTTCCCTTAAGCTCCATCTTTTCGATTGTTTTTTCCGGTGCAGCATTACCAATCTGAACCTTAAGGCGTTCAGCGGCTGTCTGACCAATAATAAGGTTATGTACGTTCTTTACGTGTTTTACAATTGCTTCATCAAACTTATCACCACCAACGCGGATAGAATGAGTAACAACCATACCACCCAAAGAAATTACAGAAACTTCAGAAGTACCACCACCAATATCACAAACCATATGACCAGCTGGTTCAAAAATAGGGATTTCTGCACCAATAGCGGCAGCGAGTGATTCTGCAATTACTTCAACTTCCTTTGCACCGGCTTTTACAGCGGCTTCAATTACGGCACGGCGTTCAACGTCAGTAATACAAGACGGAATACCAATCTTCATGCGTACAGATTTGAAAATCTGATGGCGTGGAATAATTTTTGAAATAAAGTATTTAATCATTTTTTCTGTACTGTCGATATCAGCAATAACACCGTCAGCCAGAGGACGAATTGCAATAATGTTTCCAGGAGTTTTATCAAGCATGCGCTTAGCTTCTGAACCTACGGCAACGATTTTTTTTGTACCGCGTTCAACAGCAATTACGGAAGGCTCATCAATTACGATTCCCTTGTCGCGCACATAAATCAATGTATTACAGGTACCTAAGTCAATTCCAATGTCAGTAGAAAAATGATCCAAAAAACTCATCAGAGTCCTCCCACATTATTTTTATTCGAATATTTTATATTTTAATTTTCGGACATCTTTTGCAAAGCAAGCGGATGATTTGCCTGTATTTTTAAAGCGGCACGCCATTCTGCCCTGGCTTTTACAATATTGCCCTGTTTTTCATATATTACACCAATTCCATAATGAGCGTCAGCGGAATTTTCAGTTTTTTGCAAAACATTATTAAATTCTTCTAAAGCCTCTTCATACTTCTCTTCATCAACAAGTATGTTCGCCATCAGGTTACGTGCTTTTATAATAATATTATCATTTTTACTATTATTTATCACCCTGAAAAGGTACTGTTTTGAAACATTGTACTCTTTTGTTTTGTAATATTGTTCAGCAATAGAAAGTAAAAGTGTATCTGATTCCCTGATTAAAAGAGCCTCTGTAAAGGAAGAAATGCTCTCTACTGTCATTCCTAAAGCTGCATAACTAAGTCCAAGATATTCAGGAATATCATCAGCCTTATAGCCGTTTTCCTTTGCCAGAAGAAGATATTTTACTGCAAGATCTGAATAATAATGGCTTGAAAGGGAATTTTTATAAAAATATGACTTACCAAGCATATAATAAATCTGCGGCTGAACTGATTTTTTAGAGTTATAAATAGCAATTCTAAGATTTGTAATGCACTCGTCCAGATATTCCTGAGCCTTCTGATTTTCAAGCTGTGACTGAGAAAGAAAGAAAGATGCATAACTGTTGTAAATTAAGGCAGTATTATTAAAGGGCTTTGTCTGTAAATAACGCTTACTGATATCATAAACTGTCTGGTAGTCATAATTATCATTCCAGGCTTTTTTGATATTTCTAAGGCTTATATTATTTTTTTTATTATCTGTGATTATATAAAAAGCAAGAAAGATGATTAAGAGTACAAAAAAAACAGCTGCCATTATTTTTGATATCTTAAGCAGCTTCATATTCCTGATTTTGTAAAGATTTGTATTCTCTGCACTCTTCATTTTTAATTAAATATAAAAAAGATAGGACAATAAGCCGGGTTCTGTTCTGTAAAGCCTGAAAAATCAAACTTCACGCATAACCATCTATCCACGCAAAACTGTTACCAGTCTGCTCCAGCGGTTTACCCGCAGTAAAAAGCTCGGAAAAACCTTACTGCTGCTTAACCTTGCTCCAAATGAGGTTTACAAGCGCCGGCCGTTACCAGCCTGACCGGTAGTCTCTTACACCACCTTTTCACCCTTACTCGCTTTGCAGCGGGCGGTATAATTTCTGTTGCACTCTCTGTCGAAAAACGGGGCTTTGCAGAAATCTGCAGCTGCCTGTTTTCGCCCGGTTATTACCCGGCATTTTTTCCGAAGGAGCCCGGACTTTACCTCACTGCTGCCCTGTATCATCACAAAGCAGCAAAGCGGTTATATCCTATCCAATTTTCAAAAATCATTTACTCTTCAGAGTCGTCTTCGTCAGATTCCTCATCAGCTTCATCATCAAAGTCTTCGTCCTCATCGTCCTCAGACAAATCTGAATCATCTTCATCATATGAATCGCCGAGATCTTCGTCTCTGCTTTCCATATCTTCGTCTTCAACTTCGTCTTCAAAGTCATCATCAAGATCAGCAAGACTTCCTGCTGCATTGATGTCAAAGTAGTTCTCTGCTTCGTCTTCTGCTACCTCTTCGTAGAAAAGAATGCGGCTGCAGTATGGACAGAAATTGATGTTATCACCAACGCGAACGATATTTGCAAACTGTGCAGGAAGAATCATATGACAACCAGTACATACACCGTTACGAACAGCTACGATACCATCAGAATTGCGCTGAATAATGCGCTGGAACTTAAAGAGAATTTCCTTATCTACATTCTGAGAGATTTTATCTTCTTCAGCCTGGAGTTCAGAAATGCGTGAATTGTAGCCAGAAATTGTATTGTCCAAAGACTGGCGGCTTGCATTCAAATCTGATTCCTGTGAAGCAATCATTGATTCATAGTTTTTAAGGTTTTCGTTCAATTCAGAAAGACGTTTTTCTTCTCTCTGTAAATCTTTACGAACGTTATTTTCTTTATCTGTAGCTTCTGCAATCTGTTTTTCAAGAGCTTCGTATTCGCGGTGAGTTGTAATGTTATCCATTCCCTTTTCACCAGCTTCTCTTGATTTTACAGCTTCGTCCAAATCAACTTTGAGTACGCCTACTTTTTCTTTAAGTTCATCATACTCTGTATTTTTTGCAATGTATTCTTTTTTAAGACGAGCTAAAAGTTCATCCTGGCTAGAAAGCTGTTTTGGAGCTTCAGCAACTTTAGCTTCCAAATCATATTTTTCTACTAGAATGTTCTGTAATTCTTTTAAATTGTCAAAAACTTCTGTTACCATGTAACTATCCTTATAAAAATATTATTAACTATACATTAAATACGATTTTTAGTCTAGACAATGAGGCGGAGTTAAATTTCTACTTACCCCCACCCCCATGAGAAAAATCTAGGTTTCAATATAATCGCGAAGTCCGTTTGCACGGCGCGGATGACGAAGTCTTCTCAAAGCCTTTGCTTCAATCTGACGGATACGCTCGCGGGTTACGTCAAAGTAAAGACCAACCTCTTCAAGAGTAAGAGAATAGCCGTCTTCAAGACCAAAGCGCATCTTAAGAACTTCCTGTTCACGCGGTGGCAGAGTATTCAAAACAGTTCGCAGCTGCTCCTGCAAAAGTGTAAAGGCAGTCTGTGTTGCTGGATTTTCAACTTCCTTGTCTTCAATGAAATCTCCAAGGATTGAATCTTCCTCTTCACCAATTGGAGTTTCAAGAGAAATTGGTTCGCGGGCAACGTTTTTAACCTGCTTAACCTTTGCAACGTTCCAGCCAAGCTGCTGTGCAATTTCTTCATCTGTCGGTTCTCGGCCAAGCTTCTGCATAAGCTGACGGCTTTCGCGAACGACCTTATTAATCTGTTCAATCATATGAACAGGAACACGGATTGTACGAGCCTGGTCTGAAATAGAACGGGTAATTGCCTGGCGAATCCACCATGTAGCATATGTAGAGAACTTAAATCCCTTGCGGTATTCAAATTTTTCTACAGCCTTGATAAGACCGATATTTCCTTCCTGAACAAGGTCAAAGAAGTGAAGACCACGGTTTGTATATTTTTTAGCAATAGAAACTACAAGTCGGAGGTTGGCATTGATAAGGCGGTTTTTAGCCTTTTCCATCATTACGCGGCCCTTTTCAATGTTCTGTGCCATTACAAGAATATCTTCAACATTGTTTTCGAACTCGTATTCAAGGCGGTGAAGCTTGCGGTCAATCTTCTGAATCTGAGTATAGATTTCGCGGATTTCATCAGCACTCATGTTGAGTTCTGCTTCAAGAATAACAGCCTGTGAGCGGATTGAAATTTTACGTCCAAGGTTGCGAAGTTCTGAAGGGTTCGAAATACGAAGTTCCTTCATCTTTTTTTCCTGTTTCTGATGATATTCTTCAATCTTAATTACAGCATCACGATATTTCTGAGTAAATTTATCAAGTTCTTCTGACTGAATGTCTACTTTTTTTAACTCTTCAAGAATTACTCCGCGGAGTTCAACCAGCTGAGAGTCCTGGAAAATTGAACTTGACTGCTCTGCCTCAAAGAGCTGCTTTTTAATATTCATGTACTGCTTAATTTCCGGCAATACAGGTTTCAAATGCTCTCCGTAATAACCGCGAAGACGCTTTTTATCAGCCATTTCTTCGTTGATTTCTTTACGGGTTTTTCCTGATTCATGAATATCAATACGGGTAAAAGCCTTCTGAGCAATTGCAAAGAATTCTGGAATCATGATTCCGGAATTTTTGATTACATCTTTAATGATGTTATTTCCCTCTTCCATTGCCTTAGAAAGTTCAATTTCCTGCTCGGCAGTAAGAAGATTTTCACGTCCAATTTCACGAAGATAAAGTCTGATAGGATCATCAATACTTGCTTCTTTATCACTGTTAACAAGGCGGGATTTTGAAGCAGCCTTTTCTGCCTTTTCAATTTCAGCTACAGAATCATCCTGAACACCATCTTCATCATCATTTTCAAGAATCATTGAATCATCATCTTCATCTGACTCTTCAATTTCATCATCCTGAGGCTCGTCATCAACACCGATAATTCCTGTTTCCACAGGCTCACGGTTAATTTCCTTAAGCTTATCAAGAACAGGTTCCATCAGTTCATCCTGATTTACAAAGTCCTGTCCAAGACGTTCAATAATTTCATCCCATGTAATGAAGGATTTTGATTTTGCAAATTCAAGAAGTTTCTCAATAGTAGAATCGAGTGTTTCGGTCATCTAAGTTCCCTTACTTTTGTAATTTTTGAACCTGACGGTCAAGTTCAAGTTTTTGAGCCAGAAGATTGTTCAACTGCTTTCTATCATCATCGGTAATAATCTGGAAATTCCTTATGCGTTGCATCAATTTTTCTCTCTGATCATTGAGCTTATTTTTCTTAACTAATTTTATAGTATCCTGAACTATGATACTCACATCCACGCTCTTGTATAAAGGAGAAGAAAGACTTGCAGTTATAAAATTTACAAGGCCTTCATCGCTGCACTTTGTAAGGATAGAATTAATCTCGAGTGAATTTTGGCTTGAACATTCCTCCAGTACCTGAAATAACTTTTGAGCTGACGGGTTTTTAAAATCATTTGGGGTCAATTCCTGGCGTAGAACCATAAACTGGTTAAGATCGGCGATAACTGCTACCAAACCGCGGAGTTCCGCATCTGGTTTTATTGCAAGGTTCTGTGGTTTTGTGTTGATTTCCTGCCGGAAGTTTGCGCGCTCTTTGGCCTGACTACGATTGTTAAAATCCCTTTTTACAGCCTCCGGTTTCAGATTGTATGCCTGACTCAATTGGTCAAGGCACGATTCTTTTTGAATATCAGACTGAAGTGAATCGATGTACTCAAAATATTCAAGAGCAGCCTTAGTTTTACCCTCCGGAGTGTCCACAGGGTATTTTTCACCTAGTCTAACTAAAAAATAATCGCTATCTAATATAGCACCGTTTACCTGTGCAGTCAAGTTTTCTTTTCCAAATTTGTTAAGAATTTCTGAAGGATCTTTACCGCCCCGCAGTTGGATTACTTTTACCGTAAGTCCGCTGCGCCTGCACATGAGGATTGCTTTTTTTGTAGCCGCCTGACCTGCTTCATCTGAATCAAAAGACAAAAGAATTGTATCCGCAAAGCCCTGAAGGATTTTTACCTGCTCTTCGGTAAAGGCTGTTCCCAAAGGAGCAACCGCATATTCAAGTCCGCTCTGGTGATAGGCAATACAATCCATATTACCTTCGCAGACAATTACCTTGTTTTCCTGACGGATTGCATTTTTTGCAAAGTTAAAATAAAAAAGAGTGTCGCGTTTTTTGTAAGTCGGAAGCTCCGGTGAGTTTATATATTTTCTTTCCTTATCATCCGGCGGCATGGCACGACCACTGAAAGCTACCACCTGCCCCTTACGGTTAAAAATCGGGAACATAAGACGGTTTGAAAAAATTGTAATGTCAGGATAGTTCTTACTGAAAAGCCCTGATTTTGCAAGAAATTCATCGCTGTAATTTTTTGATTTCAAAAAGCCTTTAAGCCAGCGGCGGTCTGCAGGCGCAAATCCAAGCTTAAACTTTTCTATAATTTCCCGGGAAAGTCCGCGGTCAAGGGCATATTTCAAAGCCTGTTTTCCCTGTTCAGTCTCCAGAAGAAAATAACTGAACATAGTGGCTGTGCGGTCATAAAGCTCCAGAAGTTCATTTACAGTATTATCAGGTACAAAATCCTTTGGAGCAGCACCACCATCTTCATAGCGGACTTCGATTCCGGTTCTCTTTGCAAGGCCGATTACAGTGTCATAAAAAGAAGTTTTTTCCATTTCCATAAGAAAGGAAATTACTGTTCCCCCCTTATGGCAGCCAAAACAGTTAAAAAAGTGATTGTTTCCATCTACATGAAAAGAAGGTGTTTTTTCGCCGTGAATAGGACAGCAGCCCCACCAGTCATTAGGTCCGCGGCGTTCAAGCTTTGTGTATTCACCGACAATACTGACTATATCAGCCTGAGAATTAATTGCATCTACTGTTTCTTTAGAAATGCGGCCTGCCAAACTCAATCTCCTTAAGAAAGCCTAATCTTTGGTATAGAGATTATGATTGACTTTATGCTGTTCAAAGGTAGTAGAAAAAACATGACGCCCAGCCCCCTGATCAGCAATCTGGAAAAAGTAATAATTTGTAGAAGGCGTATTGCAGGCAGCATCAAGAGCAATAAGTCCCGGATTTGAAATAGGACCTGGTGTCAATCCTGCCCATTTATAGGTGTTATAAGGATTATCAATTTTAAGGTCATCAAGGAGAATGCGCTTTGGATGAGGCTTTCCCTGAATTTCTGTAATGATATATTCAACTGTCGCACAGGAATAAAGACCGATATTATTTTTAATGCGGTTTCTGAATACGCTTGCAATTAAAGGAGCTTCCTCTGCAATTCTGTATTCACGCTCAACAATAGAAGCCAGAGTAAGGATTTCAAAAAGCTCTGACGGCGATTTTTCAGAAAGGCCGCGAACTCCCTTAATTTTTTCAAAGAAATTTTCAACCATGATTCGTGTAGCAGACTGGACAGACATACCGCTTGTAAAATAATAGGTATCAGGAAAGAGATAACCTTCGAGAGACTCTCCTGCAATTTTAAATTCAGAAAAAAGTGAAGAAGATGAATCATGACAGAAAGCTACAAAATCTGAAGCCGGACAGATTTTATTATTTTCAAGAATTGCAGCAATTTTTGAAATGGTAAGGCCTTCAGGAAGTGAAATTACAATAAATTCCTGCTGGCCAGAACTTAATTCCTTTTGAATTTCTGAAAAATCCATTGAAGGATTAAGTTTATAAATACCGCTCTTTAATACAAAAGAAGAACTTGAAGGCTCTTTAAAAAACAAAAAGGAGTTTAAAAGCGGAAATCTTACAGAAAAATAAAAAGACGGGAATTACGTACAAGATTTTCCTTTTTAAGAAGATTAGAAACCTGGGCAACACTCATGCCTGAAGGAATTTCAATGCGGACATCTCTATCATCAGCCTTATTAACAGGACGAGTCTGAATAAAAACAAAGGCATAAATACAAAGTGCAAACAATAAAATAAAAGAAGCGATAAAAAGCAGGATTTTTTTCATGAGTAAAATTCTTTAACCTCTTCAAGTGTCATGCAGTCATAAACAGAATTTTCAAGGGTTTTTGCAAAATTTTCTAAACCATGAGGAAGTTCTGTTTCATTTTTACGGAGAAATTTTGCAAGAAGCTTTATTTCTTTTGCAGTAAAAGAATAGTTCAGTGTGAATGCGGATTCGTTTTCGCTCATACTTTTACTTCAGTATCTTCCTTTGCAAGATTAATTTCAAGTTCCGGATGTCCAACCTGAATTGAATACTGTCTGGAAGTATTCAAAATGGCATTTAATTCAGCATCATTATAAGTTGGCTCATGATGGAAAATAAACATCTTTTTTATATTCCAGAAATTAGCGTAATCAACGGCATAACAGAAGGCTGAATGTCCCCAGTTCTTTTTAGCGATATGATCAAGAACCGTGTACTGAGAATCAATAATCATGCAGTCTGCACCATCAAAAACATTTTTCCGGTCTTCAGTTACAACAAAATCCTCAGGTTCAAGTTCAACATCAGTTGCGTAAACTATTTTTTTGCCGTTTTTTTCAAAAGAATAAGAATAAGAATCTCCCGGATGCTTCATTTTACAGACATTTACTTTAATGTCATTGACCATAATCTGGTCAGTCTGCTTAAGGGTATGGAAGGTAATATTTTTTGTAAATGCGTTATAACCAACCGGAAAAAGATAGGGATTAGTCATCTGTTTTTCCAGATAAGAACGGGCATTTTCATAAGGAGAATAAATATCAATCTTTACAGAAGGATTATAGATATCATCGAAAAAAGGAAGTCCCTGAATATGATCCCAGTGAAAATGAGAAAAGAAAATATGATAATGCTTGTTTTTAGGCTTATCTTTTGATTTTCCAAGGGCACGGATACCAGAACCAGCATCAAGAATGATTTCTGTATCGCAGTCTCTAAGTTCTACACAGGCAGTGTTACCGCCGGTAGTTCCATAAATCCAGTCTGGAAGATTTGATACAAAACGGGCACGACTTTCATCAGATTTTAAATCATCCGCAGTAATACGTTGTACAACTGCCATAATTTTTGATTGAATCTGTTGCGGTGAAAGCGGAGTCGGAAGAGAACCTCTTACTCCCCAGAAACGAACTAACAAAGTGCCCCCTCAATTTTTTAACATTTTAATTTTATACTATTTTTGAGATTTGTGATAGTGATTTAAAAGGGATTTTGGCAAAAAAAAAAGAGCTAGAAGAAATCTAACTCTTGAAAGATCATGGGGAGTAGAGGACTCGAACCTCTGGAGACGCGAGTCGAGGGATTTACAGTCCCTTGCAATTGCCGCTATGCGAACTCCCCGATTTTAAGCTGCCTGTAGGATTTGGACCCACGACCCCGAGATTACAAATCACGTGCTCTACCAGCTGAGCTAAGGCAGCAGATGTATTTTTGTTTTCAGCACTTAAGTGCGTCGAACGTGTTATAATATATTCTTTTGACAAAAAAGAGTCAAGTGCCCAAATACTATTTTTTCAAAATTTCTTTAAAAAATGGCAGATATTTTTTCTGCACTACAGTTTTCCAAAGATACTCTTTATGAATGTAAGTTGCTGCATTCTTAATCATCTTTGTAATTTCAGATGACTTGAGTTTTTTAAGCATAATCACTTCACAAAGCTTTGCAACAAGACAGTCTGTTGTATTTCTCGGGTATAAAAAGCCTGATTTTTCATCAATGATTTTATTAAGACCGCCGGTTTTATGAGCCACAGGCAGAGTTCCATAAGACTGGGCAATATAATCTTCAAGTCCACAAGGCTCAAAATAAGAAGGAAGAACAATAAAATCATTTACAGCGGCAACCATTCTGGCAATTGAACGGTTATAGCCGTTAAGGTAGGTAATTTTTCCCGGATAGCGGTTTGTAAGCTCTGTTATGCTGTTTTCAAGGTCAGGTTCCCCCTGCCCCATAAAAATAAATCTTACATTTGCAAAGTTATCAAGAATTACAGGAACAGCTGATGCAAGAACTGTAAGCCCCTTCTGGCTTGCAAAACGTCCGTGGTAGGCAATATAGATTTCCTTTGAAAAATCAGAGGAACATTCAAGCTTTCCGATTTTTTTAACGCCGGTACAGTCATAATTATCTGTATTTACGATATTCTGAATGAAAAATTTACGACACTTCCACTTACCTTCTAAATCCTTTTTTTCAGGATTAAATTCAAAAGGCAAAAGGGAAATATTTTTATCTTCAGGATTATAGCGGTCAAAATCAAAACCGTTTGTAATTCCGGTAATGTGAATGCCACGCTCTGCAAAAATCGGGGCAAGTCCGTCTGTCAAATCCCAGTTATTAGGATCTGTAAGTTCACTTGCATAAACTTCAGATACCGTAGAAAGATGGGCTCCGCTTTCTGCAGCCAGAAGGAAAGGCTCAACCATATGGCGGTTCATAGAGCGGCGTAAAAGAGGTGTTTTTAAGCCGGTATACCAGGCTGCTTCACCAATACTAGAAAAAGAGTGATGATATGCAGGGCCGCAGTTATGAATTGTTACGACTGCCTGTATTTTTGAAAGCTTCTTTTCTGCCGCAAGTAAAGCCGGGAGACTTGCAGTTGAAGCATCCTGACAGTGAATGATCTCAGGTAAATCAGCTTTTTTCTGCATAAGGGCATAAGCAACTACAGCTTTCTGGAACAAAACGTCTTCAAAAAGGGCATCTTCATGACCGGAACCTTTTCTGTGGCAGGGATTTTCTTCTTCTTCGTGGGCTGTA
>NZ_AJGU01000043.1 GCF_000260795.1 Treponema sp. JC4
AAGAAAAGCGGTGACATTTGAATAAAGGGCTCGAATACCGGAAATTTCAATATCTTATTCATTGTAAAGGAGGCGATGATTACAAGAACGATTACAATAATCAGAAAGAATTCAGAAAAAAAAGTTACCAGCTGATTGATGGTTGTTTTTCGTCTGGAAATGGAACGGAAAATGCGGTTCATGGCAGAAACAATTGAGCTGAAAAGTTTTCTTGCCATCCAGATCAGCCATAGACCTAAGAAAATGTCAAAAAGATGAATTGTCTGCAGTTTTGTTATGTTTGAAAGGGCGAATTCAACGTCTATAACCGAATAAAACTGGGCAGCATAATTGAGGATGTAAGTTTCTATTTCGGGAACTATGCGGATAATTGTTGTAAGCAGGGTCAGGATAATCAGCGAAACAGGAACAAAAGAAAAAACAAAGCCGAAAGAGCAGGAGGAGGCGCTTTCCCAAAGATTGTTGGAAACAAAATTAGAAAAGGTAAAATACATCAGCTGAGAAAAATGCAAAAGTCTTTCTGAAAAATTGAACTTTGTTTTTATCATCTTATTACTGTTTTTTATTGAAAATAATTATAGCATACAAATTGTAAAAAATGAGTTAAATCATTAAAATATCTTCTATATTTTATGTTTTTAAGGACTTATTTATGGTACCAGTTTTAATCAAAGATTTACTGACTTCTGAACCGGACGGACGTAAGGTTTCTGTTTCGGGCTGGGTTCGCACTGTTCGCGACTCTAAAAATCTTGTTTTTATTCAGGTTAATGACGGAAGCTGTTTTGCAAATATTCAGCTGACTTTTGACCGTAATGCTCCATCAAATAATGCCAATGTAAATAATATCGAAGCTGAACTCAAAAAACTCAATACAGGTGCGTCTATCCGCGCAGAAGGTATTTTGATTCCTTCTCCTGCAAGCGGACAGGCTGTTGAAGTTACTCTTGAAAATCTTACCTGCATCGGAACCTGTAATCCTGATGAATATCCATTGCAGAAAAACAAGATGAGCATGGAATATCTTCGTGATAACGCTCATCTTCGTGCCCGCACAAACACTTTTGGCGCTGTTTTCCGCGTACGCAACCAGATGGCATTTGCCGTTCACTCATTCTTCCAGGAGCGCGGATTTGTTTACATCAACGCACCGGAGATTACATGTTCTGACTGTGAAGGCGCTGGAGAAATGTTCCAGGTAACAACTTTGAGCATGGAAAAAATTGCCGAGATGGGTGTAAAAGCCGGTCAGGGTGGCATGAAGATTGAAGATGCTCACAAAATTGTTGACTACTCAAAAGACTTCTTTGGAAAGAAAGCTTCCCTTACAGTTTCTGGTCAGCTTGAGGCAGAAACTATGGCTACAGCTTTGAGCCGTGTTTACACCTTCGGACCTACTTTCCGTGCAGAAAACTCAAATACTCCACGTCATCTTGCAGAGTTCTGGATGATTGAACCAGAAATGGCTTTCTATGATCTTGATGATGACATGGACATTCAGGAAGACTTTGTAAAATATCTTTTGAACTGGGCTTTGACAAAATGCCGTTCAGACCTTGAGTTCTTTGACAAGCGCATTCAGCCAGGTCTTATTGAAAGCCTTACGAAGGTTGCAAATGCTAAGTTTGTCCGCATTTCTTATACAGACGCAATTGCAAAGCTTGAAGAAGCTGCTGCTAACGGTGCTAAATTTGAGTTCAAGCCTTACTGGGGTTGTGATATTGCAACAGAGCATGAACGCTATCTTACAGAAAAGATTTTCGGCTGCCCTGTAATGGTTTTCAACTATCCAAAAGAAATCAAATCTTTCTATATGAAGCAGAATGAAGACGGAAAGACTGTAAAGGCTGTTGACGTTCTTGTTCCTGGAATTGGTGAATTGATTGGTGGTTCAGAACGCGAAGAGTCTTACGAAAAGCTCTGTGCAGAAATTGAACGCCGCGGCATGGATAAGAGCATTTACGACTGGTATCTGGATTTGCGCAAGTTCGGTACAGTTCCTCACTCAGGATTCGGTCTTGGCTTTGAACGCCTTATCCGCTATGTGACTGGTATGGAGAATATAAGAGATGTTATCCCATATCCACGCGCACCAAAATTGGCTGACTTTTAAGTTTTAGCTAAGCATAAAAAAAGGACGCGATTTGAATCGCGTCCTTTTTCTTTTAACTATTTACTGCAGTTACAGCCAGAGCCGCAGGAACTGCATCCACATCCGCACGAAGATTTTCCGTGGGCCTTGTTCTTTATCAGGTTTCTGACAACCAGTGCAACCACAGCTGCCAGAAATATACCTACGATTAAAGTTGACATTATCTAAGGTCTCCAAGTTTTGTTGCTTCGCTGTACTTCTTGAAGAAAAGCATGTAAATCATACCGCAAAGCACGGCAAGAGCAAAGATAGTTCCAATTACGTTTACGCTTCCTGTAAAGAGTTTTCCAAACTGATTTACCATAAGAGCGATTGCGTAAGCAAATCCACACTGGTAAGCAATTGCAAACCAGGTCCATTTTGTATTGTTCATCTCGCGCTTGATTGCACCAATTGCAGCAAAACAAGGAGCGCAAAGAAGGTTGAATACCAGGAATGAGAAGCCCGTTACATTTGTAAAGGTCTGAGCAAGAGTCTGGTAAGTAGAAAGTTCTCCACCACCGTACAAAATACCCATTGTACCAACGATGTTCTCTTTTGCAACAAGACCTGTAATAGAAGCAACTGTAGCCTGCCAGTTTCCCCATCCAAGAGGGCTGAAAATCCATGCAATTGCTCCACCGATTTTTGCAAGGATAGAAGCATCGAGTTCGTCTTCTGCAAGCATTCTGAAGCCGTCATCTGCCCAGCCAAAGAATGATGTAAACCATACTACGATTGTAGAAAGCATGATGATTGTTCCGGCCTTTTTAATGAATGACCAGCCGCGTTCCCACATTGAGCGGAGTACGTTTCCAAGAGTAGGCATGTGGTAAGCAGGAAGTTCCATTACGAATGGAGCTGGCTGTCCTGCAAACATTTTTGTCTTTTTAAGCATTACACCAGAGATGATGATTGCCGCCATACCAATAAAGTAAGCAGAAGTTGCAACCCAGGCAGAACCACTGAAAATTGCACCTGCAATCATAGCGATGAAAGGAACCTTTGCACCACAAGGAATGAAGGTTGTTGTCATGATTGTCATGCGGCGGTCGCGCTCATTTTCGATTGTACGGCTTGCCATAATACCAGGTACACCACAACCTGTTCCTACAAGCATAGGAATAAATGATTTTCCAGAAAGTCCGAATTTACGGAAGATACGGTCAAGAACAAAGGCAATACGAGCCATGTAACCGCAGGCTTCAAGGAAGGCAAGTAAGAGGAAGAGAACCAGCATCTGAGGAACAAAGCCAAGAACTGCACCACAACCTGCAACAATACCGTCAAGAATAAGACCAGAAAGCCATTCAGCACAGCCGATACTTTCAAGAAGGTTTCCAATAAGAACAGGAACACCAGGAACCCAGATTCCGTAATCCTCTGGAGCAGGGCCTTCTTCGCCATATTTTTCTGCCATAGCCTGAGCTTCTTCTACCATTTCATCAGTAATTTCAATAGGATCAGAAAGCTCAAGTGTTTCTTCATCTTCTACAACGTAAGTTGTTTCACCATTTTCAACTGCTTCAAGAATAAGAGGTGTATCACCGTATTCTTCTGCAGCTTCTTCGTAAGCGCCTGTTCCAATTCCAAACAGATGGTATCCGTCGCCAAAGAGACCGTCGTTTGCCCAGTCGGTAGCCATAGCACCAACACCAACCATAGAAATCCAGTAAACCAGGAACATGATTGCGGCAAAAATTGGAAGACCAAGCCAGCGGTTTGTTACAATGCGGTCAATCTTATCTGAGTTTGTGAGGGCGCCTGCATTGTGCTTTTTATAGCTTGATTTAAGGATTCCTGCGATGTAGACATAGCGTTCGTTTGTAATAATGCTTTCTGCATCATCATCAAGTTCTTTTTCTGCAGCTTTAATGTCTTCTTCAATATGAGAAAGAGTTTCTTTTTTAAGACTCAGCTGTTCGTAAACCTTGTCATCGCGTTCAAAAATCTTGATAGCGTACCATCTCTGCTGTTCTTCCGGCATATTGTGAACAACGGCTTCTTCAATGTGGGCAAGTGCGTGTTCTACAGCTCCGCTGAAGGTATGCTGAGGCACAGTCTTTACGTTTTTTGCAGCCTTAATTGCCTCTTCTGCAGCCTGCATAACTCCGTCGCCTTTAAGGGCAGAAATCTCAACGATTTTGCAGCCAAGCTGGCGGGAAAGTTCTGCTACATCAATTTTGTCACCGTTTTTCTTTACAAGATCCATCATGTTGAGGGCAATTACAACAGGAATGCCAAGTTCAACAAGCTGGGTTGTAAGATAAAGGTTTCGCTCGAGGTTTGTTCCGTCTACAATGTTCAAAATTGCTTCTGGACGCTCGCCAATAAGATAATTGCGGGCAACAACTTCTTCCAGAGTATATGGAGAAAGAGAGTAAATACCAGGAAGGTCAGTAATTACAACATCATCGTGTTTTTTAAGTTTACCTTCCTTTTTTTCTACAGTTACTCCAGGCCAGTTTCCTACAAACTGATTTGAACCGGTAAGCGCATTAAAAAGGGTAGTTTTACCACAGTTCGGGTTACCTGCAAGTGCAATTATAATTTTTTCTGCCATTTTATTTTCTCCTACTCAACTTCTATTATTTCTGCGTCTGCTTTTCTGAGTGAAAGCTCGTAGCCTCGTACTGTAACTTCAACAGGATCTCCGAGTGGAGCAACTTTGCGTACGTAAATCTCTACGCCCTTTGTTACGCCCATATCCATAATTCTGCGTTTTACCGCACCTTCGCCATGGAGTTTTACAACCTTAACGGTTTCTCCAATTTTTACTTCTCGTAATGTTTTCATATATTCTCCTAAAAACTAAACTAGACCATAATTCTGCGCGCCATATCTTCATTAAGAGCGACCCGCGAATCTTTTACTTTTACGATTACATTTCCACAAAGTGTGTTGATGATTTTGATTGATGTGCCTGGGGTAAAGCCCAGATTTTCGAGATGTTTTTTTACTTCGTCGTTTCCGGAGATTTTTTTGATAATGTTTTCGTCCCCGGGGTTTGCCAGTACCAAAGGTAACATTTTCCGTCCTTAGTTATTAAACTGACGAATAGTATTCGTTAGTTAATGCTAACTTTATATTAGCCTAAACTAACAAGATGTTCAATATGTTTGGCAAAACTAACTATAATTTATTGGATAAAAAAGAAAAGGGCGGAAAATTAACTCTATGGCCCAGTTAATCTTCCGCCCTTAAATCGGAGGAGTTTATGTATGAAAAATGGTTTATGCTACTGAAAGAAAGGCTTCACGGGCTGTTTTTGGATCACGGAAGAAAAGCTGGCGAACCTTTACACCGTTTTCTAAAAAAACTGTAATTACATTTCCTGTAAGACTATAACGACGTCCGTTTTTTTCAAATTCAAGATGGTTCATATTCTAACCTCCCTGTGAGGGCGGGCCGTTCAGTACCCGCGCTTTGTTTCATTTGCTAATAATGTCGGAGGAGATTTAACAAAACATTAATAAATTGTTATAAAAATTTAAGAAAAAAGTCGATTTCTGTGCGAATACGTTTCAAGAAGGAAAGGTCTGTAGAAAAAGTAATACCGTCTGCAAAGTGAAGATAGAGGTATTCCCGGGGAGCGGCGAGTTCTGTAATACGGGAAGTACGCTCTGCTTCTGGAAGGGAGATTTTGCCAGTAAGAAGATCGCGGATTTCTTCCAGGGCAGCCTTTTCGTCTGCAAAGTAATTCTTGATTGCAAGAAGATTAAAAGTTTCCTTTCTGGCTGAAGTCTGCTTATCAGAAAAGTCTGTCATTTCAGGTTTTTTATAAGGAAGACCGAGTTCAAGACCACTGCCAGCTGAATCATACAGATTCTTTACGTTTGAAAATAAACCCATAAAGAGTTCTGCATAATTTTTCAGGGTGCGGGTAGTGTAGACTATGCTGCCCTTTTTGCCTGAAACTTTTTCACTTGTAATGCCAAAACTTGCGCTGTAATTCTCCAGAGGGGAAAGGCGGCTGTTTTTTAAAAAAGCTTCTTTATGTGCCATGCTGGCCCTGACATGGGTAAAGCTTTCTGAATATGAAAAATCAAGCCCGTAGAGGTAAACTGGTATATCAGAAGAAGCACGGAATTTAAGTGCATAGTAGACTGCTGTAAGTCCTACCGAGCCGAAAGGTTCATTTTGAGGAGGCAAAAGGCCTTTTTCCGAAAGATTTTCTAAAAACTTTGCAGAAGTATATTTGGTTGTAAAAAAACTTATTTTCTCAGGCTCTTTTATTTTGTCTAGGTGAGGAACTGCAGAAAGTCCTGTAAAAATCTGAGTACGGCTTTTTTGAGTGCCTATGAAAGCCTTTTTGATTACAGTCTGGGCTTCTTCTATAAAAACTCCGTCCGGCTCTATTCCGTTTGCTAAAAGGGGCTGAAGGGCTGTATCGGCACATAATATATAGAAAGAAGCTGCACATTCTTTTATCAGACGGATTCCTTCTTCTGCACTTTGTCCTGCTCCAAAGACGATAATAGGTTTTGAAACTGAGGCAAAAAAGTTTTGAAGAGGAGTGGTCGATGGAAGCAGCTTTAAGTTTTTGAAAAAGTTCTGGGAATATTTGCGGCCGAACTTTACCAGAGTCATTCGGTTTGCCCAGAAGGTCATAATTGCCCTGGTACAGGCTGCGGTAAATTCGCTGTATAAGGCTTCATGTAACTGAACACCGGCACTAAAATCCAGGCGGACCACGCGTTTAAAAGAGCCCGCAGGTAAAAGCCGTGTGCCTTGTATTGGAGCATAGGAAGGCTGGTTCAAAAGGACAGGGAGACTTTGCAGCTGGGAAAGGGATAGTCGCGCGGCTTTCTCATCTTTAAATCCTTGGGAAGAAAATAAGTCTTCTGAAAAGCTGCTCAGTTCCCTATCGAATTCGCAGAGGAGGCAGAAGCTTTTATCGTCCAGTTTCTGGCAGAGTTCTTTAAGCCCGTAGGGGAGAACCGGCGAACAGCACAAAAAAAGAGTTCCCGGCAGCACCTGCACTTTTTCCACAGCCGCTAAAATTGCCTTTTGTGGAGCGTATTTTGAATAGAGAAGCTTATTCTTGTAGGAAACAGAAAAGCCCTGCGGAGTATTCACAAGGCAGGGCTTTTCGTTTTGAATCTGTTCGGGCAAATTACCGTCCTAGTTATTCATCATCTGGCGGAAGTAAACTTCCATAAAGTGGTTTTCGAGTTTGTCGCTCTTAAGGATTGCAGCCTGAGCAGAAGTCTTGTCGTAGCTTGAAAGATCTGGAAGGCTCTTGTCTGCATCTGCTGCAGGGGCGCTTTCTTCTGTAAGCTGGAGAACTACAACGTTGCGGTTCAAAAGAAGAGGTTCTGAAATCTCGTTCTTATTAAGAGAGAAAGCTGTTGTAAGGAAGTTCTCGTTTGAATCTGCATTGCGGAAAGCAGCTTCGCTTGATGTAAGGGAAGCTGTAACAGAAACGTTTCCGTAGTTCAATGGGAATGGAGCAATTTCTGTTGTCTTTACGCTCAAAGTTGTTGCAGCTGCCTTGAAAGAAGTTTTCTTTGCTTCTGCTGCAAATGCCTTTGCTTTTTCTGTAAAGTAGTCTTCGATAATTGAGTTTTCGTAAGTTGTAATGTATGAGCTTACCTGATTTACAGTATCATCTGAATCAAAGTCTGGAAGTACAGCTTCGTCATCAGCCTTAAAGATTGAGAAGTAAGCACCTGTAGGGATAACCTCACTTACGTCATCTTTTGAAAGGGCAACAAGTTTATCCATGTCTGCTTTTTCAACAAGAATGTTTTCAATCTGGTAGCGGTAAGCGTTTGTCAATTTTCCTTCAGAGTTGCTGAAAGATTTATTTGAATATTCGCTTACTGCGTCTGCAAATGTAATTTCGTTTGAAGCAATGCGTTTAGCAACTGTGTTTGCTGTTGATTTGTCTTCTACGGAAATAACTGAAAGGTTGTACTTGATGAATTTGTCTGTGTTTGCTTTTCCGTATGCAACTTTTTCTGATTTAGGGTAGTCAGAAAGAGCAAAAATTGCAGCATTGAAGCCGCGGAGTTTTTCGCCGTAGTTTGATACAAAATCCAGTTCTTTTGAAGAGGTCTTCAAACCGTAAAGAGTATCTGAACCAAGTTTTTCATCGTCAGAACCAAAGTTGTCATCATAATAGCGTGAAGCAAAAAGAGTTTTTTCTGCTTTTTCTGTAAGCTCGCGGATTTTGTCTTTTGGAGTAGAGCGGTAGAGCTTTGAAGAATATTTTCCGTTTTCTGAGAAGTAAGGAATGAGCTGGCGTGTTACAGCTGATTTTGGAACTGTATAACCGCTTTTTTCAACTGCATCTTTATATGCATACTGCATAACTGTCTGATTAAATGCGTTGTAGAAAATCTCATAGTAGGCATTTGAATCAAGTTCGCGGCCATAGTACTGATAAAGCTGTCCGTAGTAAGTTACAGCATCAGAAAAATCTGAATTCTGTTCATAGCGGATTGCTTTTCCATTGTATTTACCGAATTCTACTGCAGTCTGCTGTCTTTCTGCCGAACCTGTCATGGCAGGAAGGATTACGAATACGAAGGCACAAATCAAAAGAATGATTAATGAGCCTAATGTGTATACACTGTTTTTTTTCATTTTTAGTACACCTTTTTAAAAGAAATAGTATTTAATTTTATCAGATTATCGGGATGTCTGCAATTCCTTCTTGGCCTTGTAGCGGGCAATTCCCTCGTCAATCAGAAGGTCAATCAGGTCGGCATATTTAAGGCCGGCTGCATCACACATCTTAGGGAACATACTGATTGAAGTAAAACCTGGCATTGTGTTGATTTCGTTTAAGAAAACCTGATTTGTATCTTTGTCGATAAGGAAGTCAACACGGGAAAGTCCGGTACAGTCCAGTACGCGGTAAGCGGCACAGGCAGTTTTACGGATTTTTTCAATGCCGTCTTCTGAAAGTTCTGCCGGAATTACCAGAAGAGCTCCGTTTTCATCATTATATTTTGCATCAAAATCATAGAATTCGTGTGTCGGCTTGATTTCGCCAGGAACGTAGGCAAGAACCTCTTCGGTTTCGCTTTCTGCAGGGAAGGTAACAGAGTTTCCTGTAACGCTGCATTCAATTTCGCGGGCATTATTGATTGATTTTTCGATAAGAATTTTGTCGTCCCAGAGGAAGGCTTCCATAATGGCAAAGCTGAGCTCCTTGCGGTTGTTAGCCTTTGAAGCACCATTTGAACTTCCGGCTCCACATGGTTTTACAAACATAGGATAACCAAGTTCTTTTTCTGTTGCTTCTATAAATTCGTCATAAACGCTTGAATTGAGCATAACGTGGCGTTTCATGCAGACATAAGGAACTACAGGAAGACCTGCGCTTTCCCAAAGCATTTTTGTCTTTTCCTTATCCATAGTTACGGCACTTGCCATGTGGGTACAGCCAACGTATGGGATTTCTGCCATTTCAAAAAGTCCCTGGATAGTACCGTCTTCGCCGTAAGTTCCGTGAAGGGCAGGGAAAACAACATCAATATTAAGTTTTGTTCCGTCAGCCGCTGCAAAAGAAGCCTTTCCTGCGCCCGGAAGAACTGAAACAAGCTTATTTTTATCTTCAGTGATTTTGAGCGGAGAATCTTTCTCTTTCAAAACGCGTTCGTATTCTGCGTCGCTCTGTAAATACCATTTTCCGTCTTTTGCAATTCCAATCAGAATTACCTTGTTTTCTTTTTTAATGTTACGGACAATTGAAGCAGCCGAAATCAAAGAAATTTCGTGCTCACCAGATTTTCCGCCGTAAATTACACAAATATTCATTTTTCCCCTCGTAATTTTTTTTAATTTTTATAATTCATTTCAGAAAGTGCCTTTTTTGCCTCTGTGATTTCATCATAAGGCATTGCACCATCTTTATATATAATACTGTTTTCGTGCGATTTTCCCAACAGCAGAACAATGTCGTTCTTTTCCGCCATGCTGAAGGCCTGACGGATTGCTTTTGGGCGTTCATGGGTAATAAAAAGATTCTTACCCATAACCTTGCCTTCTTTTTCTGCCCCCACCGCAATCATTTTAAGAAGTTCAACCGGATCTTCTCCGCGGGGATCTTCATCAGCAAGAATTACTGTGTCGCAGAACTTTGCCGCAATTGCCCCCTGAAGCGGACGTTTTGTAAGGTCACGTTCGCCTCCGCTTCCAAATACACAAATCATTTTTCCCTGGCAACGGTTACGGATTGGAGGGAAAATAGTTTCAAAGCTGGAAGGTGTGTGGGCGTAATCAATAATCAGCTCAAAAGGCTGTCCCTGATTGATTACGGTCATGCGACCTTTGATTGGAGTAAGTTCCGGAAGCTTTGCAGCAACTTCTTTGTAAGAAAGTCCTGTCATTCGGCTTACTGCAATTATAGAAGCCATAAGGTTGTAAGCGTTGAAGGCGCCGGGAAGTTTTGATTCAACTTCAAAAGTAGTTCCGTCAGGGGCCTTTACGCTAAAGTTCAGTCCCTGTGAGTCAGAAACAATGCTTTCTGCAGTCATGTATTCAAGACCGGCTGGAATTGCAGGCAGTTCTGCCTTCTGGCCGTCATCTGCATTGCGTCCAGCTTTGCCCAGAGTTGTATAACCAAAAACCTTCTGATTTGTAGCCTTTACAAAATATTCAGCCGAAGGATCTTCAAGATTTACAATTCCCACCGGCGTGATTTTTGTCTTTTCCCCGCCGATAGTTTTTACGTGGACTGTATCGCCAAGCTTACGGAACAAATTAGCCTTGTCATCGCGGTACTGCTCAAAAGTTTTATGGAACTCAAGATGTTCCAGAGTAACGTTCATAAAAACGCCGCAGTCAAAAAGAATGTTTCCCGTGCGGTTCAATTTTGGAGAAAGCCCGTGAGAAGATGTTTCTACAACCGCATACTTACAGCCATTTTCCAGCATCTGATTCAAATGGTGCTGAATAATAGTAGCTTCCGGAGTTGTCTGATGCTGAGGATTCGGTACAGCCTCACCGCCAAAAGAATATTCAACAGTAGAAATAAAACCAGCCTTGTGTCCAAGTGCGCGCAAAAGCTGCCAGATAAAACTTACAGTAGAACTTTTGCCTTCTGTTCCGGTAACGCCGATTACAATCAGGCGCTCCGAAGGATTATCATAGAATGTTGCCGAAACCGGAGCCATAGAGAAACGAGCATCCGGCACATTAATAAGAACAGGAGCAAATTTAGGCTTATCTTCAGAAAGGGCGTTATCAAAAGTTCGCTGAACAATAGCCTTTGCAACATCTTCTTTCTGAATTGCAGTCAGCTTTCCCTGAAAAACAACCGCATTTGCACCTTTTTCAATTGCCTGCGCAATAAAATTGTTTCCATCGATGTGAGTTCCCGGAAGGGCAAAAAAGAGAGTATTTTTTGTAACTTCGCGGGAATCAAAAACAAGATTTTCTATAGGGATTTCATTGATTTCTTTAAGGTCGGTAATTTTAGTTCCATCTGCCGCAAGAAGCGTATTTTCAAAAGCAGGCAGAAGCTGAGAAAGTATTTTTTTCATAAAGTTTATTTTAGAGTGTTTGTAAAATAAAAACAACTTTCGCTTTGCGAATTGGCAGCAATTTACTATACTTTACCCATGTTTGAAGTTCGTGTTGAGGCTGATTTTTCAGCAGCCCATTTTTTAAGAGATTACAACGGAAAGTGCGAAAATCTGCACGGTCACAATTATAAAGTTTATGCCCACGTTCGCGGCAGTCAGCTGAACGAAGGTGGAATGCTGCTTGATTTTACAAAGCTGAAGGCTGCCCTTCGCGCTGTTTGCAAGGAGCTTGATCACACCAATCTTAATGATTTTGAATATTTTGACCAGAATCCTAGTGCCGAACGCATTGCAATGTATATTGCCGCCGGTATTTTGAACCGTCTTTCTCAGGAAGGGGAGGATTTGTCTAAGCCTGCTGCTGGGGATGGCCGGGCATTTTTGTATGCGGTGGATGTTTTTGAAACGGAGACTAGCAGGGCAAGGTATATCCTGGAATAAAAATCCACACCACTTGTGCTTTGCACAAGTGATAGTCGGTTAGGGGGATTCGGAAGTTGGTGGATGGATTTTTAACCGACGTACCGTTCCCCTCACTTCGTTCGGGTCGCTACGTCCGCCCTTCGCTAACGCTCATTGCTTCACTGTCGTTCCGCAACTTCGGGGCTCCCATCGCTAACGGACGCTACGCTTTTAAAAAATTTAAGTGCCGTTTGTTACAAGAAAAATCCAATGCACTTGCGCTGTGCGCAAGTGGTAAGGTGGTTACATGCATTTGGAAGTTGGTGTTGAGCATTACGACCACCGACGTTTTGCCGCGACGGTCGCAGCCGTCCTGGCTGCTCCCTCTGCGGCGCCTTCGTTCGCTTCCGGCGGCATCCATGCCGCCTCTTCCTCGCACCTGCTCGGCGCTCACTCCGTTTCAAAACCTGCAGCAGCCGCACTAATCTTAACTGTTACGTAGGTGTTTTAGTTTAAAATAAAAAAAATCCCCTTGCATTTGCTAGAGGATTTTATCTGCGGCTGCTGCAGGTTTTGCCGTACGTTCGCGAACATCGTGTTCGCTCACTCCACGGCGTCTCCACTCGCTGTCGCAGCCATCCATGGACGCTCTTCGCCTGTCGGCGCGCTCGTTTCGCTTCAAAACCTGCAGCAGCCGCGCTAATCTTAACTGTTACGTAGGTGTTTTAGTTTAAAATAAAAAAAATCCCCTAGCACTTGCTAGAGGATTTTATCTGCGGCTGCTGCAGGTTTTGAACCTGCGACACATGGATTAACAGTCCATTGCTCTACCAGCTGA
>NZ_AJGU01000044.1 GCF_000260795.1 Treponema sp. JC4
ATTGGTTCTTTGAATATGGATGAATATGCTGTAGTTCTTGAACGCTTTAAGTCATACGGATATAAGGACGCTTTCTTAAGAAAAATTAAATAAGTGATTAGCTGGAGACTTTTGATGAAAAAAACGATTTTTACAGGTTTGATTTTTTTTGCTGCCCTTACTTTGCTTTCTGCTCAGGAAACCAGTATAGACGAAGTTTCAGACAGCTCCAGCATAAATATTGATGAAATTGCCGAGGAACTGGTTTCTGAGGATGCAGCTGACACTTCTGAACTTTCAGATGTAATTGAAGAAGAAGTTGTATTTGATGAAGAAAATTCTGAAGGCTTTTTACCTGAAAACACAGCCCCTGCCATTCCTGACAATTACTGGCGTGGTAAGGTTGCTGTTGCCGCTTCTAATGAATATCCAAAAGGTCTTTTTGCAATGGCAAAAGGCTATTTCCCAGGTGATACTCTTACTGTAATTAATGGAAAAACTCAGGCTTCTGTAAATGTTCTGATTATCGGTTCTATTGAACAGACTGAGGATATTGGAATTAAGTTCTCTCAGGAAGCTGCTTCTGCCCTTAAGATTTCTGAGCAGACTGATGCAAGTGTTCTTCTTGATGAAAGAATTAATCCTCCTGAAATCCGGGAAACTGCAACTGCCAAACTTACTGTTTTTGGTCTTGATGAAAATGATTTTTCAGGCCTTGAACAGCCTCTTTCTATAAATGATGATCAGATAATTTTAAGTAAACCTGTAGTTGTAGAAGAAGCTGCTGATGAAGTTACAGAAGAGGGAAGTGAGACAAAAAATGCTGCTTCTGAGCTTCCTGATTATATTGCTCTTCCTCTTGATGAAATTGTTTCTGAGAATCCAGTTAATATTGAAGCAAATACTGCAAATACTTCAGACCAGGCTTATGCTCCGATTATTCTTGACCTTCCGGCCTCTGTGGAAGAGACTGCAAAAGTTGAAGAAGAAATAATCGAAGAAGATAAAAGCCAGACTGCCGAAGAAACTCAAAATCTGCTGATAAAAGAAGAAGTTATACAGGAGAAGCCGACTGTAGGGCCTGAGCCTGAAAAAATGGAAACAAAAGTTTCTAAAGAGCCTATTTCTTTCAAAAAACTTATAGCCAATGAAAAAATGATTCGTTCAGGCTATTATATTCAGCTTTCCTTTTTGACAAACGAAGATAATCTTGAAAAGTTTGCCAGAAAATATTCTCCGGAACTAAAGCTTTTCTTTATTCCACATAAAAATGGATATAAGATTTTTGCCGGAGTTTATAATGAAGATGATTATGAGGCAGCCCTTAAGTATATACAGAAACTTGGCTTTAAGGATGCCTTTGTTCGTAAACTTGGTAAATAGAATATATTTAAAAACAAAAAAGCAGCGGTATCTTAAATGAAACCGCTGCTTTTTTTTATCTAAAGATTATTGTCTAGATAGTATAAATCCATCCTTCTGGAGCAGGGAGTCTGCCCATCTGGATTCCTGTCAATGTGTCGTAGATTTTCTGGAGAACTGGTCCCATCTCATCTTTTCCATCATTGAACTTAATTTCTGTTCCGTGGTCGTTGATTGTTCCAACAGGGCTGATTACGGCAGCTGTGCCACAAAGACCGCATTCTGCAAAATCCTTGAGTTCTGCCTTGTTAATCTGGCGCTCTTCAACTTCCATCTTAAGAACGTCTTTTGCAACTGTAAGAATAGAGCGGCGTGTAATAGAAGGAAGAATTGAACCTGATTTTGGAGTTACAAGTTTTCCGTCTTTTGTTACCAGAAGAATGTTTGCTCCACCGGTTTCTTCAAGATAGGTGTGAGTTGCAGGGTCTGTGTAGATGTTTTCTGCAAAACCGTTGTTGTGAGCGTCTACGATGTTGTAAAGGCTCATTGCATAGTTCAAACCAGCCTTAATATCACCAGTTCCGTGAGGAGCGGCGCGGTCAAGGTCAGAAATACGAACTGTGATAGGTTTTGCACCGCCCTTGAAGTAAGGTCCAACTGGAGTTACAAGAATGCGGAACTGATATTCATCAGCTGGTTTTACACCGATTACATTGTTTGAACCGAACATAAATGGACGGATGTAAAGGGTAGCGCCGCTTCCGTAAGGTGGAACCCAGTCTTTATTTGCTTCAATTGTCTTCAAAACTGCTTCAATGAATTTTTCTTTTGGATAAACAGGCATCTGAAGGCGTTTGCATGAATTTTCCATACGTTCTGCGTTCAAGTCAGGACGGAAAGTTACGATGTCGCCGTGTTCTGTTGTATATGCCTTAAGTCCTTCAAAACAAGTCTGTGCATACTGCAAAACGCACGCACATTCGTCAATTTTAAATGAATGCTTTGAAGTGAGTTTTCCTTCATCCCATTCGCCGTTCTTCCATGTTGCTACAAAGCTTTTAGAAGTTTTGATGTAGCCAAAAGGTAAGTTCGACCAGTCAAGATTTTTCTTTCCCATAGAGTCCTCCAGAGCGTGTCGCGAAAGGCGCGCTATTTTTAATTATACTTAAGTAATTTTAGTGATATTGTAATTTTTTTACAAGATTAATATTTTTCGAGCGGCTTTAATTTGCGCCATTCTTCAACCTGTGCCTGAATTACTGCTCTTGCATCATCAAGGACGGCTGTACATTCATCTTTTGTTTTAGGCGCGTCATAGACCTTGAGAATCTTTACACGGTAGGAACCGCGTTTAAGTTTTGTAAGAATGTTTCGTAAATCGCGCAGCTGGTAGCCGCCTTCAAGGGCACAGGCAACAACCGGAAGTCCTGTAACTTCTGAAAGCTTTCTGAAGCCTGCTGAATAGAATTTTCCAACGTTCCCGTCTTTTGTACGGGTTCCTTCCGGGAATAAAACCGGAATCTGATTTCGTTTTAATACACGTTTTCCAAACTTATCAAGAACATCCATTGCTTCCATTGGTTTTGCCCGGCGTGGAATCATACAGTGTTCATGGGCACGCAGCATTTCTGAAACAAGGGGTACGTGGCGGGCAAGGGCATCTTTTGCTACAAAGCGTACGTTTTTATTGCGGAAAAATACCATATAAAGAGGAATGTCCAGAAGGCTCTGATGATTTGAAATTACCAGAAACTGTTCAGGAAGATTTTCGCGGTTTTCATCATATTTCCAGAGGTGGAAATGCTTGTAAGTTCTGACAATGGCAAAAAGACGAGGAGCAAGGACTTCTACAATGTAATCTGAAATTTTAATGCTGAGTTTTCTTGCAAAGGGATAACAGATGATGTTTGCAATTGTAGCAGGAATTATCATTCCTACAAGGCAGATTACAGATATAAAACTTGACATAGAAGCTCCGTAAATTAACTTTTTTATCTGTAATATTATAAATTATATTCAATCAAAAATAAAGTCATTGATTTTATTTGTAAGCTCAGAAAGAGGCTCGTAAAGGCGTTTGCAGTCTGGCATTGAGCTTGTAAAAATGCTTCCGTAGCGCTTTTCGTAAATGCGGCGGTCTAAAACTACAACGACTCCCTTGTCGTCGCTGCGGCGGATTAAGCGGCCAATTCCCTGGCGGAATTTGATTACGGCTTCAGGAACGCTTAATTCCATGAAGGAGTTGCCGCCGCGTTTTTTGATGGCATCGCTTCGGGCTGTGAAAACTGGATCATTTGGAACGGTGAAGGGGAGTTTTACAATAATAACCTGCATCAAAGAATTGCCTGGTACATCAACTCCCTGCCAGAAAGAATCTGTGGCAAATAAAACGCTTTCGGCTTCTTCCTTAAATGCCTCTAAAAGGCGGCCCGGATCATCTTCTCCCTGCCGCATAATTCTGCCTTTAAAACCTTTTAGATAAGTCTGGCAGGCTCTGTGGGCGCTGTAAAGCGATTCCCGGGAGGTAAATAAAACAAGAGTTCTTCCTTCTGCGGCCTGAATCAGGCGGGGAATTGCCATTTCTATATACTGCTGATATTCCATGCTGTCTGCCATTGGCGCGTCGTTTGGCACTGTAAAAAGCATGTTTTTTTCGTAAGGAAAAGGAGATGGAAAATCAAGACAGCGGATACGCTCTTTTTCTGCAAAGGTAACGCCTGTTCTGTTCATCCAGTAGTAAAAATCCCGGCCGGTGCGCAGGGTTGCCGAGGTGAAAATTACGCTGGACATAGGTTCAAAAACGCCGGAGTTCATCATACCTGAAATTTCAAGCGGAGTAGAAGTAAGTGTGATGTAGTCCGGGCTTGTGTTTTCCATTGCCATTGCAGGTGGAAGACGCTTTTTCTGAATCCAGTAAACGTTTTCGCGTTTTTCATCCCAGATACCAAAGGATTTTAATAACAGAACATAACCTTCAAGGCGGCGGACTACGGTTTTTGATTCCCACCAGGCAGGCGTATCTTTGTCATCATCATCAATTCCTTCCATAATAAGATGAATCAGGTCTGTAAATTTTCCAAGGCTCTGGGCAAGTTCTCCGATTGCAACTAAAGCTGGTCCAAAATCACGGGCAGTAAGCTCGTAAAGGCGTTTTGTACTTTCGTTTCCCAGTAAGTCCAGACAGGCAATTTCAAAATTAAGGATATCATTTTTGATTTTTGAAACTATTTCTCCGGCAAGACCAGCTTTTTCTTCATTAGAAGAAAGAAGTGCCAGAGTAAAAAGATGACCGGATTCGGCATTCTTTCGTCTGCGGTACATCTGATTTATCAGCTTGTTGATTTTAAATCGGGTAAAAGATTCGCTGAAAAATGAAGTTGCGGCGCTTTCAATTCCGTGGGCTTCGTCAAAAACAATGCGGCGGAAGGGTGGAAGAACTGCTGTATCATCGTAGCCGGCACCTTCTATGCGCGATTCAATGTCTGCAAACAAAAGATGATGATTTACTACTATAATATTTGCGTCTGCGGCTTCTTTTCGAATCTTCATAACGTAGCATTCAGCGTGATAAGGACAGCGCATTCCCATGCAGGCGTCGCTTTCAGAATTTACCCGGCTCCATACGCTTTCTGAAGGCATAAAAGATAAATCACTCCGGCTTCCGGTAGAAGTTTCCTTTTCCCAGGCGGTGATTTTATCCATTTCTTCTATATCATTATCAAAAAGATCACGGCTAAGACCTGCGTCATAAAGGCGGCGCTTACAGATGTAGTTCTGACGGCCCTTCATCAGAATATATTTAAAATGAAGTCCTGTAATTTTTTCTACTGCAGGAAGGTCTTTTTCGCAAAGCTGCTGCTGCAGGTTGATTGTTCCTGTGCTTACAATAATACGTTCTTTATTTTTAAGTGCCCACAAAACTGAAGGAATAAGATAGGCGTAAGATTTTCCAACGCCGGTTCCCGCTTCAAAAACGCCAAGGCAGTTATTATTAAAAGCTGTCGCAATGTTTTTTAAAAGTTCAATCTGAACAGGACGCTCTTCAAAGTTTTTAGAGATTTTAGAAAGAGCTCCGCCCTGGCTGATGTAGGCTCCAGCTTCTTCAATATCAAGCTTCTGGATTTTGCGGGCTTTTACGGGTTCTACAACAACATAGATTTCTGTAACGGAATTATTGATGATGTAAAAGCCCTGGGCATTTTCGCTTGCGTTTGCGGCAACTCCCAGATCTGCGTTAGAAGGGGTAAGGTTTCCGCCCGGATGGTTATGAATTAAAACTGAAGCTTTTGAAAGGTTCTGGGCATCAGAAAAATTTACGGTAACTGTGTGCTCGTTCCCGCGGGAGCCGACTTTAATTTCTGTAACAAGTCCTGTGTCGTCGATGCTGCCGGTAAAAAAGACTTCGTTGCCGTCTGCCTTTTTTATTTCGCTTCTGAGCTGCTCGCGTACACTGTCTGAAATGTATTTAGAAATTTCCACCCTTTTTTAATTTCCCGAAAAGACTTATTTAATAGCATATTACACGAGGATTTTTTGCGAAGCAAAAAGACCTCTCCGAAAATGAAAAAAGGGTATCCTAAACGGATACCCTTTTTCTTACATCTCCTAGCAGAATTGAACTGCTGTTGTCGGGATGAAAACCCGATGTCCTAACCACTAGACGAAGGAGACATGCACTCTTGGTGAGTGATGTTTAGTATATTATCAGCACTTTCAAAAATGGTCAATAGCAAAATGCGAAAATTTTTAAAATTTTTTAATTTTTTTTGAATTACAGATATTCACACTTGAACAGAAACTGGTAATTTGTTAATATCTTAAAAGTTAACTAATTATTTTTTGGGGGTCTCCAATTGGCAAGAAAACAGTCATCTGCAGAGAAAAGACACGCTCAGAGCGAAGTTCGTAGACTTCATAATAAAGCTATCAAAAGCACTTGCAAAACTTATGCAAAACAGTTTGTAGAAGCTGTACATGCAAAAGATGAAAAGCTCGCTGAAGAAAAATTCAAGAAACTTCAGAAAGAACTTGATAGCGCTCGCTCAAAGGGTGTTCTCAAGAGAAATGCAGTTTCACGCAAGAAGTCAAGAATGATGAATCTTTTCAACGCTACTTTCAAAGCAGCAAAATAGTTTTTTAAGTCATTCAGAAACCCAGTTGGATAATCTCCAGCTGGTTTTTTTTTATCAGTTTAATAATCAATAAATTAAAAAGGTATTATGGAAGCAAATAAAATAAGAAAAATCGATCTGATTAATTCCATTTATGAAAAAACAGGATTCGATAAGCAGGATATTCAGTCTGTAGCTGATAAACTTTTTGATGAAATCAGTCTTGCCCTGCAGAAAGGCTCTACAATAGAACTCCGCGGATTTGGAACCTTTGAACCTCGTCTCAGAAAGGGACGTGAAGTTGCCCGTAATCCAAAAACAGGTGAGATTTGTAAAGGTCTTCCTCATTATGTTGCTATTTTCCGCCCGGGAAGGGAATTAAGACAAAATATGCTTAAAATTGATTCAAATCTCGACACAAAGACTAAATAAAGGGTATAATATTTTTACTTATGGATAAAGAATCAGAAAATCAGAATGTTACAATAATTGGTGCAGATACAGAAATGGATGGTGTTCTGGAATTCAGAGATCATCTTATTATTACAGGAAAGTTTTCCGGCACCATTAATGCTCCGACAGGTGATCTTGAAATTACAAAAACATCTGAATGTAATGTTACTGATATTTCTGTAAAATCCCTTGAAATTTCCGGCAAGGTAAAAGGAAAACTTACTGCAACAGAGCGTATTGAAATTTTTAACGGAAGTTCGGTTGCAAGTGATATTACGACAGCCCGTCTTAGAATTGCAAATAATGTTGATTACAGCGGAAAAGTTTCTATGCTTGAAAAAGAGCCTGATATTGATTTGTTCTCTGTTGTTTCTTCAGAGTTTAAACAGGCGCTTGTTGTTCATGCTGATGTTGTAAAATAATTTTGTTGACTTGATAGCGAATTTGAATGTAAAATAAAAATACAAAGTTTTAGTAATTATTCTATTTTTTTATTATTTTTTAGTTTTGAAAATCCCTGAAATTATTATTTATTAGATATAGATAGATAAAATCTTTTTATTAAACACATGGAGTATTTTTAATGGCACCATTAAGAAGAAAAACTTCGGAAGAAAAGACCGCTCAGGAAACAGAACAGCAGGCTTTTGATTTTGATAATCCTTCCGAGAACGCTGTATCAGAGCAGGCTGGCGCTTCAGATTTTTCAGGAGAGTCTGTTTCTGATGAGTCTCAGGCTTCACAGGAGTCACAGGAAACAGAAAGTCCTGAGCAGGCACAGTCAGAAGAAACTGCAGGTGAGGCAGGAGACGCTGCAAAAGTTATTATTAAACGAAAACGTATTGTAAAGAAAGCAGAAAGCAGCGAAAATTCAGAACGTTCAGAAGAACACGGTTTCAATTCTTATAAAAACAATCAGAACAGAAAACAGGGTGGTTTTAATAAAGGTGGAATGCCTCGCCGTCCTTATCAGCCGCGTCAGTCATACGGTACAACAAGTTATCCGACTCCAAGCGGAGAAGTTGCACCGGAAATTATGGCAGCTGCAGCATCTGCCGCAGAAGCGGGTGAGGATAATACAGGCCGTCCAAGTCTTTTGATTAATGATTTGACTTTGAAATCTATGCCTGAGCTTCGTGAGCTTGCAACTCAGTACGGTTTTACAGCTGATGACCTTGCTCCTATGAAAAAGCAGGATTTGATTTTTGTAATCCTTAAGGCCCATACAGAGCATGGCGGAATTATTTTTGCTTCCGGTGCTTTGGAAATCCTTCCTGACGGTTATGGCTTCCTTCGTTCGCCTCAGAACTCTTACCTTCCTGGTCCTGATGATATTTACATCAGTCCAAGCCAGATCAGACTTTTCAATCTTAAAACAGGTGATACAGTTTACGGTCAGACCCGTTCTCCAAAAGAGGGGGAACGCTTCTTTGCTTTGCTCAGAATTGAAAGCGTAAACTTTGACGAGCCTCGTATTGCACAGACCCGCGTTCCTTTTGAAAACCTTACACCGCTTTATCCACAGGAAAAACTTCGTCTGGAAACTGTTTCTACAGAAGTTTCTACCCGTATCGTAGATTTGTTTGCTCCTATTGGTAAAGGTCAGCGTCTTTTGATTGTTGCCCCTCCAAAAGCCGGTAAAACAATCCTTATGCAGAAAATTGCAAACGCAATTACCACTAATAACCCGGAAGTTTACCTTATCGTTCTTTTGATCGATGAACGTCCTGAGGAAGTTACCGAAATGGAACGCGCTATCAAGGGTGAAGTTATTTCTTCTACTTTTGATGAGCAGGCTACCCGCCACGTTCAGGTTGCAGAAATGGTACTTGAAAAGGCAAAACGTCTTGTAGAGCACAAGCGTGACGTTGTAATTCTTCTTGACTCTATCACTCGTCTTGCCCGCGCTTATAACCAGACTGTTCAGACTTCCGGAAAGGTTCTTTCTGGTGGTGTTGATTCTAACGCTCTCTTTAAGCCAAAACGCTTCTTTGGTGCTGCCCGCAATGTTGAAGAGGGGGGGTCTTTGACAATTATCTCAACAGCCCTGATTGAAACAGGTTCCCGTATGGATGAGGTTATCTTTGAAGAGTTCAAGGGAACCGGTAACTCGGAAATTGACCTTGACCGCAAGCTTGCTGAGCGCCGTCTCTTCCCAGCAATCAACATTAAGAAATCCGGAACCCGTAAGGAAGAGCTTTTGCTTACAGAAAATGAACTTCAGAAAATCTGGATTCTCCGCAAAGTTCTCAACCCAATGGAAGATGTTGACGTTACCGAGCTCATCCTTGACCGCATGAAGAAGAGCAAGACTAACGAAGCCTTCCTTAACAGCATGAACGCCGGTACAGCGGGGATAGATGGATAAATAAGAAAAAGGTGTGTATAGAGGCAAGCTGCATTAAAAAATGCGGAGCGTGGGTTCGTTATTTGTGTAGCTTTTTGCGCGATGCTGGGCATACAACGTGTAAATTGCCTGCAGAGCAAGCGTAGCTTGCGTCGAGCGCAAAGCTGCGGAACAAATGACGGTTCCACGCGGAAGCCGTTCGGACAGAATCTTTACGGCGGAAGTACCTTTTTGCTTATATTGACTAAAATAACTATTATTTTATATAATCTTTGTATTATTTTATCTTGTGATATTATTTTTGAAATTTTTAGTTGACGGTAGCGAAATGATGGATGTACCTTGCGTGCAAGCCAGAGGCGGCCGGGCGTAATATCGGGCAAGAATCAGGAGTTTTTTATGAAAAAGGGAATCCACCCAGACTACAAAATGACAAAAATTACTTGCGTTTGCGGTAATGTTATCGAAACACGTTCAACTGTAGAGAATATCCACGTTGAAATTTGTTCAGCTTGCCACCCATTCTATACTGGTAAGCAGAAGCTTGTTGATACTGCAGGTCGTATCGATCGCTTCAACAAACGCTACGGTATTAAGAGCGACAAATAATTGTAAGTTGTGTAACTTGCAGATAGCAAAAAGGCTTCCAGAATAGGAAGTCTTTTTTTTTTGATTTGCCACACGGATTCGGAATTGCTAACGCAATTCCTTTAAAAAAAGAGATTCCGTTAGGAATCTCCAATCCGTGTGGCAATAATTATTTTAAAGTAATCTGCCAGCATCTATGAGGTTTCTTGCCTGCAAAATCTTGTGGAATTGACTGCTCTGTAATGTCTGTAACGGTGACCTTATCCTTCTGAGGAATTTTTTCTGCATCAAAAATAAGTTTTGTGCTGTTTGTTGAAAAATAAAGGACTCCATTTGGATTCAAAAGCTTTATGCACTGTTCAACCATCTTAGGCCAGTCGCGGTTTGTATCCAGGACATTTGCAGTTGATTTTGAATTACTGAAGGTTGGCGGATCAAGAATTATAATGTCAAATTTTTCATCTGATTTTTCTTCGTCTTGGGCCGGCAGTTTTTTTACCTTTTCGTAAAGCCAGGCGATAACATCTGTTTTTGTAAAAATATAGCTGCGTCCCTTAAAGCCGTTGAGTTCAAGGTTTTCTTTGGCCCAGGTCAGATAGGTGTTTGATAAATCAAGGGATTCTATATATTTTGCTCCGCCGCTTGCTGCGTAAACAGAAAAACTTCCTGTGTAGCAGAAAAGATTGAGAACTTTCTTTCCGCCTGAAATTTCACGGACTTTGGCACGAAGAGGACGGTGGTCAAAGAAAAGGCCTGTATCCAGGTAAGACTGCAAATCAAGCGTAAAAAGCTGTCCCTGTTCCTGAACAAGTCCTGTTAAATAATTCTGGTCATTTTCTGACTTTTCATACTGATTAGTTCCCTTCTGCTGCTTTCGCTCTTTTTTGACAATGTGAGAAAGATGAATGTTTAGAACTTTTGCAGCTTCTTCTGCCATAAGGGAAAACCAGATTTCTTCTTCTTCGGCTGGCTTTTCATAAGGGCGTTCATATAAGTAAAGAACGGCAAAGCGGCGTTCTTCAATTTCTTTTTCGATAGCCGGGTCGTTTTCTGAAATGCGTCTGTTCTGTTCGCTTAGGAATTTTGCACATTCGAGTGGGGTAGTTACATCTGAAGGAAGGAATTCATATACATCAAGAGAAAGGGGAACTTCTGGGATGTCGCGGTCGTAAAGGCGGTAGCAGGAAATGCGGTTTTTGCGGGCCCATTTGCGAAGTTCTTTGTAGCGTTTGGTAATTCTGTTTTTAAAGAGTTGAGCCTGGTAGGCGTTTTTGTTTTCCATATGGGAAGAGTAGCACGAAATGATGAAAATAGCCACAGGCTCAAGGGTGGAGGGTGGCGAAGCCAGTCTTGCAAAGCAAGACCAACCGTAGGGGCGCCCGGAAGCCGCCTGGGAAGGTGAATTTTGCCCTAAAATTAGTTTATCGTTAAATTTTTTTTATAAATTTGCAAGAATTTGTTTGACAAGTGAAAAAAGTCGTGGTAATGTTGAAATATAGATTGGAAACGTTTCCAGTAACGTTTCCAAAATTATTAGATAAAATTGGAAACGTTTCCAATGTCTGAAGGATAGTGGAAACTAATTTTTGACGAAAGTCAAAAATGTCTTTCCAATTTGAATAAAAAAGTATTTTTTTCTAGGAGGATAAAATGAAAAAAATTGTAATTAGCACTTGTGCTATGCTGGCTGCTGCAATGACTTTGTCTGCTGCTGCAAAAAAAGGAACTGTACGTTACTTGAACTTTAAACCAGAAGTAACAGCTGTTTATGAAGAATTGGCTGCTGCTTATGAAAAAGAAACTGGTGTAAAAGTTATCGTTGAAACAGCTGCTAACAACACTTATGAGTCTACTTTGACTGCTAAAATGGCAACAAAACAGGCTCCTACATTGTTCCAGATTAATGGACCTGTAGGATACTCAAACTGGAAAGATTACTGCGCTGATTTGACAGGAACAGAAATTTACAAACACCTTTCTGACAAATCTCTTGCTATCAAAGATAAAGGTAAGGCTTATGGTATTCCTTATGTAGTAGAAGGCTATGGTATCATTTACAACAAGGCTATTACAGATAAATACTTTGCTCTTTCTTCAAAAGCTACTTCATTTAAGAGCATGGATGAAATCAACAACTTTGCAAAGCTCAAAGAACTTTGTGATGATATGCAGGCTCATGCTTCAGACCTTGGAATTAAAGGTGTATTCGCTTCAACTTCTTTGAAAGCAGGTGAAGACTGGAGATGGCAGACACACCTTGCAAACCTTCCTATTTATTATGAATTCAAGAACAACAAGATTGACTTGACTTCAAGTGCTACACACGAAATTAAATTCCAGTATGGTAATAACTTCAAAAACATTTTCGATCTTTACACAACTGATTCTGTTGTAGATAAGAAAAATGTTGGTGTAAAAACTGTAGATCAGTCTATGGCTGAATTTGCTTTGGAAGAAGCTGCTATGGTTCAGAACGGAAACTGGGCTTGGGGACAGATCAACGGTGTAAGTGGAAACAAAGTTAAGGCTGACAACGTAAAATATCTTCCAATCTATACAGGTGTAGCAGGTGAAGAAGGACAGGGTCTTTGTGTTGGAACAGAAAACTTCTACTGTATCAACAAAAAAGCTTCTAAAGAAGATCAGAAAGCAACTGCTGACTTCATCTACTGGCTCTATTCTTCAAAAACAGGAAAGAACTATGTAACAAACAAACTTGGTTTCATTGCTCCTTTCGATACATTCGCAGAGAACGAAAAGCCAACAGATCCATTGGCTAAAGAAATCTTGAAATTCATGTCTAAGAAAGGAATTACTTCTGTATCTTGGAACTTCACATTGTTCCCTTCTCAGACATTCAAGGATAACTTCGGTGCTGACCTTCTTCAGTACTGCCAGGGCTCAAAAGACTGGAATACAGTTGCTTCTAACGTAGTAAACAACTGGAAGTCTGAATGGGAATTGGTTGAAGAGTAATAAGGCATAAATAATGCTTTAGCCGGCTGCTGTTTTGGTGGCGGCCGG
>NZ_AJGU01000045.1 GCF_000260795.1 Treponema sp. JC4
AGATGGAAAGGAATACGAGTACAGTCTTATGGAAAATAAGATTTATCAGGTTTCCGGAAGTCTGGGAATTACAAAAATCGAAGTAAAAGATGGAAGAGTAAGGATTATTGATTCTCCCTGCAAAAACAAAACCTGCATTCATCAGGGCTGGGGAAATCATATAATATGTCTTCCAAATGATGTAATTATTACTGTTGTCAGTGAGGATGAATTTGATGCTCTTGCACAATAAAGAAAAACTAGCATATTATTCTGCCCTGACACTTCTTTTTTCTTATGTTGAATTTCTTCTTCCTCATCTGCCTTTTCTGAAACTAGGGCTTGGAAATATTGTAATTTTACTTGCCCTTGATTTTATCCCCCTGGATTTTATAAGCCTTCTTATCTTAAAAGCCCTTACTTCAAGCTTTATTTCAGGAACACTTTTTTCTCCCTTTTTCTTAATTTCCTTCTGTCAGTCGCTGGGGGCTGGATTATTGATGTATGCTGTCAGTTTTATTAACCGGAGCCTTTTTAAGGAAAAGTTTTTTTCAGTTTACGGAATTTCCTTATGTGGAGCAGCTGCAAGTTCCTGTATTCAGGTTTTCTGCGCTTCAATTTTTCTTGGAAAAGAAGTTTATAATATTCTGGGGATAATGCTGATTTTTTCTCTCTTTTCGGGTCTGATAACAGCATTTATAAGCTGCAAAATCGCAATTAATAAGGTTCCTGAAATTAAGGGATATGAAGAAAAACTGAAAAAAGAAAGGGATGTAAATAGGAAAAATGTCTATTTTATTAGTCATCTTATTAATAATTCTGCCTATTTTTTATTAAATCTCTTTATATTTTAGCTGCTAATTTTTCTTTTTTCTGTAATTTTTCAGCTTTTGCATAAAAGAAAGTTTTTGATATTGCCACATGTTTGCCTCTGGCTTTTTATCATATTTTTAAGTTTATTTTCTTCAGGCGGAAAGGTTTTATTAAGGCTTGGTGCCTTTACCCTTTATGAAGAAGCCTTGCTTGAGGCTTTAAGAAAATGTTTTATACTCAGTTCTATAATTTGTATTTCGCAGGTCTCTTCAAATATTAAAGTTACGGCAGGATCTTTTATAGGCCTTACTACAGCTTATTTTTATTCACTTATGAATTCTTTTTACAATACCAGCGGAAATATTATTTTCAGAATAAAAAGTGTCTTGAAAGTGGAGGAACTTGAATACAGGGATAAGAATAAAACCTCTGCTTCAAATGTATTTATTTTATTGGTAATTCAACTTGTCTTATTTCTTTTACTGCTTTTTGCAGACCTCAACTTTGCTAAAATCTGCCAGGCTTGTTATTCGCTTTTCAATTCCTTCTGAAATTACTGCTGAATAATCCTTGCACAAAAGTATGATTTCAAAATCATAGTCCTGACAGTTTTTCCAGAAATCTATGGCTTTTTCTTTTCCCATTGCAAAAAGGGCGGTACTTAAAAGGTCTCCTGTAATACCTTTTTTTGTAATAATGGTAACAGATACCAGTTCGTTATCTACAGGTCTTCCTGTGCTGCTGTCAAATATATGGATGTATTCTTTTCCATCATCGCCGGTAAAATAGCGTTCGTAGCCACCGCTTGTAATTACAGCGCAGTCATTTAATTTGAGGGCAAAAACTGGTTTTGCAGCTTCTTCCCAGGGATTTCTTAAACCAATGTTCCAGTCGCTTCCATCAGCTTTGCTTCCAAGAAGCTGGATATTGCCACCAAGATCCAGAACTGCAGACTTTATTCCTTTTTCTTTTAATACTTCTATTGCAAGATCACCTGCAAAACCTTTACCGATTCCGCCAAAATCAAGCTGCATTTGGGGCTCTTTTATTAAGGTTTTACCTTCAAGACGGGCTTTTTTATAGTCTGTAAGGGGCTGGAGTTCTTTTATGCGGGAATTTTCCGGTACATGATAGTTCTTTGTAGTAAAGCCCCATTCTTTTGTTATGGGATATAAAAAAGGATTGAAAGCCCCTTGAGTTTTAAAGGCAGCATTAAGAGATGAAGAAAAAAGTTCTGCTAATTCATCTGACAGGAGGATTTCTGTATTATTTGAATTATTAATTTTATAAACTTCGCTCTGAGAATCGGTAACAGAAATCAGTTTTTCAGTTTCTATGATTTTTAATTTTGCAGCTTTATTTGCAGCAGAAGCTTTATTTCCAAAGCTTTTAATGCTCATAAAGGTATTCATTGCCTCAAAGGAAATTAAGTCAGAGGTAGTTGAGGAAGAGCTTTTGCACGAAAAAAATCCGGCTGTAATTAATACAGCCGGTATAATATTTCTAAAGATTAGCCAGAAGCCAGTCTTTGAACTTTTCATAATCATTTTCCATTGGAACTGCCTGATCTGGAAGGCGGAGGATCTGTTCAAGACGCTCTGGAATTACAGGATCCTTATTGATTGCATCTTTTACAATCTGTCCGAATTTTGCAGGGCTTGCAGTTTCCAGAATTACGCCGACAGCTTCTTTTGAATCAATCTTTCCGCTCCATTCTGGCACATTTGGAGAAAGTCCCGGCTTTTTCCAGTCGTTAGACTTACAGTTATTAAGTCCGCCGGCTTTAATTTCTTCCCATGCCTGATATCCGATTGCTCCGTGTGGATCAATGATATAACCGGTTTTTTCATTACAGTTTTTAATTGCTTTCATGATGCCATCATTATCTGTCCAGTAAGAAGCAAACATTGAGCGAACCTGATCAAGAGAGTACATAGCCTTAATGCGTTCGTAGTTACTTGGAGCACCAACATCCATAGCGTTGGCAAAGGTTTCTACAGAAGGGCGTGCATTATAGTCACCAGTTGAAATCCAGTCCGGGATTGTGCGGTTTGTATTTGTTGCAGCTGTAAAGCCGGCAATTGGAGCACCCATTTCCTTAGCAATCAAACCTGAAGTAAGGTTTCCAAAGTTTCCTGAAGGAACAACCATAATGATTGCAGGATCCTTAAGCTTTGAATCAATTACACAGCGGTTTCGTACATAGCAGGCTGCGTACATGTAGTAGAAGCTCTGTGGCAAAAGACGGGCAATATTGATTGAGTTTGCAGATGAAAGACGGAGTTTTCCGCGGAGTGCATCATCTGTAAATGCAGTCTTAACAAGTTTCTGACAGTCATCAAAGGTTCCATTTACCTTAAGGGCACGAACGTTTCCTGTAAAGGTAGAAAGCTGTTTTTCCTGAAGAGGACTGATTTTTCCTTCCGGATAAAGGATTGTAACGTCAATTCCCGGAACATTGTGGAAGGCAGAACCTACAGCAGAACCTGTATCACCAGAGGTTGCAACCAGAATGTGGAGGTTATCTTTTTCTGTACGGTTGAAGTAGGACATTACGCGGGCCATAAAGCGGGCGCCAAAATCCTTGAAGGCGCAGGTTGGACCGTGGAAAAGTTCAAGAATATAAGAAATTGAATCTGTTGGAACAATTTTTGGGGTAAAAGGATATGCATCCTGGATAATCTGAGTCAAATCCTCATCAGGGATTTCACCTTCTACATAAGGCTTTGCCATATTAAAGGCAATGTCGCGGAAGGAAGGAGCCGGGTCTTTTAAGATAAAAGAAGACTCTAGTTTTGGAAAACTTGTCGGAATATAAAGTCCGCCAGTTTTTGGATTCATTCCGCCCATTACGGCAGTCTTGAAATCAACCTTTACACTTGAATCTCGTGTGTCTGTGTAAATCATATTTTACCCCTTTATTTATATCCTATAGCCCGAAAATAAGGCTGTCTGCAATTGTTTTAGAAAGTTTATCTTTACAGGTCTGAGTTACATTATTCCAGTTACTGCCTTCTGCATACTGCTCATAGTTATTTGTGTAAACAACTTTTCCATTTTTCATGTTTACAGCAGAAATTTCTGCAACCATTGTGCAGCAGTAGCCGTCTCCGCTTTCAAGGGCGGTTACCGGCTGAGAAAATTTAATTGTACCGCAGATTAAATAGCCGTACTGGTCTTCAATAATTTCGTAGTTTTCTTTGTAGAGGGTTGTAAGAGGTTTTCCAATATCACTTGGTTCGTTTACAGGGGCATTGCCAACGTTCCAGATTCCCCAGGCTTTAAGCTTTGAAAGAACTCCGTAAGAGTTTCCTGTAGGGCGTCCGCGTTCGTTGAATTCCCAGATAAATAAAACTGCACCTTTTTTTGTAATGTCTGATTTTACCTTCCATTCTGCAGAAACTGCTTTATTTTCTGCTGCTTCAAGAGTTTCTTTTGAATCTGAAACCGGAGTCGGGTAGAAGGTGATTTTTTCATTGCAGGCAAAGTCCGGTTTTTCTGCTGTAAAAGTACAAAGTCCGTTCTGGTCGGTAATTAATTCTGCTGTAGCAAAGGAAATCTTACCTTCTGTTTTTGCAGCTGGATAAGAAACTGTTACCGGATATGCAGAAAGGGCAGCTCCGTCTTTTCCTGTAACTGTTACAGAAAAAGCTGTATTAAAGGCTGTTCCTGTTACTGTTGCCTTTGGAGATGAGCTTAATTTAAGATTAACGTTTTCAAGTTCTTTGATAAACTGAGTATCTTTTGTATTTTCTGCAGGGCTTTCTTTTACTGAATGATTTGAAGGACTTTCTGTTTCTGATTCGTTTTTAACGGCTGGCACAGAAGTACAGGCTGCTAGAACAAATGGAAGTAAAACAAAGGATTTTGATATAATTTTTTTCATAATAATTCTCATTTAATAGTAATAATTTAGTTTAGCGAATTTAGCGTTATTTTTCAACGCATTATAGATTGTATCTATTGTATAAAAGGTGCTAAGGATTTAAAATGTTACTTGGGTGGAATAAAAAATGAATCGCTGTACTAAAGCTATAATCTATAAATCAAATCTTGAATATAACATTAAACAGATAAAAAACTTTGTTGAGCCGGGCGTAAAGCTTTGCATTGCAGTTAAGGCAGACTCTTATGGTCATAATGCCGTTTTAACATCTCAGATTGCAGAAAGTCTTGGAGTTGAATATCTGGCTGTTGCAAGCGTAGGAGAGGGGGTTGAACTCCGTCATGCTGGAATTAAGGCTCATATTTTACTTTTGAGTCTTTGTGTGCCTGAAGAATTTAACGATCTTTTTGAATACGAGCTGACTCCGCTTGTTTTCAGTCACGAATATATTACAGCTTTGAGCGAAGCTGCAGACGGATATTTTAAGCGCCAGTCAGATAAGAACCTAAAGCATTCGGTTTTTCTTGCCGTTGATACAGGAATGGGCCGAATCGGCTGTTACCCGGAAGAAGCAGGGGACGAAGCAAAACTGATTTCTGCTTCTGCCCACCTTAAGCTTGGCGGTATGATTACTCACCTTTGCGTAAGTGACAGCCTTTCTGAAGATAATCAGAAGTTTACCTGCGAGCAGGGAGAAGCCTTTAAACTTGCCGTAGAAAACGTAAAAAAGGCTGGGGTAGAACCTGGCATTTTGTCTTGCGGAGCAAGCGCAGGATTATTGAACAATTCTGACCTTCATTTTGATTTGGTCCGCCCCGGAATCATTACTTACGGCTACTATCCAGATGAAATTACAAAAGAATATCTTCAGTCGCAGAAAAAAGATTTTGACATAAAACCTGTTTTAGCCCTTGAAAGCCAGGTTGTTGCAATAAGACATTTCCCTAAAGGAAAAACAGTATCTTACGGGCGCACTTATGAATGTCCCCAAGATACTGACATTGCTGTTTTACCAATCGGTTATGCAGACGGACTTTTGCGCCGCTTCAGTCCTGGACTTGAAGTTACAATCAACGGCAAAAATTATCCGGTACGAGGCCGCATCTGCATGGATCAGTGCATGGTAGACATCGGAAAGGACAACCCTGATGTAAAACTCTGGGATAAGGCTGTAATTTTCGGACCAAAAGAAAGCGGGGCTCTGAATACAGCGGAAGATTTGGCAAAAATCGGAAAGACAATTTCTTATGAAGTACTTACTTCTATTACAAAAAGGGTGTTGAGAATTGTAAAATAGAGGTGGCATAGGGCGCGAGAATTGAGGGGCGGCGAAGCCGGTCCGAAGGACTGCGCGTAGCAAACCCCGAAATGCGAGTAGGAAGAAGTTCCCGCCACCTATTTTTTGAAAATCATCTTATCTACTTCTGCAACAAGGTAGAAAGAACCTGTAACAAGTAAGATTTCTCCGCACTCAGAGCATTCTTTGAGCGCTTTTTTTATCATAGCCGGATAGTCGGGATTGAGTTCGTAAGAAAGTTTTGCATCCTGGAAGGCATTTTCAAGACCTGCAAGGTCAGCCTGCTTTACTTCGCCGGGTTTGGTTACATAAATATGCTCAAAGCGGCCTTTAAGAACCTTTGCAATATCTTTTACATCCTTGTCGGCGGCACAGGCGAAAAGAAGTGAAACTTTTTCTTCGCCGTAAAGCTTGTTCAGAGTATCAAGAGTCAAAGTAATTGAATTGAGGGTGTGAGCCCCGTCTAAAATCAGGGCAGGCAGCTGTTCGTAGCCCGGAACTTCTGTAAGGATTTCAAAGCGGGCAGGAAGCTTAGCCTTGGCAAGACCGCGCTCAATAATCTCTTCATCAAGATTTGGGAAGAGCTTTCGCGCCGCAATGGCTGCAAGAGCTGCATTTTCCAGCTGCATTTTTCCAAGCATTTTAAGGCTTGTTTTAATAGGACGGTTGAAAATCTCGCTTTCAAAAGAGATGTTCATAACCTTGTTTTTAAGGTCAAAAGAGTGAGAAAGATTTTTTGTAACGTCATCCACAAAATAAATAGGAGCGTGGCGGGTAAAAGCCTTTTCTTCAAAAACCTTTTTTACGCTTTCTTTAGACTGACGGGCAACAACAACCGGTGTACAGTTTTTAATTATCCCGGCTTTTTCTGCGGCAATTTTTTCGATAGTGTCACCTAAAAACTCTGTGTGCTCCAGTTCAATTGGAGTTATACAGCAGAGTTTCGGACGGATAACATTTGTAGAATCCAGGCGGCCACCTAGTCCGACTTCAAAAACTGACCAGTCAACTTCTGCCTTACGGAAGACCAGGAAGGAATAAAGGGTTACGAGTTCAAACCAGGTTATGGGGCGTTCTGCAGGAAGTGAGGTCGGAATAATGGATTCAATGTTTGGAATCATTTCGCGGATTGCAGCTTCGTAAGTTTCTTCATCAAAAAATGCTGTAGGAAGGGTAATGCGTTCGCGGAAATCTGTAATATGTGGCGAAGAAAAAACTCCGACTTTATTTCCTGCTTCTTCAAGAATACAGGCAATCATGCGGGAAACAGAGCCCTTTCCTTTTGAGCCCGCAATATGAACACAGGGTGCATAATCCTGAGGATTTTCAAAGCGTTTACAAAGATAGTCTATTGTATCCAGCCAGAAAATATCTTTCTTGGGATTTTTCTCAAAGTTCAGATAATCATCAAGCCAGTCCTGAAAGTATTCCACTGCATTCATAATTCTTATTATAAACCTGTTTGAAAGTTTGGTCATCAGGACTTAATTTTTTTTTATACAATTCTCTAAATACTGATGTATAATTTTAATATGCACAAAAAGATAAAAAAAGTTCTTTTTATTTCAATTCCACTTATTCTGCTTTTCTGTTTTTTATTATTGATTTTTATAAAATCCACTGTAAGAAAGGAATTTCAGCTGACTTTTGATGCTGACTATTACTGGACCCGGAAATCTTATGATGATTCCCTCTGGTTTTATGAAGAAGTGCCGGCCGGTTTTGAATATTACCTTTACATTCCTCCTGAATACAGAAATGACCGCCACAATGAAGATGCAAAACTTCCTCTGATTGTAACCTTCCACGGTTCAAATGATAAATATTCTTCGCGAGGAAAATTCGGCCGCATGCTGATTGCCCCTGAACTTCAGAATGTAAAAAAATGTGCAGTACTCTGCCTGCATTCCAGGGGAGATTATTTTCTGACTGCCACGACGTAAGCCTGATGATTCAGAATCTTCTTATGCGAAACGAATGTATTGATAAAAAATGCATAATCGGTTTTGGTCATTCGCAGGGAGCGGAGTTTGTTGTAAAACTTTCCTGCTACGAACCGGGGCTTTTTAAGGCGGTAATTTCTGGAAGCGGATATTATCAGCCTTCATTTAAGGAATTAATGCGTATTCTTCCAATCCGCTACTGGTGGAAGATTTCTAAATACGACAAGGGCATTTACGAGCAGGGTTACAAGACAGGCCGCCTCTTAAAACACTTTTGCCGTGGCTCTGTAAATATTGAACTTGAATCGCGCGAACACTGCTGGGTAGAAACTGATGATATTGACGAAAGCACAGGTCAGACTTTTCTTCAGTGGTATGAGAAAGTTGTAAATTAGGTAAAACTCTGCTATATTTCTACAAAAAGAAACACGAGGAAACTATGGCAGAGTTAGAATACACAGACCTTAATAAAAGCTACGAAGCAGCTCTTGAAAGAAGTAAAAAAATTGAAGCTGACCTTCTTGTAAATCCTAAAAAATACCGCGTACTTACAGGTGACCGTCCTACAGGCCGCCTTCATATTGGACACTATTTTGGTTCCCTTCAGAACCGCGTTCGCCTTGCAAACCTTGGCGTTCCAACAATGATTCTGATTGCTGACTATCAGGTTCTTACAGACCACGATGCTTATCAGGAAATCAGTCAGAACACAAAGCAGCTTGTAATTGACTATCTTGCGGCAGGAATTGATCCAAGCAAGCAGGATGTAATCATTTATCCTCACAGCTATGTTCCTGAATGTAACCAGCTTATGCTGCCATTTTTGACTTTAGTTTCTAATGCCGAACTCAGCCGTAACCCGACTGTAAAAGAGGAAATTGAATCTGCCGGTCTTAAAAACGTAAATGCCGGAATGTACACATATCCTGTTCATCAGGCTTGTGATATTTTGTTCTGTAAGGGAAACATCGTTCCTGTTGGAAAAGACCAGCTTCCTCACCTTGAAATGACCCGTACTATTGCAAACCGCTTTAACCGCAAATTCTGTCTGGACAGCGGAAAAGAACCGGTTTTCCCGGAGCCTCAGGCTTTGCTTTCTAAAACTCCTATGATTCTGGGACTGGACGGAAGCCAGAAGATGAGTAAGTCCCGCGGAAACGCAATTATGCTTTCTGCCACAGAAGACGAAACTGCAAAAATGATTAAAAAAGCTAAGACCGACCAGGACAGAAACATCACTTATGATCCTGTAAACCGTCCTGAAGTTGCAAACCTTCTTATGCTTATCAGCCTTTGTACTGGTGAAGAGCCAACTGCAATTGCTGCAAGAATTGGCGACGGCGGCGGCGGAATGCTCAAAGCAACTCTTACAGAAGCATTGAACGAAAAACTTCGTCCTATGCGCGCAGAACGTGCCCGCCTTGAAAAAGATCCAGAGTACATCCGCAAAGTGCTTCTTGACGGCGCTGCAAAAGCCCGCGAGATTGGTATTAAAACTCTCGAGGAAGTTCGTCATTGTATGAACATGGAGATTTAAAGTTATAACTTCAAAGTTCTAACATTCAGAAAAGGCAGTCCATTAGGACTGTCTTTTTTTTGCAATTTCTAGAAGTTTATCTTTATCATTCATTGCCGGGTCCTCCAGCACGGCTTCAAAAAGTTCATTCAAAATTACGCCAAGCTGTTTGCCGGCGGGAATACCTATGGCAATTAAATCTTTTCCGTTTACGGCAAGGTCTTTAAGGCTAAGGGCCTGATTTTTGGACTCAATGGCTTTAATTCGGTTCTGGAACTCAATTAAAGAATCGCAGGTGGCGCTGTCGTGAAGGCGGACGGGCTGATTGTATTTTCCGTACATATCGGCAAGGCGGAGGTCAATTAAATCAGGGATATTTTCTGAGCCCACTTTTACAAGAAAGCGGCGCACAGCGGCATCGGTCCAGTCCGGTGTGTAATAAAACATGTGATGTTTTACCAGATGGCAGACGTGGTCGGTGTCGGCATTTGAAAATTTAAGGCGGATCATAATCTTGCGGGCAAGTTTTTCTGATTCGGCTTCGTGATTAAAAAAGTGGAAGACTTTCAGTCCTTCTGGAGTTGTAGTTTCAGTACGGGCTGCCGGCTTTCCAATGTCGTGAAAAAGGGCGGCAAGGCGGACTAAAGGCTTTGATGCCGGAGCCCCGTCGCAAGCGTAAATATTGTGGTCAAAAACGTCAAAAATGTGGTAGCCGCGGTCATCACTTTGAATGCAGCCCCGGCAGACTGTAAATTCCGGGATAAAAATATTTAAAATACCAGTCTCTTCCATCTGTCTGATTCCAAGAGAAGGCTTAGGAGCTTTTAAGAGTTTTAATAGTTCGTCGCGGAAGCGTTCAAGAGAAATGCCAGCTATTTTTGCAAGGACTGGCTGAGTAGAAATCTCGCGGTAAGTTTTGTCTTCAATCTTAAATTCCAGCTGGCTTGAAAATCTTATGGCGCGGATAGGGCGGAGACCGTCTTCCAAAAAGCGCTCGCGTGGAACGCCGACGGTTCTGATAAGTTTTTTTTGAATGTCTTTTTTTCCGCCGTAAGGGTCAACAATTTTGCCGTTTTTAAGGTCTACAGCAATTGCGTTCATGGTAAAATCGCGGCGGCTTAAATCTTCTTCGATTGTGGCAGCATAATTTACGCTGTCCGGGTGGCGGCCGTCTGAATATCCGCTTTCAGTACGGAAGGTGGTAACTTCAATTTCCTGTTTTTTATAGTGAACGGTTACAGTGCCGTGTTCAATGCCGGTTGGCACTACAAACTTAAAAAGCTTCATTACATCCTGTGGCGTTGCGTTTGTTGCAACATCCCAGTCAGAAGCTTTTTTGCCCAGAAAAATATCGCGGACGGCGCCGCCAACAAGATAAGCCTTAAAGCCGGCTTCTTCAAAAACGCCGCCGAATTCCTTAAGCAGGGCAGGAATAGTTATTTTTTTGATTAGAAAAAATCTAATAAATTTTATCAGCTTCATTTAATTAAAATCCTTCAGAAAGATAATACACGATATTTGAAAAACTCATGCAGAAAATACTGAAAAGGATATTAAAAATCATAGTCAGTAAAACCGCCACGCTTTTTAGTTTTTCACCTTTTGTGATAAGTCTGATTATTGTCTCTCCAAAAATCAAAATCGAAAAAATCAAAAGTACAATGGAACTGAAAGAAAGGGTTGATAAAATCAACTGCTGGCTTTCGGTCTGGAAATTCTGATAGTTTCCCGCTATATAAAGGACAAGAAGCACAAGACAGAAGAGAAAGAGCGAAAAAACAATATTTTTTATCAGCCTGTATAAAAAAGATAGAGGATGCTTTTTTAACTGTCTAATAAAAATATTTTCTGTCTGCATGCTTGCCCAAACAATTTATGATAGTATATTATCAAAGAACTTGATTTCCATGAAGAAGTTTTTTGCATGTTTATTCATTTTGACGCTTTTCTCTGCTTTTGTTTTCTGGACAGGCTGGACTCAAATAAAACTGGAGCCTGACTCTTGCGGAGTAGTAGTTTCAAAAACTCATGGAGTAAGCCCGGAAGCTGTAATTCCCGGAAAACTGACCTGGTTTCCTCAGTTTCTTTTACCGACAAATGCCCGTTTAATTCAGTTTAAGATTAAGCCTTTAAGTATTACAAAATCTTACAAAACTTCACTTCCGTCTGCTGCTCTTGTAAGCGGAGGGACAGATTCGGGATTGAATTTTAATTATTCTTTTGATTTTTCAATTACGCTGACAGTTTCCCCTGAAGAAGTAGTTGAACTTTACCGCCAGAACCTTATAAGTGATGATGAAAGCCTTCATAAATACCTTGAAGGCTGTGCAGATTATATAACCCAGCTTTCTGCAGAATATTTCATCAAAAAATCGCAGGAAAATCCAAAATTCCGCCCCGAAAATGTCCGCCGTGATGATTTAATCCGTAGCGTTCAGCCTTATAAGGAATATCCGGACGTAGAAATAATCACAATTGCGCTTACATCAAGCGAATTTGCAGATTACGAACTCTACAATCAGTTAAAAGTAAAATTTCCGAAAGTCCTGATTTTCAGGCTTCAGACATACAAGCAGATTCTGCTAATTCAGGTGAACAAAATGAATAAGAAATTAATTGCCGTACGCGGTGCGGTGTGTTCAGAAAATAATAAAGAAGAAATTACAAAAAATGTTTGCACTCTCTTCAATCAGATTGTAACATTAAATAAGCTTACAGCAGAGGATATTGTCTCTGTTCAATTTACGCTTACTGAGGATATTACGGTTTTGAATCCTGCAACGGCTCTTCGTCTTGGAGAAACTGTAATTGAAACTTCTGAGCTTGCTCTTTTTTGCAGTCAGGAAGCCTTTATTGAAGGCGGTATGAAAAAGGTTATCCGCGCTATGATTACTGCCTACGCAGCTGAAAGTATTGTAAAACAAAATGTCTATTTGAACGGGGCTGAAAAACTCAGACCTGATTTAGGGTTTATAACAAAACCCTAAAAACGGCTGAGTCAAGGTTTTAAACGAAGCGTGCCTTGACCAGACGTATTTTTCAAGATAGAGGTTTTTATGAAACTTTGGATTGTAAGTATGGAATGCGCCGGAATTGCAGAAGCTGGCGGCGTAAAAAACGTTACTTTTTCTCTTTGTAACGAATTCTCAAAATTAAATAATAAAACATGCCTTTTTATCCCTGTTTTTAAGTGCAATACCTGGGATAATATCGAAAATCTTGAAAAAGACATTGCATCAGCAAATATTGAGCTTTGCGGGGAAGAGCAGACGGTTACTTATAGCCGGGGCACTTACCGCGATTCAGATTTTTCAGTCATTTTTGTAAATCATCCAAGTTTTGCAGAAAAAGAGGGGGTTTACACTTA
>NZ_AJGU01000046.1 GCF_000260795.1 Treponema sp. JC4
ATAGGAATTCCACAGACAATGTAAAGCAGTCTTTCGGCTGCAAAATGTGTTGCAAAAATTATTGTTCCATAATAAATAAACAGACACAAAAACGTTGATGCAGAATTGATGAGAAGTAATTCTGTAAATAATTTATTCGTAGCAGGAATATTTTCTCTAGCTTTGGCTATTTCTCTCGTGCCATAATTTGGAATTCCAAGCGGCGCTAGAATCACAAAATACTGCGCTAAATTTTGCGCAATGCCAATCCTCCCAATACCTTCAGCTAATAAAATATGGGAAACATAAACAGCCATAAAGACCGGGAAAATTAAATTTACCACCTTGTGTAATGAGTTGAACGCAGCATTTAGCGCAATCGATTTTTCTTTCAAAACGTAACCACCTTAAGCTATTCTACTAAACCAGACATCAACTTGATATACTCAGAAGCAAAAGTCTCTGTAGTAAATAAATCTTTATATGTTCTTTGATTTATAACATTCAGGTTTTTCTTATCTTCTGCGCTAAGTTTCATAATGAGAGTAAGTTTTTTGTCAAAAATCCTGTTCATTATCATAAAGAACAACTCCTGGATACTTATCAGAATCGAAATACTTATTACCACCAGTATTAGAAACCAAAGCAATCGTTCCTATTGACAAGACCTCCAAAAGGACTAAATCAAAATATGTTTCCTTATTTGGTAATACAAAAACATCTGCAGCATTCATAATAGAATAGGGATCATTTGTCCAACCAATTTCAACCCAATGATCGTTTTTAGGATAGACAATGTTTCCTTGAGCACCAGCAACCAATACGTAAGTGTTGCCTGAACAAAATTTCTCACAATACTTTATTAAATCATCATATCCCTTAATTGCGCTGTGCCGTCCAACAAAAGACAAAACAAAAGCATCTTCTGGAATGTTATATTTTTCCCTTATTTCCAACTTGCTTTTTCTTATTTGGGGTTTCAGCGTTCCTGTTAAAAAATAACGATATTTAAACTGATTCGTCTTCTTAAATTCCCTATAACCTTCCCAACGATTAATATAGGGTTCGTCAGAATATTTCGTGGGAAAAACTATATAATCGGCTCTATTAAATGCATATTCATCAATTTTGTACAATTCAGAATATGTTTTACGCAGTAGTTTTCTTTCAATTTTTGTTGAATTTTCAATAAATTCCTGATGCAACGGCTGAGGAGAGTGCGACGTTAACGCAATTTTTCCTTTATAGTTTTCAAGACTTTTCCTTAACGTATAAATGCTATACGTATCGTGGAAATGAATAAGGTCGTAATCATCTATATTAACGACAGGTTTTGACACCTTATGAATAATATTATATACAAATTTTCCGTGTTCTATTGAGCGAATAGTTTTTATAACAAATGCTGGTAGATGTTTCTTTATTTTTTTCTTTTTTCATCTTCAAAGATATGTTGTTCTGCCGGCAAAAAGGAAATTGACACGTCTCTGTTGTCGACTTTTCCCAACCCGTTATTTAAATTAAACAGATATCCCTTGGGACCACCAGTTGGAGCTAAATCACTTATTCTTCTATATATGAGGATTTTTTCATTTTTTCACCTTTATCGCGATTTTAAATTATTTTCCTGCAAAAAAGCATTAAAAAATTCATTTCGTCTTTTCTTTAACGTTTCCTGCTCAAATTCTTTAGCCCGTTCAAAACTGATTGTCGCATATCTTTTTAACCTCTCCTTTGTAAGTCCTTCAATAATACTACAAATTTGATTAACATTCTTTTTTACAAAAACCAATTCCTCCGGAATTAATTCAGGAATTCCTGCTGTACGAGAACCTAGGCAAGGTAACGCTCGGCTCATAGCCTCAACGACTGCTCGAGGCAACCCTTCATGTAATGAAGGCTGAATGTATAAATCCATATCCAGAAGAAAATCATACACTTTCTGATGAAGCATGGCTCCAGTAAAAATCACCTGATCTGATATACCATATTTTGTAGCCTTATTTTTTAAATAGGTTTGGTCGCCTTCGCCAACAAGGTAATAAATTACTTTAACACCTTTTTCTTTCAGTTTTTTCAAAGCTTTCAAAGCATAAACCTGTCCTTTAGCCCTTGCATTTACGCCCGCTACAGTAGTCATTTTATATATATGGTTATTATCATAATTGTCTATTTTTTTTAGCCTTGTATGCAATATAGAGTCTTCAAGTTTGTCAATTTCTACATCCGAAATGCCTATACATTTTCCTTTACTAGGATATTGGCTCTGTAAATACTTTTGCGTCACATAAATCGTATATTCTGACTCTTTAACCGTTTTTCTTGTATCAAGTTCTCTAAATGGGGCTAGGAATTTTCCACTTAAACTATGATGCCAAAAGGAAGCAAATATATTGCCAGTAACTTCACAAATGCATGGTTTATTATATTTCTTTGCATACTTAGCAGCAGCACAACCAAGAAGTCCTGGTCGTTGCACGACAAAGTCAACTTGTTTGACCAATTCCTCAATAAAGGTAAAGTATTTCTTTTTGTTTATAAAATACATGCTAGATGATGAAGGACTATATGGAGGGCAGATATACTCTATATCATTTGACTTTACTTCTGTTAAGCCGGTAACATCAGTCGCATGCACTAATCTTTCGCAAACAATTAGTTTGTCACAATATGGAAAATATAATTTATGAAACACCTCACTAGTCATCATAAGTGCATAATAACGATTGTCCTTTTCATAAACCATTCCAGTAAATACGAATAAAGCTTTGATCATATAATACCTCTTGCCAAATAAAATAGTTAATCAGCGTTTTTAGATAAATTAAAATCCAGTATACCGTTATCCAATAACCTTTCTCACTATTTTGATTAATCCAAGTTTTCTTAAAATCCTTTTTCCAATGATTTTGGCATAAACTTTTCTTGTTTTAGGACGATACTTTTCAAAAAAATCTTCTGGCATCATTTGCTGAACTTCTGTATACATCTGTTTCTGATTAAGCATAAGTTTTTTTTCTAGTCGTTCTTTTTTTCCCTCAATCTTTTTGTAGAAAGTTAGGGGATTTACTTCTTTTATATCAGCTCTTTCTCGAACAGAATCAATTATACAAGAACCTTTTCTCGTCCATGTCATTATACTAGTCGTACCATGGTTATCATCAAATTTTCTTTCAATTTTGTTTATCACAAAGCAATCCCAAATTGTGATATCACTACTTCTAGGCCATTTTTGATATACACAGTTCTTACAATTTTCTCTATCACATAAACCAGGAACGAACGACCTTAGCCATAAATCTTCTTCACTTCCCGCTCTATAAAGGCATTTTGCATCTTCATAAAGCGCCATAGTAGGATATGCATAGCCCCATGCCTTATCCCTAAAAACAACTTTGTTTACAGTAGGAAACTTTTTTCTTTGCATTTCCATATATTTACTGAAAATAAGGGGAGAGGGAACGGATCGACACAATATATCGACGGTAATCAAGTTGTCATACTCTTTTCCAAGGTACTTTAGCAGGCCATGTATTTGACACGGGGTTCCGCTATAGCAAACCTGTTTACCGCTTCTTAGAAATTCCCTGCATTGCCGATAAGTGTTTCTAATTTCGCTTTGCACATATTTTGAGTTTCTAAAAGCAGCAAGTTCTTCGATACTCTGTACATATTTATGATGAACAACGAAGTTGTTGTCCATTGTGGCGCCAAATACAACTCCACCTTGTTTAATCACAAATTCAGCAATAGCAGTAAAAATGCCACCCGATGTGGATTCTTCTCGAATTTGATCGTTTTTATGTTTTCCCACGTATGCATGGGGTTCAGCGTCCTTGCGTTCTAACGGATTAAGAGAAGGGCATACAGTCTCGCATTTTTTGCAATCTATACAGAGACTATTATCAATTACCGGATACAAAAAGCCAGTTTCATCGGCTTTCATCTCAATAGCGTTTTTAGGGCATGCGTTAAAACACGCGGCGCATCCACAACACAAATCCTTTTTTTCTAATTCTGGCATGTTCCAATCCTTTTCTTACGCTTCCAACGCTTTTTTCAAATAATCAATAGATGCTTTTCTTTTGTCGGCAACAAGTTCTTGGAGAACATTGTAATCCAAATGCAGATTCATTACATCGTCCACATTTTCATTCCCTGTAAGCATCCGATTCTGTAATCCCGTCCATCCAAGCAAAGTATGCAATCTATCATTAGCAGAGAATGCACTACCTTCGGCATCTCTGGGGAATGCAAAAAATTCAGTTCCATATATTATTGAAAAAACAGAACAATGAAAAGAATCTGTGCAAACGTATTTTGCGTGTCTGATAAGGTTTAGGAACTCACCAGGACCAACATCGTAAGGAGTTTCATCACAATAATGCTCGTCAGATTCTACAAAAGTACTACCATGGAGTAATCCGACGATTTTATAGCCAGTTTTTTCCTTCAAACGCTGAACAAATTCGCGCTGTTCAGGATTGTCTCCCATGAAGTAAGTCAAAATATAGTCGCCATCTGTAAAAGGGGCTTCGTTTTGGATATCGAGCCACTCATCTGCAGTCAGAAGCATGGTCGGATCACAAACCACAGGAATATCCCTACCTGTCAGTTGCTTTACAAGCATTTTTCCACTGTCTTCACGAACGCTAATATGTTCTATCCTATTAAGGAATTTTTTGGCGTGTTTATGAAGTTGCTTAGGCAGAACAGATACACCAAAACTTGTGGAGTAGGCAATCTTCTTTACATTGTCAGGAACAAATTCCAACGTAAAATAGCCACCAGCAATATTGGCAGCCCCCCATAACTGGTCGCTACCAACTAACGCCATATCGCATGTTGCTGATTGCTCGGACAATTGTTTCCAATTGTCAACATGTGGGAAAAATTTTATATGCTTAGAATAAAAAGCCTTATACATTTCATGTCTTACAGACATATTTTTCGCGTAATTGTCATCATTCTTTTTCTTTTTTGCAGAAGATATTGCATTTGATAAAATGTATGCTCTTTCATCTTTGTGGAGCAATCTTGTCAAATAGTATAAAACTTTTCTGTTGCGTATACTTTTGCTCAATCCGGTTATATCAAAAGTCTTGGTCTCGTAACCTAATTCGTTTACTACTCTTTTAGTAGCATAGGTTTGCAATGCACTGCCAAAATTATCTTTATAGGTAACAACTGTTAAACCAACCAAACTCATTTACTTTCTCCCATCAAGGCTTTTTCAATTTCTTCTATATAAATATTCGTCACAATATCTCGACTAAACTGATTTTCCATTTTGGCTCTAGCCGCTTTGCCCATTTCTTCTTTTTCAGCATGACTTAATTTCAAGAACTTTCTCACGGCATTTACCATAGACTCAACATTCTTTACTTCAAACAGAAATCCTGTTTTTCCGTCGTCAATACCTTCTCTTACACCAGAAATATCGGAGCCAATGCAAGGGCGGCCCATGGCACTGTGTTCCAGCACAACATTTGTCATGCCCTCATAATAACTCGGGTGAATCGCTGCATGGGCGGCTTCGATATGTGGTTTCATATCCATGGCGACACCGCCATATTCGATCACGCCTTCTTTAATCAACTTTTCAATTCTCGGTCTATACTCTTCTTCGTCATAATCACCATATATGACAAAGTTTGCATTCGGGTATTCCTTCTTGATAATCTCTGCACAGTCCAAGAATTCCTTGATGCCCTTAATAGAGACGATTCTCGCTACGTAATTGAACGTTACCTTGGCATCTGATGCTGGGTATTTTCTATACGAGAATTCCCGCAGATTCACCCCAGAGCCGGGAATATCTCTATAATGAACTTTGTTATTCAAAAGCCCGTTAATGTAATCGCGTTCCCTTGTATTTTGAAACATCAAACACGCGGCTTTTCCAAAACCAATCCTATAAAGTTGTCGCAAAAGAATCTGCAAAGGACTATTGGGGTTTTCTGATTCAATTAATCCAGCATTATTTACAATATACGGGATACCTAAGTTCCTGCAAGCCATGCCGCCATACACGCAACATTTGGTTGTATACAGCAGAACGACATCAGGTTTTTCTGCTTTGATTAATCTTCGGTATGTTTTAAGTAACTTCAAATCCGTTAAGATACTTGTACCGCGCCTATCAACATCGACATCAATAAACTGGCATCCTCTTTCGGTAAAAAAATCTATTTTCTTCCCGTAAGGACACATTAGCACAACTTCATATTTCAACTCAACAAGTTTCAAAATCAACTCGCTTCGGAAATTATAGAAGTTATTATCTTTATTGGAGATAAGAAGTATCTTTGACATTTTTACACCATCAACCCTTTATTATTTCACAGAGAGAATGGATTTCATTTTTTCCATATCGTTGATCAATCGTTATCGGAATCATGAATCTAGAAATCCAATGTTCAACACAGTTTTCCGGCATTTCTTTGCAGATGTAACTCCACCAATGCCCCTGAAAATGTTTTGCTGTTTGAAGTTTTTCCAACAAGCCATCATCCTCGATCAGTAACGGATACACCATTGGAACAGTTTTTGCATCATAGTATTCCGAGGCATTAATGCGGTTCAAACCGCCAAGCAGTTCCTGTGCTATCGCAAAATTTTGTATTCTTTTATCTTTTATATATGCATAGTCTGTTCCGTCAAGAATCGTCCTTGTAAGTTTAGACATTTTCATACAATCTTCGGTGTCGATTCTATGCTCGTTAATTTGGCGGCTCTGATAAGCCTTTCCTTCACAACCATATTCTATTCTTTGTAACATGAACAATGATGTATCTGATGAATAACATTGTTCATATTCATTTACATAACTTTCAGCACCTTTTCCAATTACATATGCACCATCTGGTACTCCTACAAATTTACGACAAGAATAGATATTCATACAGTTATCTATTGGTACATTAAAAAATGCTTGTGAATTATCAATAATTACATTTTTATATGGTTTTGCAAGGCTCTTCATCCGATTTGTAGACATTACTCCATAGTAATTAACTAATAAAACAGCCTCATTATCTGTAGGTTTTAAATCAGTTGGATTAAAATTTTTATTAATATGATAAAATTTTAATTTTACATTTTTTCTTGTCAAGAATTCTCTTACTGAATCGCATTGATAATACGGCAACCAAATACAAGTACAACCTAACACTCTAAAAGCATGCCAAATTGCAGCTCTTCCAGTATTAAGACGTGCAATATTAACTTCACCTTTATAGTATTCCATACCACTTTGGAACTGTAATTCAAGAAAGCTACCCATTTCCATTTGTAACTACCTCACTTATACTCATTCCAATGTTCAAATAAATATTCAAACGGAGCCATATCATTTTCATTATAGTAGTATGTACCTTTAGCCGCCTTAAAATCGCGTAACCATTCAGCCAAACTTACTTTACCTTTCTCAACACGAATACCATAATCTATAACCTCAGACATATCTGTAAAATCTTCAAATTCTTTCTTATCATTAGGGTCAATACATCCTGTATTCATTGATTTCACCCATAGAAACGAGAGTGGCATTCCAGCAACTGTAGATGAATAGTTCCATGCTGATGCTCTAAAATTTGCTTCAAGGAAATAAAATGTATCATCCTTATCAATCAAAAATTCAACTTCAAAGATACCTTCGAATCCGATTTCTTCAAATAAATCCTTAAGTTTCTTCCCCATTTCCTGATTTTTGAACGAGGTCACATCATGATAGGGACTATAATAACCTTTAATAAGATATTTCCAAGTTAGAGTTGTTCCAAAGAATATATCTTTACCATGATTTATTGTAAACCCTTCAATTGCATACTCATTTTTCTTATCCACGAAATGTTGAATTTGAACAATTGGACTTGTTATTTCCTTGTATGCAGTCTTCAATTCCTCTTCATTTTCACAAATGTGAACATCAGCTTTCCAACTACCAGAGTTAGGACTGATATCTTTTGTAATAACTGGATAAACAAGATTTTTGGGAATTTCTCCTACTTTTACAACATGAGAATCAAGTACATTGAATCCATGTTTTTTGCAAGTTTAAGTATTTTATCTTTATCCATAAATTCATTGATACGCCCATTACAACCAGCGTTATAACAAATAAACTTATCCTTTATGTCTTTATAATGCAGATCAAAATATCCTACACATTTATCATCGGAAAATAGAACATATGGTTTTTCTATTTCATTTCCATATTTTTTTAAAAGAAGATTATAACCTTCTTCAACAGAATCAACGAAGTATGTTTCTGATATATATTTTGATAAACAAGCTACAGGTCCTCGTCTTTTTACAGAAAAATAAATAGGATTAACTCCATTCTCGCCAAGACTTCGAATCAACCCCAGAGGATTGTAATGTTCCTGAGCAAATACAATAACAATATGTCCATTATACTTATTATTCATTTATTTTCTCCTGTTGTTTTGTTTATGATATTATTTCTTCTTCCTTTAATTTTGGGGCCCTATGTTCGTCATCTGAACGGTCAGCCTTAAAGAGTTTAGCTACTGTCATAAAGAATATCTTCATATCTAATAACAATGACCAATTTCTTGCATAATATAAATCAAATTCAGCCATCGTTCTTCTGTCATCAGATTTTTCTTCATTAACAGCTTCCCATCCAGTAATTCCAGGCATAACAGATTGTCTTTCCTCTTGTTCTTTATCAGTCATTACAAGCATTTCACGAGGTAGTATAGGACGTGGACCTATCCAAGACATTTTACCAGAAAAAATATGGACAATCTGAAATAATTCATCTATACTTAATTTTCTAATTAGTTTACCCCATTTTTTTAACCGCAGTTCATCTGGAAGAAGGTTTCCTCTTTCGTCTTTTTCATTTGTCATTGAACGAAGTTTCCAAATCATAAAAGGTTTTCTTTTATATCCAATTCGCTCTTGCTTAAATATTACAGGAGATTCTGGAGAAGCAATTTTTACCACAATCATAAATATACCGATTATTGGAAATACAAATATACTAACCAATATTGAAAAACAGATATCGAATACCCTCTTAATAATTTTCCCCATTTATAAACTCCTAAACACAGTTTCAAAGGATTCTGCATAATTTACACCAGCTTGTGCACCACGATATGCTGCAAGCCCAGTAATTGCCTCAACAGATCTTGGATGAGGATAAGGTCGCATTACACCCGAATACGCTTTAAGAGCAGTAATTTTTATATCTATACCTTCTTTATAAACTTCAACCCAAGTATTAGGAACGAACTTATTATCACCGCTATTTAAACTCCATTCAGTGGAGCTAGGAACCTCCATATATAATAATTCTTTCAATCTCGCTACACCTTCAGTTCTTTGAAACAAACGACAAGCAGCAATTACAGCTTTGCTTGTTTCTACGTGATCGATATTTACATCTGCAGGATGATGAGTAATTATGACATTAGCTTGAAAATCCTTAATACAAGATTCAATAAATTGTACAAGTTCAATGTGCGGAGTAATATTCATTTTAATATTAGGAAAATCAGCATGATATGATTTTTGAACTCCAAGTATTTTCAAAGCCTTTGCTTCATCTTCTGATAATGTTAAAGACAAATTTTTTCTGGCAGAAGCTTTACCAACCATAATAGCTACAGCCACTTTGTGTCCTTCATTCACAAGCTTATGAATAGTAGCTCCTGCCCCTAGCACTTCATCATCAGGATGTGCAACAACAATTAAATAATTCATTATATATATTCCTTATATTTTTATTTTATTCAATATTTATTCATGTAGTTCTACAGGCAAACTATCAGGATCAAAGATATACCCATATCTTTTTCCAAGCCAATCTGTATTAATTTCTATATCTGAAAGTCCAAGTTCTTTTATAGTATTTTCGATATTATCAACTTTCAATGCTAAGTGACGTAAACCAATGTTTTCAGGATTAACAGCACGAGGCGGATGATTGGAATCAATAAATAATTCTATCTGAATACCGTAACCTTCCATAAGGACAACAGTGTCATAAGTTCTTTCTTTACGAAATATTTGATTAAATCCAAATTTAGTATAAAACTCTACACTTTTTTCAGAACTTACAATAATGGCAAAATGATGAATTGCTTGTATCATTACTTTCTTTCCGGTTTATGATACTCTGGTACAGCCTTCTTTACAAATGCTACCATCTGTTCTGGTGTCATATCGCAAAGTTTGCCGATTTTCTGTGCAAGTGTCTTTTCTGAGAAATCGTCATTATTAACAACCTTGGCACGGAAGATTTTCTGGTTTTCAGTTGGAATAGTATTATCCTTATCTGCAAGAAGCTCTTCGTAAAGCTTTTCTCCAGGTCGGAGTCCTGTAATTACAATCTGACTGCGACCGTCACCAAATGTGTTAATAAGCTTCTGGGCAAAGTCATAAATCTTAACAGGTTCACCCATATCAAGAACCATAACTTCTCCACCTTTTGCAATTGTTGCTGCACGGAATACAAGACCAACAGCTTCTTTAATTGCCATAAAGTAACGGATAATACGTTTATCTGTTACGGTAATTGGTACACCTGCTTTTATTTCTTCAAGGAAGATTGGAAGCATACTTCCACGGCTTCCAATTACGTTACCAAAGCGTACGCAGCAGAATTCTGTTGTTTCACAGTTCATTGATGACGCAATCATTTCTACAACACGTTTTGTTGCACCCATGATATTTGTTGGGTTTACTGCCTTATCTGTAGAAATTACAATTACACGTTTTACTTCGTTCTTTTTAGCACTGTTGAATACGTTGTAACTTCCGTAAACGTTGTTCAAAATTGCTTCTTCAGGGAATACTTCCATTAATGGAACATGCTTATAAGCTGCAGCATGAAGAACAATATCAGGTTTATACTGGTTAAAGATTCTTTCTACCTTTGCAGCATTCTTAATATCACATACAACAGGAACTACTTTATCACTCCACTCTGCCTGGTAGTTCAAAAGACGCATACCAAGGTCATGAAGTTCTGTTTCATCAATATCAAGAAGGATTAGTTTTTCAGGATCAAAATCCATAATCTGGCGGCAGATTTCTGAACCGATACTTCCACCGGCACCAGTTACTAAAACTGTTTTATTTTCAAACAATTCTTTAATTGGTTTAACTTCAGGTGTAATAAGGTTACGACCAAGAAGGTCTGCATAATCAATATCACGTACAGAAACATCTGTTGTTTTTTTCTGTTCAAAAAGGTTTGGAATAATCTTTACAGAAATATCATATTTCTTTGCGATTTCAACTGCTTTCTGAATTTTTTCTGCACTAATAACTTTTATAGCAATAATAAGGTTTGTAAAATTTTCTTTTAAGGCAATCTGCTCAAGGTCATCAAGAGTACCTAATACTTCTACACCCTGAACAATACGACGCTTCAAGTTACGGTTATCATCAATAAAACCAACTACGGAATAAGGGAAAGAACCTTTATGAGAAAGTCGGGCCATAGTTGAACCAGCATCCCCAGCACCATAAACTACAGCTTTGGGAAACCGAGAAGAATATCTGGTATAGCCCTGCATGCGGTATGCATAACGAATTCCCATTGTTCCTGCGAGTGAAAAAACTGAATATACAATACTCCAGCGGCTCTGTACAGAAACAAAACTATATATAAAACCGATTATAACTTCTGCAATAAGAAAAACACCGAACAAAGATGTAATAGCTTTAAAAATAAGGTCTACAGAACCATCGCTGATTCTTAAACGATAATATTTTGAAAGCCAAAGGATTAAAAGCTGGGAAAGAACATAGGGAATAAAGATATATGGATTAATATGGCGGACACTGCCTAATACAATGAAGTTTGCAAAAAGTCCCGCAATTATGAAGGTAAATAAATCACACAAAAGAAGTACTACAAACTTCTCTCTGCGTGAAATATTTTCAAGTTTAGTTTTAATGACAGGCATTTATATTCTCCGATTTTTAATTAATATCAATGCTTAACGAAGTAAATTACGTACTGCATTATCTTTTAATTTAATTATACTGTATTAAGATGTTTGTAGGCAATTAGCAATTACCTTTTTCCTGAAAATGCATAAAACCGCTTGATTTATAAAGCCTTAGATTTCAGATATAAAGTTGACAAAAAGAAATTTATTTTTGAATTATGATAATTTTTTGAAAAATATTCTATTTTGCAAAAAATTATCAACTTTTAACATATAGTAAATTCACCATGCCCAACTAGTTGTTATTTCGATATAACTTTTATACAAAAAAAAGAAATTTTCAAAATAAAGACAAACAATATTGATATTTTGAACTCTTGTTACCGCAAATAAAACCACCAGCACATCATATTTCCATATGACCAAGCTATGCTAAAGGCGCTTTATACTACAACATTTGAGGCTAAACTTATACCGAAATATACATTTTGTACAATGAGCGTCTGACTACCT
>NZ_AJGU01000047.1 GCF_000260795.1 Treponema sp. JC4
GTGATTATGATTTTTATATTGTAATGCCTGGAAATGATAAAGTAACACATGACACAGCTGCTAAAGCTTATGCAAGTTTGTATGGCGTAAGCAAAAAACCTGTTGATATACTTGTTAATAATGAGTCAGATTTTGAGAAAAAAAGTTTAATTTCCAGTTCGTTTGAGAAAACTGTAAAGGCCGAAGGAATAATCGTTTATGAGAAGGAAAAGATTAGATTCGTTTATTAAAGCACAACTTTAATGACAAATGCCGATTTTAGATTTATATTTGTGTTGGGGAACTGCTCTGTTAAGTCAGAGGGTTCTCCAGAACCTGGAGTAAACCTATCCGGACGTTTATTCGGTTAAATATGGTTTACTCCAGGCATTTCTTTCTCTGTAAGTACTTAAATCATATTTCTACGAAGAATTTCTTATTTGTAACCTGCGATAATATCATTAATATTAAATTCGTTTGTTTTTTTTTGTTTATACAAAGAGGTAAGAAATTTTGAAACAGAAATCCTTGGTATTTCTGTTGAAAAGTCATTTTTACCATTATAAAGTACAACTCTGTTTTTAACGTTTCCAAAATATTTATTTACATAAGCAATAAAATCAGGTGCGTCAAGATGCTCTGTTTGATTAGTAATTGACCCTGAAGAATATTTTATTTCAAATAAATGCACTTCGTTTTCCTTTTTATCCAAAATAATAAGATCAGATTCATGTTTCTTCCCGTTAATCTCTACGTTAAGCTTTGACACATACCATCGGTCTTTTGGATTTCCGTCTAAATCCAGCGTTGAAATAATTCGTGAGTTATTCATAATTTCATTTACGTTTGCAATAATTAGGTTTCCCATTAAATCGTCCATTGCAAATTCATAAGTGTTTTCCAGCAGTTTTTTCTTTTGTTCCTTAGTTGCCTCTGCTTCCCAATATTCATTATTCTTAAGTTTCTCAAACACATATCTTATATATGCTTTATACAAACCAGGATTTGTTATAAAGTCCATTTTTGTATGCTCTGTTGTGTTAATATCTGAAGTTACTACTGGAATTGTTGTTATAACATCAATTTCTTTTAAGAAAGCTTTAATATCAGCAAGATGCTCTTGTGTAATTGTTTCCTTGAAATCATCAATTGTTAATAATTTTCTGACATTATTATTTAGAGAAGAGAGATAAAACTGTTTTCTCAATGCTTTTATAACCGGGCTTAGAGAATAGTTGTCCATAATTCTATATATTGCATTTTCCAAGACTTTAGTATCATACAATTCGGTTAGAACCGGATAATATCTTGTACCTTCGCTTTTTTCTAATGAATTTATAAGATTTGAAACTATGGATGTTTCTATATATTTTTTTGCCGATTTTTGTGTTTCAAATGGATTTACTTCTGAAAGAGTATTACCATGTTCCATATAAAAATCTATTGAATTATTTCGCAGGATTCTTGCAAATTCAGGAAATGTTGTAAACGTTGTTGGAACAAAAAGGCTTCTGTCATAAAGAATTGATTTTGAAACCAAATAGAATGTAAGAGAATCATTTCCAGTGACGACAACTCTTGCATTTCTGAAGCTAACAAAATTATCTGAAAGAATTTCTCCAATCTTCTGAAAGTCTTTTGCGTAGGAAATTTCATCGATGAAAAAATTTGTAAACCCCTCTTCAATTGCATCTTTCATAAAAGTTACAATATTATGAAAGTCTGTTTTCTGATTACAGGTTATAAAGACAGTTTTTTTCTTTTCTTCTTCAGGTAAGTTTTCCATTACCTGTTTCATAAGAACAGTTTTACCAGTATATCTTATTCCAAAAATAGTACAAATACGATATTGAACTGGCTTCTTATCAAGAATATATTTTCTTACAATAGCATAACCATCACGTTTTTTAGAAAAACCGCTATTGAAATCATCTGTAATATAATTTACGTCAAAATCTAAATCTTTCTTGTCAATCATAACTATTTCCCAGTACCTTGTTTATATGATAGCATTTTGGATGTAAAAATCATTAAAGCAGTACTTTAATGCAATCATATAAGCTTGCCTTTATAATAAAGCTATTAAAAAATATGATTATGAGGGATAAAAATGGGCAGATTTGAAAACATTGCGGTTTTTGAAGATACCGTTTCCGTTTGTGAAAAATCTTCACGGTTGATTGAAAGCATAAAGGCTTCCCGAAATACTCAGATATTTATTGGAGAAAAAGAAAGTCTTTTGGATTCGAGCAAAACTAAGCGATTTGAAAAAGAAGCTGAAATCATAATCTCAAAAAAACGTACTTTTGAAGCGGCTCAGGACTATGCGAAGATTGGAGAAAAAGTTGCAGTTTTGAATTTTGCTTCAAGTACAAATCCTGGTGGTGGTGTAGTGAATGGAGCAGGGGCGCAGGAAGAATGTCTTTGCCGAATCTCAACACTTTATTTTACGCTGGACACGGACGAAAACTGGAAAAGATTCTACAATCCACACAGAAAGGCTCGAACTCCCTTACATAATGATGATATTCTTTACACAAAAAATATCACGGTCTTTAAAAGCGATACAACTTCTCCTAAATTACTTCCTGAAAATGAATGGTATGATGTAGATGTCATTACCTGTGCTGCTCCAAATCTTCGTGAGAATCCGAGCAATCGTTACAATTCAGGTGATGGCAATCAACGGCTCATTTTAAATAATGAAGAGCTTTATTCTCTGCACGAAAAGCGTGATTCTCGTATTTTTGATGCAGCGGCCGCCCAAAATGTTGATGTGCTTGTCCTTGGGGCATTTGGCTGCGGTGCTTTTATGAATGATCCGAAAGTGGTAGCAAAAGCAATGCTAAACCTTGCAAAAAAATATGCCCCTTCATTCAAGACTATCGAATTTGCGGTTTATTGCCCTCCTTATGATGACTCAAACTATAGAGCGTTTATGGAAGAACAATCTGATAAAGAAGGTAACTAATGAACATCTACGTTGATTTTGATGACTGTCTCTGTGAGACAGCCCGTTATTTTTCTGGACTCGCAAAAGAAATGTTCGGACTGGATATTCCATATGAACAGATTCACTATTTTAATCTTCAGAAATCTTTTTCTTTGACGGATGAACAGTATGATCAGATGATGATTAAGGGACACAGACCGGAGGTTCTTCTATCTTATGAAGAAACACCCGGCGCAATTCAAACAATCAACAGCTGGATTGATAAAGGTCATGACGTAAAGATAATCACAGGCCGCCCTTTTAGTGCTTTTGATGCCTCGCGCGAATGGCTTAATCGTCATGGATTGGATCGAGTTGATTTGTACTGCCTTAATAAATACGGCCGCGACAATTTCATAAAGGGCAGCAGCTTTAATCTTGAACTTGAAGATTACTACAAGATGCATTTTGATTTTGCGGTTGAAGATTCTCCATCTGCCTTCAAATTTTTTGACCACATGCCAGATTTGAAAGTGATGGTTTTCGACCGTCCATGGAATCAGGAATGTAACTTTCCAAATCAGAACTATAAAAGATGTTTTGACTGGAATATGATTAATAAGTTCCTGTTTTTATAGCATTTTATATTCGCCCTTTCCAATTTTCGTGATTCTGCCTTCTTCTTCATAGGAAATAATAAATTCAAGGTAATCAATCCTTAAAAACATTCAGGCTGGCGAGGGGGAGGCCGGCATCGGAAAACATTCCGTATTTCCAGCTTCCCAGGTACTCACCGCCCCAGGTAAAAAATCCTCTTGCGCCACTGGCCTTTGCTGTGTCACTTACAGCCTTTATTACTGCCGCCTGATTTTTTACCGAAGCAGTAACAAGGCCATTTTTTACTTCAATTCCTTCGTAAACTTTGCCGTTTTTATGGGTAAGGTTTGCAGTCGCGTTTACGAGGTCTGCAGATTTTGGATTATCAGTCATAAAAGGGTGGGCAGTTTCTGCAATCACAACTTCTTTGCCGTATGTTTTTCTAAAAATTTTTATATTTTCTGCAAGATTATCAATGCCGCCGTGACTTTTTTCAAAAGGATAGTAAGAAAGCCCTATGATGTCATAATCAAGACCGGCATCTTTATACATATCCAGAAGCCAGTTGATTTTTCCGCCGCCCTCTGCAAGGTGAAGCATTATTTTTGCCTGCGGACAGCTTTTTCTTGCAGCATCTATTCCGCTTTGTAAATATTTTATGTAATTTTCTGGTGACCGTGAAGAACTTCCGGATACTACAGAAGAAAGAGGTTTTAATTTTCCACTTTCATAATGGCCTGTAAGTATGCCGGAATTTATTTCGTTTCCAATTTGAATCATATCTGGAGAGGCTTCTGCATCATGCAGGGCAGAAAGTACTTGAGAAGTCCATTCTGAAAGTTTTTTAGCCACCTGGTCAGAGGTCGTACACGAAAGCCAGGCCTGAGGTATTGCCTGTTTTCCCGGATCTGCCCAGTAATCGCTGTAGTGAAAATCCAGAAGAAAACCCAGGCCCAGGGCTTTTACGCGTTTTGCCTGCTTTACAAGGGTTTCCAGATTTGAAAGTCCCGGTTCTTCCGGATTGTTTACATTTTTAGGGTCATTCCATACCCGTAGGCGGATATAATTTACCCCGTGATCTTTTAAGATTTCAAAAATGTCCTTTTTTTCGCCGTTTTCGTTTTTATATCGTCCCTTATTCCAGCTGTCGCTTTCGGCACTGGCATCAAATCCATAAAAGTAATTCATTTTTTTATCCTCTTTACAGCCTGTTAAAAGAAAACTGCAGCAGATTGCTACGAAAAAAGCAAAAGGTGCAAAAATACCCGGAAATGTTTTTCTTTTCATTAAAAGTAACTCCTGATTGATTATAAATCAACACGTGTCAATAAAAATTATATCATATAAATGAAAAAAGAGGATATAAAATTTTCATAAAAAATATGTTTTACTGTTTTAAGATTTTTCTGTATCAGTGTAGGAATTTTTAAAATTGCGGCTTTAGGAGTTGATCCTTTTCAGTCACTTATGGCAGGACTTGATGTTTTGATTCCGCTCGATTTTGGCCTTTTGTACATAATCGTAAATGTAATTCTGCTTTCTTTATTTAAATATGACAGCAGTAAGGATGAATGGAGCTGCAGCTGACAATCTATCGGCCCTGGTGGGGAAGGTGTAGACGAATCAGGCAGCTACACACTTTCTGCAGGAAGTCGTTCTGACGGAAACAAATGACAGATTCTGAACACAAAGTCCGGCGAAGTTGAGCTTTACTGGGACTGGAGCTGGGATTATGCAGAATAAAAACAGTAAATAAAAACAGGGGATGTCTGATAATTTTACTCAGTCATCCCCTGTTTTTTTTGCTTTTATTAAGCAGGTGATTTTTTAGAATGAAACTTCGGCGCCAAGCTGAACAAAGCTGTTTTTATTGCATCAACTGATGATGACATTCCTACAGTAGTATATGCTAGATACAGCTATCTTGTTGATGAATCAAGAGTAAAAAGATAAAATAGTACTGAAAAACACTCTATACATAATACTAGCTATAATATAGCTTCTGTCTACCAATGTAAGCCCGCTGGTGGCTTATTTCAGCTCCATATACATCCCTTCAAGCAACTCTTTCATTAAATCAGGGTTTTCAAACTCAGTTACCAGGAACATAAGAGTTTTACTGCCTTCGTAGGGATATTCAAGCGGACAGTCGACCAAGAGCTTTTTGGAAGTTTCCGTCTGTTTAACGAGCAGGCGGTTATCGCAGATATCACCAAAAAGTTTGCCGTTGTAGTAGAGGCAGTATTCTCCCATCATCTTTCTGGAAGTGACTTCGCCCGCTTTATTCAGGCATTCCATTACATAATCATGATATTCTTTTGTTGTTGCCATAAGCTCTCCTATACCAGCGTTGCCAGTTTCTTTCCGCACCAGACACCTGCAATACAACCAACTACACTCAAAGCCACATAAAGACCGCATAATCCGTAGTTTCTGGTAGACAGAATGTTATAGGCTTCCAGACTGAATGTAGAGAATGTGGTAAATCCACCGCAAATGCCAGTTTTGAGGAAAAGCATGGTGTTTTTAGAAACGTTCCGGCTTTCTGCAATTCCTACGATAAAGCCGATCAGAAGTGCACCAAGAAGGTTTGTTATCAGCGTGAGAATCGGAAACTGAGATTTTACCGGAATCAGGCTGATTGCATAACGGGCACATGCTCCCACGGCACCGCCCAAGGCTACGAATATAAAGGTCATTTTCTGCTCCTATTTTCTGTAAATCACCGCGAAGTTTCTTCTTTTTTTTATTTCTGAAACTGTAATATTTGTGAATCCGGCCTGTTTTCCAAGTTCTACTAAGTCTTCCGGATCAAACTTATTAAAGCCTTTTTCGGCCATTCTGGTATGGGTAAGCCACTCTTTTGTGTAAACGGCATTCACAAAAGAGCCGCCAGGAAGAAGACATCGGCGTATTTCTGACAGTCCTTTTACGGTATCAGACCAGAAATAGACTGTATTAATAGAAGAAACTGCATCAAATGTATTATCGGGGAAGTTCAGATTGCAGCAGTCCCCTACTTCAAGGTTCAGTCGGTTTTCTTTAGCGGCCTTCTTGTTGCGTTTTGTTGCCAGACTTTTCATATCTTTTGAAATATCAATTCCGTAGAGATTACAGCCGAACGCCTTGTCTGCCAGGTGAAGAAGATATCCGTTCCCGTATCCAATATCCAAAAGCTTTTGGTTTTTATTGAGAGACAGGATTGAAACTGTTTTTTTGTACATCTGCTGATTTATGATATTCATGCACTTGCAGCAGAAAAAGCCGATAATTCCGTGTGGATTTCCGAACTGACTGCCGATGTAATCATTTAATTTGCCCATATTATCCTCTTAAAAATGAAAGAAATATGTTCAATTTACCTTTGAATTCTGACCGTTTTAACCCCAAAATACCTTTGAAAAATGACCGTTTCACTTCCCTACCCCTGCACCTTATGCATTACATAGCGGACCTTACCAATTACGCGGAAGTCCTGGCTTTCATCACCTTCGGTCATCTCTTTGTATTTGGGATTGTCGGATATGATGTGAACGCAGTCTCTATCGCGCTGGAGGCGTTTTACGAAGGCTGCTCCCCTGTAATTAATGGCGTAGATACCGTCTGTTCCGTCGTAGCCGAATTTGTCATAGAGGATGATGTCGTTGTCAAAAAGTGTCGGCTCCATTGAATCACCACGGACATAGGATGCACACATATTTTCACGGTATTTTTTCAGGTGAGATGGAAGAGCAACGTAATCAATTACATCGGCCGAGTCGGGAAGTTCCTGCCCCCTACCCGCTGAAAATGCCTGCTCGTAAACCGGAATATTAATTACATCTTCAGAAGGAATGTCCGGCCACAGCTTAAACTGTTCCATAGTCAGTCCAAGGGTTTCTACAATCCTGATTCCATCATCAACGTTTGGGAGGCGTTTATAATAAATCCAGTTACGCAAAGTTCCAAGAACAATGCCGGTCTGTTCACAAAGCCATTCCTGGTTTTTGCCCTGTTCAGAGAGAATACTCTTTACCTTATGCCAAAAGTTTTCTGCATCCATATCAGATATTATACAATGACAATAAAAATAAGTATATCACTATTCGATGATTATATTTATTGACAATTCACCGAACAAGAATTATCATCAAATTAATGATTACAGGTTTCCCAAGTCCCGCTCAGGGCTATGAACAGAAAGGCATAGACTTTAACAGCATTCTCATCAAGCATCCGTCTGCAACTGTCACAATGAAAATCGAAAGTTCAAACTATACCTGTATGGGAATCTATAACGGTGATATCCTTATCATCGATCGTGCCAAAAGACTCACCCCTAACAGCCTTGTAGTCTATGAATCTGAAGGTCATTTTGTTTTAGGAAGAGTTTATAACATAAGGAAAACTGCAGAAGATACAATCATAACAGGAGCCGTAACTCACGTAATCCATACGGTAAAAGAGATATGATTTTACACGCTGACGGCAACAGCTTTTATGCATCCTGTGAACAAATCTACAGACCGGATTTACGCAATAAGCCAGTAGCAGTTCTATCCAACAATGACGGAATTATTATTGCAGCCAACAAGGAAGCCAAAGCCTGCGGAATAAAACGCGGAGTCCCCTTTTTCAAAGTAAGAAAGGAATGTGAGCAGAAAGGCGTTACTATCTTTTCCAGCAACTACACCCTCTATGCAGACATAAGCCGTCGCATTACATCCATCTATCTTGAATACGCTCCGGATATTGAAGAATACTCCATTGATGAAAGCTTCCTCTTTTTTGACAAATGCAACTGGAGCATAAAAGACTATTACGAAATCGGTCACGACCTTAAGCGCCGTATTGCAAAGGAAGTCGGCATTCCTATCTGCGTTGGAGCAGCCCCGACTAAAACTCTTGCAAAACTCTACAACAAAAAAGCTAAGGAACACGGCGGAGTTTTTGTTTACAATCCATCAGAAATAGACGCTCTTTTGGAACATACAGACCTGAAAACAATCTGGGGAATTGGACACAAAAGAGCTGAAAAGCTCTGGTTCCACGGAATAAAGAATGCACTTATGCTAAAGCATATGCCCCTCTGTGATGCAAAAAGGCTGCTTACAGTACAGGGCTTTGCAACTGTTCAGGAGCTAAACGGCATACGTTGCGTAGATAAAATAGAAAGAGAAAAGAAAGACGTAATTACTTCAAGCCGTCAGTTTTCAAAGAAGGTCTATGATATGGAAACTCTTGAATGTGCCATAGTCGAATACACAGAACTTGCAGTAGAACGTCTCCGCCAGCAGCATTCCGAATGCAGAGCCGTACAGGTTACCATTTCAACCTGTAACTATTATTCAGATAATCCGGATGAACAGTACACCAATTCAAGAATAGCCCAGCTTTTCCGTCATACATCCTATATTCCCGACATTGTAAGGGCTGCAAAAGCTGTTCTTCCTCACATCTACCGTCAGGGATACGCATACAAGGTTGTGCTGATTACGCTCTTAGATTTACAGCCAGCCCAGAATCAGTTCTGGCTTTTCATAGACCCGGAAGAAGATATTAAGAAAGAAAACCTGATGAAAGCTGTAGACGATATAACCACTGCTTACGGCCGCCGCTCAATTACACTTGCAAAATCCTGGACCAAAGACGGCTGGCAGATGAAACGGGAGTTTTTGAGCCCCTGTGTTACTACGGATATTGGGAACGTGCCGGGAGTAAAATAAGTATAAGAATTTTTTTCATTTTTTTTGTAAAAATTTACAGCTTTTCAGCCATTTTTCTAACTTCTGCTGCATACATTTCTTTAAGTTCTGGTGGATTAAGTACCGTTACTGATGCACCAAAACGCAAAGCCCAGAAAAGTGTTTCCTGCATCTGGTTAGATTCAAAGCAGAGATAAACAGAACCATCTTCATTCTGGCGGCATTCCTGATTCTTATGCCAGGTGCGTTCAAGGATGTAGGTGTTTATACTTTTGTCAAAGAGCAGCTCTATTTTCTTTGGCGGCGTATCATTGTTCCAGATACCAAAGTTTGGGTCTATGTGCACTTTTTTTGTATAATCAGGATCCGGCTTAAAGTCATCTCCAAGAACGATATTCTTCATGCGTGCCAGCGTAAAGGTTGCAAACTTTTCGTGCTTTGGAGAATAGCCAAGAATATACCAGTCCCCTTTCTGATTGTAAATCTTATAAGGGTGAAGCTCATGCAGTTTATAATCAGTAGCACTAATCGAACGGTAATCAAACTGCATAATCTTATGAAGTTTAGTTGCCTTAAACACAGAATTGAACACTTCTTCAGAAATAACAGGGATAGGATCGGCAATAAACTCCACATCATTCATAAAGCTGGACTGTACTTCTACCTGGTTCGGGAGCATCTGAGAAAGAGTTTCATAAACCTTTGTGATTGTATTTTTGAGAGGAGTATTATTGTAACGCTCCATAAGCGGAAGTATTCCCGTAACTGCAAATACTTCACTTTCTGTAAGAAGCATGTTCTTTACAAAGTAAGTATTGTCACTGTAATAGTAGCCCTTACGCATACGGTCATACTCAATCGGAGCGTTGTAGTAAATCTTAAGCTCATCAATATCTCGAAGAATCGTACGGCGGGAAACTTCCAGTTCTTTCTGAAGTTTTTCTACACTAGGGTAACAAAGATTCTGGATAGCCTGTTCAATCTTAAAAAGTCTTAAAGGCTTAGTGTGGTTTTCTTTTACTTTCTGTTTCTTTTCTGTGTCCATAATAGAAATTATACCACATATTTTTTCATAGTGACGATGTTCAGATTACAGTCTCTTTATTCGGCCTGCTAAATAAAGAGGAACATTAACCATGCCGTCCTGCTCTTTGTAAGGAAGTTCTGAAAAACGAACTGCAAGATTTGGCTTTTGTTCCTTCCTATAGCGCTTAAAACTTGCACTCAAAGTATTTTTACCTGCTTTGCATTCAACAGGAATTATGTCGCTTTCATTTTGAAGAAGAAAATCAACTTCATAATTCTGCGCTGGAGAATAGTAATGCGGATTTATATCAAATTGAGGAATTAACTGCTGCAGGCAATAGTTTTCCGTAAGAGGTCCCTTAAATTGAAATCCCGTATTAAGAATAATATCTTTATTAGGGACTCCTGCTGCATATTTTAAAAGCCCGACATCAAAGAAGAAAAGCTTAAAACTTGAAAGGTCTTCGAATGCTTTTAAAGGATGCTCGGGTTTTGTTACATCAAAGATTCTAAGAACAATTCCACTCGAAACAAGCCATTCAATTGATTCTTCAAATTCCCTTGCCCGCGCTCCTGATTTTACGCATCCATAAATAAATTTTTCATTCTCTTTTGAAAGCTGACTTACAAGGCTTCTGAATACAAGAAGAATCCTGGCTGCATTTACTTTTTTATTATGTTTAGCAAAGTCATTCTCATAGAGAGTAATTAATTCTTTTTGTATTTGTGCAACAGTGCCTGAATTTTTTTCACTAACCCAGCAGGAAACACATTCCGGCATTCCGCCTACAATTAAATAATTATGATACTGTTCAATAAGCTTTGTATGCTGAATTTCTAAGATATCGTTTGGCCGGGTTTGTTCAATATATTTTAAGAGCCCTGGCTGCACAGCACCTAAGAATTCTTCAAAATCCATTGGATAAATATCAAGAAGGTTAACCTTGCCTACAGGATAAGTCATAGAGTCTGCCAGCAATGTTCCCAAAAGACTACCTGCAGCGATTATATGATATTCATTTGCTTCTTCATTAAAATATTTTAAAGAATTAAGGGCATTTGGACATTCCTGGATTTCATCAAAAATAATCAGATGCTTTTCACCTTCAATTTTATCATCATAAATGAGTCCAAGCTGCTCAATAATTCTGTACGGATCTTTATTTTTTTCAAAAATACTAAAAAGCTCTTCTTCCTTTTCAAAAGAAAAGTAGAATGTTTTTTCATAATTGAGCCTGCCAAATTCTTTCATAAGCCAGGTTTTTCCTACCTGTCTGGCACCTTTTAAAATCAAAGGTTTCCTTCGGGAAGAGTTTTTCCATTCTAAAAGTTGTTCCAATGCCTTTCTTTTCATAGCTCTATTCTATAATCACTTTACACAAAAATAAAGAATATTATTCTCAAATTTACACATTTTTATAATAAATCATAAGCATTTTTTACACAAAATTACATTAATTTTCATACCTAAATTACACATTTTTGTACAAAAATCTTTTTACACTTTTCTAGGGGAATATTTTAATATTTTCTACACTTTTCTCGGCCTATAATAAAAAATATACCACATTTTTTTCACAGTGACGATTTTTGGCACCCTTGACCTTTATAATTATGACCGTAAAGCTGAAAAAGGCTTTAGGAGGTAATTATGGGAACAAGTCATTCAAATGATGCATTGATGCTAATTGGAGGTCTTGAACTTTTAAGACATGCTATCAGATCTGTACAGCCTAAAGAAGAAAGACGCACAACTTACACCGAACGCGAAATTTACGATTACGACACAAAGCAGATTATTACACTC
>NZ_AJGU01000048.1 GCF_000260795.1 Treponema sp. JC4
GAAATACTGTCTTCTCGTTCAAAATAGCGTTCACAGGCAAGACAGAGAATCCAGACCTGAATCTGATTGATATTATAGAGAGTCATCAAATTTTCCATAGCTGTGCTATAAGCTTTTGTTTTCTTGATTTTAAGCTTTGAATCGTTTAATGTCTGATATACACAGCTCATTGCCTTAGAGATGTTCCATCTGATTTTCTTTTCGTTCATCTGTTCTTCCATAATTAATTCTCCTCTCGTTTTACACACATAAATATACATATGGAAACTATCATTTAGTGATAGAGTAATAATTTTCTGAAGATTTCGGAGATTTTTTTTCTAATGTATAGAATTGATGTTAGTTATGGTAACGTTCAAATTTTGATGTTTTGTGGTTAAAAATCATTGGTATATCACCAGCCCAACTATTTATATTTTTCACAATTTTAAGCTTACAATCTTGCTTTTCATCATCCTCTCGTAATCTGTCTCTGTGGAGGAGCAAAACCATATCTGCCAAATATGGAATAATCATATATTTTTTGAAATCTCGTAATGAGGGTTCGTTATCTTCTTCTGCAGGTGGAAGCTCTAGTTCTACAATTACAGGAATATGCTGCTCAATTGCAAACTTTTTTAACTTTCCCAATATACTTTCCAAGTTGATTCTATATTCATCCTTCTCCGAATCAACAAGCTCTTCAAATAATTCAAAGCCATTAATAAAAATTATCTGAACCTTTCGTTCTTCAATCAATATTTTAGTTTTCCATTCCAATGTTTCAAAACTACTATTTGGTTCATTCATCAGATATATTGATGCGTCAAATAAGTTTTTTGCTGCTTCCTGGATTTTTGGAATATCTGAAGGTTTCAACATTCCATGACGAATTTTCTGAACAGGTACATCTGAATTAATGGAAATAAATCTTGCACCTAAGAAAAAATCATCAAAATAGTCATCGGAATAACCTAAACTAATATATCCAACGGGTATGTTTTTATTTAATGCAATTTGATTACCAAGAGTTAACGCAAACGCTGTTTTTCCGATGGAAGGTCTGGCGGCAAGAATAATTAAATCTCCCCTGTGAAATCTCAAAGGTGAAAAGTCTGTATCTATATAATTCGGATCGTTTTCTTTATTCTTATAAAGAGATTCAATATGCTTTATAGTTTTAATTGTTATATTTTTTATAGAGTTATATAACTCTGAATCTTCTGGTCCTTCTATTTCTTTTAAAAGATCGAACATTCCGATTTCTTGATTCGTAGTTTTGTTATTTGCTTCTTCTTCCATTTTTCCTAACCTCTGTATGGAATTATAAGAAGTCAAAACTATCAAACCCTGATAGAAAAGTTATTTTTCGTAAAAACTAGAGCCCCAGACTCTTCGCCATATTCCTAACAGTCTCAGTCCATTCATCTACGAAGGACTGTGGAGCCAGAGGAATAATATCTTCACCGTATGGAAAAAAGGTTCGCAGAATTCCGAGCGGCTGATTGCTTGTAAAAGTAACCAGTACAGCTCCGTCTTTATGAATATGATCACCTGTGTACGGTTCTACCTTCTTATCTGGAGCAAAGTCTGCCTCGGAAAAATAAAGTGCAGTTCCCTGGAAAATGAACTTATATTCTTCAATTGTATCTGCCCCAAGAGCACCGAATGAACCGACGTTGTATTCATCCAAATGCCAGATTTTTTCATCAGGAAGTTTAAAATGCTGCGGCAAAAGCTTTAGGTTCTTCATGCGCGGAACAACAAAGTTTCGGATATTCTTGCTATTTGGATTATCCTGACTTTCGGCCAGGCCTCGAAGATACCACTGTTCAGAATCATAAATCAGCTGCCATGGTTCTATCTTTCTGGCAAAGCCTTTTTTATTCAAACGGACATTCTCATAATCAAACTCAAGAACCTGATTATTCTGCAGGGCTTTAAGAATTGTATCCCAATTGGTTTCGTCAACTGCAGCAACAGCCCGTTTCCCCATCACGATACGGGTTTCAAACCAGGGCTTTTCTTCAAAATGGGTTGTTGAAAAATTCACCTGCCCTGCCCCATATGCATCTGTTTTTATCGGGCTTTCAAAGGTCTCGCAGATGTTCAAAAGTGGAGTATATAGCGGTGTATTCTGGAATTGTTCAAAGAGTTTCAGCACCATTGAATAGGCTGGCATTTCCTGCTCTTGAACAAATACAGATGGCAGCTTAAAAAGTCTGCTGGTATAATGATAGCCGCCATTTACCTTGCAGTATTCAAGCGGGGCATTAAAATCATCACGAAGTCGGCGCAGATCACGATCAAGCGTAGGAACTGAAACTTCAAGTTTTGCAACAAGTTCATCTTTTGTATAAAACCTGTCCTGCTGAAAAAGTGAATCCAATAAAAACAGTCTGAGATTTTCCTTTGTCGACTGACGTGTATCCTCTTTTGCCATAAAGTTATTATAACACGTAACTGACCTATATTCATCAAATAAAGAATGCCAGGTAGCTTAAGAACCTTTGTTTAGATTATTCAAAAAAACTACAGTTTCGGGATTTTCGGCTTCCCATTCCTTTTTCCGCTGTTCAAAAAGTTTTGCCAAAAGGGAGTTGTTATCTGCATAGGATTTTTTTACATAATCTTTCATTTTATTAAAATCTTTTTCAGATAAAGAATCAGGCTCGCCTGGTGTATAAAAGAAATCATCTGCATCCTCTGTAAAGAAAAGCCAGAATGATTTTTTTTCATTTAATTCTTCCAAAGTGTCATTCTGAACTACAATATAAATCATCATTCCGAATTCAACTGTGAAATAATACTGCACATCGAGGATATTGGCTGGCAGGCCGGTTTCTGACTTTAATAAACGGATTGGTACCTGATTATCCATAAAAACCTCCGGGGGAAAATCTAGTAATAATGTCTATGGTGTTCCATTCTTCTTTCATAAATATACTTGTTCCATTCGTGGAAGAGATATTCGAAAGAACCGTTTCCCTTCATTACCGTTGCACAGGCTTCTAACAAAGGCATTGCTGGATTGCTATCTTTGCAGGCAGCAATATCAACTTTTTCACACAAGGTTGGAAAGAAGGCCAGATGGTCGTAACAAAACCTTTCATCCTCTAGATAATCAGCTGGAATACCAACATCGCTGATATCCCCACCCCTCTTTTCACGAACCTGAAGAGATTCAAAGAAAACCTCATCATCCTGGAGATTACAAACAACTCCCATGAGGCCATCGTCAATTCTGCAGATAATATCTCCATTACGGAATGGATGCGGAATTAATACCAGAAGATTTTCAAAGCCGTCATGATGTTTGTTGTAATACTCATCTACCATAAAAGAGGAATCGAGGTAATAAAGATTAAATTTATCAGGATTACCCTTCTCCGGAATGAATTTTCCATAGACATAATTATCTCTGTCATCAAGCTTATACTTTCTTAATCTAAAGGAGAGTATTTTTTCTTTGCAATCCTTAAAGTCATCGATTTCTTTTTCCATTCTTTCATAAACTTTATTTATAGAAGAAAAGATGCCACACATATATGGCTCCCCTCCCCTATATGAAGCAGATTCCACGTACTCAAGTTCATAAACATTTCCGGGAGAATCATTTAAAAGATACTCTTCCAACTTATTTTCCATACCAATATAAGCTTCAATCTCATCTGCGATTTCTGCAGCTGAATAAGAATTCTTATGTATTCCGCTGATAATTCTAGTTTTAGCATTTGATTCTGCCCTTAGTTCAGGTACCAGTTCCGCAAGCAAAGCATCCTTCTGGGAATAACTCAAAAGTGTATTCTGACAAATCAAAGTTGCCAGTTCATATGGAGCAAAAATCCGTCCCATTTTCTCGCAATAATCGCGGACTTCTTTTGAAGGAATCGCCGCGTGTATCAGTTTCTTGTATTTTTCGTCTGTCATAGGAACCTCTTTTATCTTCTTAATATTCATCTAAAATTTTATTGAAACGAGCGATAGTAAATTCATTTACTATCAGTTTCCCAAATGGTTTAAAAATGTTTCTTGCGGTTTTCGCAATCAGGCATTTTCCGAACCACAGGTAATCCCCTTCATACGGAAAACCTTTGACAAGTTTAAGCCCTTTCTTCCAGATTAAAGCATAAAAAGTCTTTTTCTTTTTAATCACAAAGAAGCAAAAACAAGGTTCATACAATTCGAATACAAAGTCTTTGATATAATTATAATCAACCGTGATAAAAGGCTCTCCGCTCTGTGCGATTTTAAAAATCTTAGATATGTTCATAACTTCGACCTCCTGACAGATTAATTTCATCTTACAAGACTCCGATATCATTTAATGATATACTCAAACTGTATAATTCATAATTACTATGGCTGATGCAGAAATCAACATTGAGAAAATCTTCGCAAATATGATGTTCGGAAAAAATAAAACCGAGTGTGGTTATTTTCTGAACCGTGAAGCTGAGAGTATTCTGACCTATTTTGACAGGCAGGATTCTACTCTCTCTGTTGAAAAGCTTGACTGCATTACCTATGAACGCCTGCTCCGACAGGGCTTTCGCCGTTACAATTCACTTGCTTACAAAACCTGCTGTCAGAATTGCCATGAGTGTATTCCAATCCGTATCCCAGTAAAGACTTTTGCTCCATCTAGGAGTCAGCGACGAATCCTTCATAAAAATCAGGATGTGGAAGTTATAATTACTACAAGCCCGGCTGATTTTTGCACGGACGAAAAAGCTCTCATGTACCGCAATTATTACAATCATCATAATGAGGAAGAACCCGGCTTCAAGCTCCTTACTCTGCAGGAAGCTGCCGAAGATCTTAAAAATATGAATAGCGGCTACAGCGGAGTTATCAATCTTGATTATAAGCTGAATGGCCAGCTGATTGGCGTCAGCATCCTCGATTATGTTTTTGACCAGCACGGATTTATCACCGGACTATCGTCCAACTATTTTTATTATGATATTAGAGAGGAAGTTCTTAAGCGTAGCATTGGCGTTTACAGCGTTCTTGTGGAAATCAACTTCTGCCTGCAGAATCATTTTCCTTATTACTATCTGGGACTTTATCTGCCTCATTGCCGCAAGATGAATTACAAGGTCAATTATAAACCTTACCAGCTTCTACTAAACGGAATCTGGAGTAACAGCCAGGGTCTCGAACAGTGTCCTCAGGTTCTAGAAAATTATCTTCGTATTGAAAATGAAAAATCCCGTTCTTGCAAAATTGATACAACTGATATTTTTGATTTTCCGGAGCCAGGTCTGATTTATGGTTATGATGAGATTTCCCTCGTAACAGATAACATTCCTCTGCGCCTGCTTTATTCGGCTTATAATCAGGGAGTCTTTCCCTGGTTCAGTGAAGACGATGGAGATCCTGTTTTGTGGCAGTCTCCAAAGAAACGCTTTGTGATTCCAATCCGTCAGCTGCACGTTTCAAAATCAATTGAAAAATTTCTCAAGCACAATCCATACACCTACACCATTGATAAGGCCTTTGGAGATGTAATCAAGAACTGCGCCAAGCAGAAACGCCCAAACCAGAACGGAACCTGGATTGGGCCCAAGATGATTAAGGCCTACAAGAAATTTCACAAGGCTGGATACGCCCACAGCATAGAAGTCTGGAAAGACGGAAAACTGGTCGGCGGCTTTTACGGCATCTTACTGGGCAGTGTCTTCTGCGGCGAATCCATGTTCACGATTGAACCCAACAGCTCCAAGAGCGCCTTTATTCTCTTCGCCCGAGCCTTCCAGAAAGCAGGCGGCAAACTAATCGACTGCCAGACCTACACCGAAAACATGGCCCGCTACGGCGCCCGCGAAATCACCCGCAAGCAGTACCTTGCAAAGCTGGAAAAGTACGCAAAGGTTCCGCTTAAATATGGGATAAATAATTTCTTTTCTATCACTAAATGATATTCCCGCCCTCTATAATTTCTACTATCAAGGAGGTTGGCTTATGACAGACGATTTATCTGTAGAAAGCAGAAAAGCACAGATTATGGTTTCTTACGCAATGGACAATATCACAAAGGAAACTCAGAAAGTCTTACGAGAATATTTACAGCATAAGCATTTAGAAAGTCTTGCAAAGGTAATCGCTTATCTGGAACTTGATTCAACAGAAGCTGATGAACTTCTGCAAATGTATGATTACGACACGCGGGATAAAATCTTTGAATGTTCCAAACAGTTTCAAAAAACTGATGATTCTGTCATTGCTGAAGCTGACCATGTTGTAAAAAGCGCCTTCATAAACTGCGAGGAAGATTACCAGATTATCAAAGAAAATCTTCCTGCAACAGGTCGAGATTTTTCTGAAAAAGCAGTTCACGACTTTCGCGCAAAGACTCCAGTTCTTAAGGAAAAACTTGATAAATGCGTTTTCAATATTGAGGACATCGTTTACCTTAAAGACAGAGATATTCAAAAAATCTTACGTGATGTAGATCGGGAAAAAATTGCAATCATCCTTAAATTTGAATCCGATGAAATTAGAAATAAGATATTCCGTAATCTGTCCGAACGTGCTGCAAAAATGCTTCAGGAAGAAATCGATTTGTTAGGCCCAATTCCACAAAGCCAACTTAATAACGCTCGCTCTTACTTCGTAAACACCATATTCCGCCTCGAAATTGACGAAGGAATGGATATTTTTAGTAGAGATAGTTTCTGGAACTTTTAATTTCAAAATTTTTGATTAGGATTATCGTCTTCCATTAGTGTATAACTTACACAAGAAGCCAGAGTTGTTATACTCATTGTACTGCAAATTGTAGACAGCATTGCGGGAAGACATACTATATTCAATGCATCCTGTATGGAATAACCGTTTTTAAAGACCCCGTATAAACAGCCGCCAACGATAGCAATCACATAAAGACATGTCTGGAATTTTATAGTACCTGCCAGAAATCTTGCGCTGCCATCCAGAGTACTGTAGAAATCAATATCTTTTCTAATTTCTTCTTTCTGTATGGAGGCCACTTCTTCTGTTATCGCACCAGAATTAAAATTTGTATCTACTTCAAATAATCTTTGATTCATTGAATCCAGAGCAAAACGAGCCGCTATCTTTGATGTATTCGCAGCATTCTTTTTAATAAAAAGATTTGCAAGTATTAGAAGTGCCCCTGAAATGATTATGTTTATAAGATACATGAACTTGAAGCCGGATTCTGGATTCATTCGAATACGCATTTCAAATAAAAGAATTAATCTTGTATAAGCAGTTCCTATGGCAATTAAAATCTGACTAAGGAAAAATATTATTAATGGCAGAGCCAGCGTCTTCTCCTTTCTGTTACTCACAGTGTACTTCAGAAACATGCATAATCCCCATATAAGTATGTATAAAATACCCAAAATGATTTCTGGGATTTTAAGAAATGCCAGTACAGCAGCGAAAATACAAGTTATTGGTATCAGATGAGTTAATAGAAATTTAAACATATAAGCCTCCAGACTTTGAAAACAATCGTTTTTCCTTAGTATACGCATAGGTAAAATCATCTAGTGATAGAGGAAAAATTAAAGTTTCACAATTACACCAACCACTGGATAGTAGATCACCTTTGCAAGAACCTTCTTACCAGCAGCAATCAGAGCCTTCTCATAGCATTCCAGCTGCCCCTTGTATTTACCTACGTAATAATCACTCTTTGCATTCAGAAGCTCTTCCTTTTTGCCAGGGAAAGTTTTGTAATCTACGATGACACATCCTTCTGCAGTTTCCCAGACGAAGTCCATGCTTCCGCTTACTTTCTGACCGTTTGACAGGTAATGTGTAAACGGCAACTCGTGATACTGTTTTACTACTGGGCCGAAGGTAGCCGTTAGCCAGTTTGTAAGAGCTTCCCACGCTTTTTTGATTTCATCTGTTTTTGGCAGATTACTTTCAAAGCCGTATGCTTTTACCAGGTCAGTAATATCCTTGTCGCTCTTGTTTTCTGCAATACAGAAGATGTCGTGGATGCAAGTTCCAAGGGCGGCAGAGTCTGCTTTACCTGTTACGGTAATAGCAGTTCCAGCTCCAATCATATCAGCTTTTACTTCTCCGCCTGGCATGCTGCTTGGCTGCAGGTCACGAGGGATCGAGTCCCTTGCTTCTTTAGCGGATAGTTTAAGACCTAAGTTTTCAGCCTTATAACCTTTGTATTCAATATCTTCATCAGCATTTTCCAATTTGTTTGATATTACACCTACTCCAAATAAGTCTGAATTTTCCTCCAGGAAATCTTGTGCGACAGTGTATCCTAATTGAGTAAAAGTAAGCATTGGTAAAGGTTTTCCACGTCTGCCATTAAGAACAATAATCAACTGATTTCTTGGACGAGTCATTGCAACATACATAAGTCGTTTTACTTCTTCTTTATAATCTTCAAGCAGAGTGTTATATCTTTCTGAAGCCGCTATCGGATTCAGCCATTCATCAGGTATGTTTGAATTGCCAAAAAGATTTGGAAAAACACTTATCTTTACTTCAGGGAATAATTGTTCTTTAGTCGATTCTGAAACGCGAATAATTCTTGTTCCTAAAATGTTTCGTTTTATGAACTTATTAGGATTAAGTATATCTTTGTCACATCCAAGAAGGATTACAGTCTTCCATTCCAGACCTTTTGAACGATGGTATGTAAAGAACTGAACTCCCTCTGTAGAACCTGATACAGAAATATCGTGTTCTACAAGATATGCAACAAAGCCCATGATAGAGCTTGGAAGATGCATTAATGCACAGTGATCTTCATAAGCCTTACCTGCTTCAATGATTGCATGAAGAAGTTTTGAGGTATCTACATTATCATTCAATTTCTTTGCTACATTAAACAAATCTAATTCAATGATAAGAGACTCAACCAAAGCAGATACAGACTGAAGCTTATATCGATCTCTGTTTTCCATTAATTTTCTTACTAAAGGTATATTATCATAGAAAAGATTTTCCGGCTTTTCTATCATCCTATACTCAAGCTTATCATCAATGATTTGCTCAAGTCTGTATTCCTCTTCTGTAAGGAATGCAATCTGTGCCTTAGGCAATTCTGCACTCTCATCAGCAACAAGTTGAAGCAATGCTGCTACTAAAGAAACTGTATCTGCACCAGACTGACCGCCTTCATCAATAAAGACAGGAACATTTGCAGTTCGTAAATAATCAGCCAAATCATTTAATTCATCATTAGATTTTGCAAGTACTGCAATATCAGAAGGTTTTTCACCTTTGTTAATAAGATCAATAATATTTGCAGTCAGTGCAGTAAATCTCGAATCTTTATTTGTTCCTGCGAGCCACCAGTAGTTTACAGAACCTGATTCTTCATCTCTCTTTGGCTCAAGACAAACCTCGTCTTTATTCTCATTTGAGAAACCTTTCTCAAAAACTGCATTTGTAAAATTTACAATTGCAGGAAGAGATCTCCAGCTATAACCCAGAATTTGTGTGCTGCAACCATCAAGTCCTTTCTTTTCGTTTTCTTTTACAATGTCCATTACTGCTGTTGTAAGAACTGTATCAGAACCACGGAATCCATAAATAGCCTGTTTCTTATCGCCAACCCATATACTGTGATCAACAATTTCAGAAAGTTTATCAAAAATCTTTACCTGAATCGGAGAGCAATCCTGAAACTCATCAACAAAGACATATTTGTATGTCGCTTTAATATCTGCAGCAATCTCGTCTTTTTCAAGCAGTTGATAAAAGTATTCTTCCATATCTGCAAAGTCGATAAGGTGATGCTCTGTCTTATATTCCTGATATTTAGCATTCCAATCTTCTGCAAGTCTGAACATTAATTCAATATATTTATTAAGAGTCTCACGAACTTCTTCTGAAGCATAAGGAGTTGCAAGGCTATCTGTAAATTCTGCTTTCAAGTCGGCAAGCTCTCTCCATGGTAGTTTCTTTACAAAATCACTAACATCTTTTGCATAACGGAAAGAAGAAGGATTTTTGATTTTCATCAAACGTCTCTGGGTTTCAATACTTCTTCTTCTAGACTGTTGATCATCAGAATCATCTGCGTCATTTAATTGCTGAGCATGGTCCAGAATATTTTCCAGTAAGTCAAAATTGACTTTAATATGATGTCCGCCATGTACAAGACTTCTTGTCATTTCCTTGGAATAAGCAATACTAGGATTAAAATCCTTTATCTGATAATTTTTTGCATATTCCAAAATTTTCGATAAATCACCCTTCCAGAAGTCATAATCAATTTTTCTAGTTTTAAAAATTGTAATATTAAATTCTTCTGCAAACTGATTTAAAAAAGCGAGGTCTTCCTCCTTAAGAAGATTCACTAAAGACTGATTTCTATAAAAATCCAGGTCCTCTTCTGCAATCGGATTAATTCTTGGACTCAAGCCAAGCACATACCAATACTTCAGAATTAAAGATTCGGCTACACTATGAATTGTTCCTATAAGAGCCTGATCAAGGCGGTCTGCTTCAGATACCATACCGTTTTCATAAAGCATAGCCTTTGCTTTTTCCTTAAACTCGGAAGCAGCTGCTTTAGTAAATGTGGTGAGAATTACATTTTCCGGTTCAACTTCTTTATTCTTGATTGCGTTTGTCAAAGCGAGAGTAAGAGAATAAGTTTTTCCACTGCCGGCACTAGCACTTATATATTTTACGTTCTTCATTTTCTACTCCCCCTACTTTCTGCCCTTTATTACTGCAATTGGATTATATGGACCTGTTTTTGCATTGTCATAGTAATCCATAGGCAAGAGACCAAGGTCTTCTCTCTGTCGCTCATAAGATATATTTTCTTCTGCCCAGCCTGAAGTTTCTTCCAGCTTACCGGAAATAATTTCATCCTTCCTGTATTTATAAGAACTCTGAATTTCTTTTAGAAGATCTTTGCCAGCACGTTCCGACTCAGTAAGAATGTGATTAAGATTTATTGTACCCTTTAAATCTGATGTCGAAACAAACTTAGCAAGCGGTAGCAGATAATAAGCAACTGCCTTTACCTTACGCTTTGTTTCCTGTTCAATAAGTTCCTTATACAAAGCAAGCTGAACGGATTTATTTTCTTTGAGCTTCTGAGCATATCTATCAGACATTGTCCATTTAAAATCAAAGATATATGGATTGCCTTCAGGATCTTCCAGTTGCATATCAATAAAGCCTTTTATTTCAATATCACCTATAAGACCATGTCTTATAACCTTATCTGAATCCTTTTCTCGTAGATAACCAGCTGATTTTTCACAGGCAACTACATGAAGGTTATTTTCTGAAATACCTTTCAAAAGTCCTTCAAGACTAGCACTTAACTGCTTCTTGAATTGCTGAAGTTCGAGTTTACCGTCTTTTATCAGGAGAATTGCTCCCTCAGATTGAACTGTTTCTTCAAAAATATCATCAAAATGTTTGTCTATCTGGGTACGAATATAGGCTGGTGTTCCGCTGTCTTTTTCTTCTTTCTTTGGAGAGAATAAAAGCTGTATTACTTTATGAGCCACCTTTCCTTTTGTTGTAGACAAATCATTTAGCTGTTCTAAAGCATTAGACTTAAAAGCCACATATGTATCTAACACATAATCAAGCGG
>NZ_AJGU01000049.1 GCF_000260795.1 Treponema sp. JC4
AGAAAATAATTAAACCAAAACTCATCCAGAAGGATGAATGAAGAAATCCGTTTGGATTAGTAAAAGAGTCTATGTTAGAAAATTCCTGAACAGAAGAACTTATAAGACTGGAAGGTAAAACTAAACCATTTAATATTGTTAAAGAAAGGGCAGAAAATATAAATAAAGAAAAACGAAGCTTTTTATCTTCATACACTGCTTTTAAAAAGTTTTCTACAAAATAGTTAATGAATCTTATATATAAAGGTGTTGGAATCCAGAAAAGCAAAAAGGCTGCAGCAGGCAGACGTTTAGACATAGATGCACCGCCGGTATACAGGAACAAAATGTAAACGGCAGTAAATGAAACTATTAAAACAACACAGAAATAGAAGACCTTTAATGGATTTTTCATCTTATAAAAAACATTTTTTACAAGACTAAAAAGGTTATTCATGGTCCAGTAAACGACAAGACCTGCAGGAGAATTATACAAAACAACAAGAAAGAGAGCTGCCATACCGTAAATCTGAAGCTTTTCTCTTAATTCGTGGCCTTTTGAATAAATTGCACCGGAAATACAGTTAATGAGAGTCATTAAAATAGGAAGAATATTAATTGCAAAACCATGGACTGTAAAAATTGCATCCGGTTTTCCCATATCCTTTATAAACAGAAAATGTTTACCCTGAAGTTCCGGAAGACTAGAAAGAATATGGTAGGCTGCAAAAAAGAATGGAACCTGAATTAAAATACCAAAGCTTGAGCGTAAAGCCATAATAGGGTGATAATGATTCTGTCTGTAATAAGTAGAAAGAATCATGTACTGCTCATCACCCTTAAAAGCCTGTTTTATTCTGGCAATACCATCTTTCATTTTTGCCTGAATATTTCTTTCTGTTTCCTGCCAGCCTTCTGCCACAATGTAAAGAGGAAGGCAGAGCAGAGTAACAGTAAAACTTACTCCTAAAAGTGCTATACCGGTATTATCAAACATTTTGTCAAATACACGGTATGCAATTTCAATAATCTGAGTAATTGGTGAAAGAATTATGTTATAAAGAACTGTACCTATATTCATTGTTATTCCTTATTGAGAGTCTAATCTAGACCAGTTATCCTTATTAAAAATATTATCATGAACAGTAAACCATTCAGAAGCACTTACAGAGAAAGCCTTGTCGTGTCTTATTCTTGTAGACTGTGCTTTTGAATTGTTTAATATTGAATATTTATTTTTATCAGATACATTTAAGTATTTTCCTGTAAATGGATGCTTTTCTTCAAAAAGCCCTTTTGCAGCAAGGTATGGCGTATCTGCATTTGTCATAAAAGTCATATCAAGTTTTCCCTTACCAGATATTGTGTTATCTGCATTAAGGTGTTCAACCTGCATTATACCGTGGGTATCAAAATCTTTTACCATAAGTGTTGCAGCAAAATTAACTTCAGAAAAAGGAAGAGATGCTCCTGTTTTAAATACCTTTGTTGCTCCTTTATGGTTATCACCTGAATCATACATACCGTGATCTGAAACAACAATAATTCTTGTATTATCGTAAACACCGTTCTGTTTTAAGTAATCAAAAAATTCTGTATAGCGCTTAAATATACCGCACATTGTACTGAATTCGGTGTTGTCTTTTAAAATGCTGTTTCCGGCATTTGTAACATTTTTGCTGTATTCATATTCAGGTGCCTGCAAAATAATAGGTTCATGTGTTGCTTCGTTATCAAGTAAAACTAAAGTTCCTTTTGCAGAATTATCATCATAAAAATCTGTAAGTTCCGGTAAATAATCTATTACAGAGTAATTGTCAACAAAACGTGCACTGTCATCCCATTTATTATAACTAAGCCAGTAGTCCCTGTGATATATTCCGCCTCTTAAAACTGGAGGAACCATTTTAAAGAAACTGAACCATATAAAATTACGGAAAATCTGTGTGCTTATATAAGGATCTTTTTCCATCCCGTGTTTTGCATACCAGTAATCGGAATATGTTGCAAGCACGTGGTTATGCTGAATAACGTTGTGATTTTTATACTTTATTGTATATGGGTTCTTTCTTGTATCAGATGAATCTTCTAATTCCAGCAGACGGAAGTTTGTGTACATTCCGCTTTCCGGCTGTTCCAGATAGTTTTCATACGGAAGATTAGCAACCTGTACTTTATAACCGTTCTGGCTGAATAAAGCCGGCAAAGTAAGAAGTGCTTCTGCGTGTTTATCCTGAAGTGTTTTTTCAGGTTCTTCAACGGCACGTTCATTCATTCTATATGGTGTATAATCATATCCTCCAAAAATACCTGGAGTACCAATCATTGTTAGTTTTCCCATAGAAATGGTGTTAGGGTACCATTTGAAACCGTCAAATTTTTCAGAAAGATCCGGTATTTCATCAAAAACATAAGGTATAAATGGAGAGAAACATCTGTCCTGCATTATTACAATAACGTTTTTTCCTGTTTTTGAAAGATGAAAAATTGGTTCAAGTTCATTTTCAAAAGAAGGCGCTTTCATTCTCTTATAATCAGATTGTGTAATAATGCAGTTTTTTATTCCAATTACAGACATTGAAAGCAGAAGAATAATATTTATAGATGCAATAAATTTATATTTTTTTTCTAAAATAAGAATAAGAACAAGTGCAGAACACAACAGTACAAATGCGTTTATTAAAATATTTTTAATGGAAGGCGTAAACACTTGTGGCTGCATAAAAATTAATTCCGGATATATAGGTCCATATGAGCCGCCAAAAACAAATGTGTTAAGAATTGCTCCAAAATTTAAAAATTGAAAATAAAACCGAAAAAATCTTTTTAATTTTGTATGAGAATAAAGCGTAGAAAATTGAGGGCCATAAAATAAAGAATCCAATTGCCTGAAATAAAGTTGTAAAAAGGAATATAAACGGCGATTTATAACCGTCTACAAAACAATAATTTCCCGGTTCAGACTGAATAAGCATAGAAGGGATAACAAGTCCGGAAAGCAATGCAAGCAGTAATGCAGAAAGGTAAAATATACGGTCTCTTACTTTTGTATCTTTATCCAGTAAAACAAAATGATTATCTATTATTTTTGCAGCCTTTATAACTGCAAAAGGGATAAATGGCAGAACTAAGCCAAATGCAAATACTGCTTTTCTGAATGAGTTTTTTACATCAGAAAGAACTGTAAATGTAGATAAAATGCAGCCTAAAGCAAAAATACAAAGAATAATATAAAGAACCTTTTTAGGATTCTTTATTTTGTAGAAAATATTTTTTACTAAAGACAAAATGTTGTTCATTGTCCAGTAAACAACAAGACCTGCCGGGCTGTTGTAAAGAACAATTAAAAAGATTGCTGCAAACACATAGATTTGAACTTTTTCTTTTATGCTGTGGCCTTTTGAATACACAGCACCAGAAACACAGTTTATAACTGTCATTGCTATTGGAAGAATATTTACAGTAAAAGTTCCTATATGGAATGTTGCGTCTGGTGAACCAAAATCCTTAATAAAAAGAAAAGAATAGCCTTTTAAAGTGCCTAATTCAGAAAGATAATGATAAGCTGCAATAAAAAAAGGAATCTGAATCAGGATACTCAAAGATGAACGCAATGCCATTATAGGATTATAATGATTCTGTTTGTAAAAGGTATTAAGAATCATATACTGTTCATCACCTTTAAAGGCTTTTTTAATGCGGTCTATTCCCGGTTTTAGAATTTTCTGAACATCACGTTCTTTTTCTGACCATTTTTCTGCAACCATATAAAGCGGCAGTGTACAAAGAGTAACAACAAAACTTAGTGCTATTACTGCAACGCCCTCTTTATTTGTAGCTTCATATATAAACTGGTAGCAGAATTCAAGAAGCTGTGTTAATGGAAATATAATTACATTATATAAAATGTTTCCAATAGTCATTTGTAATCCCGTGATGTTTTATTCTTAAATCTTATTTAATAATCTGTTTCAATGCTGCAATTAAAACATCATTATCAGCCTGATTTCTTACTGCCAGACGAAGATAACGTTTTTCATCAAAACATTTTTTACCTGTTAAATCTTTAATATAGATATTTGATTTTTCAAGCAGATCTACAGCAATCTTGTCAGAATAGTTGTCTCCGCTAAGTTTGCAAAGAACAAAGTTTGCCTGGCTTGGGTAAACCTTAAGATTAGGGATTTTCTCTAATTCAGAAATAAAACGATTTCTTTCATTTGCAATTGCATCACAGGCTGCACTGTAAGCAGAATTATATTTTTCATAAATCTGCAGGTAATATTCTGCAAATGAATTTATATTCCAGATAGAATTAGCCTTTTTAATTGAAGAAATATAAGCTGCATCTGCATTAGCAATAAGACCAAGTCTTAAACCCGGAACACCATAACTCTTGCTTATTGATTTTACAACAACCAGGTTAGGGTACTTTTCAATAATATCCTGCTTTAAAAGAGAGTATCTTATAGATTTTTCTGCAAAGTCAATAAATGATTCATCAAAGAAAATCTTTACATCAAGTTTTTTAAGTTCTTCAAGAAGATTCAGCATATCATCTTTTTTAATAAATGAACCAGAAGGATTATCCGGATTTATAAGAAGTACAGTTTTTGCTCCGCTTTCTTTTACTTTGTTCAAAATATCTGCAGCCGTATATGTAAAGTCTGTCTTATCTGTCATTAACTGAACTATTTCTGCATTCTTAAAGCGCTCAGGATATTCATTAAAAGTAGGGTAAGGAACAAGAATCTTTCCTGTAAGTTCTTCGCCTAAAGATTTTATTAATTCTGCAGCACCGTTTCCTACAGCAATATTTTCAGGAAGAATATTATAGATTTTTCCTGCAAGAATACTCTGTTCCTGAGCACCACTAGGATACTGTGTAAGAAGTGTCTTAAAACTTGCTGTAAGTTCATCAATCATCTTCTGTGGAGGAAAGTATGGGTTTACAAGATAGCAGTAATCTTTTAACTGAGGGAAACGCCAGTAACCGCCGTAACGGTGCTGAAGTCTCTTTAATTTTTCGCTGCCGGTTGCAAAACGGTTTTCTGCAATTGCAAGGTCTGCAGGGTCATCAATTTCATACCATTCTTCGCCTGAAACTTTTAAGCCTTTTAAAACAGAAGAAGAAAGGAAAGAAAGAACTTTTAATACCTGTTCATAGTATTCGTTTTTTCCAAAAGCTTTCTGGTATGCTTCAAGAAATGGAACATAATAGTTAGTAGAAAAGTCTTTTGAAAATTTGTAGATATTTACAGTTTTATGATAGTTTTCTGTATGCTTCCAGTCAAAATGAGCTTTATCAAGAATACCTGTAATGTAATTGTTATCATCAAGAAGGGTACATGTTCCGTCCATCCATGGTTCAAAAGGAGAAACAACTGCAAGGTTAGGATCCGGGCTTTCAATAAGCTTTTTAATGATAGAAGGTTTATAAATCAAATCACTTTCAAGAAGAAGGGTGTCATCCTGAATAAGTTTATCTGTTGCAAGGTAGAGAGAATATATGTTGTTTGTTTTGTCGTAAACTTTATTCTCAACATATTCAATTTCCATACCGTTCAGGTTTGAAGCATTGAATTTCTTAGAAATATAGTCTATAAGAACATCTCCCTTATAACCTACAACAATAATAAGCTTTTTAATTCCGTTCTGAACCAAAGATTCAATTGCGTATTCAATAAGGGCTTTACCGTTAACCTGAACCATACACTTTGTTGCATTTTTTGTGTATCTTCCAAGTCTTTTTCCCATTCCTGCTGCTAAAATTAATGCCTGCATATTCTTCTCCTGTATACGCGGACCTGTAGGGTCTTTGTGTTCAATATGAAAATATTATTCTATACTAATATTCTAATGTTTTTAGTTAAAATCATCAATAAAAGTGATAATAACGACTAAACAAATCTCTTTTGTAATGTTCTTGAAAAAAGATTAAAAGGTCATCTATAATTTGGTATAATGAAAAAACACCATTATTTTACAAAAACCATTACTTTTTTTCTTGCTTTTCTTTTTTCTGACAATTCCTACAGCCTTTATTCTAAAAGATGACATAAACTCTTATGCAAGAATTTTAATGCATGAGTTTTACAATCAGGACAATATAGATATTTTATATTGTGGTGCAAGCCATGTTTCTCATGGTATTACACCTGTTCTTGCAGATAAAATAAACGGAAAAAATAATTTCAGTACAGGAACAGCCTCTCAAACTATAGAAGGAACTTATGCTATTTTGCGTCAGGCTGTAAAACTTTATAAAGTTGAAAAAGTTTTTATGGAAATGGATTTTGCGGTTAGTACAAAATCAGCCAAAAATTCCAGAAGCGGTTTTTCTGCTGATTACTTAGTTTCAGATTACATGAAAGATCCTGAAATTAAACTTGAATTCTTAACTTCAATTTCTAAACCTAATTATTATATAAACCATATTCTTCCTATTGGCAAAGATAAACATATGACTCTTAATCCCGTAAAAATTGTAAAAAAGATAAAGAGCATAGTTTCAGGGGATTATTATTCCTACGTCTACATAAGTGATAATTCTGAATATGATGGAAAAGGATGTGTATTAGATCTTAATTATATAGAAAACGGTACTTTTTCTAATAATGTAATAGAAGGCAAAATAAACCTTGCAAATATCAGTGATGAATATAAAGAAACAATTGATAAAATTATTAAACTCTGCAAGGAAAATAATATTGAATTAATTTTTTATTCAATGCCTTGTTCAGATTATTATCTTGCAGAAAAGGGTAATTATGATGATTACTATGATTTATGCCGCAATTTTTTGAGCGAAAGAGGCTTTGCCTACTATGATTTTAACCTTGCAAATGAAAAATATCTAAAACTTGAAGACAGTGATTTTTCTGATGATAACCATCTTTCTAAAAAAGGTGTTTATAAATGGACACAGGTTTTCTGCGATTATTTCTTTACACAGAATAAATCACAGAATGATATGTTTTATTCATCATATGCAGAAAAAACTTAAGAATCAGGAAGACAGGATTTTTGGTCTTGTACTTTTACAAAGTGATGATAAAAATCAGTTAATATCAGTCCAATGGTTAATCATGTTGAGCCTTCTTTAATTACATATGATGTAACTGCAATCTGTAATGGCCAGGAAATATTACTGGCAGAAAAGATAACTGAAACAAGCATTAAGCTGCCGGCCGGAAAATCCGGAAAACTTCGTGTAACAAGTTATTTAAACGGCACACAGCAAAATGTATGTACAGAAAACTTTGCAGCATTCTAGGAGACAATAATGGCTTTTTATTCATTTGGATTCGCACTTTTTCTTGTAGTATCTCTCTGCGTATATTATATAGTTCCTAAACGTTTCCAGTGGTTAATTCTGCTTGCCGCAAATACAGTTTTTTATGCCTTTTCAGGTATCGGAAACCTGATTTTTATTGCTGCAAGTGCCTTTATAACCTTCTTTTTCGCAGCTAAGGTTTCAGACTTAAATACAAACTTAAAATCAAAAAAACAGGAACTTTCTAAAGAAGATTTTAAGATTGAAAAGAACATAACCCAGAGAAAAAAAACGCATTCTTCTTGCAGTTATGCTTGTTTTGAATGTTGGAATTCTTATTTATCTAAAATACTGGAGAATACTTGTAGGTTCAAAAACATTACTGCTGCCCCTTGGTATCTCTTATTATACACTTTCAACTATTGGTTACTTTATGGATATCTATAATTCAAAATACGAAAAGGAGACAAACTTCCTTAAATATTTTGTTTTTGTATCTTTCTTTCCACAATTAATTTTAGGTCCGATAGTAAGATATAACCAGTCGGGAGTTCAGCTTAAAGAAGAACATGCTTTTGATTTTGAAAATTTTAAGCATGGTTTTATGCTTATCCTCTACGGTTCATTAAAAAAGTACCTGGTTGCAGATCTTCTTGTAAAACATGTAAGTACAATTTTTGACGGCGTTTATACAAATTACCCTGGCTGTGTGCTTTTAACAGGTATTCTGATGTATGCAGTCTACCAGTATGCAGATTTTTCCGGTGGTACAGACCTTGTTTTAGGTATTGCAGAACTTTTTGGCATAAAACTTCCTCAGAATTTTAAGCAGCCTTATTTTTCTACCAGCCTGGCAAATTTCTGGCAGAGATGGCATATTACCTTAGGCGGCTGGATGCGTGATTATATTTTTTATCCGCTTGCATTAACAAAAATAATGCAGAACCTTAGCAAGTGGGCTACAAATCATCTGGGAAAACATTTTGGACGTACACTTCCTGCATGTATTGCAAACATTGCGGTTTTTATGCTTGTAGGTTTATGGCACGGACCTGAACTGCATTTTTTCATATGGGGTTTATATAACGGCCTTGTAATTGCCTTAAGCGATATCTTAAAACCATTATTCGAAAAATTAAATGAAAAACTGCATATTAAAACTGCCAGCCGCGGATGGCATCTTTATCAGATTATCAGAACTTTCATTATTGTTAATATAGGCTGGTATTTTGACCGTATTGTAGATGTAAAAAAATCATTTATTTATTTAAAGAATACATTTGCAAATTTTGGAAATCCAAGACTTCTTGCATCCAAAAACTTTATGAATCAGATTTTTGGCAACATTACAGATTTTCAGAGTCACATTGTACTTGTTGTGCTTGGTTCTTTGATTATTTTTGTAATTAGTATTCTTAAGGAAAATAAAATTGATGTGTATAAGTCAATTCAGAATAAAAATATAATATTCCGCTGGGCGGCATATTATATTCCTCTGATTTTGATAATCCTGTCTCTCAGCTTCAGTTTTGGAGATACAGGATTTATGTATGCTCAATATTAGAAATTAGAAATTACTGAAGCTTTTCAACCAAAGCCCAGATAGACTCTGCGCTGTTAAAGTTTTCAGGAATGATATCGGCAGGTGTAATGTCGATATCAAAAGTTTCTTTAAGTGTAGTAATGAGCTGAACAATATCAAATGAGTCCAGAACTGCATTGTCAATAAGTCCTTTTTCTGCAGAAAAATCTACATCCGGTTTAAGTTCCTGTAAAATTTCAAGTAGCTGATCCATTGTTTTATCCTTTCTGTAACAATAATTTATGAATTTAGTATATAGGTTTCTTCTGCTTTTCTCAACAGAGAGATTTTATCTCCGTCACAGCATAAAACAGAAGGCAGGGGATGACTTAAGAAAAGGTATATTCCTTCTGTAATAGAGTATGCCCCAATATCGTTGAAAACCAGTAAATCTCCTGTTGCAGGAGAGCATAAAGGAACTTTACGAACAACAATATCTGCTGTGGTACATAGGGAACCTGCAATAGTATAATTATCTTTATTGTCTGAAAGATCCTTTTGAGCAATGTGTTCAATTTTTGGAAGTTTCATACCCATCATCTGGCCATAGTAGTTGATATGGTTGATTCCTCCGTCAATAAGACAGTAATTGTTGTTTTTACCGTCAGATTTTACATCCATAATTTTTGTAACATATTTTGCACATGGAGAAGCAATATAACGGCCAAGTTCTATTACATAATTGAAATTTGAGTTTTCAATTAATTCAGCAAATTCTTCTATAGCCGTAAAATTACTGCTTTCATCATTTTCAGAAAAATAATCGTAAGGAAGGCCTGCACCATATTCAATTTCAAGATTTTCCAGATTGAACTGTTTCTTTAATTTTGTGCAGTATTCTTCAATGAATGTAATTTCTTCTGTAATAGTTTTTATTTTTTTCTGAGTTCCTGTAAAAAAATGAATGCCGCGGATTTTTAAAGAGGGTTCATTCTGAATCTTTGTTATGCATTCCTCTAAATCTTTTTCACTCATTCCAAATTGATTACCGCCTGTAAGGCGGAGAATAACATTCTGAATGTGTCTGTCAGAATCTTTTACAGTTTCTAAAAGAAAATCACAATGAGTTTTTGATTCCAGTGTAATTGTATGAACTTTGAGATTATAGGCTCTTTTAATATCCTCTAAAGACTTTACCACACCGGAAAAAACAATTTTATCCGGAGATATGCCTTGTTTTTGACATATAGAAAGTTCACCGGGAGAACATACTTCAAATAAAATGTCCTGGACTTTAAAAAAACTCATTAAAAATGCGTTGGCCTTAATTGCATAACAGAGCCTGGCATTCTGTGGAAGTCTTTTTTGTATTTCTTCTATACGTTTTATTGCAGCCTTTTTATTTAAAAGATAGAAGGGGGTAGAATATTTTTCTGCCAGCAGTGCGTAATCAGTCTTTGCACACATTAAGTTTCTCCGTAAGCTGTCTTTTATCAATTTTTCCGTTTTTAGTAAGCGGAAATTCAGTTATATAAATAAAATCAGATGGTACCATATATGCAGGAAGTGAAGTTCTTAAAAGAGATACAATTTCTTTCTTTTCTGTTTCTTTTCCAACATAAAAGGCTGTAATTTTATTATCTGTAAATATACAGCAGGCACGGGTAATATTATCATGGCGGGCTATAACATTTTCTATTTCGCCAAGTTCAATTCTATGTCCCATGTGTTTTATCTGGGTATCTTTGCGGCCGATATAGTAATAATTTCCGTCATTACCTAATGTGGCCAAATCGCCTGTTTTATAAATACGCTCAAAACAAGTTTTGTTTACAGGGTTTTGAACAAATACTTCGTTTGTTTTTCATTATTGTAATATCCTAAGGCGACACAGGTTCCCGATACGCAGACTTCTCCTTCTTTATCTGTTTCTGTAATAAGCCTGTCATCTTCATCAAGCAGGAGAATTCTTTCATTTGGAAATGCCTGACCCATTGGAATACCTTTTGTGTATGCTTCAAGATCTGCATCCTTTGGAATTCTGAAATATGTACAGTTACAGGTAATTTCTGTAGGACCATAAAGGTTGATGTATTCTGCATCCGGAATAAATTTCTTCCATATTTCAAGCTGTTTAACAGGCATTACTTCTCCGGAAAACATTATTTTTCTAAGTTTTCCTGGAACTTTGTAATCAAAGCCATTAAGAGTAGAAACTATGCAGAGTGCAGAAACAGCCCATATAAGGATTGTAATTTCTCTTTCTTCAAGGTAATCAAGTAATTTTGTCGGGAAAGAAAAGAACATTTTTGGAACAAGATGAACGGCAGCTCCTGTAAATACGCCCGAAAAAATGTCTTTTACAGAAACATCAAAATCAAAAGGAGCCTGATTTGCAATATTGTCTGAGGCTTCAATTCCAAAAATCTCTGTAAAGCAGGTAATAAAATCAATTACAGAGCGGTGGGATACAACAACTGCCTTTGGAGTTCCTGTTGAACCTGATGTAAAATTAGCATAAACAGCATCTGTATCAATTATATTTTTACGGTCGCAAATCAGAATAATCATATTTTTCTTTCCTCTAA
>NZ_AJGU01000050.1 GCF_000260795.1 Treponema sp. JC4
AAAAAGACCGCGAAGATTTGATTTTCCGCCGTGCAATTGTGGAACTTTCCTAGTTTTTTGACGTAAAAACATTCTTTTATATAAACATCTTTTATTTTCTTTTTGCATTATAAAATTTATGGGTGTATAATTTTTAGTAGCTACAATTATGTCTTGCAAGGAGATGTTTAAAGTATGAAAAGTCTAAAACTATCTGTAAAAATTGGTGCCCTTATTGCATTTGCAATAATTCTTGCTTCTGCTTCAGTTGCTTTTGTTTCAACAAAAATCGTTGCGTCCCGAATTGCGGCAATGGTAATGGAAAATCTTGAAACAACCGAGCTCGGTGTTGATGAGACACTTACTCAATGGACTGAGCAGCTCAAGTATTCTACTCTTGTTTTGGCTGATAAAACGCGTCTTGCAACTGCCCTTGCAGATGGTGATCTTGATACAGCAAATTCTCTGGCTCTGGATGACGGTTCTGAGATGGACATTGATTTTCTTGTAGTTGTAGACCGCAGCGGACGTGTTGTAGGTGGAAACGGCGGAATAGGAAAGAATGTTTCAAATGTTTATTCAGTAAGTAATGCCTTGCGTGGAAATCCAGCAGCATCTTATGAGTCTACAGATTTTTATCCTTTCAGTTTGAGTTATGCTTATCCTGTAAAGAAAAACGGTAATGTTGTAGGTGCTGTACTTGGAACTTACAGTTTAAGTGATAGTGAATTTGTAGATACAATCAAAAATACCTATAAACTTGAATGTACTATTTTTGAAGGAAATATTCGTGCCGCAACTACTCTTGGCGCAAATCTTGTAGGAACAAAACTTGATAATGAAGCTATTGTTCAGCAGGTTTTAAAAGAGGGTACCCGCTATCAAGGAATGAATACAATAAGTGGACAGAGATATATGTCGATTTATGCTCCGATTGGTGATGCTAGCGGTGATGTTGACGGTATGCTTTTTATTGCAAAGTCTACAGCTGTAATCAACCAGACAATGAATCATATTCTTCTTATAATTATTCCTATTATTGCTGCCCTTGTAATTGTTCTTTGCGTTATTTCTGCACTGATTCTTGGTGGACTCTTGAAACCTCTTAATGGCGTAAAAGATACTCTTAATGATATTTCCAGCGGTGATGCAGACCTTACAAAACGTATCGAACTTAAATCTCAGGATGAAATCGGTGCTGTTGTAAACGGATTTAATACTTTTGCAGGAAAACTTCAGAACATTATTGGTGATGTAAAATCTTCTAAAGATGAACTTATGGTTGCAGGTGAAAACCTTACAACTGCAACTCACGATACAGCAAGTTCAATCACAGAGATTGTTGCAAATATCGACAGTATGAAAAAGCAGATTGAAGGACAGACTCAGAGCGTTAACCAGACTGCCGGAGCTGTTACCGAGATTGCTTCTAACATTGAATCTCTTGGCCGCATGGTTGAAACTCAGTCAAGCGGTGTAACCCAGGCTTCTGCTGCCGTTGAACAGATGATTGGTAACATTTCTTCTGTAAATACTTCAATGGATAAGATGGCTCACTCATTCAATGATTTGCGTTCTAATTCGCAGGTGGGAATTGACAAGCAGAAGGCTGTTAATGACAAGGTTGAACAGATTGAAAACCAGTCACAGATGCTTCAGGAAGCAAACGTTGCAATTGCAAATATCGCAAGCCAGACAAACCTTCTTGCCATGAACGCTGCAATCGAGGCAGCTCATGCCGGTGAAGCAGGTAAGGGATTTGCCGTAGTTGCTGATGAAATCAGAAAGCTTTCAGAAACTTCTACTGCCCAGTCAAAGACAATCGGTGTTCAGCTTAGCAATATTAAGGAATCAATCAATGAGGTTGTATCGGCTTCTAGTGAAGCAAGTATTGCCTTTGAATCGGTTTCTAAAAAACTTGAAGAAACAGATGCCCTTGTTATGCAGATTAAGTCTGCAATGGAAGAGCAGAATGAAGGTTCTAAGCAGATTACCGAAGCCCTTCACAGCATGCAGGACAGCACTCTTGAAGTAAAGAATGCTTCTGCCGAAATGGAAGAAGGAAATAAAATGATTCTTAAGGAAGTTCAGACACTTCAGGATGCCGCTATGAACATGACTCAGAGCATGGAAGAAATGAGCATCGGTGCTAAAAACATCAACGAAACCGGCGCTGCCTTGAGCGAAGTTTCAGATCAGATTAATCACTCAATCGACAAAATCGGCGTTCAGGTAGACCAGTTTAAAGTTTAGGCAGGTGTTAGTTTTTAGAAAATGCTCTCGGCAGAGCGAACAAGGGTTCTCTGCGGGAGCATTTTTTTTGTAGGAAAAATTTTTAAAATCTGTTAAACTAAACTTATGACCGATGAAGATTTCGGCGCTATAGTTCGCGCCGACATTCAAAATAGATATGACGAACAGGATAACCGCCTTCGTCCTAAAATGCTTAATGATTTTTTAGGTCAGGAAAGCATAAAAAAGAATCTTTCTACATTTATAGAGGCTGCAAAACAGCGTCAGGAAGCTCTGGATCACCTGCTTTTAATCGGGCCTCCGGGACTTGGAAAAACTACTCTTGCACAAATCACTGCAAATGAACTTGGAGTTGACTTTAAGGTAACTTCCGCACCGGCTCTTGATAAGCCAAAAGATCTTGCCGGCATTTTAAGCACAATCACAGAGCGTACTGTATTTTTTATAGATGAAATACACCGCTTAAAGCCTGCAATTGAAGAAATGCTTTATATTGCAATGGAAGATTTTGAGCTTGACTGGATAATCGGGCAGGGGGCTGCGGCCAGGACTGTCCGTATTCCTCTTCCGCCTTTTACTCTGGTAGGGGCTACGACAAAGGCCGGCAGTGTAAGTTCTCCTCTTCGTTCACGTTTTGGTTTTATTCCCCGCTTTGAGTTTTACACTCAGGAAGAGCTTTCTAAAATCATCATAAGAAGTGCGGGAATCTTAAACGTTCAGATTGAAAAAGACGCAGCCCTTTTACTTGCCCAGTGCTGCCGTGGAACGCCTCGTGTTGCAAACCGTGTTCTCCGCCGAATGCGCGATTTTGCCCAGGTGCAGGGAAGCGGCTGCATAACAATTTCAACTGTGGACGAGGGGCTTAAAAAGCTTGAAATTGACGAGCTTGGTCTTGAAAAAGCCGACCGCGATATTCTTCGCTCAATAATCGAAAACTTTGGCGGAGGGCCTGTTGGAGCAGAAACTCTTGCAATCAGCATTGGGGAAAGCATTGATACGCTGGAAGATTACTATGAGCCATATCTTATTCAGTGCGGACTTTTACAGAGAACACCGCGCGGACGCATGGTAACGGCAAAGGCTTATTCTCATCTGGGCCTGCAAAGTGCGGAAGCTGTGACTGATTCAAAAAACGGACAGCAGTCTTTATTTCTGCAAAGGTCGTAACCGGTCTTACAACTTCCGAATGTACCGAACCTTTGCTTAACATTTTGCAAGGCAAAATGTTGTAGGATTTCTTTTTAGGAGTTTTTAGATGAAAACATCTGATTTTAACTTTGAATTACCAGAAGAACTTATTGCCCAGCACCCTAGTGGAGTACGCGGGCAGGATAAACTTATGCTTTTGAACCGCCAGACAGGCGAGTTTGAACATCACATGATGGATGATTTACCGGATTTAATTACGCCCGACACCTTGATGATTTTTAATAATTCCCGCGTGCGCCGTGCAAGAGTTTACGGAATTAAGGAAACTACCGGCCGCGAATGCGAGTTCATGTTTTTGAACACAATCGACAAGGACTGCTGCATCTGGAATACAATGGTTAAAGGTGCGAAAAAGCAGAAACCTGGAATGCATTATAAATTCCCGGACGGCACTGTTGGAACTATTGTAGAGCATGCAGGAAATGCCGGAACAGAATTCCGTGCAATGAAGTTTGATTTTGCAATTGACGAGAACTGGTTTGAGCGTAACGGTCATATTCCTCTTCCTCCGTATATCAAACGTGGAGATACCGAGGAAGACAGTGAGCGCTACCAGAACGTTTACGCAACTGATACTGGTTCTGCAGCCTGTCCGACAGCAGGTCTTCATTTTACGGAAGAAATGCTCAAGCGTCTCTCTGACAAGGGAATTGAACGTCACTTTGTAACCCTTCACGTTGGACTTGGAACCTTCCTTCCTGTACGCGAAGACGAAATTGAAAATCACAAGATGCATGAAGAATGGTATACAATTCCCCTTGAAACTGCCGCTGCCATCAACAAGGCAAAAAAAGAGGGAAGACCAATTCTTGCGGTAGGAACTACAAGCGTTCGTACCCTTGAAAGTGCCGCAAAAGCAATCATAGATGCAGGCGGAAAACCGGGTGACAACGACATCTGGGTAAATGCCGGAACTTCTTCTACCAGCATTTTTATGTACCCGGGTTATAAATTTAACGTAGTAGACAAAATGTTTACGAATTTCCATACTCCGGAAAGTACTCTTATTATGCTGGTAAGTGCCTTTGCCGGCCGTGAACATATCTTAAATGCCTATGAAGCAGCCGTAAAAGAAAAGTATCACTTCTTTAGTTATGGCGATTGTATGTTTATTAGGTAAGCTGCTCAAACGAATATCGCGTTAAATTAAAAAACTGCTGTTTCATTACGTCGCTGATCATTTTGTCGGTTGCGGTTTTATTAAAGGCATTTGCAGCATCTTCGCAAATCTGGCTTACGTCTTTTTGAGAAAGTGGCAGTCGCTTTCCTACAAGAGAGTTTTCAAATTCCTTGCTGTGAAAAGTGAAAGGGCCTGCAAAAGTCAGGCGGACGCTTAACAGACTGTTTTTTTCGATTTTTGCAAGGAAGGCAAAGGAAGCCGAAAGCTCTGAAATTCCTTGGTCTGGACCAATGCGACGGAAAATTGAAAGATCGGAATCCAGAAGGGGAATGCGGATTGCGGTAAGAATGCTTCCCTGAGCAACGGATTTAAAACTTAAAATGCTTTCCGAATAAGATTCAGAGGATGTTTTAAAATCAAGCTTTGCATCCAGAGCCATAAGAGGGGCATAAAGAGTGTGTTTCTGGCCGCTTGAAAGAATATTTCCTCCAATTGTTGCCATATTTCGTATAATTGGATTTGCAATAGATAAAAGGGCTTCGTAAAGAATTTGCGGCAGGTGATTTTGTCCCAGTGAAAGAAGTTGATTTAAGGTAACTCCGGGACCTACTGTAAGAAATCTTTCATGTCTTGTAATGTGATTAAAGTCCTTAATCTGTTTTATGGAAACTGCTTTTTTGGGAAAGTCTTCGTTTCCTGTGCAGCCACCAACAATCTGTGCGCCCTGATTGTTTTTCAGAAGGGTGAGAAGTTCGTTAGGAGTTTTTGCATAAAGCATCTGTTTTATCATTATTTCTCTCCTTCAATTTTTGTAACGCGTTTTAAGCGTTTTGCCTGAAGCTGCATAGCATAGATTACGCCGTTTACCAGGGTTTCAAGGTCTGTGCAGCAGGAAGAGAGGTGCTTCATTTGCTCTTTTATTTCCTGTCGGGTAGGAATTTTTGTGTTTTTTAGAATCTGATAGGCTGAAAAAATCTTTCCAGAATTGCAGTAGCCACAGAGTTTAATTCCGGCTTTATTGAAGCCGTCCATGATGATTGTAAAAAAATCAGATTTTTCAAAATAGTCCAGGGTAATTATTTCCATGTCTTTTACAAGACCTGCTGGGATTTTGCAGGAAGCTACAGGTACCTCGTTCAAAAGTACGGTACAGGCTCCACAGGCACCTTCCATGCAGGCGCTTTTTACAGAAGGGCAGCCGTTTTTATGCAAAACTTTAACTAAGGGCTCGTCTGCCTGGGCGTCAAGAATAACTTTTGTTTTATTGAGTGTTACTGGTATTTTCATTGATTTACTTCTCCCCGCTGTTTAATCAGTGTATAAAGCTGGCGTTCTGTACAGGGAAGCTTTGTTACCTGAGTTGCCAGTGCAGAAGAAAGTGCCGAAGCAAAAGCGGCCGGAAGGGAGTTATGAACAAGTTCTCCGACCTGACCGGCTGCATTTTTAGAAGGAATAAACTGTATGAAAACCTCATCGCAGGTTACGTTTTTTCCCTGAACCAGAAGAGAAAGTTCTTTTTGAACCTCCAGTCGGACTGTACGCAGGGCTGCGGCTTCATCAAGAATTTCTCCGCAATCTATTGAAAGCCAGATACCGCGGATTTTTTCGTTGTAAGTATAAGGATCAAGTTCAACTTCTGTTACGCAGGAAATAAGCGAAGAGGACATAAAAGGTGTTCCGCAGAAATTGTCTTTATTCCATTTGTTTTTGGCGCTGGCAGATACACTTTTTTTGGAAGTAATAGGAAGCGGCTGATGAAAACGCTTTTTTTGAATTTCAAGGCAGCATTTTTTTATCAGCTGATTGATAATGCCGATTGTACTGAAGGAATCTTCCGGTGATTTTGGCATTTCTTCCAGGGTAAAGTTTGAATCTATCTGAACATTTGTCTTTGGAAGCTCCAGAATTTTACTTGCAGTTGTTCTCCATATATCCTGATTTACGTTTGAAGTCTGAATTGTGTGAATGCTTACTTTTTCGTCTGGAAGCAGGGTGACTTCAATTTTTGGATAATAGGAAAAAGAGCTGATTCCGTGATAGCCTGAATTATTGTAGGCGCAGGAAAGCCCGATTCCGCGGAGTGGGAAGGCGAAAAATGGTTCCTGTCCCTGTTCAACGCGGTCAATGGAATCCATATGGAAGGAAGCATATTTTCTGTTGAAATCGCTCATGCGGACTGTATTCTGTATAACTTCAAGAATATTGCTGTCTTCAAATTCAAAGGGAAAGTCTTTTACTTTTTCCAGATTGATTGTTCTGACATCATCCGGGAAGATTCCTGTAATATTACTGATTTTTTGAATCTGATTTTCTATTGCAAAGAAGCTTTGTGAATCCACTCCCTTAATGCTTATGGTTGTCGGTGGATTTTTTGAGGTTTTTGCCTGAGCCTTTATGTAAAGGTTTTTAGTTTTATAGAAATTAACAGAAGCAATAGCAAGTCTGTCTGTAATTTCCTGGGCAAAAGGATTTTCTGAACCAACATCAATTGCGATATTTACTTTAAGAGCCTTTATACGGCCTTCTTCGTTTACCGCTGCCTTATAAGTGATGTCGGTCTTTACCCCAGGTCCCATAAATTCTTCCTGCTCGCTTTGAGAAAGCATGAGTTTTACAGGTTTTTTTAGAAGATATGATGCCAGGGCGGTCTGCACTGCTATCTGCGTTGTTCTCCACAGTCCGTCAGAGTAAAGGCTGGAAGTCTTTGTTTTGTGAATGAATATTAATTCCGGATTCAGATTTAAGGCTTCTGAAAGAACCTTTTGCAAAAAGAAAGTCCACTTTGTAGGTGCATAAACGTGAAGTTTTTCTCCTTCTGTGTAACAAAAGGCTCCTGATGGTTCCTGCCATTTTGGATTTACGATTGTCTGGGACCAGCTTTCTTCTATTACATATTTTTCGCTTTCAAATAATTCTTTATCTGCTTCTTCCTGGCTAAGTTCCTTGAAGGAACCTGAAGAAATAATTCTTTCGCCTACAACTTTTTCTGCCTGCGTATTCTGGTTTTTATTGTCAATTACGGAGTCAAGAGAGGGAAGTTCGTTTAAGCTTGTAGCAAGATTATCAAGATCTGAAAGTGAATCCTGTGCAGGGGACGGCAGTTTTTCAGAAAGAATTTTATTCTTGCTGCTGCTTTTCATTACATTTGTCAGGGCTGATTCAAGGTTTTGAATGTCAAAATAAATTGCTGCCCTGTCTGTAAGTTCTTTTATTTCAAGTTCATCAGGTCCTACAATGATTCCTAAAGGTTCTCCGGTATAATTTACGTTTTTGTAGCCCAGAATCTTGGTTACCGTATTGTTGAATTCCATTATTTTTGAACCTGGAATATCTTTTGCGGTAAAAAGAGAATAGCCTTCGGGCATATCCGGGATTTTTATATCTTTTACAATACCTGTATTTGCAGGGCTTCGTATAAGGGCTGCATACAGCATTCCTTCTTTTGAGAAATCACTGTAAAAGCCTTTTGCATCCAGAGAGCGTGTTACAATTTTAGGTGCCTTTGTAGATTTAGCCATTTATTCTATTATATAGCATTTTCTGCTAAATGTGATTTTCTTTTCCAATTTTTGTTATTGTTTCTATTACTAAATCAGCCTGTTCTTCTGTTTCATCCGGGAAGAGAGGAATAGAAATTGTTCTCTGATACTGTTTTTCTGCATTAGGGTAGTGTTCTGCCCTGAATTCCGGATAAAGTTCTTTCCAGTAGGTAAAGTGAAAGAGAGGAATGAAGTGAACTGAAATTCCAAGTCCCGCTTCCTGCATTTTTTTTGCAAAAGCTTCCCTGGTGATTTTCAGTTTGTCCAGGTTCAGCCTCATTAAATAAAGATGCCAGCAGTTTCCCTTTCCATCTGGCGGAAGCTGAATAAAATCCAGCTGTGAAAAGGCCTTGTTATATCTTTCTACGATTTTTTTTCTCTGTTGGTAAAAGAGCCAGGCTCTGTCTAACTGGCAGCAGCCGATTGCAGCCAGCACATCCGGAAGATTGCATTTATATCCCGGTGCAACAATGTCGTATTCCCAGGAAGCACGTGGAGAAGTATAGCGGTCCCAGGTGGTTCTGTCCATTCCGTGAAGGCGCATAACTGTCATTCGTTTTGCAAGTGCCTGATTGCGGGTGCAGACCATTCCGCCTTCCGCCGTTGTAATTGTTTTTGTAACATAAAAACTGAAAACCCCGGCATCTCCGATTGCCCCTGCAAAACCAAGCTCAGTTGGAGAAGGAAAAGAGTGGGCGGCATCTTCAATTACATAGATTTTGTGGTCAGGTCTGCTGTAGCGGTGAGCAAGTTCAACAATTTTTTTCATGTTGCAGATATTTCCGGCAATATGAACCGGAACGATTGCCTGAACCTTAGGAGAACCGCTTTCTGCATCTTTTTTTAAGATTTCTTCTATTTTTTCAGGATCAATGCTGTAATTATCTTTTTCTACATCTGCAAAATAAACATCTGCGCCTAAATGGCGGGCACTTGCTGCAGTAGAAACAAAGGTGTAGGGTGTGGTAATTACTGCAGTCCCTGCCTTTACTCCGCAGGCTTCCATTGCAAGTATCATTCCGCTTGTATTTGAGTTTACAGCAAGACTGATAACCGGCTCTGTAGAAAGCCCCAGATTTTTTCTGTTTTTTGAAACTTCTTCTTTTGTAAAGGGTGATTTATCACTTTCTGTCATTGCGCAGGTGAATTTTTTTTCAAATTCCAGCGCATATTTTCCTGTTGTAAGCCAGCCAGAGCGGAGTACGTTTAATACAGCATCTTCTTCGTCTTTTGTAATTGCCGCTCTTTGAAACGGAACCATATTTTCATTTGCCATAGTTGTATTTTTTTTACCTGACTGTATTCTATCACAAAATTTTTCTTAAGTGAATTCAAAAAGAAACCGAAAAGTAAGTAAGAAATAAAAGAAGGGGAAAATCATGGGGATTAAAAAATTCTTTATGTTTTTAATGACTGCCATCTGTTTTTGTACGGCAAGTTTTGCGCGTCAGATTTCAGTTCAGATTTTGCAGCAGGATAGCGCAATCGAAGAAATCAGTGAAAAATCCTATGATATAGAAACTTTTGTTCTGGACGGTTTTTTTGAAAAAAATTATATCGTCACAACTTCAGAAGCTTCAATGTTCAACACAGATGATGAGGCGCTTGCCCTTTGGAAAAGCGGACTTGGAGAAGCCTTGAACGGTTCTTCTGATTATTTTGTTCAGATTGAAGTATTTTATATTTCTGATGAAAGTGTAAGAAAGGCAGAATCTAAAATAGAAAAGATTGTCTGGAAACTTGCAAGAGTAAAAACCGGACTTGTAATTAATTCTGCAACTTTATCGGATATTAAATTTCAGCCGAACGGACAGGAAGATTTGAGTGCAATTGCCGCAAATCTTGTAAAAAATATAAATAGTGCAATAAAGGCCTAGTGTTCTTAAGGATGGGTAGGAATATGAATAAGATTTTTTCAAAATTGACAAAACTGGCTATGCTGGCTGCGGGCACTCTGATGCTTGCTTCTTTTAGTCCTTCTTTAGACGGAAGGGCTGTTGTCGTTGATGACGGGGTAATGCCTTCAGGACTTTTTGCTAAGACTGTCGGATATTTGCCGGGGGATATTATCAGCGTAACAAATGTGGCACAGAATAAGAATGTTGACCTTCTGGTAATTGGTGCCCTTGATGCTTCAGAAGGGGTTGCAATTATGCTTACTCCTGAAGCTGCCCAGGCCTGCGGAATTGAAAAAGATTCAAACTCAATCGTAAAGATTACAAAACGTAACGGACAGGATGACCGTGTTTATGGAAATGCCGTTATTTCTTCTAATAACCAGACTGCAGGTGCAGAAAAGAAAGTAACAGATAATCCTTCTGCTGATTCTGTTGCTGAAGAAGTTTTCCAGGAAGAAAATATTCCTGCTGTAAGTCAGGCTGAAAGTTCTGAACCTGAAAGTAAAGCTGAAACAGAAAGTGTACTTGCTGCTGCACCTTCTGAAGAAGATAATTTGAGTAAGACTTTTAATGAAGTTGAAGAAGATGACTTTGAAACAGAAAAAATCGCTGCTGTAACAGAAAAAGAAAACGAAGCGCCTCTTATTGAAAAAGCAGAAGATAGCTCAGAAGCTCAGTCTCGTGCTGCAGAACGTGCAGAAGCTGCAATTTCGGCTCTTCCTCTACCTGTAGTTGAAGAAGAAGTAAATAAAACTCCTTTTGATGAAGAAGAGCTTGAAGAAGCAAAAACTCCAGCTTCTTCTATTGCTGCCCTTCCTTATGAAGAAAGTGAAACTTCTTATGATGATGGTCTTTATGATGATTCAGAATCTTATGAGGCAATTGTTCTTGTTCCTTCTGGAGCAAATCCTCCGGTGTCAGACTCTCCTGCAGCAGTTTCAAAAGAGCCTTGCGAAAAAACTGAGCCTACATATACTTCTCAAGTTTCTGCTGCCCCTAAGGCAAATGCAGTAAAAGCAGACCTTACATATCAGAACTTTATGGTTTCTGGAAGCGGAGATTTGAAACGCAATTCTTATTATATTCAGATTGCAACAATGAGGGATGATGCAAACATTCAGGAAGTTGTAAACAAATATGGAAATAATTATCCGATTACAATTGTGCCTGTAAAAAACAATTACAAAGACAG
>NZ_AJGU01000051.1 GCF_000260795.1 Treponema sp. JC4
TTTTTATCCATTTTAGTTCAATTCAATAGCAAACCACTTGCTTTTATCTGCATGGTCCTGAGCAATTGTGCCCCAAGTAACTTTAGCGGTGGTTTCGCCCATAAGATATTCCTTTTTACTTTCCGGGTCTGTAAAAGTCTGTCCCGGAGCCTTAATTTCTGTTCCTGCCATTGCATGAGAAAAGGCCGGACTTAATAAGAGCACAGAAGGAATATCTTTTGCATTTAACAAAAGACTTACCAGCATGGAACGGCTGTCGCAGTCGCTTCCTTCTCCTGTAAGAATTGCAGGAAGCGGGGTAAAATCTGAATTTGTTTTTACTTTTGCCCGCTTGTAATCAAAGGTCTGTACCCAGCTTAAAAGAGCCTGTGCATAACCAAGTTCTATATTCTTTGGTGATTTACTTTTTATATCTGCAGAAAGAGCCTTGTAAATATCATTACTTACATGACTTAAGCGGGCATAAGAGTCGCGGTAAATAAGCCGGTAATAACGTTTCCAGGCTTCCATTTTCTGAGGGTGATTTGCGTACATTGTAAGTACTGCAAATTCAATATTTACAACGAACTCAGAGGCTTCTGCATCACTTTTATCAATACTTGTTTTGATTTTTTTGCCGTCAATAACAAGCTGAATATCCTGCTTACCCTGTTTTGGATAGGCAAATTCTGTAACTATTCCTGTAGTTTTTTCATCTCCAATCTGAAGGGAATTTAAGGTCGACATAATAAAATAATTACATTTTTCAGAAATTGATTTTGGAGCATAGCAGAGAAGGGTAAGGAAATAACCTTCAAGTTTTGTCGGCGCACATAGAGCCCAGCCTCCGAATTCCTGACCGTCTGCAAGTTCAAAAGAAGTTTTAGAAATTGCGCAAAGCTTATTATTCCATTCAAAGCTTCCTGCCTGGTCCTTTGAACCGATTTTTTCAAGTGCCGTCTGCAGTACGCTGAAAGCATCTTCCGTACTTTCATAAATTTTTACCGCAAGTGTAACCGGAAGATTTTTATGATTAAAAGCAAGGCTAAGATTATCGTTTGTAGTTGCCGAAAGTTCATATCCCTCTGGAATATCAAGAGAATAACCGAAAGTCTCGTCAATAACAGGTTCTGCAAAGAGGCAGAGACTTGCAAAAAAGGCAATGAATAAAGCTGAAAGTTTTTTGTAAATAAGTTTGGTTGTCATTTTGTTTTATCCTTATTATTATATTTCGGATGAATTCTATTCCTGTTTTATATGAAGATGATGAAATTTATGTGATAAATAAGCCTGCTGGCCTCAGTGTTCAGGGTGGTCAGGGGGTAAAGCATTCCCTTGATAATGATTTTGCCCTTCAGACCGGTCAGAAGGTTTATCTTGTTCACCGCCTTGATAAAGATACCAGCGGTCTTATGATTGTTGCTAAGTCTCCTTTTGCAGCCTCTAAATGGACAAAACTGATTTCTTCAAAAGCTGTAAAAAAAGAATATATTGCAATCTGTGCCGGAAAAATGAAAGACAAAAAGGGTGTCATTACAGAAAAACTTATACAGCACGGAAGTGAAAAATCTGCAGTTACATATTTTACTGTAGAAGAGGAAAAGAATTTTACAACAGAAATTGAAGGCTATGAGAATATAAGTCTTTCTTTTTTGCGCCTTAAGCTGGAAACCGGCCGCATGCATCAGATTCGAATCCATCTTGCAAAAAACGGCTGCCCTATAGCGGGCGATGACCAGCACGGAAACTTTAAACTCAATAAGGCCTTGAAAAAAGCTTTGAAAATTAAATCTCTTCTTCTGGCTTCAGTTCGTCTTACACTTCCTTTGAATGGCAGGGAGAGCCTATTCGAAATTGAACTTCCCCCACATATGAAAATATGCTAAAATAGAAGAATGAGCAGAAAATTAAAAATATCCTGATTACCGGTGGTGCCGGATTTATCGGTTCTAACTTCATCCATTATCTTTTTGGACTTTCATCAGCAAAAAATAATCTTTTCAGTGATGCAGCATTTGACGGAAAAGTTGTAAATGTAGACTGCCTCACATATGCAGGAAACCTTGAAAGTCTTTCTGATGTAGAAGAGAAATTCGGAAAATCAGCTGGAAATAATCAGCGATACTTTTTTGAAAAGGTTGATATCTGCGACCGTGCAGAAATTGAACGCATTTTCAAACAGTATGATATCGATACTGTAGTTCACTTTGCGGCAGAAAGCCACGTTGACCGCTCTATTCTTGGCCCTGAAGCCTTTGTAAAGACCAACGTAATGGGAACCTTTACAATGCTGGATGTTGCCCGCAATTACTGGAAAAAAGAAGACGGAAGCCTCCGTGATGATGTTCTTTTCCATCATATTTCTACAGATGAAGTATACGGTTCTCTTGGTGAAACAGGTTACTTCCGTGAGGATACTCCTTACGATCCTCGTTCTCCTTATTCTTCATCAAAAGCATCTTCAGATCACCTTGTAATGGCATATTTCCATACTTACGGTCTTCCAATCACTCTTTCTAACTGTACAAATAACTATGGTCCTTACCAGTTCCCGGAAAAACTCCTTCCATTGATGATTTCAAATATCAAGGACGGAAAAAATCTTCCTGTTTACGGTAAAGGCGACAATATCCGCGACTGGATTTATGTAGAAGACCACAACCGTGCTGTATGGCTGATTGTAAAAAACGGCGTTACAGGCGAAAAATACAATATCGGCGGTGAAAACGAATGGCAGAATATCAAGCTGCTTCATAAGGTAATTGAACTTACTGCCGCCGCAACTGGTAAAAAGGTAGAAGACGTTGAAAAAACAATTACTTATGTAAAAGACCGTCCTGGTCATGACAAGCGCTATGCCATTGACTGTACAAAAATCAAGACTCAGCTTGGCTGGAAACGTCTTATGACTTTTGAAGAGGGCTTGCAGGAAACTGTAGACTGGTATCTTGCAAATTCTACCTGGATTGAGCACATTCAGAGCGGTTCTTATAAGGACTGGATTTCTAAAAACTACACACAGATGGGCAGATAGCCTTAAGGATAAATAATGTTTGACGTAAAAGATACAGACTTTTTTGATCTGGAAGAAGAATCCTTCAAAAATATTATTGAGGATGATATTCTTTTTACCGGAAATATCAGAACTAAGACAACTTTTATGATTCACGGAAAGGTAAACGGTACAATTATGAGTGAAAGTGACCTTGTAATTGATACTAATGCTGTTGTGAATGCTGACATTAAGGCAGAAAGGGTTCTTGTGCGTGGTAAAGTTTGTGGTGATGTAATCGGAAATAAACTTATTTTTGTTACTTCTACCGGCTCTCTTGAAGGAGATATCACAACTGAAAAGGTTGTTCTTGAACCGGGCTGTATCTTTACTGGTAAATGTACAATGAAATCAATGGAGTAAAAAATGAAAAAGTTTGGCTCTCTTATTATTGTTGCTTTTGTTTTTGCTTTTAATTTTTATGGACAGGCTCGACAGGATGCTCTTGTTCTCTATCACAACGGAAACTACAAGGATGCAATTCAGGTTTGTGAGCAGGAAATCAATGATAATCCTAACAGAATTGATTCCTATGTTGTTTTGTGCTGGTCTCTGGTTGCTAACAAGCAGTATGCAGAGGCTGAACAGAGGGCAGAAGCTGGTCTTAAAATCAGCCCTTATGACTTGCGTCTAATCGAAATTTTTGGTGAGTCAAAATATTATCTTGGAAAAAACAACGGTGCTCTTGAGCAGTTCCAGAAATACGCAGCTACAGCCAGTGAAAACGGTGCCAGAATTGGTGCTGCCTATTATTATATGGGTGAGATTTATATTCGTCAGGCAAAGTATCAGCATGCTGATATTTCTCTTTCAATGGCCGTTAAGAAGGAGCCTAACCGCGAACGCTGGTGGGCACGTGTAGGTTATGCAAGAGAAATGGCAGGAAATTATCCTGAAGCCTTGCAGGCTTATGATGAAGCATTAAAACTTAATTCAACTTTTTATGATGCAATCCGTGGACGAGAACGGGTTAGTTCAAAATTAAACTAGAATAGTGAGTATTGTCAGAATTGAAACATTAGGCTGCCGTTTAAATCAGATTGAAAGTGAGGCGGCTGCAAGATTTTTTATAGATGACGGTTTTTCTGTAGATATGAAAGGCGTTACAAGCAGTGTGCCCGAAGATACAGAAACCCGTCTTTGTATTTTAAATACCTGTACTGTAACCCAGAAGGCAGAGCAAAAGGCAAGACGAATAATTCGTTTACAGCTTAAAAAATATCCTTATGCCTGTGTGCTTGTTACAGGCTGTTATGCCCAGCTTAATCCAGCTGAAATCAAAGCGATAGATAAAAGAATTGCCGTTATCGGCGGGCAGATAAAAAGCCGAATAGCAGAAATTCCTCCACTTTTGAAAAAAAATCTTTCTTATTTTAGTTCCGAAAATTTCGCGGCTCTAATAAATAATAAAATATCTTCTTCTCTTCCTCAAAAACAAGGCTTTCCTGAAGCTTCGTTTAAACTTGCAACCTCTTCTTTTGTGGCCCATTCCCGTGCTTCTATTAAGATTCAGGACGGCTGCAATAATTCCTGTACTTACTGTGCAATTCACCTTGCGCGCGGAAAAAGCGTTTCTATTCCTGTAGAAACAGCCTTGCAGCGGGTTCTGGAACTTGAAGAAAAGGGAAATGACGAAGTTGTAATTACTACTGTAAATATTGGGCAGTACCGGGCCGAGTACAATGGGGAAGTTTTTAATTTTACCCGTTTATTAAAATTTCTTCTGGAAAATACAAAAAAAATTGCTTTTAGAATCTCAAGCCTTTATCCAGAAGTTGTTACAGACGAGTTCTGTCAGGTAATTAAAAATCCTCGCGTTCGTCCTCATTTTCATCTTTCTGTTCAGAGCGGAAGTGATAAGGTTTTAGAGTGCATGAATCGTGCCTATAAGCGTGATGCAGTAATTACAGCCTGCCAAAAGCTTAGTCAGGTAAAAGATAATCCTTTTTTAGCCTGCGATATAATTACGGGTTTTCCTGGCGAAAGCGATGAGGATTTTGAGCAGACAATGGATTTATGTAATAAGTGTAATTTTTCATGGATTCATGCCTTCCCATATTCTGAGCGTCCGGGAACTCCTGCAGCTATTATGAAGCCGAAAGTACCTCAGAGCCTTAGTGGTGAGAGAGCAAAAAAAATTACTGATTTTGCAATAAAGAATAAGATAAATTATGTAAAACAGTTCGAAGGTAAGGAATTAACTGCAATTCTTGAGACTGTACGCAGGCCTCTGGTTATGAGTGGTAAATCTGAAACTATGATTTATCATGCTGTAACTGAAAATTTCATTCACTGTGAAATAAAAACAGATAAACCTTTAACTGTTAATAAAAGTGTCCATCTTCGTATTGTAAAAACTCTTCCTGAGCGTATTCTCAAGGGGGGAGAAATCGAAGCTCTGGCAGAGGTTATCAGTTAAATATTTTTGTAAAAAAAAATGCAAAAATTTTACAAAAATCTACTTTTACCTATTGATTAAGTTTTGTGTTTAGTATATATTATTAATCACGCAACGGGCAATAGCGCAGCTGGTAGCGCGTCTGGTTTGGGACCAGGATGTCGGGGGTTCAAATCCCTCTTGCCCGATAGTAGAACCTTCTGGTGAATAACTAGAAGGTTTTTTAATTTTAAAATAATATTGCAAATTATCCCTTTTTATTAATTATAACTCTCATAGTGCTCATGCCCATAATAAAATCATATTGAATTTTATCTGAAATGGATTTTAAAAACCTGATGTTTTCTTCTATATCCTTTTCAGATTTTTCATCTATATTGCCTGTAGCACCAATGCTCCTGAAGTCAATTTCAACTCTGTCTTGATAAAGGGCTGTAAGAACATCTAGATAGCCGTTTTTTTCAGTGCGGTTTTTTGTAAAAAGAGCAGTTTCTTCTATAAGTAATGCAGCTTTTAAAGCTGTTTTTGAATCGAGACCTGCGCTAATAAAGGTATCCTGGGCTTTTTTACTAACTTCAGAAATATCCTTGTCATCATTAATGATTGTGATATCAAGAAGAGGCGGAGTTTCATGTTCTTTTTGAAAACGCCCCTGGAGAAGAAGAAAGAAAATAAAAAGAATAAAGGAGGTTGCCGGAAAAGACCACCAGATACCATCAAGCCCGATAAATCTGCATAAAAGCAGACTGAGTAATATATTGCCTCCAAAACCGTCAAAAATGCTTATAAAAAGGGAAGAAAACTTATGTCCTAAAATCTGAGAATAGGGCATAAAAATAAGATAAAAGCCTCTGATAAAATACTGAAGGGAAAAAATCCTTAAGGCGTAATCTGCAAGGCTAAGTGCAGCACCTTCTTTTATATCATAAAGGAAAGCAAAGTTTTTGGGTAATATAATAAAATAAAGAGCACATACAAGGGAAAATATAAACTGAGTATTGTAGGAAATTTTAAGCAGCCTTCTTTCTCCCTGATAATCCTTCTGCCCGTGAAGGACTGCTATAAGAGGAAGTGTTGATTGAAGAACTGCTCCTATAAAAATTGTAACAATGGAAATGGACTGAACGCAAAGGGAAAAGGCTACCAGGGCAGTAGTGCCTCCAAGAGCTGCAACAAAAGAATTCAAAAATGAAAATTTTATTGCAAATCCAAGCTGATTAATAGAAAAAGGACTTCCGGTTACTGCAATATCCTTTACAAAAGCTAAGTCAGTTTTTTCCGGCCGTTTATTTCTTATATCAACATGAAGGATTTTCAAAGCAATTATAGTAAATATTATGGCTGTGATATAGCCGGTAAGGGTTGCCCAGGCTGCTCCCTGTACTCCCAGATTAAATATGTGGATGTAAACATAATCCATCAGGATATTTACAACATTTGCAATTATATGAATTAAAGTTGCAAGAAACGGCGCACCACTCGGGGGAAGAAAAAATACAAAGGCAAGAAAGAGAATAAAAACCGGAGAAGAAAAAAGAAGTACAAAAAGATAACTTTTAAATTCAGGAAGAAGCTCCTGCTCCTTACAGACAAGGCTTGCAAGCGGATTAAAAAAAGAAAACTCTATTGCATATATAATAAGTCCAAGAACAAGTGCCGCAAGCATGGAAAGAACGAAAATTTTTCCGGCTTTTTCCCTGTTACGTTCGCCTAATGCAATTGAATATAAGGTGGAACCACCGTTTCCAATCAGAATGCAGGCTGTTGAAGCAATCATTACAAAGGGAAAGCCCAGCTGTATAATTGCCATTGCATGTTGTCCCAGCAGATTTGAAACAAGCATACTGTCTGCAAACTCACTTAAAGAAAATGCGGCTGTTGTTAGCATCGAGGGAAGCAGATAGCGGATGAATTTTTCAAAAAGAATAGTACTTGAACGTTTAAAATTATTTTTAGCTGGTGCTCTCATATTTCTATAAGAAATATTTTAACATGTAAAAACAGGATTGTAAAAAAAAATGATAAAAAAAAGGACACTTGCTTTATGCAAGTGCCTCCTGTAATTACAAAGCTTTTATTAAATCTCTACAGATTTATCTTCTACATTTTTTGTGATGTAGCTGATAAAATCTTCAAGGGATTTTGTTTCCTGCTGTTTACCAGAGCTGAAGCGGTAGCGTACGCAAACTGCTTTTTCGTCTTTTTCTTTCTGACCAACAACAAGGATGTAAGGGGTGCGGTGTTCTGTAGAAATCACCTTAATCTTACTCTTCATGTTGTCGTCATCAAGGTAGGCATTAGCGCGGAAGCCCTTATCCTGAAGTTTTTCTGCTATTTCGTTAGCATAGTCATTGAATTCTGTGCTTACAGGAACAACTGCAACCTGCTCAAAGGCCAGCCATGCTGGGAAGGCACCAGCAAAGTTTTCAATCAGAATACCAAGGAAGCGCTCAAGAGAACCAAGGATAGCGCGGTGGAGCATTACAGGGTGGTGTTTCTGGTTATCTGCACCAATGTATGTTGCATCAAGACGTTCTGCACTTGGAAGCTGATAGTCTACCTGGATTGTACCACACTGCCATTCTCGTCCTAAGCAGTCATAAAGCTTGAATTCAAGTTTTGGACCGTAGAAGGCACCTTCTCCCGGCTGAATTTCATAAGTAAGTCCAGCTTCGTGACAAGCGTCAGAAAGGGCTTTTTCTGCTCTTTCCCAGGTTGCAAGGTCACCTACGTGGTCTTCAGGCATTGTAGAGAATTTTACTACAAGATCATTAAAGCCAAAGTCGTGGTAAACAGCCTTCAAAAGCTTACAGAATTTTGCAACTTCGGCACCAATCTGCTCTTCTGTACACAAAATATGTGCATCATCCTGAACAAAGCCGCGTACACGCATAATTCCGTGTAAGGTTCCGCTTGGTTCGTTACGAACATCATGACCAAACTCTGCAAGACGCAAAGGAAGGTCTTTATATGAACGCTGACGGCTCTTGAAAATCTCAAGCGCACCCGGACAGTTCATAGGCTTAATAGCAAAAAGACGTTTTTCACTTTCTGTGATGAACATGTTCTGCTGGTAGTGTCCCCAGTGACCAGAGCGTTCCCACAAAGTGCGAGGCATGATAGCAGGAGTATTTACTTCAAGATATCCATCTCGGCGAACCATCTTTCTCATGTAATCCTGAATTGTTGTGTAGATAGTCCATCCGTTTGGATGCCAGAAAATCTGACCTGGGTCTTCCGGATCAAGGTGGAAGAGATCCATCTGAGTTCCCAGCTTACGGTGGTCGCGTTTTTCTGCCTCTTCAATCATCTTAAGATAATCTTTAAGGTCATTTGGTTTTGCAAAACAAACTGCATAAACACGGGTCAGCATTTTGTTGTTAGAATCACCGCGCCAGTAAGCGCCTGCAATTTTTGTAAGCTTAAAAGCCTGTCCGTTGATTTCTTTTGTGTTGGCAACGTGAGGGCCGCGGCAAAGATCAAGATAGCCGTCCTGCTCGTAAGTTGTGATAGTTTCGCCTTCTGGCAAATCCTTAATCAGTTCAATTTTATAAGGCTGGTCAGCAAAAAGCTTAAGGCCTTCTTCTTTTGAGATTTCTTTTCTTACAAAGTCATGATTACCAGAGATAATGCGGCGCATTTCTTTTTCAACAGCTGCAAAGTCGGTCTCGGTGAACTTGGTTTCGGTTGGGAATTCAAAATCATAGTAGAAACCGTTCTCAATAGCAGGACCAATTGCAATTTTTGTGCCAGGGAACAGTTTCAGAATAGCTTCTGCCATAACGTGCGCACATGAGTGACGTACAGTCTGTAGTTTTTCATCAACTGCCATAGTAATACCTCTAAAAAATATAATATTAATATTCTAGTGATTTTAGCCTTGTTTATCAATCGACAGCAAAAAATGGCTTCCGCTCGCATAGCCCAGTACGAAACCGCGCAATAATGCGCTACATGCTGTTTGCGGTTAAGAAACTATAAACGCGCCGCTATCGCGACGCTCCACAAACAGAATGTTTTCGTCCTGTGCTATACTCCCTCGCGCCATTTTTTCCTTCCCACTGTATAAAAGTTCCTAAATTCATTATTATATTTTTTATGATAAAAGCAGAAATTACAGATAAAGAACTTAAGTCTCACCTGGAGTCGCTGGAAGAGGATAAATTACGCATTTTTACTATGGCGGATGGACGTGTCCGCGGGGCGCTTTTTCATGGGACTCGGTTTGTTAATCAGATGAGGGCGCAGCATAAGCTTGGAATTCTTGAAACTATGATTCTGGGACAGGCCGGACTTTGTGCAGCTCTTACAATTCCTATGATGAAGGATCGTGATCATACTGTCATTAAATATGAAGGAACCGGCAGTGCAGAAGGTTATTCTTTAGAAGCTGATTCTACAGGTTATGTCCGCGGCTATCTTTATAACGAACATATTAAACTTGATAAGCCTCTTGAAAACTGGGATTTAAAGCCGTTTTTAGGAGTTGGTAATCTTACAGTAAGCCGTGTTCATCCGGATGATAAATATCCTCAGCAGAGTACTGTTGATGTTGATGACGGAAATATTGCCAAGGATTTTGCCTGGTATTTCAGCCAGTCTGAGCAGTTGAAAACTGCCTTTAATACAAGCGTTCAGTTTGATAAGCAGGGCAGGGTTATCGGCGCTGGTTCTATGTATCTTCAGATTATGCCAAAAACCGGTGGTACAAAGGGAATTGGTTCTCAGGTAGACAGCCATCAGGAAGAAAGCGAAGATGAAGAGGATTTAATCCGCCGTGTAGAGAATGCCTTTACTGCCTGCCCTTCTTTAGGTCAGCTTTATTCTGAAAAAACTGTAGATTCAGAAGATATTATTTTAGGTCTTTTCCGGGAGTTCAGTCCGACAATTACTCTCAGTCGTGATATTATTTTTGACTGCAAGTGTAATGAAGAAAGTTATTTGAATTACCTAAAAAATCTTCCTGCAAAAGAAAAGGAAGCTATGAAAAAAGACGGCCTTGATCCTGTTGAAATTGTCTGCCGTAACTGCGGAAGCATTTACAGATTCCCTCTTTCTCAGATTTAAGGTTGACGATTTTAGGATTTATGCTTATATTTAATACTACTTGGGGGTGCACCGGTTTCGACGGAATCGAGAAATCTTGTGTTGCAAGTAGGAGTGAAGGTTCCTTAAACTGACAAAAAAATAACTGCAAAACGTAAAGAAGAAGATTCTAACGAAGAACAGTTCGCAATGGCAGCTTAGTTTGCCTTGCAGGACCCCGGCGGCTCTGTTCCGCGTTGCCGGCCCGTCTTTTACCCATCGGGACTTGCTTCTTAAAGTTTCTGGTATTTAGGAAGGACATTTAATCAGAATACGGAGGCGACGCTTGTTATGCTGCTACCGGCTCCCGACAACCACTTCGCATAACTAAACTTGTAGAGGCACCTGGTTTACCTTTTCGGACGGGGGTTCAATTCCCCCCATCTCCACTAAAACTCTCGTAGAAATACGGGAGTTTTTTTCTTTTAAAAAAAGAGTAT
>NZ_AJGU01000052.1 GCF_000260795.1 Treponema sp. JC4
GATAAATGAAATTATTTTACTTCCATATATTGCATGGCTAAGAAAAATTTAAAATTTTCCGATAATACATATAAAGAGCTTGTAATGCTGGCTCGCAAATCTTTGGAAAGGTACAATTAAGTTATGAAGAAAAATCAGTAATTATTTATTCAGTTTTTGCAATCGCCTTTTATATTTTTTCACTTATTCTTTTTGGAAGTTCTCTTTACAAGGAAGCCCAGGAAGGAAAGCTAAAATCAGAAGAATCCTTTAACTTTATTTCTAATAAACTTATTCAGACCTCTTCCCGAACAGATTTTGAACTTGAGGCAGCAAGAATCCTTTCAAAGTTTGCTAACTCCTCAGACAGAATTGCAGAGGTTTCTTTTAAGGCTAATCAGGCCTATATTTTCCTTTATCCTGATAATCCGGTTGTAGATTCAAGATATCTTAAAAACTTTAACTATTCCTATTCAGATGGTCAGAAAACCTATAAGCTTGAAGCAAAAATATATTTAATCCGCCCTGCCCGCATTTTTGATTTTGGGAAAACATCATTTCTTCTTATTCTTACAGTTACAGTCGTTACCCTTATTCTAATTGTTATTGTTTCAAATCAGGAAGAAGAAAGAAGCAATAAAAAAACAGAAGAAAAAGTTGCAGGAAATGAAGAAGAAAACGTAGAAACTGAAGAGACGGAAGAAGCTTCTGATAATGATAATGCAGAAAATGAAGAAGCAGCAGCAGAGGAAGAAAGCCAAAGTTCAGAAGAAGGCTCAGAAAATGCAGAAGTTTCAGAAGTTCAGAGTCAGGTAAGTTTTAATTCAACTTTGACAGAAAGCCTTAGAGATTCAATTGCGAACGAAAAAGAGTTTGCAATTTTTGTGATGAAAATTCTTGGAATTGAACGCACAACAGAAGAGTACAGAAAACTGATAGAACTTCTTTCTGACCGCTTAAAGGTTCAGAATATGGTTTTTGAAGGAAAGAATGATACACTTATTATCCTAAAACAGGATACAAACCTTGATGAAAACCTTACTCTGGCTGAAAATACAATAAACGAAATTGAAAATACATTCCCGGAAACTAAGCCCGTAATTTACACAGGAATTTCAAACAGAAACTGCCGTATTGTAACAGGTGAAAGACTTTTGTTTGAAGCAGAAGCTGCCCTTGAACACGCAGAAGAAGCAGAAGAAAAAGTTATTGCTTTCCGCGCAAATACAGAACAGTACAACGACTTTATGAATCAGCAGAACTAGATTTCTGCTTTTTTCCCTGGGCTGGAGGCGGAGGTAAATCAGGGTCTTCAGCATCAGCATTTTCCAGTTCTTCATCAAAGACGCTTTTTTCAGACTCCAGGCTCCCCTCTTCTTCCAGAGGAACTTCAGCAGCCTTTTCATCTTCAACACTCTTCAAAAGATCTTTAAATTTATTGATATTTTCACTGTCAGGAAATTTTTCTATCAGTATATCAAGATAAACTTTTCCTTCATCATACTGTTTTTTGGCAAAGTAAACGGCAGTAAGGTTTTCAAGATAATCTCGACTGTCCGGCTGAAGATAAATCAACTCTTTGTAGGCCCGCTCTGCTTTTGTCAGTTTACCTGTCATTGCATAAATATAGGCAAGAGAAGCTTTTAGGGAATCATTATCGGGATCGCGGCGCAAAAGTCTTCTGTACATAGGCAAGGCAGAATCCCAGTTTGACTGAATGGCATAAACTTTTGCAGTTTTATAATAAGAAGCCCAGTAAAGCTTTGAGTTTTGCATGGATAGTTTATAATATTCCAGGGCCTTGTCATATTTTTCCAGCGAATAATAAATATCAGCAATATTCATGTATTCGACATAAATATTGTTGATTGCCATTTTTTTTTTCGCCGGCAATTGGAATAGGTTTTGACAGACAGGAGATAAAAAATATTGAAGATGCTGCAAACAAAAAGAACTTTTTCAAAATAATATCTCCTGCGTTAATTTTTTAGCCTAAAACAATTTTTTCAATTTCGTAAAGCTGGCGGCGGTACAAACCTGAAATATTATGACCGTAATCTGCAATAAGCTGAATAATGTTACGAGGAGAATCCTGTGTATCGCAGCCGTTAAGACGGTCACCGGCATCACCAAGACCTGGCATAATATAAGCTTTTTCGTTCATTACAGGGTCTACCCAGAGAGTGTAACAGGTACAGTTTGGAAGGGCACGTGTTACGCGGATTGAACCTTTTAGGGTAGAAATTGTATTAAAGAAGGCAATTGATTTTGGATTAACACCCTGCTCCTGAAGATATTTTACAACGGTAACCAATGAACCGCCTGTAGCATTCATTGGGTCAGCAAAAATCAAATCTTTTCCGTCCAGCTGTTTAAGGTCAAAGAAAGACTTATTCAGATCCATAATGTATTCCATGTCTGATTCACCTTTTTTGTCGTTTCGGCTGATTTTGAAAAGAGCAAATGGAGTAATATAATCGTGAGAAGAATATTCCTGAATCTCTTTTGACATAATCATACTTGGAAGAAGAGCACCGCGGAGCATAACACACATTACAGTGTTTTCAATTTTATCATCAATATCAGGGATTTTATGAACAGCATAGTTCTGAACAGGATATGTTACCGGAGTTTTTACAAACATATGGCTTTTTTTATCTGAATGACGGTCTGTATAGGCCATGCGGAAAAGCATTTCGTATGCACGCTGGCTGTAATACATAAATTCCTGATGATCTGTGTTGATGTCGCGGAGTTTAGAAATTACGCGGGAACATTCAGCATGAGCACCCTCTTCTGTTACAAAAGAGAAAACCTTAATATTTGGGTGTTTAGCACAGATAGCCTGCATTTCTTTTCCAAGCTTATCATAACCTTCTACGATTTTTGCCTCATCAACAGGCTCAAAAGATTTCATTGTATCTTTAAACATATCGTCAAGACGTTTCAAATCTGACATATCTTCGGCTGTAAGGTAGCCGTCCAAATCTTCTGCTTTAAGAATAATTTTGTTATCGTTCATATTTTCCCCTGTCTATAGAATTAAAATTTTATATAGTTGTTTCTTTGCAATCTGAATATCAGAAATAATCAATTCGTCATCGCCTATCATCTGGCAGTTTGAATTAGAAAGTCCAAAAGCAAGTGTTAATAGAGCGCGTCCAGACTTTAAGAATTTTGCATCCTTAAATTTAAAATCAAGATTCAAAATATACTGAGTCGGATACTTTTCATCACAAACAAATGAACCGCATACATGATCAAGCTTTAGGTCAAGCTGGGCACCAGTAAGAATTGTAAGAAAGGACTGAGGGCGACCTGCATAAAAACGGATTTCATGTGCCTCTTCAGCTTCCTGCAGGTAATTATAAACTACATCATTCAGAAGGTGCGAAGGCTCTTCAAGTTCCAGATCAATAGAGCGGATATAATCAAACTGAGAAAGCATAACCGGAATATCGCGGCCAACTAAAGCAATCTCTTTTGAAGGAAAGCAGACTTCGACAGAATTCTGCTCATAAAGGTCATAAGATTTATTTACCTGTGTAGTTACAATACTGGACTGCCATCCGTTAGCCTGTGTCAAAAGTTTTGAAGCAAGGGCATTTCCAAAATCAGCCTGGGCAGAAATCTGAATCTGAGTCTTATTTTTTTTGTGATTAAGACCGCAATAAACCTTATTTACCCTGCCGGAAACAAGTTTAGCTTCCTTTTCTGAAAGATTTTTGATGTTATTCTGCAAAAAGCGTACAACAAGCTCAGGATCTACATCATTAGGAATGGCAATGTAAAATGCACTGTCATCATCAAGCAAATCAAGTGCATTTACAGGATTTTCTGGAAGAACCGGAAGGGTCTTACAGGAAGTAAGAATTCCGGTTACAAAACTGGCAAGAATTGCCAGTCCATAAATTGAAAGTGCAATTTTTTTTGAAAAATTATGCTTTTTCAACTTTAAAGCTCCATTTTGCATCGTCAGCGTCTACTGTTACAGCATCAGAAAGGCTGTCTGTCCATGAAATTGAAGCAGCGAGTGTTTCGCCGGCAACAAAATCCTTGAACATTTCGTAAGCAGATTTAAGAACTGCGTCACCAGAAATCTCAAGCTTGATTCTGTCTGTAACTTCGTAGCCGTTTTCCTTACGCTGGTTCTGGATACCGCGAATCAAATCACGGATGTAACCTTCTTTCTTAAGTTCGTCAGTTACTTTTGAATCCAAACCAACTGTAAGAGTACCTTCGTTCAAAACTTTAAGGTCATCTTTTTCAAAGCGGTCTACAAGAACTTTTTCTTCAGTCAAATCTACAGAAGTTCCGTCAACATCAATTGTAACTTTGCTTCCATCAAGGATTGCCTGAATCTGCTCAGAAGAAAGTTCAGCAATAATGCCTGCTGCCTTCTTCATAAGGCCACCAAGTTCCTTACCAAGCACTTTGAAGTTTGCCTTTGCCTTATATTCTACAAGCTCGTCTTCGCGATCGTGGAATTCAACTTTCTTAACGTTCAATTCCTCTGCAATTGTATCCTGCATTTCTGCAAGTACGAGCTTTTCATTAGGATTACGTGTTACCAAAGCAACGCTTGCCAATGGCTGGCGGTTCTTAAGGTTGAACTGGTTACGGAGAGAGTGACCCATAGAAACGGCTTTCTGAACTGTTTCCATTTTGAACTCAAGCTCTTCGTTGCGCCATGCGGCATTGTAAACAGGGTAATCTGTAAGGTGTACAGATTCCTTGTCTTCGCTTGTCTTAAGGTTGAGCCACATTTCTTCTGTAATAAATGGAGTAACAGGAGCGGCAACCTGACACAAAGTCTTAAGGGCAATGTACAATGTTTCGTAAGCTTCTGTTTTGTCGCTGTCGTTTTCTGACTTCCAGAAGCGGCGGCGGCTGCGGCGGATATACCAGTTATTAAGTTCGTCAATAAAGGCAACAATCGGGTCAATAGCTGCAGAAAGGTCGTAATCATCCAAAGCTTCTGTTACGTCTTTTACAAGCTTCTGGGTAATAGACAAAAGCCATGCATCAAGCGGATTTGAAGGAAGCTTATTTTCAAAGCCCTTACCAGTAGGCTGAACATTATCAATATTTGCGTAAGTTACAAAGAATGAGTAAGAGTTCCACAAAGGAATGATGATTGACTTAAGAACATCGCGTACGCCTTCATCGCTGTAGCGAAGGTCATCTGCCTTAACAACAGAAGAGTGGATAAGGAAAAGACGAAGGGCATCTGCACCAAACTTATTGATTGCTTCAACAGGGTCAGTGTAGTTGCGGAGTGATTTAGACATCTTGCGTCCGTCAGAAGCAAGAACAAGTCCGTTTACAATACAGTTCTGGAAAGCAGGCTTGTCGAACAAGTGGCTTGCAAGAATTGTAAGTGTATAGAACCATCCGCGGGTCTGGTCAAGACCTTCTGAGATGAAGTTTGCCGGGAAGTGGCTTTCAAAGTATTCTTTGTTTTCAAAAGGATAGTGCTGCTGGGCATAAGGCATGGAACCTGATTCAAACCAGCAGTCAAAAACCTCTGGAATACGGTGCATTGTCTTACCGCATTTTGGACAAGGAATAGTAATTTTATCTACAAACTGCTTGTGCAAATCTTCAGGGTAAGTGCCAGAAAGTTTTTTGAGTTCTTCGCGGCTTCCTACACACAAAGTATGCTTGCAGTCAGGGTCATCACACTTCCAGATTGGAATCGGGTTACCCCAGTAGCGGTTACGGCTTACAGCCCAGTCGCGGCTGCCGGCAAGCCATTTACCAAAGCGGCCTTCCTTAATGTGGGCAGGCTGCCATTTAATCTGGCTGTTTGCGCGGAGAAGTGCTTCGTGATGGTCTGCAACTTTTACAAACCAGGAACCGATACCACGATAAATAAGTGGAGAACCACAGCGCCAGCAGTGAGGATAAGAGTGAACAACTGTATCACGTTTTACAAGTTTACCCTCTTCCTTAAGGCGTTTCATAATATCTTTATCTGCTTCTTTTACAAATACGCCCTGATATTCAGGAACTTCTTTTGTAAATTTACATTCAGCGTCAATTGGCTCAACGTTAGGAATACCAGTTCCGCGGAAAATCTTATTATCTTCTTCACCAAAGGCTGGAGCAATATGAACAATACCAGTACCGTCTTCTGTAGAAACGTAGTCAGCATTGAACATGCGGAAGGCACCTTTTTCGCACTTCTGATTTGATTCTTCAGCGCAAACCTTAGCATCCTTAAGGCGGGCAAAATATGGGAAGAGTGGCTCATATTCAGCGCCAAGGAATTCCTTACCCTTGTGGCGGTAGATGATTTCGTAAGCATCTTCGCTCTTGTAGTAAGCTGGAAGTCTTGCTTCTGCAAAAATGTAGAAGTCACCGCTTTCTTTATCAAGAATCTTAACGTAATCAACTTCTGGTCCCATACAAAGTCCCAAGTTTGAAGGCAAAGTCCATGGAGTTGTTGTCCAGGCAAGGAAGTAAGTTTTTCCATTTGCCATGTCAGGGTCATTTACCCCTTCTGGAGCCTTTGTAATCTTAAAGCGAACAGTTACAGTCTGATCCTGAACATCTTTATAGCCCTGAGCAAGTTCGTGAGTAGAAAGAACTGTAGAACAGCGTGGACAATATGGAAGAATATATTTGCCTTCGTAGATAAGGCCTTTGTCCCAGAGAGATTTTGCAACCCACCAGATTGATTCCATGTAATCCGGATTCATTGTCTTGTAGTCGTGGTCAAAATCAACCCAGCGTCCCATACGGGTAATAGTCTGGCGCCATTCTGCAGTGTATTTAAGAACAGAAGCCTTACACTTGTCGTTGAATTTATCAATTCCGTAAGCTTCAATTTCGTGCTTAGAGTTAATTCCAAGATCTTTTTCGATTAAGTTTTCAACTGGAAGACCGTGGCAGTCCCAGCCGAAACGGCGCTCTACCTTTTTTCCTTTCATTGTCTGGTAGCGCGGAATAATATCTTTAATTGTAGAAGGAATAAAATGACCGAAGTGTGGAAGACCAGTAGCGAAGGGAGGACCATCATAAAATACAAATTCCTCTGCCCCTTCTCTCTGGCTTATAGATTTTTCAAATGTCTTGTTATCTTTCCAATATTTTAAAACTTCTTCTTCCTGCTTAGGGAAGTCAACTTTTGGATCAACGGGTTTGTAACTCATTATTAAGTGTCCTTTTAGATATTATAAATTAATCAATTATGACACAAAATGAGATTTTATTCTATATGAGCCCTTAATCCGCAATTTTCTTTTCTATTTTATCTCTATTGTTAGAGTAATCCAGAACGCTGTAAGACTTTTTGTTCATTTTTCGGATGAAAGGAGTCCAGCGGTTATCAGGAAGAAGCTCTTCTGCTTTTTTCAGATATTTTTCACAGGCTTCCATTTCATTATTTTCATAAAGAAACTGAGAATAATAAACGTAAGCATAGAATTTTTCATAATTGTTAGCGGCACATTCTGAGGCACGGGAAAAATATTCACGGGCTTTTGTCATACTGCCTCCACCAATTGTAGGTGCAAAGTAATACCAGAGGGCGGCATTTATAAGACCAAAGGCAAGCTTAGGGTACTTTGCAACTACCATGTCATAGTTCTTCTTTTCCTGAATACCCAAGCTGATTGCCTTTCCCTGAGGCAAAAACTGCATTGTTGAGTTAGTCAAATCTCCACTGGAAAGAATGTAGTAAGGATTTGCCTTATCAAAAGGATGAGAAGCATCCCAGGCAGCAATTTTTTCATACTGAGGCTTGATGAAAGGTTCAAGGTCAGGAGACTTCATTTCCTTTTCGTACATGTAGTTATACTGTTCAAGAACAAGAAGGTTGTCGGCAGTAAGTTCAGCTTCATCTCCAAGTTTTTTTCGGACATCATCTGTCAAAAGAGTTTTTCTGTAATCTGCAATTGCATCAATTGCTGCCTGAGCAGAAGGCAAAGCGCGGGTGGTAAAACGGAATTCCTGAATCTGATTAATAATATCCATTTCGTAGTCTGTAAAATCGTCAGCACAAAGAGTATTAATAGAAAAAAATGTGATAAAAATAGTGAAAATAAAAATTCGTAATTTCATAAATAACAAGATAAAGAAAATTCTTATACTTTTCAACGATTAAAAAGGCACAATTCTGAGAGATTTTTCATAAATTTTCAAAAAAAAGTGCAACCTTTTCAAAGTCTCCCTTGTCGAATATACTAGAATTAATTTTTAGAAATGGGAGAATTCCAAAAATGGAAAACACAAACAAAGAAATTCCTATCTTTTTTGCTTCTGATGATAACTATGTACCACTTCTGGCAACAGCAATCAAATCACTTCTTTCAAATGCTTCCAAAGATTACATTTATAAAATTTACGTCCTGACAACTACAATTTCTCAGGAAAAGCGCGATAAAATCGTTGCGATGGCAACAGAAAACTCAACTATCGAATTCGTTTCTCTTACTGCCGAACTCGATAAGCTCCGCCATCTTTTCAAACTCCGCGATTATTATTCTCAGGAAACCTATTATCGCTTCTTTATTCCAAATCTTTTTCCAAAATACAAGAAAATCATTTACCTTGACTGCGACATCATCGTAAAAGGCGATATTTCTGAACTCTACAACATTGACTTGGGAAATAATTACGTAGCCGCAGCTCCAGAAGAAGTTTTCATTCTTCATCCAAACTGGCTCAACTACCCTCGTGGTGCTCTTGGAATTGAACCGGAAGATTATTTCAATGCAGGCGTAATGCTTTTGAATACAGAACGCATGCTTAAAGATAAGATTGCAGAAAAATTTGTAGCCCTTGCAGAAAAATATACCTTCCGTATTGTTCAGGATGAAGATTATCTTAACGTTCTTTTGAAGGATCACAAAAAGATTCTTCCTCTTGACTGGAATAAAACTGCCTTCAAAAACGATGCTTACGACGACAAGAACCTTAAAATCATTCACTATAAAATTATCTGGCGTCCATGGCACTACGAAAATGTTCTTTACGAAAATCTTTTCTGGAACTATGCAAAAGAGACTGATTTCTACCTTGATTTAAGGGATAAACTTGCAGCTTACGATGACAAAGCAAAACAGAAGGACAAGGATATGTTCGAATGGTTTGTACAAGCAACTAAAGAAGATGCAGAAAGCCCTAACTCTTACCGCCTGACTCACAAAAAAGTAATGAAAGAGGGTGGATTTTTTATTCGAAAACTGTCTAAAATATCTAAGTTGAAGAAAGTTTCAAAACTTATTGGAATAAAAGGACATAGATCAGTATATGGCAGTAGAAAAAAGTAAGGACAGACTTGAAGTATTAGCCCGTATTGAAGAATACGAGAAAAATCAGTGGTGGAGTAAAGATGTTGAGGACGATCCTCCTACACGTCAGCTCCAGCCTGGTGAAGTTGATTATACACGCAGAAAACTTCGCAGTAAGATTCAGACTCATTTTGCTAACAAGGCCGGCTGGAAATTTATTCAGGGCTTAGTAAAATCAGGTGCTCTTCTTATGGACGAACCTGAAGGTCTTGAAAATTACGAGGCAGTTAAAGATCAGGGCGTAGTAATGACCTGCAATCACTTTAACGCTTTTGACAACTTTGCCGTTCTCCTTACAATTGATAAATACCTTAAACATCATATTATGTGGAAGGTTATCCGTGAAGGAAACTACACTAACTTCCCGGGCTTCTACGGCTATCTTTTCCGCGGCTGTAATACCCTTCCATTCAGCAGCAATTATTCTGTAACAAAGGAATTCTTTGACGGAATTAAAAACCTTCTTAAAAGAAAGCAGAAGATTTTAGTTTACGCTGAACAGGGAATGTGGTGGAATTACAGAAAGCCCCGCCCTCTTACAGCAGGGGCTGCACGCTTTGCAATAGAAAACAATGTTCCTCTTTTGCCTATGTTCATCACAATGCGGGATTCAGACAAAATCGGTGATGATGGCTTCCCTATTCAGATTTACAAGGTTCATATTCTGCCTGCCCTTTATGCAGATCCAAATAAATCTAAAAAGCAGAACATTGAATGGCTTCGCGAAAAGAATTATGAAATGTGGAAGGAAGTATACGAAAAGACTTACGGAATTCCGCTTACATACCTTCAGAAAGAAGACAAGTAATTACTGAAAAAGATACAGATATGAAAGACAAAATCAGAGGCGATTTGCCGGACACAATCTATTTTTCTGATGAACTTAACGAAGAATTTTCTCCGATGAAAATTGAAGGCAGAAAAATTGATGAAAACTATGATTATGGAAAAAGCACTTTAGGCTGGAACTTAATTCATTTTTTTCTGTATAGAATTGTTGCCCTGCCGATTGCCTTTGTCTTTTTAAAGCTTAAATACCGCCATAAAATT
>NZ_AJGU01000053.1 GCF_000260795.1 Treponema sp. JC4
ATAATCACAGATTACGGCTAGTTTTACATTATGCATTTTAATGTTATCAAGAAGTTCTTTTAAAGGTGGTAAAACAGGAACTCCGTGATATTCTTCGTAGCCCTTTGCTTCAGTATCAACAACAACAGCAGGATGATAGCCCAGGTAAGGATTTTTAATGAGTTTATCGATGATGAAATCTGCACTGTGGTTACTGCTGTAAATGATTGCAGGGACTCCCCACCAGCTGAAATGCCCGAAAAGGGTCTTTGCAAGTTCACGGAAACCTGGAAGAAGAATTGTTGCAACAGGGAAGGTTATTGCAAAAGCAAGAATAACAGCCTTGTCTGCAGAATCTTTAATCAAAGTCTGAACAATTTCATAATCGTTTATATCTGCAATGATAATTCCAAGTGTCATGGCTCCAAGAACAAAAAAAGTACAGCCGCAGAATTTTTTAACTTCTTCTGTCGGCGGAATCATAATGCCAGGATATAGACCAACAGCCGCAAAGGTAAGGGAAAAAACCGGTGTAAAAAAGAAATAGTAAATTACTGATTTAAAATTAAGTGATGATGTAAAAAGAAGGTTTACAATAAAAAATCCTATTGAAAGCGAAAGCATTACAACAAGCAGGTCTACAAAAAAAAGCGACAGGCCTGATATAAAAGAGCTTGTACGAGGATATTTGTACTTAAGATAATTCAGCAATTCTTCTGATGTCATAGTTTTCATAATACCTTAAAATGAAAAAAAGTACTATAAGTTACGCTTGTTTTATAGAAAGAAAATCATTAGAATTGCAATATATGAAACATTTAAGAAAGTTATTTGTTGTGTTTTTGATGACAAAAGTTTTACTTCCGCTTGCTTCTCAAGGGTACGGTTCACAACAGCTTGTTCCAGCAGGGCACTGGGTTTATGATTCTTTAAGTGCACTCTGTCTTGAAACAAAATTTCTTTCTATTGCTGATAATGCTCCATTAAGTGTAAAAGAAATAAAGTTTTACCTTTCCTGCATAGATTACGATTCCCTTTCATACGGCGGTAAAGTCCTTTACGATAAAACCCTTGAATATCTGAATCAGCACAAGTTTGCAATAAACCTTAAGCCCGTAAAAATCGGCCTTAACCTTAACCTGAACCCGACAGTACTTGCCCGCACAAATGATAATATCGAATGGTCCATGGCCACCGACTACACAGGAAAAGAAAATGAATATAAGGACGGCTATGCCGTAGAATCTTCTTATACAGGTAATGATTTTACAAATCCCCTGGCAGTAATACCGGTAACCTTTGATATAGACGACAAATTCATTATAGAAACTCAGTTTTCTCTGGGCCCAAGTCAGTTCGGCCTTTTAAAAGACAGTTACCTAAACCACAATCTCCGCTACGATTTGTCTCAGTATGATTTTTATACTCCAAAGGTTGCAAACGCATCTTTTACCCATGTATTTGATTCGGGCTGGGGCTTTAACCTGCACGTAGCAAGAAGCGGCCTGCAGATAGGCAATACCTCTACCGGTTCCATTATTTATAACTCTACCTTTGACACAAACGTTTACTTTCATACAGAAATCTTTTCGCGTCAGTTCAAGTATGAGATGAACGTAATAGAAGTAAACCATTCAGATAATGAAGAAAAGTTCATGTACCTGCACTCTATGGAAGTTATTCCATGGAAGTGGCTTAAAATCGGCTTTCTGGAAGGTACCCTTATCAACGGCGGTTTTTCTTTACGCTATATGAACCCTCTTATGATTCTGCATTCATTCGGCACCTGGACAGAACTGAACACAGAATGGGAAGAAAAAGTCTACGGAGAAGCCCACACCTGTGCCTATATGGGCCTGAGCCTGGAAATACTTCCTTGCCGCAACACCCGCATCTATGTTTTGTATTCACAGGATGAAATTCAGCCTCCAAACGAACTTACAAGCGACAATGGAAAATCAGTTCCTGACGGCTGGGGCTATCAGGCCGGAGTAGAAGTAAAGATACCTGAAGAACATGGCGGCTGGTACGCAGCAGGAATAGAAGCCATTTATACAACACCCTTCCTTTACATCAAGCAGGCAAAAGAATGGTCACTCTACAGCTACCGCTACAATATGCAGAGCAATGGTGACACACCTCTATGTTCATGGATAGGAACCCCATTCGGTCCTGATGCCATAGGCTTTCAGGCAAAGTTCGGCTACACCATGCCTAAAAAATGGAATGCAGAAGCAGACTATCTTTTTGTAGCCCACGGTACACATTCATTTGGAATATTCAGCCAGTATGCAGATGATGGCGAGGGTACTTATAACAGTTATTATCCGGCTGTAAAATTCAGAAACGGACTTTACTCTGCAGAAGATGCAGAAAAAGAAGCCCGCGACTTCCGCCTTACAGGCACAGTGCAGTTTACAAATCAGCTTGCAGTGAAGGGCAGTTACAGCTTTAATGACCACATAACAGCAAAAGCTCAGCTGATGTATCAGTTTGTATTTAATAATAATAATAAAAGCGGAAATTTTCAGCAGGGTATGGAAATTGCCCTGGCTTTGAATTGTTCACTTTTTTAATATAAAATAGCAGGTAGTTATGAAAAAATTATCAGTTTTAGTTTTAGTAAGTATTTTAGGCATTACAAATCTCTTTGCACAGAAAAACATTTCTGTAAGTATTTATGATGATGTTTACGAAATTATAGAACAGGCACAGCTTAAAGGGCTTTGTTCTACAATAAGCAGTGCAAAGCCTTATACCAGAGCCCAGATTACCAAGGCTATAAATGAGATTTACGACAGCGGCTATGAAATGACCGAGCGCGAAGCTAAAATCCTTGGCTTTTATGTCGATAAACTTCGCCCAAATGAAGAAGTAAAAAACAATATCTTTCATGCCCAGGTAAAAAATGATAATCCGGAACTTCCTCTCAGTTTTAATTATAACTTTGGCTTTGAAATGGAAGGGTCAATTGGACTGTATAATGAAAGTGATTACAATAAAAGTTATCTTTTTGAACTTATTCCAAGTTTTACCTTTGAAGGTGATCTGACAAAGTATTTCTCATATAACGTATTTGCTTTTTTTGATGGAACTAAGGCAAGTCTTGTAGAAGTTGGCGATTACTTTATCGGATACAGCTGGTTTGGAAACAGTAATTATACATCAGATGAACTTGTAGACTTTCTGGATGGCGTAGAAGGTGCAAGAGATCTTTCTCAGTACAAGCGAAAAATTACTAAAAAACTTTTGACCTCTTACATGCCATATAAATACAACAAACGCTGGGACGGTCAGGTATACTTTATTTCAAACCTGAGTGCATCAGGTCTTGAAGGCTGGCCTCAGGAATTAAGTGTAGGCGGCGGTATTAAGGGTGAAATTAACTTTTCTGTACTTGATGACAAACTGCTGGTTAAATTTGGCCGAGTAGACCGTGAATGGGCAGGTATGGATAACGGTTCCAGCCTTGTATTAAATGCACAGGCAGATCCATTCTTTGGACTTGAAACTTCCTTTGTTCTATTCCCATGGCTCAGATATTCATTTATGGTTGGCGGCCTTGAATATCCTAATCAGGATTATATTGCAGAAAATTCATGGCCGGAGGATTCCGGTTCTGCAGATGATACATATTTCTTTCAGAATGCATTTTCTATCAATATGATAGAAGTTGATTTTAAGTATCTTCACTGTGATTTTGGTAGTACTGTAGTATGGCCTAAACGCTTTGAACTTGGTTATATGTTCCCTCTTACAAACTATGTTGTTTATCAGAACAGTGTAGGTGATAACGATAACCTTGCTCTTTTTGGAGATATTCGTTTGCAGAAGGCAGGACTTGGACAGATCTGGTTCTCCGGCTATCTGGAAGAAGTTACAGCCCTTCTTAAGAGAAATATTTTTGAATCAACCAGAGCCATGTTTGCTTACCAGGCAGGTTTAAAATTCCCTATTCCAAAATTAAGCTGGGCTTCTTTTGCACTGCGCTATACCAAGGTTGAACCATACTGCTATACCCACCATTCCATCAACTATGCCCCTTGGTATAACCATTATATTTTTGAAAATTATACAAATGCCGGCAGCTGTATCGGTTACTATATGCCGCCTAACTCAGACGAACTTCTTGCAGAATTTAAATTCAATATAGATCCAACATTATCAGCTCATATCAATTATCAGTTCAGCCGTCACGGTGCAGATTATGGAAGCCAGCAGGTTCCGGGCAGCAACCTGTATTCAGAAATGTCTCCATATAACCGCAATGAACTTCAGAAATACTTCCTTCACGATGGTGCCTATAACTGGATCCATGCACTTACAATTGGTGGAAAGCTGCGCGTACAGGACCGTCACTGTCCTATAGAGATTACAGGAGATTTAGGACTTGTTTTGAGTTATTACACTGTAATTGATGAAAATGACTATAACAGAGATATAGCCGGTAATAACGGTAACTGTGCTAATGCCGGCTGGAGTACACCATACCACATTGCAAACTCAGAAGAGTATCCTACAACAATTGGTGTAGTAATTACTGTAGGATGTAAGTTCTTCTTTAAGTAAGCTTATTTTACACGGGCTCTTTCAACTGCATCCTGAACCGCTTCCTTAAATTCTTTCTGGAAGCGGTCTTCTGTAAATGATCTTGCGTGTTCAATTATCTCTTCTTTTACAAACTTATTCTGGGCATTAAGTTCTTCAAATTTTTCTATAGCCTGAGCAAGGCTGTCTGTTGTCTGCTGTTCAAAGAATAAACCGGTCTTTTCTGAAATAACTGTTTCTAAGGCGCCGCCGCGTCCGTATGCAATTACCGGGGTACCGCAGGCCTGAGCTTCAAGAGGTACAAAACCAAAGTCTTCTTCTGCACAGAAAAGCAGGGCCTTGCAGCGCTGCAGGTGGTCTTCAAGCACCTGGTCAGAGGCACGGCCAAGGAAAGTAATATTTTTATTGCCTTCTGCAAGCTTTTTAAGGTTTTCCATTTCGCTGCCGGCACCAATTACCACAAGCTTTTTACCAAGAAGTTTGCAGGCAGAAATTGCAAGATCTATTCTCTTGTAAGGAACTAATCTGCTGAATGCTACATAAAAATCTTCTCTTGGTTTATCACAAGGGTTAAAACGGCTTACATCTACAGGCAGATATATAACCCTTGCATCTCTGTTCCAGAATTTTTTAATTCTTCTTGCAATAAATTTTGAATTGGCAATTATTGTGTCAATTCTCTGACTGGAAACATAATCCCAGAGTCTTAATGCAGGAATCCATTTATTCATAAAAAAGCGGGTAATTCTTCCGCTTTTTTTTCTGTAATCAAAAAAGAGGTCCCATGCATAACGCATTGGAGAATGAATAAATGCAACATGAGGTACATAAGGTGGTGTAATAATTCCTTTTGCACAGCATGAAGAAGAAGAAATTACCAGATCAAATCCTGTAAAATCAAAAGATTCAAAAGCCTTTGGCATTAAAGTTAAAAGCTTGGTATAGAGTTTTGAAGAAAATGCAATCTTTTGAACAAATGATGTATGAATTGTATTGTTTGTAAAATGATTTCCGATTTTTTTCCTGTTATAAACAAGTGTAAAAATCTCTGCATCAGGATATATTTTTAAAAGATATTCCACAAAAAGTTCTGCGCCGCCATAATTTACAAGCCAGTCATGTACAATTGCTACTTTCATTTTATTTTGTCTCCAGAGAATTCATAATAATTGAATAAGTTTTTTCAAAAGAATACTTGTCAGGAATATTTAATGGTTCTTTAATGATATTTTCAATATCCAGCAGTTTCTGATATAGTTCTTCTGAATCTTCTGCTTTATAGAAGGTTACAGGAAAGTCCTCATAAATCTCTTTAAATACCGGAATGTCAGTCAAAATTACATGAGTTCCCAGATTAAGTGCTTCTAAAGGAGGCATTCCAAAACCTTCATATAAACTTGGCTGAACAAGAACCTTAGACTGCTTGTAAAGATTCTTTAAATCTTCATCAGTAATTTTTCCGGTAAAGGTTACTGAATTTTGCGGAGCAGAGTTTATTTTGTTAAATATCTGTTCGTCTGCAGTTCTAAAATTATCCTTATTTCCTACAATTACAAGAGATGATGATAATCCTTTTTCTTTTGCTTTTATAAAGGCATCTAATAGTGTAGAAAGTCCTTTATGTTTTTTTATATTTCCTACAAAAAGTATCTTGTCTTCTTTTGCTAAACTGCTGTCTGGCTTTTTATTTTCAAAAAACCAGTCTGGTAGTGCATTATAAGTACAGACAATATTCTTTTTACAGTGTAAATGATGCTTTATTCTTTGTGCAGAAAAATTAGAAACCGTAAAAATTTCTTTTGAATAAAAACAGGCTCTTTTGTAAAAGCATTTACGAATAAAGGTACCTGCTTTTGAAGCAAGACCAGGAACATCAAGAAAAACAACATCATGTATTGTTGTATAAAGTGGAATTTTTATTCCCCCGGGTACATTACAGTATGGGCTGTAATATAAGTCACATCTGTTAATTTTTTTTAATATTGCTTTAGGAAAGTTAAATATCTCTTTTAAAGAAAAAGGTTTTGTATTACAGATAACAATTTCTGCATTTTTTTCTGCAGAAAACTTTTTGAGCTGTTCACTGCTTCCAATCAAAAGACATTTATTATCCCTTAAAAAATGCGGGAGCAGGGCAGAAATATAAGAACCTATTCCTCCGCTTCCTATCATTCTGCAGTCAATGGCAATTTTCATTTGTGTAAATTCGCTTAGAGTTTCTTTCAGTTTTTCTGCAGTCTGCCGGTATGAATATTCCTTAAAAAGTCTTTCAGGGGCTTCTGTTTGATTTTTTAATAATTCTGAAAGTTTTACATCAGTATTATTACAGTCTATATAGTGGGCTGTATTACCATATAATTCAGGAAGAGATGCTGCATTACCAATTATAATTGGGGCTCCGCAGGCAAGTGCTTCTAAAGGCGGTATACCAAAGCCTTCGTAATAACTTGGAAATACAAAAGCTTTGCATTTCTGCATAAGTGCTTTTACCTGGGCATCGGACACATAGCCCAGCAGAACAACGTTTTTAAGAGTCTGCAGTTCTTTTAATTCATTGCTCACCATTCCGGAAATTGCTTTACCGGAAATTGCAAATCTTTCATCATGATTTTTTGATGCGTAATTACAGATCCATTTTAAGTTCTTTCTTTTTTGCAGGCTGCCAAGGGTAAAAAAATAATTTTTTTCTGTAAGTTCAGGATGCTCATCAAATATAGAATTATCAGCTTCAATATTTTTAATATGTTCCCAGCCGTTATAAATTACAGAAATGTCATCTTCTTTTACATGGTAGGTACTGCTTATCTGTTTTTTACTAAAGTTACTTACAGTAAGAAGTTTTTTTGCATGCTTAGCACAATGTTTATACATCATGCACATATACAGTCGGATTAATTTTTCTTTTTTTGATGTAAAATCTTTTGGGTATAGTTTTGCATATATGTCATGAATAAAAACAATACCCGGCTTAAAAAGAGGAGTAACATTTGCAAAATCTAAAGGAATAGACTTAGTCTTAAAGAGATATAAAGAAAAAAAGATATGTTCCCATAAAGGAAAAATCTTACAGCTTTTATTACTCCTTACAACTTTGATATTTTCAAAATCAGGAATAAATTTTGCATTCTTTGGAACTAAGATAGAAAGCGAATCTTTTTCTATAATTTTATCTAATCTTATAGTAGTTTCATATGCAAAACGTTCTATACCTGTAAGATTTCTGCACAGAAAGTCACCGTTTATTGTGATATTTTTAATCACTTTGAAAGTTCCTCTACAGTTTTAATCATAAAGTCTGCTGTAAGTTTTCCTGATTCTCCAATATGCTGCCATGCTTCATCACGTGCTTTATGACGCAGCTGAGCCAGTTCAGGATTATCAGAAGCATTCTGAATAACTTCTTTAATATTAGAAAAATCTTTTTCTTCTATCTTTATACCAATTTTTTTAAGTGTATCAAACTGCCAGATTTCATGGTTAAGATCATAAGCATCATAAGGCATAAGATCCATTTCTGCATTTGCATACATAACAGGCTTGTCGCAAAGGAAGGTGTAATCCCAGATAATACCGGAAAAGTCTGTAATCATGATATCTGCTTTTTTAAGGGAATAACAATTGTCACGTTCACTATCCCATATAATATTGGCAGTATCCTTGTATTTTTCTTCCAGTTTTGTAAGCATGTCTGCTTCGCTGATTCTTGACTGTGGGTGAGGTCGTATAATAATGTTCCAGCCTGTCTTTGCAAGAGGATCAAGAAGTTTTTCACCGTAAAGACTTAATAATGCAGACTTACCCCATGAAGGAGATACCAGTACTGTAAACTTATGATTTTCTTCTGCAGGAATTGCTTCCATCTTCTTTTTGAATACATCAAGATAAGTACAGCCAACTGTAACAAGCTCTTTTTCAGGTAAGTTTCTTTTATGTTCAAGTTCACGAATATCTGCAAACTGGTAATCGCCTGTACAGAGAATAGAATCAAAATAGTCAATTCCAAAAAGACGATACATTGTTGCATCACCGGGTGCATGGAGTATATGAGCATAATGTTTTACATTGCGGCTTCGCTTTAACTGGTATACCTGAAGTCCCGGTGTTGTCATTAATACAATACCGGCAGAAAGCATATTTAATTTTGCAAAAGCCCTGTTTCCTTCGCCAATTACTTCGGGGTGAACATACTGATATTTTTCTGCAAAAACAGGATCCTTATCATTTGCAACATAGTAAGTAATATCTGTCTGTCTCTTTTCAAATTCATCAAGAACAGGTTTAAAGATATTCCAGTAACGTTTATCTTCACAGAAAATTACATAAGGCTTGTAAGATTTGTCTGTTTTAGCAGCATCTTTTCCGCCTGTAAGAAAAAGCTTTATTTTAAGCCAGAGTGCCTTAACAAGAAAGAATAAAGTTGCACATGCTCCAATAAGAATAGAAAAGAGCATGCTTCCCGTACCAGGGTCTATATAAAGTGGTAAAAACATATTTCCTCCAGATAATTTACAAATTATTTATTAAGTTTGCTCCAGTTGGAATCAATAAAAATATCATCTTTTACTGTATACCAGCTTGAATTTTTTACTGTAAAAATATTTGAACTCTTACTCTGATATGGCATAAAGAGG
>NZ_AJGU01000054.1 GCF_000260795.1 Treponema sp. JC4
GATTCTTATTGGAACCAGGCACATATTTTGACTGAAGATATTATCAGAAATTTTGTCACAATCAGTAATGAGTTTAATACCTCAATCGAAAATGGAATGTCTAAAACAATTAAAACAACTATTGGAAATGTAAAATACGAAAGAAAAACAAATCGAAATAATGACAATTTTATGTTTTACTGTACAGGTGAAGGTGACCATAGAAATTATGATGATTATTTGAAATATGCATTTATTTCGGCCGGACAGAAAAACAATAATGGGTATTATTATAGTAAAGAAATAAAAAGCCTTAAAAAGGGTGATTATTTCTTTGCTTACCAGAAACGCGCTAATGATATTGGTGGTTATGTAGGATTTGGAAAAATTATCGAAGAAGCAGTTCCTATAGACAAGTTTTTAATTGATGGGAAAAAATTATATGAACTTTCACTTAAACAACCTAATATGAAAGAAAATCATAACAATGATGCTTGCGAGTGGGTTGCTAAAGTTGAATGGATTAAAACTGTATCACGAGAAAATGGTAAATTCTTTAAGGGAATGTTTACTGGGGCAAGGCATACGGTTTGTTCAATAAATAAAGAAAAGCATAAAGAAACTATAAATTTCTTAATTAAGGAATTTGAATTATAATTGGAGCTGACCGGAGTTGAACCGACTGCCTTTTGAATGCCATTCAAACGCTAGGTGAGCTACAGCCCCGATTTTTTTAATATATCAGAAAACAAAATAAAAATCGATTCTGAATAGAAAATCAATTTTCCCTTACAGTTCTTATATTTTACCTGATAATTTTGAAGATTTAATAAAAGATTCTCTCCGTACATGGAAAAAGCTATTTAATTGATTTATACAGTTATAAAAACAGAGACTAAAGGAATAAATATTATTTTATTCCTGGAATTTTTGTTATATCCGTTGTAACACACGGGCTCAGAAACTCCCGTTTCATCTGCCAGCCGTCTTTGGTCCAGGACTTTGCAAGTGTAATTGAGCGGCGGTTATGTAAAAAGACTTATGAAAATTCTTACAGGAATAAGAGTTATTTCAGATAATCCTGTTTATCCGGCTTTTGAAGTAAGTAAGAATAGTGAATATTTACAGATTATTGGTAAAGTAAGATATGTAAGGCATAAGATTCAGGGATAACTTATTACACTTAGCAAATAACAGGACAAGTTGAACTACTCATAAGAAATGAATAAGATATTTATATATAAAAGGAAATAATAATGAAAGTATTAAAAAAATTGTGTATTTGTTTGCTTACAGCAGTATTGCTTGCCGGTTTTGTTTCTTGTGCAAATGACAGTAGTGATAGCGGAAGCAGTTCAGTTTCTGCTAACCCATTTGACGGAACTTCTTGGTATGGAAGTACAAAAGATTTTTTTACAGATGAAGTAAAAAATGATGTAAAGCTTCTTGTTTTTGATAAGGTAGAAGTTAATGGTTCAATAATTTGTCGTTGCGAAAATGTTGAAGCTCTTTATTTTGGCGGAAGTGACAACTGGAGACTTACAAAGGGCCAGAAACTTCCTTACTCAGTAAAGCAAAATTCTGATGGAAGTTTTGAGGCAACAACAACAATTTTTAAATATTCGGTTGTAATACCTAGTGCTGATTCTACTACAGGTTATGTAGCAACAGAACATAATGGACAAATTCTTAAAATTGAAATAACTAAGAAATAATTTCTAAAACCTTCCTGAAAGAAAACCGTGACAAATTGTCACGGTTTGAAATTTATGGTGAATTAAACATAAAAAAACAACTGAATATAATCCATAGAACAATTTAATTTATTGAAAATAATAACAATATGTTTTATATTCTTGGGCATGAAAAAAATAATTCAATACTTTTTATTAATAACAGTTTTCTTTATTTCTTGTAAAAATAATACATCAAAACAGCAAACTGAAAAGCAGATAGAACAAAAGCCTATACCAAAAGCAGAAAAAATTAATGTAACAGAAGAAAAGCTTGAATACTATATGGAACGTACTATGCAGCGTGGGGGAATTATAAATATTTGTAGAGGCTGTAAGGAAACATGTATTTACACAAAAGATATTATATCTTATGAATTTGAAAAATATGAAGATGAATTAGAGTCATTAAATATTCGATGGAAAGAAGATTATTCTTTTGAGACGGATATTGATTTTTGGTATAAGCCAACTGTAGTTTTTTATGAAGAAGGAACTCGTATTTCTATTTTGACAATTTATTATGGCTGTGATTTACTTGACTACCCACGGTTCCGCTTGATTGGTAATAAAACCCTAGAAGAATATGGTTGGTAAATAAAAGGTGAGTAAACTTTTTTAAATCACTATTTGACAAATCTCGAAGGAAATGACAGAAGGCAATGAAAGCCAGGACTTCCGCGTAGTTGGTAAGGTCCGCTATGTTATGCACAAGGTGCAAGGGTAGGGCGATGACGGAAATCGGATTCTTGATTGGCTCATGAATTAGTAAATTTTGTTAATTATTCCTTCATACATTAGTAATTATCATTAAATATTCGCTCATAAAATAGTATTTTTCTATATATTTTCGCTCACATTTTAGAAGAAGTGTGTTATAATATCACTATGTATTTGAAAAGAAAGATAGATGATTATTTACTCTCTTGGAAGGTTTCTGAGGACAAAAAGCCCCTTATCGTAAAAGGCGCTCGTCAGATAGGAAAAACAAAGTCTATTGAGCATTTTGCAGAAACTTATGAAAACTTTGTAAGCATAAATTTTGCGCTTGAAACAAAATATTTATCTATATGCGAAGATGGTTTTGAAGCTTCATCCATAATAAAAAATATTTCTAGAATTGATCCATCTAAGAAATTTAATCCGGGAAAAACACTCATTCTTTTTGATGAAATTCAGGATTTCCCGGAAATTGCGGCAAGCTTAAAATCCTTTTGTATTGATGGCAGATTTGATGTTATCTGCAGCGGTTCTATGCTCGGGATTAATTATAAAAAAATCCATAGTAATAGTGTAGGGTACAAGTCAGAATTTTCAATGCAGTCACTGGACTTTGAGGAATTTTTGTGGGCAAAGGGATATGGAAAAGAAACAATAGAAGATTTGCTTTCTCACATGAAATCAGGAGTGGCATTTAATCAGACTACAATGAAAACCTTTGATGAACTTTTTCTTGATTACTGTATCTTAGGTGGAATGCCAAAAGTTGTTTCAAATTATATTGAAAAAGGAACTTTTGAAGGAAGTCTTGCTCTGCAGCAGGAACTGATTTCAGATTATAAGGAAGACATCAAAAAGTACGTGGAGGGCATAGATAAAACCCGCGTTTTAAATGTGTTCAATCATATTCCTGTTCAGCTTGCAAAAGAAAGCAAAAAATTTCAGATTTCAAAAGTTGCAAACGGAGCAAAGTTCAAAGATTATTGGGGCTGTATAGAATGGCTGAATGATGCTGGTATGATTAATATCTGCTATTGTCTTCATACTCCTGATTTGCCATTAAAAGGTAATTATGAAGATGATAAATACAAATTATATTTCCGTGATACAGGGCTCCTAGTTGCAAATCTTGATGAAGAATCACAGGATGATTTACGGGCGAACAAGAACATGAATGTTTACAAGGGTGCTTTGTATGAAAATATAATTGCGGAAGCTCTTTGTAAACAGGGATACGAATTGTTCTATTATAAAAAAGAAAGTTCAACACTAGAACAGGATTTCTTTGTAAGGACTAAAAAATCTCTTGTTCCTGTAGAAGTAAAATCTACAAATGGAAAGGCTAAATCACTTTCAACTCTTATTAAAAGCGATTCTTATCCTGATATCACGACGGGTATCAAACTTATTCATGGAAATATTGGATTTGAAAACAATATTCATACGTTCCCATATTTCTGCGCATTTTTATTAAAAAGATATCTTGCTGATGTAGATTTTTAGAGATAGAAGACTCTCTGTGGCCTTTTGTCTCTTGGTAGACAGAAGGTACATTATAACTAGTATTATGTAATGTTAAAATGTAAGAAAGAATCATACAATATTCTTATATTTCTATCATCGTTTGATAGACTTTTCATGTTATATTATCTGTATGAACAATAAATTAGATTACATTGCCATCGATTTTGAAACTGCAAATCAGTACCGGAACAGTGCCTGTTCTGTAGGACTTGTACGTTTTATAGATGGAAAAGAAGCAGATTCCTGTTATTCGCTGATCCATCCGGCCAAGATGTATTTTATACCTGAATGGACAGAGACTATTCATCATATTTCATATAATGATGTTCGTGACAAGCCCTACTTTCCTGAAATCTGGGATTCAATGGTTATGCCGTTCGTTAATAAAACTCCTGGAATTCCACTTGTGGCCCATAACGGAAACATATTTGATATGCCGGTAATTCAGAGCTGCTGCGAATATTTTGGAATGGCTCGACCAAATCTCGAATATTTTGATTCTCTTGTTTTGGCTAAAAAGACCTGGCCGGACTTGTCTCATAGACTGACAGATCTTGGAGCACATTTTGGAATAGAATATCTTGCACACGATGCTCTAGAAGATTCCAGAACCTGCGGGCAGATTGTAAAGCTTGCAGCCGATAAATGGGGTGTAAGTTCTGTTGATGATCTTCTTAAGGCCTGTGGTACTTCAATCAGGAGTTTTTAGCAGAAATTTTTGAAGTTTCTGGCAGAAAAATTTTTATAATGCCATTTGTTGGCACTGTTGACTATTATAATAAGAGCCATAAAGTTGAAAAACGGCCCTCTTAAAGGCCACAAGGAGTTCTTTATGGAAAGCGTAATTGCATTTTTTTTGGTTGTAAATGTTATGGTTTTGTCAGTTTATTTTGCAAACTGGATAAAAGATTCATCAGTTGTAAAGAATCATAAACTGCATGATATATTCACTTTCTGTCTGCCATGTATTGCAACTCTGATAGTCGGAATTGCTGTTATTTCTGACATCTTATTACTTCCAATTGTAATTACAGCAACACTTCTCGCTGGAACTATGAGTCTTCTTGTCAGTTATACTGAAGAACGTAAAGCAAAACGAGTAAAGGCTAATAAAGTTGATTTGCGATATATTGTTTTCGTTGTATCCAGAAACTATTCATTACCGCTTGAACAGAGATAGTGTTTATCTATTAAAGTCTATCATAAAATGATAGACTTTTGAGAGTATTGTGATAAACTATGAGTATGAGTAGAAGACTTACGGAAGAAGAACGAAGAGAACGTCAGGACAGGCGTGATGCAAGGGCTGTTGAAAAAGAGGCACATCCTAAAGTTGATAAATACGGAGCAAAAATCCTTCGTATTTTACGTGAAGAAGCACCTGATAATCCAAACATAAAATATAACTCAGAATATTTTGAAAAGAAATTTGATGTTTCTAATATCACTATTTTGAGGTCAATTAAAAAGCTCAAAGCGAATAATCTGATCAAAGATAAGCAGGTTCATGGAAGTTATGCTATCGATGAAAAGTTTTCCGAAGAATTTTACTCAGAGCATTGTTCTGAAGAAATAAAAAAGAACGTTGCGCTTATTGCAAGTCTTGGCGGAGTTTTACAGCAGTTCAAGAACACTCCTCTTTATGATAGCGTAACAGATCTTATCTACTTCCTTCAACCGGAAATCGCCAAAAGCGACAAAATCTTTTCTTCTGGCCGTGTGGTTGTTTCTCCACAGATGGAATACGACATCAATACCCAGAACTGGGAGAAAGTATACGATGCCCTGCAGAAAAATCACAAGTTGAGATTCCGTTACACAAAACCATATACCAATAATGAAGCTCAGCGAATTGTCTGGCCTTTCCAGCTTGTGTTGGATAATGGTTCAGTTTATCTTTTCGCATACAGTGAATATGCGGACATGGTTCTTTTGTACGATTTGAACTATATGGCAGATGTTGTTGTTCTTAAGGACGAGTTTGAACTCCCAGAAGATTACGATATTAACGATTACAGTGGTGGTGGCCGTCTTGGAGCTTATAAGGGTGATAAGATAGAGAAATATAAAATCTGCTTTACTGGTTATGCAAAAGAATGGATGAAAAAACACAAACTGGCCGATGATCAGACTTTTACGGAAGATGATGAATCGACCACGGTTTCCTTCTCATCAAGTCAGTATGATAAAGTACTGGAATTGATTCTGAGCTGGGGCTGTCAGGCTGAACCGCTTGCCCCTGCGCGTCTTGTAAAACGCTGGAAAGAAGAAGTACTTGCGATGGCTGAAAAGGTAAAAGAAAAATAAGCAGCGAATCTGCTTAAATAATATCTTGTACCACAAAAATGGAACAGAAACCCGGTTGGACTTACAGATTTATTTCTTCTCTGAATATGCAGATTGCAATAAATGATTCAACCGGAGTTATGTATACAGAGGATAAAGTCAGATATTCTACTGAAGAACAAAGGCTTTTGCAGAGTATTGATTATGCGTTTCCACTATCTGTTCATCTCGTAAAGAAAGTCTTTGATGGAACTATAGTTTCAGTATGAGCATTTTTTATTATATTACTATCCCCTGATGATACAGAGGAACATATTTTGATTCGTTATAATGTTCATATCCCCAGTCGCTGTGCCAGTGACCGAAGAACCATTTCTTGTATGAGATGGATGATTCGATTTTGTCATTAAAAACAACATTGGAATCGCGATGGAGCAGCTTTAGGTTTTCTTCATTGCTGAAGTAATCATCTGTAAGGGCGATGCCATTTGACGGACCAGTATGTGAGAGAACAAAATCAAACTCGTTGTTTTCTTTTACCTTTGCCAAACAGGTTTCTTTCTCCCCTTCACTCCACTCTTCCTGCTCCCACCAGGATTCATGCGGTTTGCGCCAGGCTTTGTCATCACTTAAAGCGCCGCCAAGAACAAGGAAACGTTTATCTTCAATTGTGTAGATTTCGCCTCGCTTGAGATAGAATATGTTATCACTGACTTTTAAAACCTTAGCCCCAAACATTGCTACTTCAGGCAGTTTTTCGATGATGTCATAATTATCATGATTGCCCATTACAGCCAGAATCTTGAACGGTTTTTGCTTGTACCACTTTAGAAGATATCTGTCTGTATGATCACTTGGATGGATTCCAGCTTCATCAATTGAACAGTCAGAATTCCAAGGAAGCCCAAAATCACCAAGAACGATTGCCGCTGTGATTGCATGAAAATCTGCATTCTGTTCCATGCAACAGAGCTTCATATTCTTTGATGAGAGATTTGACATGTCTTCCGTGTTATGGGTATCGCCGGTAATATAAATCACTTTTGGACCTCCTCCAGATAATAATTAGTGATGACTTCCAATATCCACTGTGTAAGCTGAACTATCTGTCTTGTGCTTGCCTATATCCAAAATATAAGCAAGTTCATCATCATTTGTTTTTTTATTATTTAATGCCTGTTCTAACAGTTCCGCAAAAGTTAAGTGATTCGGGTTTGGAAATTTTGCAAGATACGCACGGATCTCCGCCCTTTCTGCTGCGGCCTGTTCAATTTCTTTTATTTTTGCAGCCCGCTCTTCCGGGGAATAATTTGTTACCCGCTCTACCCTTCCTGAGTTATATGCAACTCTTCCTATTCTTCTTATTTCACCCATAATGATTGTCTCCTACAAACAGAATCCCATGCGTCTTGAGCCATCTGGATTATCGATTTTTTCGCACCTACACATATCGCGGATATCTGAGATTTCCGGACGTTCGCCTGTAATAACTTCGTTCATAGCAATCTTTCTTACAATGTTGTCTATCTGGCCGCCGGAGAAATCGAAATCTTTTGCAAACTCAGTGGCAGTTTCTTTATCGAGCCAGGAAAGTTTATTCATCCATATAGAAGTCTTTGCTTCTGTTGATGGATTCTCAAACTTAATCTTAAAGAGGAATCGGCGTTCAAAAGCTGAGTCCATATTTGAAGCCAGGTTTGTTGTTGCAATAAAAATGCCTTTAAGGTTCTCAAGCTCTTCCAGAATGATGTTCTGAATTGCATTTTCTGTCTGAGCGCAGTTCCCAGAAGTGTCATTCTTTCTTTTAGAGATAAGTGCATCTGCTTCGTTGAAAAGAAGAATTGGCATAAGTTCCCCCTTCTTTTCTGCAAGTTCACAGGCATTTTTGTAGCTGGTAAAAATCTTTTTGATGCGCTTTTCGCTTTCGCCAAACCAGGCAGACTTAGCCTCGCTGATATCGACATGAACGATAGAACGACCAGTTTCTTTTGCAATCTGCATAACCGATTCTGTCTTTCCGGTTCCAGGTGCACCATACAGCAAAACTGCAACGCCAACAGGAAGTCCGTCATCCTTAAGGCGCTGCTGGATGCCTTTCAGTTTCTCTTCCTGAAGGGCTGCTTTGAGACGGTCAATTTCCTTCTGATTTTCAGAGCTGTAGAAAAGACGCTTTTCCTTGATGGATTCGGTTTTAATAAGATTCTTATCATTGATAGTCTCTTCAAAGAGAAATGCCTTATCTCCGAGTACTAACTTACGGCCTTTATCTGTTAGAGTAATAGTTGCATCAGAAAGATTTCCTTTCTTTACAAATTCGATGAGTCCTTTCTGAAAAAGTTCATGTTTTTCTTCCAGCATTTCGGTTGCCACATTGTATCTGTCTCCCCCATCGTATAAATCAGATATGGTTGCATTGAGGCTGGAATCGTCGCCTTTTAAAACATCATTTGCAACATCATAAAGAAAGAAGCGGTACTCAGATTCTTTAAGCTCAGCCGAGACTCTTTTTACCACTTCAAGATAGTTATGAGCTTTTTCATAACGATATAATTCTCTTTGTATCACCCTTGCAGAAATATCTTCGCCACGACGTGATTCATAACGGTCTGCCATATAGGAGATGAATTCAATTTCATCATCTTCCTTCTTTGTTTGAGCTATATATTCAGTATTGTTGTAGATAGATTCGCTAAAATCACTTATGGGCTGAACTGCTTGGTTTCTACCGCTGTGCACCAAAAAGCCGCTGGCAACTAGACCTTCAATATCTTTTTCCAGCATATGATA
>NZ_AJGU01000055.1 GCF_000260795.1 Treponema sp. JC4
GTCCTATTCCCACTCTCTCATCAATATTTGGTTCTGGAAAATGAAAATCTTGTATATGCAAATCTTGATGAAATCCAACAATATATAAACGTTTTCTGTATTGTGGTACATGAAAATCTGCACTGTTTAATACGGTTTTTCTAACTGTATAATGTAGTTCATTTTCAAGAACATCCATAATTGTATTAATTGTATTTCCTTTGTCATGAGTTAATAAACCTGGTACATTCTCTAATAAAAAAGCCTTGGGTTGTTTATCATGTATAATTTCTGCAATATGGAAAAATAATGTACCTTGTGTCTTATGTTTGAATCCCTCTCGTTTTCCTATAGAACTAAATGGTTGGCATGGAAATCCACCAAAAAAGTAAAGTAAAATTTTCAGGAATTAAAGCTTTTGTTTCTTGCTTTTGTAATATCACCAAATGGTACTTCCCCATAATTTTTCAAAATAATGTCTGTTTTGCAGAATCATCCCATTCAGAAGAAAAAAACGCAACGACCTCCACAAGATTGTCCTGCTTGTCTGAAACCTCCAATTCCTGCAAATAAATCTATAAAGGTAAAAGGATTTGTTTCATTTGGTAAAAGATTTACTTTATGTTCTTTATTAAAAACTAATTGAGTAGGTAATGATTTTAAATCGATTCCTTTATTTGCTAATATTTCAGCATAATGAGTAGCTTCTGGATTCCCTTGTAACTGTATATAATGACTTAACAGAGCATAGTTTTCATCAAATGAATTACCATTTAGATATTTATTTAGACAATAATAATTTTACCTTTAAGCATGTTCCCCACCTTATTTTAAATAAATCACATCTCTATGATATTCTAAATTTCTCTTTAATGCTGGAGACATTAAAAGATCAAATTTACGCTTTTTGTTATATGTAATCGTTCTATATTTTCTTCTTTAAGGGATTTTGAAATAAGCATATCTCCAGTTTCTGTAAAAGAAATAATACCTAAATCAAATAACTTGTCGTACAAAACATTCAATAAAAAACCGTTTTCAGTATCCAGCCGTTCTTTATTATCACTAACAGACCATGGTTTTATATGACTTGCTATTAGAAGTCTATTATCACTAACTCCACTTATGAAGCAGATCCCTATTATATTTTTTAAAATTTTTCCCTAAAAATTCCTTGGCCAATTCTAGATTTTATTAGAGATTCCTTTTCTGTAACAGACAGCATTTTATCATGTTGAATTGACTCAATAAGTTTTTCATCAACTTTTAGATGACTTTCAGATTTTTTATACGAAATAAAATGTCTTAATGAATTAGAATACATACGGCGTCCAACTGTATCTTTATTAATAAAACTACTATTATGTCGCAAAAGTTCAAAAACAATTTCTAATTCTCCAATTGAAAGCTCTTCCAATGGTTCGTCAATTAATTTCTCTTCAATAGCAAGTTTATTAATAGCTCTTAAACCACCTTCATAATGCTCAATAGAAGAGTGTGAAAGATTTGTATTGTTAATTAAGTATTCAGTAAAAATCATTTATACTTTAATCCATTTCTTTCTTATTTAATTCAACAATATCACCAACATCAACTGCAAGAGCCTTACAAATCTTGTTAAGACTGTCCATTGAGATATACTCTCCCTTGTTCATTTTAGCAAGGATATTTGTGGAAATACCGGCTACTGTTAATAAATCCGTTTTTTTCATGTCTTTATCAATCAGTAGTTTCCAGAGTTTTTTGTAATTCGCATGCATTAATATATAATCCTTACTCGATTATATCACGGAATTTAAAAAAGTGGTAACTTTACTCATGTTTTCGTGAACTTTTTTCTCATTACCATATATAATACAGATATGGATGTTTTATCATCAGAAGACCGTCATAAAAATATGTCTCATATCCGTTCAAAGGATACAAAACCCGAAAAACAGATCCGCTCTGCCCTTTTCAGGGCTGGATTCCGTTATAGAATCTGCGATAAAAGGTATCCTGGTAAACCTGACCTTATCTTCCCACGATATTTTGCTGTAATCTTCATAAACGGATGCTTCTGGCACGCTCATGAAAACTGTCAGTACTTTGTTTTTCCAAAATCCAATCAGGAATTCTGGAAGAAAAAGGTTTACACGCAACAAAGAACGTGATGCAGAAAACCTCAAGTATTACCAGGAACAGTGCTGGCGAGTATGCTTTGTATGGGAATGTTCTCTTCGAGGTAAAAACTCCAGACAAAAAATCGAAAAAGTTACTGAACAGATTATCCAGTGGCTTGAAAATCCAGAAGAAGCCTTCTTGGAAATCAGGGGGTAGAATTATCCACGCCCCTTCTCCATACACTCCACGCCTCGTGTACTGACATTCCACAAACCTTCAGCCGTAATGCCACGAATCATAACATGTAAGACCGCACAAATTTTCATAATATCTAACGATATTTTTACAATATTGTGAATATTTTTCATATTTAGTATTGACTTCTTCATGAAGTGGATGTATATTTTATTCAGATGCTAAAAAACCTTCAGGCAAATAGTCGGAATCCGTTGGATTCTTGGGTGGGGGACAAACAATCAGAAGGATGGAAGTACAATGGCAGAAGTAACAGCATTCGGAAAAATCTTGAGAAAGATGAGAATTGACTGTTCGGAGGTTTTGGGAGTTATGGCAAAAAGGCTTAAGGTTAGCCCGGCATACCTTTCTTCCATTGAAAATGGCGGTCGCGAAATACCGGACGACTTTATTGCAAAAATTGTTGCAGAGTACGGTTTAAGCGAAGAACAGAAAAACGAGCTTGAAGAAGCTAAGGCTAAGGTCAAGGGGGCTGTTAATGTAAGTTTTTCGGAACAAAAGACAGAAGCAAACTATGTGGAAACCGCAGTAATGTTTGCAAAAGATTTCTCACGGCTTACTGCCGAACAGGTAAATCAACTTAAAGAACTTTTGAAACAATTTGAAAGTTCGGGAGTATATCAGAATGGAAGTGTGTCAGTATGAAGCGCAGATTGAGACAGCTATAAAAGAACCGAAAGCAGAGGCTATCGTTCTTACAGATGACGGAATGCACCTTACTGCATTCTGGGCGCGACTCTTGTGTGGTTGCGGAACAGACGGAAGATTTGAACCTATCTATGTAATGGAGAATATTATTCCGCTTTTTGACAGTTCATTTAATTATGAGATTGTTGAAGCAAATGCTTGGAATCGAAATGAGTTTCTTCAGGCATACTATAACCCTGAAGAAAACAACATTGTTATCCGAAGCGATGTTTATGAACGTGCCCTTGCTGGTGTTGCACTGGATGTAATTACTATAGCACATGAAGTTGTGCACTGTATCCAGTCAATCGTTATGAGGTTTTTGAATGCCATGCAGTGTGTAGAATTCAAAACTGCCCTTTGCAGCAATGATTCTTACGAAATGCAACAGCACGAACTTCAGACTGACAAGATTACAGCTCTTGTCTTAAGTCCTGACCGCCTTATAGAAGGCAAGACTGATGATGAGATTTTGCAGCAATACTTTATCAATCCATTGATTCAGTTTGTTTGCGGACTTGTCAAAGCTGCTGGTAAAAACTTAATGGAAGCTCTTAATGACACTAACTATTTTATGCAGGAGGTTGAAAAATGTGCCGTATGATTGTTTTAGCGGCAGCAAAAAAAAGGGCCTAAAACTACGCCAATAGTTTTAAGCCTTCAAACAATAGAAAGCAGTAAATCTGCTCTTATTCATAAGATTTATCCTACTTTCTATTGTGATTTTTTGCAAGTGCCGCACACGTCAAATAGCAAAAATTATTTTGTCATGCAGATTATCTGCAAAAACATGAATTTCGTATGAAATTCCAAAAAATCACTTGGGGACTGTCGCCCGTAGAAAGACAGTAGGATAGTAAAGATGGAAAACATCTCAACGCTGGAAAACAGCTCTTCTATTTTAAGTGTGACTTTGCATGAAAACAATTTCACAAAAGACGGAACTTATTACGCTACTGTAAGCCGTAATACAGCCACATTCAAAAACATTCTTTCTGAAATTTCAGAAGACAACAAAGGCATGGATCCTTTCATGCTCCAGTTTGCAGCAATTCTTATTCAGAAGAAGATTCTCAAGATGCTTGAACAGGGAAAAGCCGTAAACGTGCTTGACCTTGGAACTATGTACATTGCCATGAAGTGCAATGCTAAAGGAAAAAGCGACGTTTCAGAAAGCGGTAACTTTTACATCAAGTTTACTCCCACTCCTCTTGCAAACGAAGCAATTTCTTCTTTAAGCGTAGACAAAATCGTCTATGCCGACGGAAGTCCCGAAATCACAACAATCACAGACCTTTCGAATACCGAAGCAGAAGGTTCACTTACTGCAGGCAAACCATGCAGACTTACCGGTAGCCGCTTAAAACTTGGCGGTGACGGCTGGGGCATCTGGTTTGCACCAGTCGATTCTGAAGGAAAGATGAGTTCTGATGAAACTTCCTGGGTCAATGTGGAAGAAGCAAACCTCTTCCGCAACAAGCCAAGCGAACTGAACTTCTTCGTTCCTGCCCTTACAGCCGGTTCTTACCAGATTGTTCTGCGTACAGCCTATCTTGGAAAAGATAAAAGCCGAAAAAATATGCTGGAAACTGTAAGCGAAGCAATTACATTAAAAGCTGAATAGTATTAGGCTCCGCCCCATCTGATGTTTCGGATGGGGCTTTTATTTATTCTTCCTTACCTGTTCTTTTGCTTCTTTTTCTACCGATTTTATAGATTCAAGATATGCCTGCTCTACCGGACTAAGTGTAATAACTTCATATTTTCGATATTCAGCTTCTGCCTTTTTCATAGCCTGCTCATGACTCACACTACCCGCTCCCTGTAAAAGCTTTCGCTTTCCGGAAGACAAAACAGAATCTAACTGTTCAACATAGTCACTCATATACATTGGTCTATGCTCAATCGCATTGATTTCGGCTATATCAAAGTAACCTGAAACAAGATTATTCAAAATCTTAAGTTCATCGTCTTTGAGATAATTCTTAGCTATTTTTGCATCATTTAGAGAAGGTAATTCTCCAGAAAAACTTGTAAGTCCCATAAACGGCTTTTCTGCATCAGCACGTTCATAAATAACTTCAGCTGCAGTGTGTCCGTGAGCTGCAAAATGAAGCTTATTCTGTACAATTTTGAAAAACTGAATCGATTCATCACTTTTTGGATTGTAATCCACGCTGGTTGCATACAAATCGAGCACCTGTCTGTACAACACCTTTTCGGATGAACGAATATCTCGGATTCTGTCTAAGAGTTCTTTCCAATAATTTCCGCCGGCATTACCTTTAAGGCGCTCATCATCCATGGCAAAGCCTTTTTTGATATACTCTTTTAAGATATTATTCGCCCAGATACGAAACTGGGTTCCTCTCTGTGATTTTACTCGATAGCCTACAGAGATGATTACATCGAGGTTGTAATAGTTTGTTGGTTTAGTAACTGTAGTAGAAAATTCGGAATTTCCGAATTTTCTCGTTACCTGGCTTTCTATTAGTTCTCCTTCTGCAAAAGTATTTTTTATATGTTCATTAATTGTAGATTTTGCTTTTTGAAACAATTCCGCCATCTGATCTTGTGTAAGCCAGACTGTTTCATCCTGCAAATTTACAGAAAGCTTTGTTTGCCCGTCTTCTGTCTGATAAAAAACTATTTCACCTTTGTCCTGCATTCAAAATCTCCTGTAACAATTTCTCTGAAATTATAGCATAAATGACGAAAAGAATAATTCAACCATTAGTTTAAACCCATTATAATTTTATGAGAGGAGTTTTGCCTCATTGATTGCTCAAAATATCTTTCGCAGCCTGTATTACCATTTCTTTTAGCTCCGGGGGATTTAAGACTTTGGCACCGCCGCTGAAAGACATAACCCAGGAAGCAGTCTGCGAAAGCTGATTTGTTTCAAAAGAAAGGTAAACTGTCCCATCAGCATTTTCTTTAAGAACCTGACCTTTGTGCCAGGTTCGTTCCATAACATAAGTTTTAAGCCATTTTACAAATTCAATTTCAACCCTAACCTTTTCGCCGCTGTTTCCCCATGCTCCCATCTGAACATCAATATGATCACTAAGCTTAAAGTCCTTTGGAATCTTAAACTTGTCATTTGTAATTTTGCAGTTTCGTATTCGTGGCATTGCATAAAGACAGATTGCATTTGCATGATGTGAGAATCCTAGTACATACCAGCTTCCTTTTTGACAAACCATATGGTATGGATCAAATATTCTTTGTTCATATTCAGTATTCTGAGCTGTCTTGTATTCCATTTGCAGTGTACAGTGCATCTTAGTTGCTTTCAAAACATTTTCAAAAACACCTTCCTGTATCTTTGTCATCGGGTCAGAGATAAAATGAACTTCGTTATTTATCAGGGCTGAATCAACAGTGATATTCTGAGGACTGCAAAATTTTACGAAATTTTAAATCTGCTCACGAGCAATCATCTCTTTCAGCTTCAGCCCGTTCTTGGCTCCACTGCCGTTAGGATGATTGTTAAAGTAGACCTGAACTTTCTTTCCTTCCTTAATCGCCTGCATAATAATAGAAGAAAACTGCGATAATTCGCTATCCGAATAATCATAACAATAGCGGGCACTGCCATTAGGAGAATTCCCGGCAGCGTACCAGGCATCTGCATTCCGACCGTGCAGACGGATGTAAGCATTGCTGCCAATAAAAGGCGTACCTGTTACACTACCATCCGGAAGATTCTTAAGCTGCGGCATATCACAAAAAACTATTCCGGCATTACGTTTTTCAAGACCTTCAAAAACACTTTCCTTAATCCATTCGCGATGACGGAATTCTATCAGAGTCGGAAAGCCTTCAAACTTCTGTATCAGGTTTGCAAGGTAGATGCGGTTGTCGTTTGTGTAATGAAAGCTTTCTGGCAGCTGAAAGAGTACTGCAGAAAGTGCATATTTTTCCTGAAGCGGTGTGAGTGCAGTTTTGAAATCGTCAGCAGCGATCTGCCAGGTTGAATCTATTTCATGTGTCAGAAGCCTGTTTGCTTTTACGCTGAATTGCAGTCTGCCTTCACTGCGTTCGTAAAATGAATAAAGTCGTTCAGCTGTCGGCATGTTGTAAAAGGTATTGTTCAGTTCAAGGGCATTGAACTGTGTTGCATAGTAACTGAGGAAATCTTTACGTTTCAAATCCGGCGGATAAAATATTCCCTTCCATTCGGGGTAATCGTATCCGCTGGTGCCAATTAAGAGGTCTGACATAAGCCCATTATACTAAGAAATATAGGTTTTGACCGCAAAACAGGTCCGAGAATAACGCACCTATTTTCCCCTACCTCGTCCCAAATAAAAAAATTCACAGTGCCACTCTATGCCACTCTTGTATATTATAATAAAGGACATAAAGTAAAAAAACTACCGTTATAAACGGTCTAAAAGGAGTCCTTTATGGAAAGCTTAATTACAATTATTGTTATTGGATTTGTTATGGTTTTATCAGTTTATATTGCTAACTGGATAAAAGATTTGTCTAAATCAAAGAATCAGAAAATGAATGATATCTACACTTTCAGTCTCCCTTTCATTGCAACCATGGCCATCGGTATTGCTGTCATATCAGAGATTTTTTACTTACCTATTGTAATTACTGCGGCCCTTCTTGCAGGAACCCTGAGCCTGCTGGTTTGCTGGACAAAAGAACAGAAACTTCATGAAGCTGAGTCTAAAAAGGCTGACATTCGGTATGTTGTTTTTGTTGTATTTAAAAGAGCTTCATTAACTGCCTGAAATGAGACATGAAGTGTTCATATACAATGCTGAGATATCATCAGCATTGTTATTTTCTACTTTATATCTTCTACCAGTTCAAATCTCCACTTCTGCTGCACTTCGGGGTATTTGACGTGATCGACCTCGGAAAGGAACATCCCCTTCTCCCGAATCCAAAGCGAATTATCACCGTAGAGACGTCGGTAAACAACATATTCTTCCTGTGTTTCGGAGTGAAACGCAACATCCTCAACGATGTAATACTTGTTCTTAAAATGTTTATATATCCCGTGGATTTTTACTTCTCGTTTTTCCATATATATTGTCTCCTAATTCCAATGTAACCGCTGCTTCCCATCGGCTGCCTTTCCGTTCAAAAATCGTAATATTATCTACAGGAAAATCTTCAACAAGCTGCATTTCATTCATTACCTGCAGAGCATCCGTCATAACTCCCGCAGGAATATCCCGGTTTGAAACTGTTCCATGTGGCCTAAAAGGTCGCTGGTCTTTTTTAGTGCAGCCAGGACAAGCGTTCAAAATTGCCTTTACCGTTTCATCCCGGAGTCTTGTCCATGAATCACTTGCAATCACATTTGCAAAAAGCGTTCTGTCTCCAAAAGCATCAAAATTATCAATGTGAGCTATAAAACCCAATCCTTTAGGTAAGACATCCTTTTCAATTGCATGAACTAAATCTGCTGTTGAATACTCTTCCTGCAATCTGAAAGGCGGAACCAACGTTACGTGAATCGGTGTTCCATGACCGCTCTTACAGCCATATGCTTCTCTCATATAACGGCGGCAGTCTTCTAGAGTAAGTGTAATGTCCTCTGGCAAGAGGACTCCAATAAAATGTGTCTGCTGTGGAATATTATTCTGTTTCATTACTGTAAGTATAGCATTCTTTATTTAGAAAAACATTCTGTAGTATCTCTCGACGAGCTTCTCGCCTTGCAATCATTGTTTTCTCCTCTAAATAAAGTAATACAAAAAAATTGGATGAATATACTAACTGTTACATCTTTTTTGTAAGAATTTGAAGATAATACCCTTTCTATTTATGTAAGTTAGTGTTAT
>NZ_AJGU01000056.1 GCF_000260795.1 Treponema sp. JC4
AATAAGTTGTGATAATTCTTTTCGTTTTTCTAATTTTGATTTTAATTCCTCTTCATTATAACTTTCTGGTTTGCCCAAAAATTTTGAAATAACTTTGTTACCCTCTCTATAATTTAAATATAAATATATTTGATTTCCTATTTGCCGATGAAATATTGAACCTTTTGGCAGCAAATCAATTTCCTTTTGGTAACGAGAAATTAATCGAATTGTTCTTTCAAGTTCATCCTTGAAAACTGATTGAATCAAAGCTGATTTCATAAATACACCTGTATAAATCTTACACTACAATTTTTAATATATCAAGGTTTTTGTAGTGTAAGATTTATGCATAAAAAAGGCTGCCCCTCTGGACAGCCCCTTAATCATAGAATAAATCCAACGCACATATTTTGCCTTGCAAAATATGTGTTAGCAAGGTTCGGAAAATCTGGAAGTTGGAGTTTCCGTTACAACCTTGCGTATTATTTCGCAGACAACAACTTTACATCAAAGCAGATGTAAGCGCCGCCTGGGATTCCGGCCTGTGGAATACCGCGTGAACCGTAAGCCAGTTCCGGTGGAATTACCATTTTGCGGGTTTCGCCGACTTTCATTTCCTGAACCATCATGTCAAAACCTGGAATCATCTGACCGCCGTTTGTTTTGAAGTCGAGTGGTTCGTGTCCCTGTGGGTGAAAACCGCGTGATGCATCAAAAATCTGGCCGTCTGTAAGATAGCCTTTATAATCAACGCTTACGTTCTTGCCCTTTCCGCAAACTGAGCCTTTTCCTTCTTCAAGAACTTTGTAGTAAACGCCGCTTGAATGTTTTGTACAGCCGTCGATTACTGCAGCCCATTTTTTAGCTTCGCGCTCTTCGTTAGCCTTAGCAACCTCTTTCTGGAGTTTATCAAAATCAGCCTGAGTAGCGCTGAATTTCTTAGCTTCGTCACCCTGGCGGATAATTTTTACGCTCTTCATTGTTGCACCCTGTTTAAGAGAATCAACAACATCCTGACCGGCAAGAACCTCACCAAAAATTGTGTGTTTGTAGTTGAGCCATTCTGTAGGAACGATAGTGATAAAGAACTGACTTCCGTTGGTGTTTGCACCGCTGTTAGCCATAGCGAGCTTTCCGCCCTTATCAAAAGTCAAACCATCAACAAATTCATCAATGAACTTGTAGCCTGGACCACCAGTTCCGTTACCTTTAGGGTCACCGCCCTGAATCATAAAGTCCTGACCATCGCCGTTTGCCTTGCTGATTACGCGGTGGAATTTCAAGCCATCATAAAAAGGTTTACCCTTAGCGGCATCCAAAGTTCCTTCTGCAAGACCAACAAAGTTAGTTACAGTCATAGGTGTTTCTTTGTAAAACAAGTTCAATACAATTTCGCCGCCGTCAGTGTCGATTACAGCAAAAATTCCTTCTTTTCCGTTCAATACGTCCATTGATTTCCCCTTACCAGAAGCCTTTGGAGCAGCAAAAAGCCCGCCGCCAATCAAACTTCCAAATGTTAATCCAAAAATTATTTTTTTAATTGATTTCAAATTAATTCCTCCCAAAAAGAGCCCCACGGCCTTTAAAATTAAAACTGCTTGATAAACCAGTTGTAAATTGCCCCGATTCGCTGACTCATTGATTCAGGAACCTGAGTTTTGATAGTAGGCACCTTTTTACAGTCAGCATCAGCGCTCAAGTAAACAAGAACTCCCTCACCGCAGTCAAAAGCAACTACAGTAAAGTTCAATCTCTGAGCTGGAATTCCAACAACACCTATTGATTTATAATCATCAAGATTATTCAGCATTGTATAGAAAGTATCAGCAGTCTGATAATAATTGATTTTATAACGGCAAACACCGAATTTTGTATCATTCTGAAGACTGTAAGAAACCTGACCGTCCGCATTACCAGTGTTTTTATCAGCAATCGGAGCAGTATTATCAGGACTTGCAATCATAAAAGCCTTATCGTAAAGAACCTTTTCCTTACCGTTTTTATCAACGTAAGTCATTCCCTGCATTTTAGAAACCGAGCGGATAATTTTTCCAATCTCGTCCAGACTTACATCTCCAGATTTTTTCAAATCAGCCTTAGTTTTGTAAAAAAGACACTCATGAAAATAAGAATATCCCTTTGGGTCCTTTTTAATCGCATTTTTTACAAAAATATCTTTTGTAGCATCGTTCGGAAAAAGCACAGTTCCAGCATCTTTTTCATCATCATGAACAACAGTTACTTCGCCCTTAGAAATCAGCTGGTCATAATACTTTGCATCAACCAGACTCTTAAGATTCAATTCCGCAAAAAGTGAACAAGCCACTCCCGCCACAGCGATAAAAGAAATTAGTTTTTTCATAAATCCCCCTTAAAAATTAACGGAGGCTTTAACACCTCCGTAATTACAACAAATTAATTTATAGAAAGGTTAACGAATTCCTTTATACAAAACTCTTACCTGTTTGTAAACACCTTCGCCTTCGCTCTTTGTATCTACATCTGGGATGTCGTTCAAAGTTGTGTGGATGAGGCGGCGCTCAAAAGGATTCATAGGCTCAAGCAAAATTGATTTGTGTGATGAGCGAACCTTGTCTGCAGTAGTGTAGGCAAGGCGAACCAAAGTTTCTTCGCGGCGGATGCGGTAGTTTTCTGTATCCAAAATTACGCGAACTTCTTCGTGACCAAGGCGGCCAGCGTAGATGTTAGCCAAAAGCTGAAGAGCATCCAGGTTCTTTCCCTTACGGCCAATCAAAATTGAAGAATGTGATGATTCAAGGCGAACACCGATTTTTTTGTCTTCGCGGTAAGAAACGCTTACTTTAATATCGTAGCCCATTTTTTCAACGATTGAAGAAATGAACTCAACAAGCTTCTGCTCGAATTCGCCCTGTGGAAGCGGGTCAGCTACAATTCTTGTGTGATTTTCGCTGAAGTCCTTTTTGTAAGTTCCTTTATCGTCATCATCATCGTCCAGAGTGTGAACGCGGATTTTTACATATCCTTTTTTGAAAAGGCTGTTTTTCTGTGTTTCCAAAATTTCAACATCAAACTGATCTCTCTCAAGATTGAGTTCGCTGGCAGCAAGCTCAATGGCTTCTTTTTCTGTTTTTCCTTCGTACTCGTAAGTCATATATACCTCGTTTTTTATGGTCGCGAAGCGACCGAATTTTTATTTTTTAGACTTCCCAATCTTTTTATTTACACTAGCTGCAATTTCAGCTCTCTTTTCAGCCATCATCTTATTGATAATAATCTGCTGGAAAAGTGAGAAAATATTGCTTACAGTCCAGTAAAGGATAAGTCCTGCAGGTGCATTGTAGAAAATAAAGAAGAAGAAGAGGGGCATACCGTACATCATCATCTTCATGCTAGCCTGACTCTGGTTAGCTCCCATTGGCTGGAAAGACTGAGTAATTTTTCCGAACAAAAGCTGAGAAATTACGTAGATTACAGGAAGAATACGAATCTGATTTCCCAAAGCCGGAATATTAAAGTTCAAAGTTTTAACGCTGTCACCAACAGACAAGTCCGGAATCCAGTTTGGAATAAACATAGCTCCGCGGAACTCAAAGTAGTTGTTGAAGAGGTTATACATAGCGAACAAAATCAGGAACTGGAAGAGCATTGGAAGACATCCGCTGACAGGATTGTAACCAGCTTCCTTGTAAAGCTTCTGAACTTCCATCTGCATACGAGTCTGGTCGTTCTTGTATTTTTCCTGAATAGCCTGCATTCTTGGCTGAATTGCCTGCATCTTCAAAGTTCCCATAGACTGATTCTTTGAAAGAGGGAAGAGCAGAATCTTAAGGATGATTGTAAGAACGATGATTGTAACACCCCAGTTAGGAATTACCTTGTACAAAAGTTCCATTACAAACTTAAGGATTGCTTCAAGCCAGTTGAGCCAGCCGCTAGACTGAACACAGTCAGAAATTTTGTGACCACCAAACTTCCATGCGTTATTTTCAGCAACATTGTAGCGCTTCAAATCCTTGTCGTTGCGAGGACCAAAGTACATGTAGTAAGTGTCCTGCATATCGCTTCCGCTGAAAGCAGTGCGTTCAACAAGTGCCTGTGCATTTGCATAATTTGCAGTTTCAATTTTTGAAGAATAATAAACGTCTTTAATTTCTGAAGAATCGTTTGGAATTACAAGTTCAACAAAGTATTTTCCGGCAACTCCGGCCCAGTCAAAATTCTTGATTTTATCAAAAGCTTTGAACTGATTTGTTCCAAGAATTACGCGTTTATATTTGTTTCCGTCATAAGCAACCAGCTGACGGTTTTCGTAGCGGTTCTTTTTTGGATCATAGTGAGGTCCAATCTGTGGAGAAGTACGGAGTGTATAAGCAACGCCGTTTCTGTTCAAACCAAGATTGTCATCACAGTGAATCAAAACATCCATGCGGAAAAGATATTCACCAGGCTTGAAAGTATATTTTTTTCCAAGTGTGATTTTTCGTCCATCGTAATTGAATGATTTTTTGAAAAGAATTGTATTTTCGTCAATAACTTCTGTGTTGAAGTTTTCATTAAGAATTGCCATGTCCGAACTGCCAAGAGCAATTGAACATGTTCTGTTAAAGTCACTGATATTGTCTGCCAGCTGAACATAATCTTTTGTATCAACATCGTTATGATCCAAAAGCTTATAACTGATGATATCTCCGCCTTTATTTGTAAAAATAACTTCGATTTTGTCAGTTTTTACAGTGTAGTTCTGCTGTGCAACTTCAGCATCATCACTTTTGATTACATTTACATCAAACATTGAAGAATCTGCTGATTCCAATGCTGTTGGCTCTGTAGCTTCAGTTTCTGCTGCCTGCTCAGTTACAATCTGCTGATTCTGAGGAAAAAGCATAGGCTGAACAACAAAAGCACCAATAATTACGAGAGTAGAAAGGGCAATGGCCCAAATAGTATTTTTATCCATTTTTTTTCACCTAAGGAACCGGGTCGTAACCGCCTTTACAATACGGATTGCATCTTAAAATTCGCTTGATAGAAAGAACAAGACCCTTACCTGGTCCATATTTTTTAATTGCTTCCATAGCATATTCGGAACACGTCGGAGTGAACCTGCAGCATGCCGGATGCAAAGGAGAAATACAAATTTGATAAGCACGAATAAGAGAACAGAAAAATTTAGACAGTAAATTTTTCATAATTATTCCCGAATTAATCCTGCCTTTTGACACAATTGACGAATTTGATCACATCGCGAGTGGAACGAATCATTTCCGGGATAGATTAAAAATAACATATCAAAACCGGTGTTCAGATGTGATTTAAATAAACGATAGACTTCTCGGCTGTATCTTTTTGATAAGTTCCTTTCAACCGCGTTACCGTAGCCACGAATTAAAGGAAAACCAACTCTGTTCATTCCAAGATTATTTTCTAAGAAAAATAATTTAGCTCCCGGAATACTTATCTTTTTTCCAGTTTTAAACAGTGTTTTAAAATCCACAGGATTTTTTATCCGCTCTTTTCTTTCGAAACGTCCAAAAAATCCTGTTTCTATTAAATCTGTTTCCATCCCTAAAAATTAGTACTTGTTGTGCTCGTCTGCAACAGACAATTTTGCGCGACCCTTAGCACGGCGGCGAGCCAAAACTTTACGTCCACCTTTTGTAGCCATACGAGCGCGGAAACCGAATTTTCTATTACGCTTTACTTTGCTTGGTTGATAAGTTCTTTTCATGGAACATGCTCCTTATATAATTTAAAAAAAAGATTTCTATTATGATATAAAAATAGTAATAAAATATATCATTTATTTTTTTAATTGGTCAACATGTCATTTTTCATGTTTTCCAAAATTTTGAACAAATCTTCGGGAAGTTTGCCGGAATTTACCGAATTTTTATCTTTTTTTTCTGACGCCGGATTTTTGGCAAACTTATTTTCAAGTTCCTTCTCCGTTTTTTCAATCTTCTGGTCCATAAGAACTTTTGCCTTTTCCAGATGATTTTCGTAAACGTCACTCAGGCTTGCTTCCGTTCCCCGCACCCTGAAGGCAAGAGAAGAGATTTTTAAATCCGGCAATGCCCATTTTAATCCCTTCAAAATAAAATTCTGATACATCCTCAAATACTGAATCCAGCCAGAATGATTTGTTTCAATCAGAAGAACGCCGTTTTTCAAATCTACAACTTTTGAATTTGAAGCCAGCCTTTTCCCGATAAAATTATTTTCGGAATCTGTTACTCCTTCTTTATAGCCTATTTTTGAAAGGACTTTATTCCAGACGCAAACTAAATCATTATCATCTCTTTTTGAAAAGTCAGTAACGGCAGAAATTATGTCTGCAGCGTTTACAATATTAAAATTATTCATGCCATTCTCCCTTTTCAATGTGATATATTTTAGTTGTTTCTTTCATGTAGCGTTCGTAAGGTTCGCCCGGCAAAAATGTACAGAAAAGCTGGTCGTATTCTGGAAGCATTGCCGTAAGTTTTGCACGCTTGTTTGGATCCAGCTCAAGAAGAACATCGTCCATCAAAAGAACAGGCTTAAGTCCCGTTGTCCGCGTAAAATAAACTGACTGGGCAACACGGAGCAGCAGCGAAATTAAGCGACACTGGCCGGTAGAAGCCACTGGAACAAAAAGCTTTTTATCAAGCACAAAATTTATTCTGTCCCGGTGAGGTCCGCTCATCGTTGTTTCCAGATATTTGTCGTTTTCGCGTTTTTCTCCAAGCAGAGTAAAAATATCCTGCGGGGTAGGGAAGCGCTTTCCGTCCTCAGTCTGAATTTCTTTCCAGGAAGGATCATAAGAAATTGTAAGCCCCTGAATACCAGCAATTTCTTCGTAAAGCTTTCCAAAAATCTGATTGAACTGAAAAACTGCTTTTTTACGTTTATCCTGAATAACAAGTCCAAGCTGAGCCAGCTGAGAATCGTAAACATCAAGCATTTCATACTCGTGATTTTTTAAAATCTGATTTCTGCTCTTAAGGATTTTTTTGTAATTACGCATGTCGTCGATGTAGGTTGAATCGTACATCGTAAGCGACTGATCTATAAAAAAGCGACGGCATTCCGGTTCGCCGGTCGCAAATCTTAAATCATCATGACAGAAGAGAATGCAGGGAATTGTATTGATAAGTTCCTTTCTGTCGTGGATTCTTTTTCCGTTTTTTTCTATGCGCTTTTTGTTGTCTTCAAAAATTACTGCAACTTTTTGAGTGTCACTGTTTTCTTTGTTATATAAGGAATTAACACTGAAATTTTTTTCGCCATTTTTTACAATCTGACCGTCAACATGAGTGCGAAAACTTATTCCATAAGCCGCATAATAAAGAGATTCCAGAATGTTACTTTTACCCTGTCCGTTTTCTCCAACAAAATAGACCTCCCGGTTAGAAAGGTCTATAGTGTCGTTTTTTAAATTACGGAAATTGTAAAACGTTTGGTATAAAAAAGGCATTAATAATTCATCGGCATTATGACATGGATGTAATCACCGGCAGGCTCGCTTCTCATAATTACAGCTTTTGTAATGCTTGCTTCGCCGCCAGCTTCTTCATTCACATTAAAATCAAATACAACGTTTTCAGATTCAATTACTTTAAGAGGATCTGTTACATAAGTGTAGTTCAAGGCCATAGAAATATCCTGACCGTCGTAACGGCATGGGATTTCCTCATCAGCTGCACCAGTATCAGATTCTGGAGAAATAAGCTTAAGAACACCAGAAGAAATCTTAAAGATAATACGGCTTACTTTTTTATCAACCATGATAGTTGTACGTTTAAGAGCTGCATCCAGATCAGCCTTGTTTACCATAATTGACTGAGTAAGTCCTTCCGGAATTACTTTCTGATAGTTAGGGAACTGACCGTCAATCAGAACAGAAGAAAATTCATGATTTGCAAATTTTACAAAAATTGATTTATCAACTACAGCAACCTGAATGTTTCCTTCTTCCGGAGCATTTTTAAGAATACAAGAAAGAATTTTTACAGGGATGATTGCAGGAGTAAAATCACCAATTTCGTATGCAGGTTTATTTACACAAGAAAGACGACGACCGTCAGTTGCTACCATAGTAAGATTTTCGCCGTTTTTCAAAAAGTAAGAACCAGTCATGAAGTAGCGGTTCTTATCATCAGAAACTGCAAAAATTGTATGCTGAATCATTTCCTTAAAATCTTTTGATGAAATTTCAAAGAATGGAAGATTTTCAGAAGTTCCAATTTCTGGGAATTTATCACTTGTCTGACTCTTAAGTTCAAACTTTACTTTTTTAGCAACAGGTTTAATTGTTACTTTAATGTCTTCCTGATCAAATTCAATTTCACCTGCAGGAGATTGAGAAAGAATCTGCATAAACTTATCACAGTAAATTGTAGTTCTTCCTTCCTGCTGAATTTCTACTGGAACAGTAGTAGTAAATTTCATTGTTGAATCAGTAGCTTTAATTACTAAAGAATTATTTTCTGCAATTAACAGAATATTTGAAAGAATTGAAACAGGACTTTTATTTGTAATAACTTCCTGAGCAATTGCAATTTCCTTAATCATTGCGTCGCGGTCGAATGTAAATTTCATATATGTTGTTTTTACTCCTTTTACTTTTTTACAATTTTATGAAGCTTAATAATTATTAAAATTTATAAATTTAGTAATAGTAAT
>NZ_AJGU01000057.1 GCF_000260795.1 Treponema sp. JC4
ATTAATATCATTTTTATTAATGCCGGAAATCAATTTATTCATCAAAGAAATTACAGCTTTATTTTTATTATCTGATGCAAAAGAAAGATCGGCAGACGTGTCTATATTTACCATTGTCAGGTTACGGTATTTTTCCCGACCAAATAAAAATGATGAAGCGGCACTGGTATTCACAACTGCGGAGTTGATTTTTCCAGAAAGAAGCGCGTTCAAACATTCATCCATTGTGTCGAAATATGTGATTTCCGAAAACTTAGAAATATCTGAATTTTCAAAATATTCAGCAGCGCGTTTTCCTCTTAAGACACCAACCTTCTGAATAAACTTTTCATAAGTCATTCCCTGCACATAAATAAAAGAAAAACTTGTAGCAAGGGCTGGCATGGAAAGGGCAACTTTATTTTCTTCCGCAGAATAAGGGTCGTATAAAAAAGGAAAGACGATATCAATTTCCCCGGATTTAAGGGCATTTATAATCTCAGTTTTATCTTCGTAATAAGAATATTTTACAGGAAGCTCGTATAAGCCAAATTGGGTTTTTAATTTTGCTAAAATAAAGTTTACGACTCCAGAATTATCACGCAGGCGATTTTCTGGCGAAAAGAGAAAATCATTCTTAAAGCAGCCTACATTCAGACTGGTTTTTCCTGAAAGCCATTCCTTTTCGTTAGGAGAAAGACGTTTTGTCATAGATGTATTCGAAAAGTATTTTCCCCAGAGATTATTGTTGTAATATGGATTTGAAATATAAAGTGATGCCTGAGCCTCATTTAATTCTTTCAATAAATCTGGGCGAGATTTAGAAACAGCAACAAAAATATCAGAAGAACCGATTTTTGCGATAGGTTCCCAGTCAAAGTTGGAAATTAAATCTATTGCAAGGAAAAGATCGAAATTACCCTTATTAAACTCTTCTTCACTCACTGCATCAAAGGGAACAAGAGAAATATTCAACTTTACATCGTGATGCTTAAGCCATTCCATTAAAAGGTCGTACTGATATGTTCCTTTTCCAAGTGCAATGGATTTTCCGTTCAAAGAAGAAAGATTCTCAGCTACAACATCCGGATTATGCTTATTTACGTACAAATAATAATTTTCCTGTGCCATAGGATAATCTGAATAATCAAAAAGTTTACTGCGGGCTTCAGAATAAGAAACATCGGTAAGAATATCTATTTCTCCAGAAATCAGTTTCTTATAAAGTTCGTCCCAGTAACCGTAAACATATTCAAAATCCCAGTCTGTATAAGAAGCAAGTGTCTGCAGGTATTCATAGGAAAAGCCGGCTCTCTTCCCATCATCAGAAGTGTATTCCATAACTTTTCCGCCGTCTTTGAAATACCCTACTCTTACAGGCTTAGCATAAACAAAAGATACCGCCAGGGAAATTAATAATGTACTTATAATTTTCTTCATACATTTTATTTTACTCGTGAATTCATTATTAAGGAAATTTTATTTTTTGAATGGGAAATTTTTCAACTAACTATCTTTTGTTCAAAAGTTAACTAACTATCGATTGTTATAAATTTAATAAGGATGATGGTTTCACGTGGAACATGAGAGAAGTTCGCTGGCGAACTTCTTGATTTAGGGTTTATTACAAACCCTAAAAAACGGCGAAGTCAAAGCTTTAAGCGTAAGCATGCCTTGACTCGACGTATAAATAAAATATTCTAAAATCTGTTTCACATGAAACATCATCATAATTTTTGAAAGAGTTTCACATGAAACACCCCTTCTCCCACTTATCCACAATGTGTGGAGAAATTGTGGATAAGTCTGGAAGTTATCCACATAGTTAACATCTTATCCACAATTTAATAATAAGTATGTTCCACGTGAAACACAGCCTAAATACACTCTGATTTTGATTGATTATTATATATAGGAATTCACAGATACTTGAAGTTTTATTCAGTTTAAAAATAAAAGGGCTAATCAATCCGTTGATTAGCCCTTCGCCTGATTAATATCACCCTTAAACTATTTTAAATAGTTGTTACCCTTAATATAATTATCAGTTATTTATCAAAAATTGTCAACAAAATCTCATAAATAACTGAATAATTTTTAACTTTTTTCAATAATTATGTAATTCTATATATTATATAGAATTACTCGTCTTTATCCTGAATTTTGTCAATTCCGACAAGATAATCAGGTTCATTTACCTTTACAAGGGTTACACCAGAAGCTCCAGCTCCCTGCTCCTTAATATCTGTTGCCTTAAGGCGCAAAGTCTTACCCTGGCTGGTCATAAACACAAGTTCATCCTTAAGTTTTATGTCCAGTGCTCCAATAATTTCACCCTTAGAATCTGTGTTTCCAAAGATTCTCTGTCCGCCTGTTCCGCGTCCATGTGTATTAAAGTTTTCGAATGATACGCGTTTTCCATAACCTTTTTCAGTTACAAGAATCATACTTGAATCATCTTCAACTTTTACAGCTGCTGCAATCTCGTCACCTTCAGAAAGCTTCATTCCCTTAATACCACAGCTTGCACGTCCCATCTCGCGGACAGAATCTTCTGTGATGCGAAGAGCCTTACCTCTGCGGGAAATCATCATTACTTCAGCATTACCACTTGTCTGGATTGCGCTTACAAGTTTGTCTCCTTCGTGGAGTTTAATTCCAATAATTCCCTTTGCACGGGCATTTGTGAATTCACTTGTGCAGACACGTTTTACAGTTCCTTCAGATGTAATCATAAAGAGGTACTGACTGTCGCTGAATTCCTTGAGGGAAACAACAGTTGTAATTTCTTCATCCGGCCCGATTGAAAGAAGACCTTTGATGTGGGCACCGCGGCTTGCTTTTTCTGACTCTGGAATTTCGTGCAAGCGAATCCAGTAGGCACGTCCAAGGTTTGTAATGAACAAGAGATAATCTTTTGTAGAACCGATAAAGAGCTGCTTGATGTAGTCATCTTCAAGAAGGTTTGTGCTGTTGCTTCCAGCCCCTCCCCTACCCTGCTTCTTGTACTTAGAAACAGAAACGCGTTTGATATAACCAAGGCGGGAAATCATTACAACCATGTCCTCGTCCTTAATCATATCTTCAACATTGATTTCTTCTACTTCATCAGCAACGATATCTGTGCGGCGGTCGTCACCATATTTTTCTGCAAGCGCATTTGTATCAGATTTAATCAGCTGCAAAATCTTTTCATGGTGATCAAGCAAATCCTGCAGGTAATCAATCCATGCCTGGAGCTCTTTAATTTCCTTCTGCAAATCTTCAATAAGAAGATGTGTAAGGCGTTTGAGCTGCATATCAACAATTGCCTGTGCCTGCTCGTCATCAAAGTCAAAGCGTTTTTCCAAAGCAAGTTTTGCAGATTCTGTATCGCGGCTTTCCTTGATGATTTTGATTACTTCATCAATATTGTTGATTGCTGTAATCAAAGCTTCAAGAATGTGCATGCGGTGTTTTGCAATCTTCAAATCATAAATTGTACGGCGGGTAATTACTTCGTCGCGGTGATTTACAAAGTGAGCAATCAGCTGCTTAAGATTCAAAACTTCCGGTTTAAGATATTCAGGTTTAAGTGTAAGAAGTCCCGGCTCGTCGTAACGTGGAGCTCCCTCTTTTTCCTGTGGAACAAGGGCAAGGTTGATTACACCAAAGTTCGACTGCAAGTCAGTTTTTGAGAAAAGCTGATTGAGAACAATCTTTGTTATAGCGCCTTTTTTAAGGTCTACTACAAGACGCATACCTGAACGGTCAGATGATTCATCGTTGGCATTTGTAACGCCTTCAATCATCTTGTCGCGGATAAGCTCTTTAATGCGGCGGATAATGTTTGTTGTGTTCACGCCGTAAGGCACTTCTGTAAATACGATAGATTCACGTCCGTGCTTATCAGTTTCAATTGTAAACTTAGAGCGGATTACAATCTTTCCACGTCCTGTTGTATAAGCCTTTTTAATTCCAGCCTTACCGTAAATAATACCGCCTGTCGGGAAGTCCGGTCCTTTAATATGATGCATCAATTCATCAATTGAAATTTCCGGATTATCGATATAGGCAGAAATTGCAGAAGCAACTTCGCGAAGGTTGTGAGTTGGCATGTTTGTTGCCATACCAACCGCAATACCTGTAGTTCCGTTACAAAGAAGGAAAGGGAATGCAGCAGGAAGAACTGACGGCTCTTTTGTAGTGTCGTCAAAGTTCGGAATCATATCTACAGTATTTTTAGAAATGTCAGAAACCATCTCTTCGGTGATTTTAGACATCTTAGCTTCGGTGTATCGGTAAGCAGCGGCAGGGTCACCGGCAATTGTACCGAAGTTTCCCTGTGGAGTTACTGTTGTATAACGCTGAGCAAAATCCTGACCAAGACGAACAAGTGCATCGTAAACAGAAGCGTCTCCGTGCGGGTGGTAATGTCCCAAAACTTCACCGACGATTGTCGCACACTTTTTAGTCTTTCCGCCGCTTGCTAGATGTAGAGTATCCATTGCATACATGATTCGACGGTGTACAGGTTTAAGACCGTCACGAACATCTGGCAGAGCACGCTGAACAATTACCGACATCGAATAGTCAATGTAAGCCTGTTTTACTTCATCCTCAATCGGAATTTTTATAACTGTTCCACCTTCAGGTGTTTTAATTTCTTCCAACATTTTTTTATCCTATATCAACTAAATATCGAGGTTTGCGTAACTTGAGTTAGACTCAATGAATTCACGGCGAGGCTCAACTTCCTCACCCATACATACGCTGAAAATTCTGTCTGCTTCAACTGCATCAGGAATTGTTACTACGCGCATTTTTCGGTGAGCAGGATCCATTGTTGTTTCCCAAAGCTGTTTTCCGTCCATTTCACCAAGACCTTTATAGCGCTGAACTTCTGCCTTATTTCTCTGATCTCCAAGAGCATCCAGAGCGGCATCACGTTCTGCATCACTGTAACAGTAAACTGGTTCTTTCTTGCCAAGCTGTACACGGAAAAGTGGAGGCATAGCAAGATATACATAACCGTTTTCAATAAGCTGAGGCATGTAGCGGAAGAAGAAGGTCAAAAGCAAAGTGCGGATATGTGAACCATCGACATCGGCATCGGCCATAATGATGATTTTGTGATAGCGCAGTTTATCTATATTGAAGTCTTTTCCAAAGCCTGCACCCAAAGATGCAATTACAGGTTCAAGCTTATCGTTGTTCATTACTTTTTCAGGGCGAACTTTTTCTACGTTAAGCATCTTTCCCCAGAGAGGAAGAATAGCCTGAGTTTTTGGATCGCGGCCTTTCTTTGCAGAACCACCCGCAGAGTCTCCCTCGACTATGTAAACTTCGCAGAGTTCAGGATTTTTCAAAGAACAGTCAGAAAGTTTTTCTGGAAGACCAAAGCCGTCGCTCATAGTCTTTTTGCGCATATTGTCTTTTGCCTTGCGGGCTGCAATACGTGCCTTAGCTTCATCAATACCTTTTTTAAGGATTGCTTCCAGAGCATTAGGATTCTGTTCAAAATAAACTGTCAGCTTTTCTTTAAGAATCTGGTCAACGATTGTTCGTACTTCTGTGTTTCCAAGTTTTTCCTTTGTCTGACCTTCAAATTCAGGTTCAGGAACTTTCATGGAAATTACGGCTGTAAGACCAGAACTCAAATCTTCATAAGTAAGCTTTTCGTCTTTATCAATCAGCTTTTTAAGCTTTTCGTTTGATTCAAAGAATTTGTTCAAAACAAAACGGATGGCAGATTTAAAACCTTCAAGGTGAGTACCACCATCGCGGGTATTAATGTCGTTTACAAAAGTATGAATGTTTTCTGCAAATGAATTGTTGTACTGAATAGAAACTTCTGTAATTACATCGTTTGTTTCTTCGTTGATATAAATTGGATCTTCAGGAACAACTCCCTTACCCTTATTCAATTCTTTTACGAATTCGTTGATACCGCCTTCAAACTTAAGAATTTCTTCTTTTGGATTTTCAAGACGTTCATCGCGGAAAATAATTACGATACCACTGTTCAAGAAAGCAAGTTCACGAAGACGAGTTTTAAGAACATCAAAATCATACTGAGTAGTTTCTGTAAAGATTGTTTTATCAGCCTTCCAGCGGATTGTAGTTCCGTGCTCATCAGATTCACCGATTGTTTCTACCTTAGTTTTTGGAACACCAATTTCAAAGCGCTGGCGGTAAATATGGCCGTCACGTTTTACAGTTGCTTCCATCCAGTCAGAAAGAGCGTTTACACAGGAAACACCTACACCGTGCAAACCACCAGAAACCTTATAAGAACCCTTATCAAACTTACCACCGGCATGAAGTCGGGTCAAAACAAGTTCAAGGGCACTTACATGTTCTGTCGGGTGCATATCAACAGGAATACCGCGTCCGTTATCTTCAACGCGTACAATATCGTTCTGTTCAAGGGCAACTGTAATCTGAGTACAGAATCCAGCCATTGCCTCATCGATTGAGTTATCAACTACTTCATAAACAAGGTGATGAAGTCCACGTGGTCCAGTAGAACCGATGTACATACCCGGTCTTTTTCGGACTGCTTCAAGTCCTTTCAAAACCTGGATATTACCAGCATCATAACTATTAGCCATTACTTTTTCCTTTGTATGATTTTTTCAGCTATTTGCCGTGTATAAAATACTATATATATGAGAATTTCATTATATTAAATTTTATAACAACTTTCTATAACTAATGCTTGTTAGGTTCAATAATTTGCTTGAAGAAATTGATGTTCTTTAAGATAATAAAAGAATGTCAAAAAATATGTATCATGAAGCATGGAACTATGCTTTAGAAGAACTTCATAATCAATATATTTCAGAAGATAGAGAAAACGAGTTTATTTTTAATTTTAACATAAATTACGTTAGTGATGAAAACAATGTAATTACTGTTTGTGTTCCATCACCATTTATGAAAAATCAGGTAACTTCAAAAGGTTCACTTGAAATTATTCAGAATAAACTTCGTGAAGTAACAGGATTAAATGATTTAACTTTAGACTGCATTGTAAATAAGGATTTTAAATCAGCTGAAATTCCTTCGGATGATGATAAAGAAGAGTCTAAGGCTGCGGAATCCGCACCAGCCGAAACCCAGACAAAAGCTCCGTCAGCTACCGTATCCAATTCTAAAATCGAAAGTGAAAATAATTCGCCAAAGCAGACTCCAGTAAAAAAACATCCTCAGCTGAGTGAAAACTTCATTTTTGAAAATTTCATTCCCGGTGATAACTCTATGTTTGCTTACAATGCAGCTATTTCTGTTGCCAAGGAACCAGGAAAAGCCCGCAACCCTATTTTGTTTTACGGCGGCTCAGGTCTTGGAAAAACTCACCTGATGCAGGCAATCGGAAACTACATTTATAACCAGAATCCAAAACTTAAAATCTGCTACATTTCTGCAGAAAGTTTTACAAATGAATTTACCGATTCCATCCGTACTAAAAAAACTCAGGAATTTAAAAACAAATACCGCGGACTAGATATTCTTCTTCTGGACGATATTCACTTCTTACAGGGAAAGGAACAGACACAGGAAGAGCTCTTCTATACCTTTAATGCCCTTTTTGAAAAGAAAGCTCAGATGGTATTTACCTGCGACCGTCCTATCCGTGAAATTAAAAACATGGCAGACCGTCTTGTAAGCCGCTTGAACAACGGACTCAGCATTGATATTCAGATTCCAAAATTTGAAAACCGCTATGCAATCCTTCAGAAAAAAATTGAACTTCAGGGAAAGCAGCTTAGTCCTGAAATTATTGAATACATTGCTAAAAATATTGAAACAAACGTCCGCGAACTTGAATCAGCTTTAACAACAGTTTTCTCTTACGAAGAGCTTACCGGCCGTCCTCTGGATTTAGATTCTGTAAAAACTCTGCTTCATGATCTTATTCAGACAAACAATGCAGAAAATATTTCTCTGGAAATCATTCAGAAGGTTGTAGCAGACGCTTATCAGATTTCTGTAGCAGATTTAAAGGGTAAAAAGAAAGATAAAAAGTATGTTGTTCCACGCCAGATTTCAATTTACATGGCTCGCGAAATGACAGAAATGTCTTTTATGGAACTTGGAAATGAATACAGCGGAAAAGATCATTCTACAATTATGTACGCTTACAAAAAAATTGCAGATTTGATGAAAACTGATCCAAGCCTGGAAAGCAGAATTGAAAATCTTATGAGGGAAGTAAAAGAGTATAAAAAGTAGAAAAATTGTGCATAACTTAATTTTTAAAGTGGATAAACTAACGAATATTAAGTAAAATGTGGAAAAGTGGAAAAAATGTGATTTAAAACCCCTTACTAATCTACATTTTAAAACCTTAATTTATAAAGAATTAAAATGTTTTTCCACAATATAAACAGGGCTTATTATTACTA
>NZ_AJGU01000058.1 GCF_000260795.1 Treponema sp. JC4
ATTTATAAATTATTGTATCTGCGCCGTAGGATTTAACTATTGCGCTGATTTTTGAACTGATTTCTGTTATTTTCTGTAATAATAAGAACTTTCATTTTTACTACTCAGTTCCAAGGTTTACAACATTGTAATCATAAATCTGCCATACACCTTCGCGCTGGCGCAGCTTGTAAGTGTAGCGCTTTTTCTCGCTGAAGTTCTGATATTTGAACCATTCAATAACACTTACATTTCCTTCAGTAGGTGAGTAAGTAGTTCTTTCAATCTGGAATTTTTCAGGAATTGCAACAATATCTGTATCAATTTTTGTCTGCATTAAATCAGCCTTGAAAGTAGTCAGGATTCGCTCTCTTTCTTCAGCAGAAGAGGAAATATATTTTTTATTGAGGTTTGAATTTCTTTTCAAAAGTGATTCAAGATCCATATAGAGGAAATACTGATCCCACAAAGATTTCTGGCGGGCAATAATTGTCTGTTCAACAACCTTATCAGGAGCGATATCAGCAGGGCGGAGAAGCTCTACAGATTTTTCTTTTACTGCAATAAAGTTTGATGCAGTTGCCTTAGGACTTGGTAAAATTTCAAGAGTAAGACGGTTAGACTTAAGAGAAAGGTATTTTGATTTATACAATTCAGGATAGAAAAGGAGTTCAAGATAGTAAATCGAACTTTCTGTAATATTAAGGTAGTCCTTTACGTTTTCTACAAAAGAGTATTCTTCACCCTGTTCAAGAGAAATCTCACGGAAGTAAACAGTCTGATTTGTTGTACGGCGCTCAATAAGGTTTACAGTCTGTTCCAGGCGGCTGTTTTTTACAGTGTAGGCATTAAAATCAATGCTGAACATTCTGTCATCTGCAAGCTTAAAGCGCAGGGTTTCTGTACCATTATTTTTAATTGAGATATGTACAAAAACAGGACTTTCTTCTGCAGGTCCAGGGTAATAAATGTTTTTATTATAATATTTTATGCTCACAGAAGCCTTGGAAAAATCTTGAGTCTCAGAAGGCGACTGGGCAAAAGTCTGTCCAAAAACAAAGAGAGTTGTTATAATTACAAAAAGTTTACGTAAAGACAAAATAGTTCTCCTTTTATAATTATATTATCGGTAGAAAAAAATGAAATCATTAACTATAAACGACCTTCTGCATAACTGGCAGCAGTTTCATAAGGCGGCAGAACAGATAACTTCCTCTTACGAAAATGAAAGCTTTCCACAGACGCTTACAGGCATTCACGGAAGCCTCTTTTCATATTTTATTCAGGAATTTTCCCGCCATAAACACGCAAAGACAATACAGGCTTTGCAATATTCAGCAAGCAGCAAAAAAAGTCCAAAATACAATTCCTTTTCTACTGATATTCTGATTGTTGTTCCTACCGAATTTGAAGCAAATAATCTTGCAGTTGATTTTAATTCCGTTTTTCCGGAAGCCGAAGTGCTTGTTTTTCCTGCCTGGGGAGTTTTACCTTACCGTCCTGCAGCGCCTGGTTCTGTTGTATTTGGAAAAAGGGCAGGCTTCTTATCAAAACTTGTTCAAAAAAATAAGCAGCTTACCATAAAAGAAAAGGCCCGCATTTTTATTGTCCCGGAAAGAAGCTTTTTATCTCCGCTTCCGCCGCCGGAATATCTCCGCTCCCTTAGTTTTAAGCTTGAAAAAGGTGCAAAGCTTGATACAGCAAAAATTGCAGATAAGCTTACAGGACTTGGCTACACAAGAGTCCCTAAGGTTACAGTACGAGGCGAATTCAGCCTTCGCGGTGAAGTTCTTGATATATTTCTTCCGGCAGAAGAAAACGCAGTCCGCATAATTTTTGATTTTGATGAAATTGAAAGCTTTAAGGATTTTGATGCAGACACTCAGTCGACCATTAAAAGCCGTGATGATGTCACAATTTATCCTATGAAGGAAGTTTTATGGACAGAAGAACTTGTCCAGACTCTTTCTAAAAACCTTGAAGAATATGAAGCAAAGGCTGTCATGCCTTTTACAGAGGAAGCTTCAAAGCAAAAGGAAAAGATTCTTTCTGAATTAAAAACCCTCCATGAAAGCGAAGGTGAAGAGTTCTTATATCAGCTTTTGTGGGAAAGGCCTTACAGCTTCCTTGATTATTTTGACGATACTGCCTTTGTATTTTTCTACGATTACGACCGCATGGATAATGCAAAGCTTCTTATTGACCGGGAATTCCATGCAAGTTACCGTAAAGCACATGAAAGTCTTCCTGTTTTACCACCGGAAAAAGTTCTTTTTGATTTTGAAAAACTCCTCGCTGACACAGATAATGCCATACTGCTGCGTACAGTGGCGACTGATAAGAAGGAAGATGCCTTAACCTCCGGAGCTGGCGAAGCCGGCGCATCATCATCAGTCATTAAAATTGAAAGCGAACCGGGACACTCTTATTTTGGCAATATAAACTACCTGAAAGATGAACTTCGCGAAATGCAGAAGGATGGCTGGTACATTTACATTTTTGCAGACAACGAAAACCAGTCGCTGCGATTAAAGGAGATTTTTAAGGAATTTATTGAAGGCGGAGAAGGGGGAGTGCCGCTTCATCCTCTGGAGCTTTATCCTAACGCGATTTCATCGGGCTTTATTGTGCCGGAAATTAAACTCCTTGTAATTCAGGAAAATGAGATTTTTGGCCGCAGAAAATATGTTCCGAAAACCGTAAATAAAGCAAAGTCTAAGCCGATTGATACCTTTGTTGAACTGCAGCCGGGAGATTATATTGTTCACGTAAACTGGGGAATCGGACTTTTCCACGGAATTGAGCGTGTAAAGGCAGCCGGCAACGAGCGTGATTACATTAAGCTTGAATATGCTGATAAAGAATATGCCTTTGTTCCAATCGAACAGGTAAATCTTGTTCAGCGCTATATCGGTAACGAAGGAGATCATCCGCGTCTTGACCGCATTGGAAGCAAGGCCTGGGAAAGCCGAAAAGCAAAGGCAAGGGCAGCGGTTGAAGAAATTGCCCAAAAGCTTATTGATTTGTATTCACGCCGTCAGGCGGCAGTTGGTTATGCCTTTCCAAAAGAAACTGAATGGCAGACAGCCTTTGAAGCAGCCTTTCCATACGAAGACACACCTGACCAGATTACGGTTACAGAAGACATCAAGGCTGATATGGAAAAGCCGGTTCCTATGGACCGCCTGATTTGCGGTGATGTAGGCTACGGAAAAACCGAAATTGCAATGCGAGCCGCATTTAAGGCTGTTATGGGCGGAAAACAGGTTGCCTTTCTGGCGCCGACAACAATTCTTGCAGAACAGCATTATGACAACTGCGTAGAGCGATTTAAGAACTTCCCGGTAAAAATTGAGCGTATGTCCCGTTTTGTAAGCGCCGCCGAGCAGAAAAAGACTTTGACAAGGCTTGCACTGGGCGAAGTTGATATACTTGTGGGAACCCACCGCATTATCCAGAAGGACGTAAAGTTCAAGAACTTGGGCCTTATGATTATTGATGAGGAGCAGAGATTCGGCGTAAAAGACAAGGAACGCCTTAAGGTGATGAAAAACAACATCGACTGCCTTACCATGTCTGCGACCCCGATTCCGCGCACCCTTCACATGAGTCTCTTGAAAATCCGTGATATGAGTCTTTTGACAACGCCGCCTCAGAACCGCCAGCCGATTGAAACAGTAATCGATGAATATACCGATGCCCGCGTTGCCCATGCAATCAGGCAGGAAATAGAGCGGGGCGGACAGATTTTCTATCTTCATAACCGCGTTGAAACTTTGATGGATGTACGCCATAAAATTGAACAGATTGTGCCGGAAGTTTTAGTTGACGTTGCTCACGGCCAGATGACAAGTACAGAACTGGATGATATTTTCCACCGCTTTAAGATGGGTGGTTTCCACGTTCTTATTGCAACAACCATAATCGAAAACGGAATTGATATTCCAAACGTAAATACAATCATCATTGACCGAGCCGATATGTACGGGGTAAGCCAGCTTTACCAGCTGAGGGGCCGGGTAGGGCGAAGCGACAGACAGGCCTATGCTTATCTTTTGTACCCGGAGCACAAGGCGCTTAGTGAAGTTGCAATGAAGCGGCTTCAGGTTATCAGTGACTTTACTGAGCTTGGAAGCGGCTTTAAGATTGCAATGAAGGATATGGAAATCCGCGGGGCTGGAAATCTTTTAGGTCGCGACCAGTCCGGGGAAGTTTATTCTGTCGGTTTTGATATGTATGTCCGTCTTTTGAATGACGCCGTCAACCGTCTTATGGCACAGAAAGATTATGATGCGGCTGAACATTCCGACGTTATTATGGAGCTGGAATATACAGGTTTTATTCCTGACACTTACATATTTAACCAGCAAATTAAAATGGAAATCTACAAAAAGATTTCTTCAGTTACAACTGATGCAGAATTTGATTCTGTACTCGGCGAGCTAAATGACCGTTTCGGTCCGATTCCAGAAGAAGTTTCCAGTCTGCTTGCCCTTGCTGAAATCAGGATTCTTTGTAAAAAGCTTAAAATCTCTTCTCTTCGTGAACGTCAGGGCGAAGTTAAAGTTGAATTCAAAAAAGTTTCAGATATTTCAATTGATAAGTTTATGAAGCTTTTGCAGAAAAATCCGGGAACCATAAGGCTGGATCCGCAGCTTCCTAACATGATTTTCCTTAAGCTTGGAAAAATCGGTCTTAAAGAAAAATCTGAGTTTATACGTGAAAAATTGAGTCAATTAGGATAATATGAGGTTATTATGAAAAAATTACTTTTACCACTGCTAGTTTCTCTAACTTTTGTATCTGCCCACGCAAAAGATCTTCCTCCAGAAGACATCCAGGCAGCCTTTGCTAATTCAGATCCTGATACAAGTATTTCTTCAGAAATTAAAGACAGTCTTTTACTTCCAAAGATTCTTTCAGATTATTCTTTACACACAGATCCAAGCCTTTTCCGTGAAAAGATTTTCTACCTTGATAACGATAAATCAATGTCTGAAATTTCCCAGATACTTCGTACAATTTCTTCAATGCAGGGCATTAAGTATTATTCAACAGGCAGCAAAAAATGGGAAACCTTATACGAAGTGGCTACTTTTATAGACAGTCCCGAAAGTAAAAATCCAGTAGGCGAGGAAGAGATAAAAGAAACCTTGTCATCAGACGGTAAAAAACTTTACTGTCTTTTAGAAGATCACTCCCTTGGAAGCTGCGTTTACGAGCTTTCATACTTTGAAAGAGACAATGAAATTGCAGTGAATTTTCATCTTGTAGAACCTATCAAACTTGGACCTGTTAAGGCTGTAAAAGCTGATAATCTGGTAATAAATCTTGTAGTACTAAAAGAAAAGGCTGATTCAGATAAACTCACTCTTTACTTAAATGTAAAAGCAAAATACGTAAAACTTGCCATGATTGAAAACCGCTTAAACAAATCCTTTGAACGCCGCATTGATTCAATGTACACCTGGTTCGAAAGCCAGATTAATGCAAAATAAGTAACTTATGATGAGTGGCCGGGGCATATAAAAAACAACCCAGGTTAATTACTATAATTCAGCTACTTTCTATAATGTAGGTTCTGTCTACCCCAAATGAAGATTATTTATAGGGTAAGCGTCAATTTTTAACCTCCTACGCGTCATTTTTCCAGGTACCCTCTTCATGAAATGCTGAAATTGAGATATTCCAGGGAAGTAATTTTTCATAATCTTTTTTAGTCTTACAGTTTACAGACTGGTCAAAAACGCATCTCAAATATTCATATGGATCTAGATGATAGTATTTCGCATTCTCAATAAGAGTAAATAAGAAGCATGAACTTTCAGCACCTTTTTCGCTTCCTGAAAAAAGCCAGTTCTTACGCCCAATTACAAATGGTTTGATTGACCGTTCTGCAATGGAGTTATCAACGAACAAATCCGGACAATCAAGATAGTTCAATAAATGCTGCCATGAAGATAAAGCGTAATTGATGGCTCTGCCAAACTTCAATGTGGGAGGTACTTTTGGTTCCATTTCCAAAAGCCACTTATGGAATTCGTCAAATATAGGCTTTATCAATTCCTTTCGTTTAGAGACTAATTCTTCAGGAGGAAGATTCATTTCAATAAGTTCTTCCTCTTTTTTATAAATGAGCTGAATGTATTTTACGGCTTTTCCGGCACCTGAAGATTTGCCGTTTAAAGAAGCGTCAAAGAATTTTCTTCTTACATGTGCAAGGCATGCTACATGAATGATTTTATCATCCGGATATAAAAGATTATGTTCTTTGAGTGCAGTTTCATATCCAGGATATTCATCTGTCTGGAGCCAGCCTTTAAATCCATTGATGAATGGTCTTATGAATTTTGCATTCCGGCTTTCGTAATATCTGTAAATTACTGCTTTTTTATTCTTTGGCCCTCCAATTCCAAGCCATATATATGATTTCTGACGATTTTCATTTTCAGTCTGGTTTTTATATTTGAGAACCCTGACCGTTGTTTCATCCATGTTCATAGTTGTGCCGGTTTTAATATGTTCCATAATCAAACTGTCTAAAGGTTTGAGTCTTTTATAAATTTGTTCCTGCCAGTTTGACATATCAGCCCTGGTAACTGTAATGCATCTGCGTTCAAAAGCCTTTTCCTGTCGGTAGAACGGCATGTGCTCGCAAAATTTATTTGTCATTACATAGGCTAAGAGTTCATTTGTTGCAATTGATTTAGGAATGAAATATTTTACAGCTGGAGCCTGACGGAATACTGGATTATCTTCATCACCGCTTCCTTCACAGTTTGGACATGCATATTTTGGATAAATATCTTCAATTGCATACATCTTTGCAGGAATAATTCTCAGGCGTTTTGTAGAGTTCTCCCCTACTTTCTTCAGTCTGCATCCACATGCACAGACTTTTTCTTCCTCGGGAATATCGTGATAAATCTGTTTTGTAGGAGTTGAATCATCAATTGCTTTTCTGCCGCATTTCCTGCGGATATATTCGCAGACTTTTATTTCCTTGTATGGTCCTTCACCGGCTACAGTTTCTGCAATTTCTGAGTCTGAAGGTATAAGATCTTCATCCTCAAAATCAAAAAGAAGCGGCTGTTTATCTGCTTTTTCTGAATGGGAACAGAATCTGTGTGTAAGCTGTGATGACAGTTCTTCCTGAAGTCGAAGGTTCTCTATTCGCAGCTCTTCCTTTTCTTTCTTTTCAGCTTCAAGTTCTTTGTTCTTTTGATTTATTAAGGAAATTTGGACATTTATTTTTTGCTCTTTCTCAGATATAACAGCATCTTTTTCTTTCAATTCCTGCTTCTGTTCAGCAATTTGCAGCTTTGCAGCAGCAAGCATTTTGAGAGCTTCTTCTAATGTTATTTCCCCTTCATTTCCCACATTTAAAGAGTAGCATTTTTAAAAAAATTTAAAAAGTGGTTTTAAAATTTTTTTTAATTTATTTCTGAAAAAAATAATTCATCATGTCCCTTAAAGAAATCAACACCTTTTAGAAGCATTTCTATCTGTTCAAGATTAAGCTGCCTTACCTGTTCCTGTGTATCAGGCCATGGCCAATGTCCTTTTTCCAGTTTTTTTTGTGCTACCCAGAATCCAGTTCTGTCCCACCAGATCATTTTAAGAATATTTCTTTTTCTGTTACAGAATAGAAATACTGCTCCGCTGAAAGGGTCATCCTTCATTATTGATTTTATGATTTCAAGCAGCTGATCCTTTGATGCAAGCATATTTGTAGTTCCTGGTCTGATAATTATTCTTGTATGTGAAAAATCTAATCTCATATACTTGCCGCCGTCTGAAGGATTTTAAAGAGATTTGTTTCGCAGGTTTCTATCGGGATGTCAATTTCGATTCCTCCGGCTCTTACTGTAATTAAATCTTTTCGATTCTTTGAAAGAGTTATTCCTTGTTTTGTTACTTTTGGAATATCAAGTTCTACAAAATCTGTCGTTGAAAAGACTTCGTTTTTCGCAGGTGCTGGATGCATCACTTCATCTATCCAGCTTTTTAATGCATCCGGCTGGATGCTGTGCATCTGACTGAAGGTTTCAATATCCATGTTTGAAACTGCAAACTCGTTGATGAGTTCTTCTTTTACTCTTTTGACTGGGAATATCATAAGAAAATCTCCTTGATCTTAAAAATCAAGAAGATTATAGGACATGCAA
>NZ_AJGU01000059.1 GCF_000260795.1 Treponema sp. JC4
AAAAACAGGCTTTATTGTATGTGGCCTTGCAGCTCATTTTATATATAATTTAATTCAGTCTCTTTTTGCTTGAGCTTTAAGAAAGTCCAGTTACTTATTTTTAAATCACAAGTGTAATTTGCTTTTTTGTAATTAACCGAAAGCCTCAGGTTTTCGTCTGATATTCTGTAGGCACTAATTGTTATCTGATCTTTGTTACCAGTTTCAAGTTCCAGTTTTAATACCGGATTTTTTGTAATTTCTGTATTTGTCTGCCCCTGAAAACTATCCTCTTCTGAGAAAATTCCTGCATGGCGAAGTTCCAGAAGTTCAGAAAGGTAGTTTTTAAAGCTTTTGTTTTGTGGTGTCAGAATTTGCCTGCTCTGTGACTCTAAATCACTTATTGTTATTCGCTGAATATCAGAAGAAGTTAATTGTCTTGAAATTAGGTATGGTTCTGTCCAGAAGGTCTTACTGACAGTAAGAAAGTTGTCAAACTGGCTTCCTGCCTGGTAGACAGCGGCAGATTTTCCTGTCATAAAATAGCGCAGGGTTTGTGAAAAATCATGCTTGCCAAAGAAAATGTCAGAAAAAGTATTTTCATATGAGATTCTAAGCGAAAAATCAAAAGAAAAAGAGGAATAATCATTCTGTTTGTCTGATATTTTATACACATTAATAATGTTTGATAATAATGAAATAAAATCCTTAATACGTTTTGAATCTGCTGGGGCTGAAAAGTCACTGTTTTCCCTTCTGACAGTCCATAAATCACCAGCTTTTTCCAAGAGGAGTGACTCTTGGTCTTTTTGAGAAAGCTTGATTGAAGTTACTGCTTCCTTATATTTGGGATTTAAAAGAGCGGTTTTCTGAACTTTTCTTTTTTCCGGACTAAAGATTTTTGTAAAGGAAAGAAGGTAAAGAATTACAAGAAAAATTGAAATGCCAAAAAGTGCTGAGTTTTTTATTTTCATATAAACCTGCTATTTCTTGTGCTCCTGAAGATCTGCAAGCTCTTCTTCTCCTGAAAGCCTTAAAATCTGATTTACTGTAAAATCAAAGTTTGCAAAATCATTTCCCTTTTGCTCTGCAGAATAGTTATTCATAGGGGTATTTAAAAAGTACTGGTCAGGAAGAACAAGGATTTTTGCATCTTCCCTCGAAGATAGATTATAAAGCCCTGTGATTTTTCCCTTGATAAGGGCAGCAAGGATTTTTGTGCCTTTTTCCTGCCCTTCATTCATTCTCGTGATGGTAAAGGGATTTGTATCTATCAGGCTTCCTTCCTCTGTGTAAGTATTTCTTTTAATCTTAATTTCTCCTGCTTCTGGGGAGGAAATAAGATATGCTGAAGAAAGTTTTGTATCTGTAATTTCCAGCGGTGTCGGCCAGTAAAGAGTTGCCCCCTGTGCTGCATTTTCCTGGCTTAAAACTTTAATCCACATGGGGTAGTTCAAAACTTGCGTGTAGGGATTTTCCGCAGGATTATTATTTGAACTAACCATTGTAATTCTTGCACAGGAAATATCGGTGGCAATGCTTTCTGAAAATCTTAGTCCCCAGTTTTCCAGCATTTCAACAAGGTTTGTTTTTCGTTCTGGAAAAGGCGCCAGTCTCCTGCAATATCACAGGAATAAGGACTGAGCATAAAAATTGCATTCCCCTTACCGCTTAAAATATAATTTTCAATTGCAATAGCATCATCAATTCCGATTTTGCTGTCGCCGATTACTAAAAGACTTCCTTCTGCCTCTTCAAGCCTTGAGGCAAAATCAGCAGTTTGTGGAAAAATAGGATTACATAAAATTCCTTCTGAATTAAAAATAGGTGCAAGATAGGAATAATCTTCTGAGTAATTCATGCCGTTTCCAAGAATTACGTTAACTGAAAGCTTTTTATCTGTAAGAAGACTTTTTAATCTTACATCCAGATCATATTCAAGCATTTCTGTACCGATTACAAAAGGAATGGCTTCGAACTTACCCTGAAATTCAAGAATTATAGCTGAATAGACTTCTGTAAATTCAGTTGACGTACCCGATGACGTTTTTATCTGCTGGCTTTGTATTCCATAATTGTTTAAAATTTCTTTTATTGAGGCATTTTTATCAGGATTTTTTACAATATAGCTGATATTTTTATTTTTTGCCGTATAGGAATCTAGAAAATCAGATATATCACGCACCTGAGGATAAAGACGGCTTAAGGTGCCTGACCGGTAATAGCTTATCAAAAGCGGCTGGTTTACATTTTTTAAGAGGGCTTTTGTATATTTTGAAGTTGAAAAAAGTTTATCTTTTGAAAAATCAAGGCGGAAATAGTAACGCTGACTGTTCAAAAAAATCATAAAAAGAATAAAAATAAAGGATTTTAACCTGAGACTTTGGGTTTTAGACCATCTTCTTCCCTTTTGCTTTTCAGAAATGATAGATGTCAGGATAAGAAAAATAAGGGTAAAGCTTATAAAGAAAAGAAAATCCCTTGAATCAAAGATTGCCTTTCCTGCGGCATCAAAATGCCAGGCAAAACTTAAAGTCTTAAAAAGACCGGCAAAAACATTAGAACTTGAAATGTATACAGAAAAATTATGGGCACTGTTTATTATGGCAAGGACTACTGCAGATAATAAAAAACTTATAATCTGATTCTGGCAGAGCTGAAAAATTAACAGGCAAAGTGAAATTACGCAGGCTGCATATAAAATCAAAAATATAAAACTCAAAATTACGAGGGCAGCTTCAAATGAGTAAAAGAGGCGGAAAATAATAAGCGCTGGAAGCAGAAATAAAAGAAAAAGTGAAAAGACTGTAAGAAGGCATAAAAAGCGGACAAAAAGTTTTTTCCATAGGGCCAGCGGAATAAAATCATCATAGGAAGCAACTGGCGATTTTGCACAGAGAGCCGGAATAACTATTATGCTGATATAGGGAACGCTGTTGAATAAATATATCAGGGGAAGTGGATTTCCAGAAAAGAAATTTTTTCGGATAAAAAAATCCGCATAAATGAAAAATGTAAATAAAAGACCTGAAAGAAGGGTTTTGAGAGTAAAATAATATTTAAGCTGCGATTTATATAAGTTCTTCAAGTGATTTTACTCCCTTACTGGAAAGAATTTCTTCTTCTCTGCCGAAAGCAATTTGTCTTCCTTCTTTTATAACAATAACCTTTTCGCAAAGCTCTTTGACTTCTGAAAGTATGTGGGTAGAAATTAAAATTGATTTTGTGGCTGACAGATTTCTTAATAACTTTCTTAAATCTGCAATCTGAACAGGGTCTAAGCCTGTAACAGGTTCATCTAAAACAAGGTTTGCAGGATTATAGATCAGTGCCTGGGCAAGGCTTACCCTCTGCTTATAGCCTTTAGAAAGAGTTTTAATTTTTTTTGTAAGAACGTCTTTTAGATGGCAGCTTTCAATTACCTTTTGTACAGCCGCTTCCATAGCTTGACCGTAAATTCCGTGAGTTTTTGCAGCGTATTTCAGAAAATCAGAAACAAAGAGTTCCTGGGGAAGATTAGAAACTTCGGGTACATAGCCTGTAAGTTCCATGGCTTTTTCATCTGTACTGCTGCAGGAAAATGAGTTTTCACCTTCCCCGCTTAAAAGAATTTCACCGCCATCTGCATAATGAAAACCGCAGATTGCTTTTATTATTGTAGATTTTCCACTTCCGTTTGCGCCTACCAGGGCTGTGATTTTTCCAGAGTCAACAGAAAAATTAATTCCGCTGATTTTGAAAGAGGATTTATAAGCTTTAGAAAAATCGCATACCTGAATCATAGAGGCTCCTCTGCAGGCATCAGTCTACATAAGGAATTTCAATGTGCATACGGTCGCGCGAAAGTTCTGCCTGAGGCCATACTTCCTGGGCTTCTTCCAGCAAAATGGAAAGCTCTTTGTCTGTGTAGCGCGGGCTGTAGTGAATCATGCACATACGGCGGACGTTTGCGTCGCGGGCAATTGTTGCTGCCTGAACGGCTGTCATATGCTTTTTTTCTTTTGCCTGATCCAAAAGCGCGTGCTCAAACATACCTTCGCAGACCAGGAGGTCACTGCCGCGAACTTCATCAGCAATAGATGGCTTATAGAGTGTATCTGTTACAAAAGAGAACTTACGGCCGCTGCGGGGCTTACCCATAACCTGCTCAGGTTTTACAATTGAGCCGTCTTCAGCCTGCACTTCATCGCCTTTCTGAAGTTTTCCCCAAAGAGGTCCGCAGGGAACTCCAAGAGAGCGTGCTGTATCAGGATTAAATTCGCCAGGGCGGTCAAGTTCTTCCAGAGTGTAGCCTACGCAGGTTTTTGTGTGGTCCAGCGGAAAGGCACGGATATAAAAATCTTCTCCCCCGTGAACAACGCAAGGGGCTGTAATTTCTTTTACAACAATCGGATAGTTAATGTACATATCAAGTACACGGCGGCTTGTTTCAATGTATTCCTTGATTTTTGGAGGGCCGTAAATGTACAAAGGTTCTGTGCGGTCAACCTGGGCTGAAAGCATAAGGATTCCCGGGAGTCCTGTTACGTGGTCAGCATGGGTATGAGAAACAAAAATTGCATTGATTTTTTTCCACTTAAGATTCAGACGTTTTAGGGAAACCTGAGTACCTTCACCACCGTCGAATAAAAACAAATCACCGTCACGCCTCAGCAAAACAGAAGTCAGATGACGGTAAGGAAGCGGCATCATTCCACCGCAACCTAAAATAAAGGCTTCCATATTCATGGAAGCCATTTTAACGGATTTTAAGCGGAAATTATAGTAGCAGCGAAAATTATTTTACTTCGCCGCGCATAATCTTTCTTACAAGAATTCCCGAAGGCTGAAGGTCGCTTTCTTTCCAGCCGCCTTTTGCTTCGCGGTCTTTATTGTATTTAAGGGCACCTGAATCTTCTCCCTTATTGTTTACAGACCAGTTTGCCCAGCTTATTTTATTTTTAGCAAGGAAGCGCATCCATTCAAGAGTTTCTTTTTCAAATACTCCACCGTCGCCGGAAGCCTGTGTCGTTCCCCATTCTGTTACGAAAATTGGAAGACCTTTTTTAAGGGCAGCTTCAGCAACTGCACGGCTGTCTTTTCCGTGACTTCCTGCGTAAAAATGAAGGGTGTACATAATATTATCATAGCCTTCGATTGGGCTTGCTGCAGCACTTGTAAGGTCGCTTGACCATACCGGAGTTCCTACGACAATTACGTTCTTGCAGTATTTTCTGATGATAGGAATAATGCGTTCTGCGTAAGGCTTGATGTTTCCTTCCCAGGTAACCTTTTCGCCGTTTGGTTCGTTACAGATTTCGTAAATGATGTTAGGACAGTCTGCATAAGTTGAAGCAATGCGTTCAAAGAAAGCTTCTGACTGTTTTACATACAAAAGAGGATCACATTCGGGGAGAACATGCCAGTCAACAATAACATACATTCCGGTTTCAATTGCCGCATCAATTGATTCAATTACTTTGTTTGCCATTGCAGGATTCTGTGCATAACCGCCGCTTCCACTTACATACATTGCAGCGCGCCATAAATCTGCATTCCAGTCATCTCTAAGCCATTTGATTACGTCTTTATTTGCATATTTTCCATGCCAGTGAAGTCCGTGAGAGCTCATTCCGCAAAGCTGAACAGGTTTTCCAGTCTGGTCGCAGAGATTTGTACCCACTACACTCAAGTTTCCATAGCGTTCAACAGGAGTTTTGGAATCATTGTAAATTTTTCTTCCTGTACCACCGCAGGATAAAAGTGATAAAGAGGCAGTTAATGCCAGTAAAATTAGTGATGTTTTCGTAAAAATTTTTTTCATAAATTCAATTTTACAGCGGTATTATTAGGAAAGCAAAGAAAAATTAGTTATTAGAAGTAACAAAAGATACTTTCTTGAATACCTTTGCAAAACAGATGCAGTGGGCAATAAAAGTTACTGTCCAGGAGATAGGATAAGAAACAAAGATAATGAATTCTGTGTGGAAGGCTGGTGTCTGAAACAAAGTTGAAAGCCAGACAATACGGAATACGCATACACCCACAATGCAGACAACCATTGGAAGAAGGCTGTGGCCAATTCCGCGGATAATGTTACTCATTGTGTCCATGATGCCGCAGAGGGCGTAAGTAGAACAGATTATTGTAAGACGGCGGATACCGGCCGCAATTACAAGAGGATTTTTAGAGTAGATTCCAAGAATCTGGCGGGCAAAAATAACAACAAGAAAGCCAAGTCCTTCTCCTACCACAAGAACTGTCAGAAGGGAAATAAACATAAGCTTTTTGATTCTGTCTTTCTGCCCCGCTCCCATATTCTGAGAAACAAAGGTCAGCGCCCCCTGTGAAAACCCGTTCATTGCAAGGTAAACAAAGCCTTCTATATTGATTCCGGCAGAGCTTCCTGCGATTACAACCGGGCCAAAGGAGTTCACAGAAGACTGAATTACCATATTGGAGATAGAGAACATCATTCCCTGAAAGCCCGCAGGAACTCCAATTTTGATAATGTGAATCAGAATGTATTTATGGATTTTAAGCTTTTTCAGTTCAAGTTTAAAACCGTCTTCTTCCTTCATTAAAAGAATCACTACAAAGGCTGCGGCAAAGATTTGAGAAATCACTGTGGCAAGGGCAACTCCCGCAACATCCATACTAAAGAAAATTACAAAAATAAGGTTTAAGATTACGTTGATTACGCCTGCCACCATCAGAATGTAAAGAGGACGTTTTGTATCGCCCTTGGCACGTAAAAGCGCGCTTCCAAAGTTAAAAATCACCGTGGCACTTATTCCGGCAAAATAAATGCGGAGGTAAAGCACCGCAAGCACAAGAACTTCTTCCGGCGCCTGCATAAGATGTAAAATCGGGCGGGCAAAAATCACGCCAAGAATTGTAAGGCCAATTCCGCTGTAAATGGAAAGCAGCATGGAAGTATGAACGGTGTTCCTGAGTTCCCGGATTTTTCCGGCGCCGAAATAGTTGGCAGAAACAACGCTGGAACCGATTGAAAGACCGATAAAAAGGTTCAGCATAAGGTTGATAAAGGATGATGTTGAACCTACAGCAGCCAGGGAGTTATCGCCTGCAAAACGACCTACTACAATTACGTCGGCGGCGTTAAATAAAAGCTGAAGAACGCCCGACAGAATCAGGGGCACAGAGAAAATAATCAGTTCTTTAAAAATCGGACCTTTGGTCATGTCCAGCTGATTTTTCATAAATCTTCCAGCATCTCCCTGAAGAAGTGATTTTCAATTCGCGCTTTATTAAAAAGCTCCTTTACAGAATAGTATTTTTCGCCTTCAAAGGTGCGTCCCAAAAGTATGTAATCGCGGCCGGAATTGTCTACTCCGTATGTCAGGTTATATTCCTTGCCTTTATAATTAAAGCTCCATTCGGTTTTTGTTTCGATTTTGAAAAGAAAATCTTCTTTTGTCATGCAATTACTATACTGTAAATATTTGTAAATTCAAGTAGAATGAAGTCTACCAAAAAAAAATGACTTCCACTGCGCGCGTCCGCAAAGTCATGGGTGAGAGCTGATAGGAAATTATTTAAAGTGCTTCGCACTTCCAGCTCTCAAATGACTTTGCGGCCGCTCTCCGCTCACGTCATTTTTTTTAGAAAGATTATCCTATGAATATTACAATTTACAGTACAAATTCAAATAATTTCGATGGTCCGACTTACCATTATACAAATCTGCCTTCCAACGCTAAAAATACAGAGCGCGTCCTGACTGATTTTTTCGGGGCAGATT
>NZ_AJGU01000060.1 GCF_000260795.1 Treponema sp. JC4
GGAGTTTCAATTATTTCCTTTAGATTTTGGCCCTATATAAACAGACACCCGCCACAATTAGAACAATACAACAAAATAAGTATTTAAAGGTAAACGACAAATTGACATTTGCAAATTTTCATTGTATTAGTGTAATTATGAATTATGTTTCTGAAGAAATGTTTTTAGACATAGATGATTATCTCTTAGAAAAATATGAGAAATCAAAACTTGAAGGACATATATTATTCCAAAAAATATCTCAAGATGTTTTAGAGAGCCAAAATCTAAAGGAAATAATTGAAACTCCGACAGAAACTTTTCAAGATAAATTGTTTATGTTGATTAAATCCAAAAATCTTGATGAAGTTGAAATCTATAAACATGGCAATATAAGCAGACAGTTATTCTCAAAAATACGAAGTGAAAAAGATTATCATCCAACAAAGAATACAGTTTTTGCTTTGGCAATTGGTATGCATTTGACTATTGATGAAACATCAGACCTACTGGATATTGCCGGTTATTCTTTTTCTAAAGCCAGTAAAAAAGATTTGATTATTCAATACTTTATCTATCATAACATTTACAATATTCCTGCAATAAATGAAGCTTTAGACAAATACGGATGTGAACTTTTATAAAAATGTCAATTTGCCGTTTACCTTAAATAATCCTTTTTCCTGTATATTTAATTTGCTTAAACTACGGTCGTTACGGCCGTAATGAATGAAGTTTCTCATAGAGAATTTGCATTACTGACAGTAGATTGGCAGATGGTGGTTTGCAAAGTGCTTAAGTGCGCGGCAACCACCATATATTAAAACAATGCCGTTTTTTGTTCTTCCTGATTAGTTCAAGTTATAAACTGTATATTAAGATTAATGGTTAAAAAAAAGCTGCCACGGTCCCTGTCACTGCAAAGCAGGAAAAAGGAAAACGTGGCTTGCTCTTTTGAAGTTACGTTATAATCAAATATAAGTCAATTCAGAAACAAACTTATTTTTTTTTCGTTGTTTGTACTTCTTCAGATTTTATTTTTGATTCACCTTTTGCTGAAAGTGTAATTTTCTGATAAGCATCTTTCTTATCGTTAGGGTGAGGTTCAAGTCCAATAATTGTAATATCACTCTGATCTGGACCATAAACCCAAAATATTCTACCTGCTCCAGGCTTGTGATTTTCAAGATATGATTCCCAAACTTTCTGCCCATAGCGTTTTGTCAGGGCTTCAATGTCATGTGTACATAGGCCTGGATAACGAGGATCATTACTCAATTTTGAAAAACAACTAATAAGAAGCTTAAAAAGTTTCTGTTCATTTTTATTTGCAGTTCGTTCTTTTATTTTATTTTCAAGGTTTGTCCACAATTCCAGCATTTCAGGAATGCCCATTCTGATTTTATACATTATAAGAGTTCCTTGTATGCAGAGAAATCGATTGGTTCACCAACTTTTCCAGCTTTGAAGTTTTTCATGCTTTCATCCATCATAGCCAGGGTGTTCTGCGAAACTTCGAATGGTTTTGTAAGTTCACGAGGCTCCAGCATGATGCGACCATCAGGATACTCTTCTACATGATAATACTCATATGATGTTGCTCTGAGAGTTATTCTTCTTTTTGAGTCTAATTTCGAATCATAAGATCTTACTGCTAATACTGGCATATAATACCTCCTATGTGGGAAATCCCACTTATAAATATATGGGAGAATATCAAATTATTCAAGTTTTTTCTCTGTTTTGTTTCAAAGTATTGTATTTATATTCAATATATAATACTTCGCATATTTATCTGCGAAGTCACAGGGAATTGCCCAAAGGGCAAGGGGCGTAGCCCTATGACATGTACATTATCATTTATCCCTTGGAGGAATTAACAAGGAAAGGAAGGAATCGGAAGAAATAAGTTTTTATCATTTTTGTTGTGAAAAAAACGTGACAGTAAAAATGACAGTAAAAAACAAAAAAACTACGTTAAAAAACTTGAATTATCTTCATATATATAGTAGTTTGTAGATGTAAGGAATTGCGTGGTGTTGGTTATGTCCTATGATTCGACTCCCTTCATCCGCTCTCAAGCCTCCTGAATAGGGAGGCTTTTTTATTGTCCAAAGCATAAAGGGAGTCGAACCCTACGGGTTCTAACGCGTGGCATGAATGCCACGGCGCAAAATGCTAAAAACCCTGACGGCTTTTTTTAACGCATTTTGTCTTCATCCGCTCTAAGAAAGCTTCCTTTTTTTTCTTATACCTTAAACTGATCTATCTGGGTACCAATCTGTGTGATTGAAGAACGCATTTTTTCTGCAATAGAGGAAAGGGCGGCACCGGTTTCGTTGATTTTTTTAGCACCGATAGCCATTTCTTCCATGCTGGCCTTCATTACAGTTGTTGCATTCTGAAGGTTTCTTACTTCATCAAGAATCTGCTTGTTACCGATGGACATTTCTTCTGAAGCAGTGCGGACTTCTATTGTAGAGTCGTTCATTGCCTGCAGGGAGTCTGTAATCTGTTTAGAACCTTCCTGCTGTTCTTCCATGGCAGACTTAATCTGGCGGACAATCTGGTCAGTTTCCTGAATCTTTTCTGTAACAGAATTAAAGGCTTCGCTTGATTCCTGGGATGCATTAACTACAGAATTAATGGATTCTTTAATGCTGGAAAGCTGATTACCGATTGTCTTTGACTGGTCTGTAGATGTTTCTGAAAGTTTACGGATTTCATCTGCTACTACGGCAAAGCCTTTTCCGGCTTCTCCTGCATGGGCTGCTTCTATGGCTGCATTCATGGCAAGAAGGTTAGTCTGTTCTGCAATGGCCGCAATGGCGGCGTTGGCTTCCTGCAGCATCTGAGACTCTTCTTCTATCTGGTGGATTCTTTCGTTTACGTGAATCTGTTTCTGGGCTCCGGCTCTGGCGTTTTCTGAAAGAAGATCAAAAGATGCTGCCATTTTATCTACGGAATTGTTTACAGAGGCAATGTTTCCTATCATCTCTTCTACGGCACTGGAAGCATTGCTTACTCCCTGAGACTGTTTTGCAATCATTCTTTCAAGGGATTCTATGTTTGATGCAATTTCGTTTACTGCCCCTGCTGTCTGGGATACGCTGTCTCCCTGGTTACTGATCTGATTATGTACGCTTGAAATATTGGCAATAATCTGGGTAATAGAAGCGCTGGTATCCTGCATGCTGGCATCAAGATCCTGGCCTGCGGCAGAAAGTACTTCTTTTGAATCTTTTACGTCTGATACGATGGTATGAAGTTTTTCTGTAAAACGGTTAAAGCCTTTTACAACACCGCCGATTTCGTTATTTATCTTTTCGCTCTTGCCGGTAATTCGTTTGGTTAAGTCTGCTTTACCTGATGCAATTTCATCAATAGATGACTGAACTTCCTGCAGTGGTTTTAATGAATAGTAAATACCAAAGCCGATTCCAAGGACTAGGGCAAGTCCAAGAACGATTCCTGCAATAACAAGGGTGATGGAAATTTCATTTGCGGTTGCGTATACCTGGCTGTCATCAATCATAAAGGCAAAGCCCCAGTCTGCATTTTCTACCGGCTGGAATGTTATGTATTTACTGCCCAGGGTATTGAACTTAATCCACATTTCTCCGCTTCTTTTTTGAGAAAGGGCCTGGGTTACGGGCTGCATGCCTTCTAGAATGAGTTTTGTATAAGCTTCTCCGTTATCAGGAGCAGAAGATGCTATGATTTCTCCCTGGCTGTTAAAAAGGTAGGCATAGCCTGTTTTACCAATGCGGATGCCGCTTACAAATTCCTTTAATTTGTTTACGCCTACAACGGCACTGTAAAAGCCTACTGTTTTACCGTCTACTTTGGCTGCCTTAGAAACGTGGATGATGGTATCTCCAGTAGATTTAGAAGTTACAGGGTCATCGATATTTGTATCGTTTCCCTGGTTCATAATGGCCTTAAAATAGATGCGGTCTTTTACATTGGTAATTTTGTTCTGGTCGTTATAAAAATCGCCTTTATCATCTATGTAGCCTATGCGGTCAAAATCCGGGGTTCTTGATTTTGTATGGGAAACAAGCCATTTTTGAATCTGAACAGGATCCCGGGTCTGGGTTATGTCTGCTTCTGTATACATGCGCATCTGTTTTATGTATTCACTTAACCTGATGGAAACTACGTTTGCGTATGCATCTGTAATTTTACGGCAGTCTTCTTCATAAGAAGAGGCAACGGACTTTTTAGTGCGCATTTTTTACGAATTCAATCTGAAAAACAGACAGAGCCGAAACAATAAGAATTGTAATAGCAAGAATGTAGTAAACAAGCTTTCCCTGTTTTTTAGTTTTGTTTTTAGCCATTGTGTCCTCCTAGAATCTTCTGGCGTGATCATCAAAAACCTTTTTTACGCGGGCTGCATTATTTACAAATACGTCTGCAATTATAGGGTCAAAATGAGTTCCTGCACCTTCGCGTATAATATCCATGGCCTTTTCAAAAGAGAAAGGCTCTTTATAACTTCTTTTTGAAACAAGGGCATCAAAAACATCGCTTACTGCCATAATTCTTGCAGAAAGGGGGATTTCTTCTGCCTTTAGACCCATTGGGTAGCCGGTGCCGTTCCATTTTTCGTGATGGAAGGTGGCCAGGTTAGAAGCTTCTTTTAAGTAGCCGGGATCTGTAGTAAGCTGCATGGCACTTTCAATAACTTCTTTACCCGCAAGAGTGTGGGATTTCATTATTTCAAATTCTTCATCTGTCAGCTTACCGGGTTTATTAAGGATTACGTCTGATACCTTTATTTTTCCTACGTCATGAAGAGGGGCAGATGAACATACATCCTGTATGTATTCTTCTGTAAGCATATCCGGGAAAAGATTATTTTCTTTTAGGAGCTGAAGAATAAGCTTTACGTATTCGGCGGTTTTTCTTACATGGTCTCCGGTGCATTTATCGCGGCTTTCTACCAGGTCTGCCATGATGTAGATAAGGCCGTTCTGCATGTGGGCAATTTCTTCGCCTTTTTTCTGTACGTCGTCTATGTAATTTACTGTCTGTGAAATTGTATGGGTAAGCGATTTATAAAGGTTTTCTATTTCGTCTCCGGTGGCAATTTCAAGGGACTTCATTCTTTCAAGGCCTATTTCTATGTCTTCTTCGCTGTTGTAGGCAAAGTCTTCTGAAGCAAAGGACATGGCGGCAATAGGATAGGTTAGGTGATAGTTCGAAAGCCAGAGGCAGAGGGTAAGGATAAAAATAAAAAAGCCCAGAAAGAGTGAAAGAATTTTTGCAATAAAGCTGATTCCTTCCATATGGGCCTGTACGACAGAGATGCCCGGTACGCTCATGGCAAATTTTACATAGAGTACGTATGAGATTGCTGTTGTTACAAAGGCAACAAAAATCATGATTACGGCAATCATAAGGGTGATTTTTGTACGGAGGGGAAGCTGTCTTGTTTTTGTCTGACGGGCATTTATGCGCTCATTAAGGTTAAGCGGGGTCTGTTTCCAGTCTGTGAGCATAAGGGTTTTACTGAAGTTCTCAGGTATTATGCGGAGGAAGATTAAAACTCCAAATACTGTAAGGGCCTTATCGATAAAATCGATTATCATATCTGAAATAAGCTGGGCCCAGAAAACATTTAAGGTGCCCTGTTCAAGAAGGTTTTTTACAAATGGGGCTGATATGCCTTCTCCAACTCCAAAGCCGTATATACAGTAGGTGAGTATGGAGCCTATACCGCCGCCAAGAAGGGCAAATACGGGGATTGTTATAAGGGCTTTTCTGAAGGAATTGAAATAGCCTCGTCTTGCAAAAAAGGCTCCTGCAACGGCTATAAGAACGCTGATTCCTGCATAATAAGAGTTGGTTAAATCGGTAAGGGTAGAATTAATTATATTTGTAAGGTAACCGACTATAACTCCCGGCAGGTAACCTCCAAGAATTGCGGCAGATAAAGTTCCTATGTTGTCTAAAAAGAGGGGTACTTTTATGTAGCCCATAAGACGGTTGACAGAGATATTCAGAAAAATGAATAGACAGTAAAAAATTATCTGTTTTATGCGGTTCTTCATCTATTCAATAATGATAACACTGTTTTTTCTATGTTGCAAAAAATCTGTAAAAAATGCAAAATTATTCTATTAATAAAAGTTTTTATAAGGAGGATTTTTATTATGGAAAAGTTCTTTAAATTAAAAGAACGTGGATCTACCGTTAGTAAAGAAGTTATCGGTGGTATTACAACATTCCTGGCTATGGCTTATATTCTTGCCGTAAACCCTGGAATTCTTTCTGGATCTGGTATGGCATTTAATGCTGTATTTACTGCAACTGCAATTTCTGCCGCTATTGCTACTCTTGTAATGGCATTTACAGCAAATCTTCCTGTTGCTCTTGCTCCGGGACTTGGTCTTAATGCCTTCTTTACTTACTCTGTAGTTTTGGGAATGGGTTGTACCTGGCAGTTTGCTTTGACTGCTGTATTTGTTGAAGGTATTGTATTTATTCTCCTTTCTCTCTTTGGTATTCGTGAAGCAATTATCAATTCTATTCCTTCTACTCTTAAGAAGGCTGTATCTGTTGGTATTGGTCTTTTCATTACTATCATTGGTCTTGTAAATGCAGGTATCTGTACCGGTGATACAGGTACAATCATTGGTTTTGTAAACCTTAACATGAACCACGCATCTGCTTTTGTTGCAGCTATTGGTCTTTTGATTACTATCGTTCTTTACATTCTTAAAGTTCCTGGAAACATCCTTCTTGGTGTAATTATTACAACAATTATTGGTATTCCTTTTGGCGTTACAAAAGTTCCTGAAAACTTTGTTCCATTCTCTACACCTGCTGCTCCTTATCTTTTCAAATTTGAATGGGCTAACGCTCTTACCCTTAAGTTTGTAGTTGTTCTTATTACATTTCTCTTTACTGATATGTTTGATACTCTTGGTACTTTGATGGGTGTTGCTGAACAGGCTGACCTTAAAGATAAAGACGGAAACATTCAGAACGTTAAGGGTGCTTTGATGGCTGACTCTGTTGGTACTGTTGTTGGTGCTTGTCTTGGTACTTCTACTGTAACTTCATTTGTTGAATCTACTTCAGGTGTTGCTGCCGGTGCTAAAACAGGTCTTGCTTCTGTAGTAACAGGTCTTTTGTTCCTTGTTGCTCTCTTCTTAAACCCATTGTTCGCACTTGTTCCTGCTGCTGCTACAGCTCCTGCTTTGATCTTTGTTGGTTACCTTATGATGCAGAATGTAAAATCTATTGAGTTTACAGATGTTTCTGAAGGTATTCCTGCTTTTATTACTATTATGACTATGCCTTTTGCTTACTCTATTTCTAAGGGTATTGTATGGGGTATTCTTTCATTTGTAGTTTGTAAGACAGCTGCAAAGAAGGCTAAGGAAGTTCCTGTAGTTACATGGATTCTTG
>NZ_AJGU01000061.1 GCF_000260795.1 Treponema sp. JC4
AAATATTTACGATAAAGTTCAGGAGAGTGATGTAATACTTCGTTGTAACCGAGAATATGGCTTCTTTTTTGTAGGCTTAAAATATGATCCTAATATGTCAAAAGCTCCTGTTGTAGTTTTCAAAGGTGATGAAAAACTAATAGTTATACTTTCAAAAATTGAAAGATTTATGAAATTACCATATTGTGATAACAATCCTGTAGCACGAGGTTTATATACAGAAGGAGAAGAAGGCAAGGTTATACCGGAAGCTTATTATAGAGCACTTGCCCTAATTTATAGCAATCTTCTTCAAAATAAAAATGAAAGTTCTTTTCATGAAGAATTAGTTAATGATATATGTGACCAAGTATATAACAACATCGAAAAATACAATCATAACCGTTCTGAAAAACTGTATTTGAAAACAATAAAAAATCAAAATTTAGAGAAAACAGAAAATACGAATATAATAGAAATAATTAATCATGTATGTTCTTTTGCAAACAATTATAAAATGAATTATAAAGTAACACACAATCAATCTCAAAAGAATTATGCAATTAATCTTGAATTAACTCTTGATGAATACGGCTATAGCTTTTGGTATATATTTTATATTTTTGAAACAGAAGAAAGAATTAAGGTTGGAAGTAGATCTGTATTTCAGGATTTTAAACTTAATGAGTATAAGTATGCTCTTGAATATTTAAAATCTATAATCAACTCAATTACTGAAGAAATACCATCCATAAAAAAATGGTGTGAAGAATTTAATATTAATCAAAAACAATATGAAATAGTATGTAATTCAATAATTTCCATACTTGAAAAGAAGCAGAAGGAAAAGAATATTGAAATTGGTTACGATTGTGCTGATAAAACTGTTGTGGTGGTTTACTTACATTATCCAACTGAAATCTCAAAAATGTATAAAATCTGTATAACATATAGTGAATTTTTGAGAAATTCAAAAACATTCGAACAAATTATAGATAATCCAATACGAAAAAAAGATTGGAATTTCTGGATGAAAAAACAAAAGTATCATAAAAAATATTTCATAAAAATTAAACCTGAAACTTGAAATGCCAAAAGTTTTTACACGTTCTGCTAGAAATATAAAGAAAATTTAATATTAAGGATTATTATGACTAATACAGATATTTCAAATCTTATTTACGGAGTCGCCGTAGGTGATGCAATGGGCTTTCCTGTTCAATTCTATAAACGAGAGCAGGTAAAAACTTTCAATGTCACAGGAATGATTTCTCACAAATGTGGAAAATATCCAGCTGGTACTTGGAGTGATGATACAAGCCTGACACTTGCACTTGCAGACAGCCTAGGCCAGACAGAAGATATCGATTATTCAGATATTATGAATAATTTTTTCACCTGGATTTCAAAAGGAAAATTTACACCAGCTGGAAAACCCTTTGATACCGGTCGTACTTGTTTTAAAGCACTTTTAAACTATTCTAACGGGGTAGAACCATTAATGTGTGGAGGTCAGGGGGAATATGAAAACGGAAACGGTTCTATTATGCGAATTTCGCCGCTTGTTTTTTATATCCAGAAAAAATTTGGAGATACAGCATTTGATAAAAAAGATACTTTTGAAGTCATACACAATGTTTCGCGCCTGACTCACGCACATCCTATTGCACTCGTAGGTTGTGACATTTATATTGCAGTTTTATTCGCATTACTAAAGGGAGATGAAAAATTTGCTGCTATGAAATTTGCAATAGAAAAAGTTTCTTCTTTTGTTCAATCAATCCCTAAATTTAAAAAGGTTTTTCCAAAATATAATAGACTTACAAGCGAAGATTTTATAAAGCTCCCGGAAAGTAAAATTTCCAGCAGCGGATATATTGTAGATACTCTTGAGGCCGCGCTCTGGTGTTTTCTTACAACAGAAACTTACCGGGATTGCATTTTGAAAGTTGTAAATCTGGGAAATGACACTGACACTATTGGAGCAGTTGCCGGTGCAATGGCAGGTCTCTATTATGGTAATTCTGTGGAAAAAGGGATTCCTGATAAATGGAAATGTGCATTACAAAATAAGGTTCTTATAGAAAACATCATAAAAACATTATCCATAGAATATGATTCTGATTACGCGTCAAAGCATGTAATGTTATACTTATAAGCAGAGGTTAATATGTTCTGGATTTATGACAAAAAAACAGAATCTACAAAAATTAAAAAGAATAAAACTGAATTTGATATCAGAGATGGACTATCTTCAATTCAGAGAACTGTTTTGTATGCAATTTATTTTTTGTCAGAATCATTAAAATATGAAGATATTATGCTTTATGAAAAAGGCATTCCTTTTGATGAAATAAAAAGAGAACTGAAAAAAAATAAATTTACAGCTTATTCTGATGAAGAAGTAAAAAATACAATAAAATCTCTAACAGAATTAAAATATCCACTTTTAGCAGTGAATCAAAATCGAGAAATCTGTATAACTCGTGTTTTCGACAAAATGTTTGAAGGTCAAGCTGGCGTTGATTATAGTTCAGATTTTATCTTATCCTCATTGTTTCCTAATATGCTTTGCAATGGTGGATGCGGTTATTCAGAACATGACATAAATGATGTTTTCCAGGTAATTTCTGCATTCATTAAAAACCGCGATATTACAGATGATGAGCTTCATAAAATCCTGAAAGATAATTCTGATAAAAATTTAAAAATCCTTGTTGAAGCTTTCGTAAATCACAGAATAAATGTACTTGGAAGATTGAATCGAAAGAAATATGACTTATATCAAAAACAAATAGAAATCTTAACAAATGGTTCTGAAAAACAAAAAAGAAAACTCGGGACACATTTATCTATTGAAGAATACAAAAACTTACAAAAAAACTTAGATGTCAGACTTCGGAAATATAGGCAAAAGTGTGATAGAAGAACGGGAATTGCTGCTAGAAAAAGATGCTTTAAGTTATATTGAAACCTGATGGCATTTTACAAGACATGTTTTATTTTACGTGTTATACTAAATCAGAAAGGAGGCTCAAATGTCTTACGATACAGTCGTTGAAAAAGTAAAAACATTACCAGAATCTTGTCTGGAAGATGTTTCAAAATATCTCGATTTTCTCCGTTACCAGTACGAACAGGCAATGATGGCTCCTCTTGTTGAATCCGACGAGGAATTCAATGCTAGTATGCAGAAAGGCTTAGATGATATGAAAGCCGGCCGCGTTACCCCTCTCAAAGAAGCATTTGCCGAAATTAAAGCTCAGTTTGCTTAATGGATTACAAAGTAGTTTTATCAGACAATGCAAAAGCCGACATTTCCAGAATATACGGCTATATTCTCAATAAATTAAAATCCTCCATCAATGCTGATGCTGTCTTAAAGCGCCTTTATTCCAGCATGGAAGATTTATGCTTTATGGCAGACAGCTACCACCTTTACCCGAATGAGCCCTGGCATTCAATAGGCATCCGCTATTATACCATCGGAAATCACTCAGTTATGTACACCATTGAAAATGATACTGCCACAGTCCTTCACGTTGCATACGGAAGAAGAGATTTGGATAAGGTTATGGGGGATTATAAATAATTTATGTAAAATAACTGAAAAAAATGCAATTAATTTGTTAGCAAAGTTGTATTTTTTTTCGAATTGGAGTTGTTTTATGACTATTTTTGATTTATCAGATGAAACTGGAATACCTGTTACTACTATTATTAAAAAATTTCAGCAGAACGGTATATTTCGAACAAAAAACTGTTATGAACTTTATAGACAAACTATAAATCAAAAATATTCAAATGACTTAAAAGTTTTTACCAATGGTAAAATATCGTGGGCAAAAAAATCTACTTTTGGAAAAATGATATCTGAAATGTTTTCATTGGATAAAAATCATTCAATGAAAAAAACTTATGATAAGCCTTATGTAAGAACAATAACCATAAATATCAAGCAAGACTCTGGAGAAATTGAACAAGAAGATTCCCCTGATGAAAAGCCTGCAATTTTCGAAGCATGGAGGAAACAATCTCTTTCTGATGTACAGGATATGACTGAGGATAATGGTTATGATTTTACTGAGTGAAAAAAAGTTGTCTCTTTAACTAAGCACAATACCATTTGGACTTATCCAAATCCATTCTAGAAAAATAATATATTATATTTCTAATAAACAGGAAGTTTAATTTTTTTTCTACCACGTAAACATTTGATATAACCTTTCTGAATACAATCGTAATAATCATCCATTACATATGGAAAATGACCTTTTTTAGCATATCTAAAAAGTTTATCATACCATATAACATATTCTGAATCTTGGCCTTTACCTTTAGTTTCAAACTCAGGGTATCGTTTTAATAACTCATCTGCTAAATCTTTAATCGATGCATCTTTTCCATTATAACCTTTAAAATATTCATATAACGCCGCTGATGAATAACAGAATGCTTTTTCTAATTTTTTACCTTCTAACATGATTCCGTATTTTTTATCGAAGTTATCTTTTGTAGAAACGAAACAACGCCAGGACCAAACAAACGTAGCAAATGAAGGACAAATTCTTATTAACTCATAGCCTCTATTGTGTAATTCTTTTACAACCTCAAGAATCTTAAATGCTGCATTTACGCTATCATTCATAACTTAATTCTCCAGTATCGAAAACTTTTCAGGGCCAGATAATACCGGCTTTGTAATTTTTATGAAACATTCCATAATCACACTTCCTGCTATTAAAAAATCTAATCGTTAATATAAAATAAGACTCTGCCTTTTGGAGACAGAGTCTTAAAGAAAATTGCGCTAATATTGAAAACTAAACTTTACTTATTTTCCATAAATGGTTTCAAAATCTAAGACATAAGTCTTATCTGTGTAATAGTAACCATTTTCCAGCCGGTCGTATTCCAAAGGTGCACCAAATTCATCTCTTAAGAGAGCGAGCGAACGTGAAATTGTTGTCTTACTGAGTTCAGGATCTTCCAGTCTCTTGCGGCAATAATCAAGGATATCATCTGTATTTGGAAATGTATTTCCCTTTATCAATAAATTAATAAGTTTAAGTCTGCGTATCATTGAATTCGTAGTACGTTTTTTTGAATGTTCCGGTTTAGTATCCTTACAAATAACATCGCAACCATTCTTACGGAATAAAGCACAACCTTCAAAAGCATTTTCTGACATTTTCAGATCATTTCTTAAACCTTCATAGATGACTGATTCCAGCTCATCACACTCTTCGAAAGCCCAGGAATTAATTTTGCGTACACTTGCTGGAATAATCAGTTTCTCAAGGAAGGTATCTTTTTTACCAAAGAGACAACTCTCAGAAATGCAGTGTGAACCAATTGTCTCAACAATATCAGGAATCCTTAATTCACTATTTGTATAATCAGTTCTAAAAAGCGCTGTCTTTGTATTTTTATTTACCATAAATCCATCAATTATTCTGTAGACTGGATTTTGAGATAATACTGCAATTGTATCGTTACGATCTTTCTGGATTACTTCATTATAAGTAGTTTCATCTGCTTCATCTTCATCAGTATCATCCGAGATAAAACTGAATGCAGATTCATCAACTTCAATGAGATTACTACCGATATAAATCTCTGTCAGATTCTTTTCTCTGTGAAAATATCCAATTGATGTAACTGAATCAGGAATTACTACTTCCTTTAAGGAAAAGCAGCCACGAAGATCCAGAGAAATGCTTTTTAGGTTTTTCGAGAAGATGATTTCTGTCAATTTTTCACAATAAGAAAAGGCATCCATCTCAATATCATTTACAGAATCAGGAATAATAATTTTTGTTACAGTTTTGTTCGGCTCAATGTCATCACCAAAAATATTGTTTTCTATTTGAGTTACCCCTTCAGGAATCTCAACCACACCACCGTTTCCTTTATAACGACGGAGAATATACTCTGTGCCGTATTCAAGGTCGATGTCTTCTTTGATAATAAAATCTGGATTATTTAATTTCATAGTGTACCTCACTATTATTTATATTATACCATCACTCTGTCATTTAACGACCGAGTAATTTTTTTTGTTAACAAAGATTTCGCTTTATTAACCTTTCATATTTAATAATTTGTGAGTAAATGAAATGTCCTGAAAAAATAGAAGATTACCGAAACTTTATTTTGATTGTCTTAAAATGGATAATCAGAGCCTTACAATGTAGAATAAAATAGTGGATTAATTAAAAAATAACTTTTTAATTGATCCCTTCTAAAAACTCTTAAATTATTTTTCAAGTTCCTGGATTGCATATTTGAACGCATTAAATAAAGAAGTTTTAAAAGAGTTTTCTTTGATTTCTTTATCACAATAAAATCTTACGCCAACCCATTTTACATTATTAAAACGAAATTTTATTGTAATCATATCCTTAATTTTTTTTATAATTATTTCCCTAATGTTCTTTAAGTTCTCGATTTGCTGTTTTGAAAATTTCTTACTTTCAATATGGCCAAATCCTATTTCAAACCATACTTTACCTTTATTATCAAGACCTTTGCAATAATAGATATACTGAGTCTCAGAATACCAAAAAACCCCTTTATCATTATTGTCTGTATAATTTTTAAATTTTTCCTCTAAGTTATTTAGACTATTTTCATACAAATTATTAAAACTTGCATCCCAGTGATAATTTTCTCCATCTATTTTAGTTGGTAAATAATTATAAAGTTTATCGTATATATCTTGCGCTAAAACCGAACAGTCATGCTTAATTTTAAATTCACTATATTTCATTATTTCAATATCTTCATCTTTAGTTTTTACTTTTAACTCATCATTATTTAATATCAGTTGAAGTTCTGAAGTTTCATCGTCTTTAGGAAACAAAGGTATTTCAATATGTAGTTTTCCATTGTTTCGTATAATTATATTCCGTAAATCAATATCAATTTTTGGATAAAATGACTTTAAATAAAGAAGAGTCTCATATATTTTTGTTGTAATATCAATTTGGTAT
>NZ_AJGU01000062.1 GCF_000260795.1 Treponema sp. JC4
AATGTTAACAATGTTAACAAAAAAAACGCACTTGTTAACGCCGTAATTATTAACTATATAAGAAATTACAGCAAAATGTTAACGCTCTTTATCTTGCCAGTGGTTACAAGTGCGTTAAATACCTTATTTTTATCTATAATTTTAAGCAAAAAGTATAATTTGATTAAAATTTCTATTTTAATTCTAATTTAAAAGTTTGTTCGAACAAACTTTTTTGGAAGTTGTTAATGAATATACAAACTATCCTGCAGAGATTTTTTAAAACCGTTTGGGGTTGCTCCTAATTCAGAAATACATCCTGTAGTATCTCTCGGCGAGTTTTTCACCGAAGGCAGCTGACAACGCTGCCATTGCCCTTTCTTTTGAATAATCCGCCATTGAAAACTGCAGAGACTTTATATCATAAATCTGCTTTTGGGTTCCTTTGTAAAACTTATTGAAATCCAAAAGTGAAATTGCCTCACTAGGCAGATTCTCTGTATCAATAACATCAAAAATAAGGTGAGAGCTTGAATCAGCAGCAATCACAGTATTCATACGGTTCAAGTTGATATCCTTGTCCCGCAAAAATACAAAATCTCCAAGGCAGCATTCAGTATGACCAACAATCTGAGTTTCATAAAATGCATCCTTCAGCAACGCTTCCGGTCGAATCCAGAGCGGCCCCTGAGTAATCTCATTTCCTGAACTACTGAAAAATCCGTACCAGTCCAGAAGTTCTTCGAAAGCATAATTAAAGCCTTCAGAGTGAGGATCAAAAGAGAGCCTGTGCCACTCTTTATTCAAGAAAGAAAGCGACCACTGATTTTCCGAAATACCAAAAACTTTCAGAACAGCCTTTACCCAGGTACGTGAAAATCCGGCATGAGCAAAAACAATCCGACCGCCCGGACAGTTTGCATCACATTCAAAAGCTAAATCAAGAATATCATGATTTTCCGTAAGCAGCTTTCTGATTTCATCGATACGTCTGTTCTGATGCCCTGACACCCCTGCCCCGTTCACTGTCTTACTCAGATAGCTCCAGTCATGATTACCCAAAAGGAGTTTTCTGTGAGCAGTATCCTGACGAACAAAATCACAAATAGCCTTAAAATTCTCCCCCTGATCCGGCCATTCGTTTTCCCAGCAATCGAAATAATCCCCAAGAAAAGCAGCATAATCATATGCATCTGAAGGAAGTTCCTTTGCAGCCTCCCATTCATGAGAACCGTGAACATCTGGAATTATAAGAATCTTCATATGCATTCTTCCCTTCGAATGAGTATAAAACTAAATCTACTAAAAAACATTAAAGTCATACTTGAATTTGATGCCACATAAAAATTGATTACATTTTTTTTCGTATCTGTTTAAGTATAGCCGAAGAGAATATTATCAAATGATATTTTATTTAATTTGTATAAGGTTCTATTTGGAAATCAATAATCTCATTTTCATTTTTTTTAATTTTAATAATAAAAACTGATATTTTTTCACAGATAATATCCATTTTATCTTTCAATTCTGATTTATATTTATTGAATGCTTTATGCTGTTTAGAATTTTCAAAGAAACCAATTGCTGGTTTTGGTTTTCGATTTTTCATAAAAGATTCTTTTTCCAATCGTTCAGTATCTAGTGTATACGTAAGGATTTCTGCAAACATTCGGGCTAAAGTTTCGGTACTATTTTCCGGCTTAATTTCACAAGCATAAATCTGATTATTATATTCCAAAATTAGATCCATTCCCCCAACATTCTCATATTTTCTTGTTGTAGGATATTCATATTCCAAAATATTTATATTATTTGAAATTTTATGCCATTTTGGTCTAAGTGAACAATTTTTACAAACTGATTGATCCGTACTTTCGGAATTATAATGATACATACAACGACAAATTGTTTTTTCTTTTTTGTCGTTTGATTTCTTTCCTGCACATTTTGAATGATTTGGGGTTTGAGATTCTCTTAGAACCTTCTCCCAAAGCAATTGCTTTTTTAAAAAAGCTGGCTCTTTATAAGATTTCTGTATAAAATTTGCTATCTCTTTCAAGTTACTCTTATAAACAATTTCTTCATTACAGTTTATCTTTTGATAATCCTTATATAATTTGACCTTATTAAAAGAGTCTATATATTTTGTATCTACGACATCACCTTTTTCATAACGAACTTCATCTTGAGGAACTTTTATTTGATCTATCTTTTCTCCATTTTGCACAATATATGAAGCATTAGTTTCGTCTTTTCGCCTACGAGAAATTTTAATAACTTTATAATCTGATGCCATAGATTTCCTCCATCTTCTTTAAGTTATTTTACTAATTTTAATTGTACCATTACAGGACAATGATCTGAGCCATAAGTATTATTACAATCTGAGTTAGACCAATTTTCTTTTGAGCCAACAAGAGCCGATTCAATTTCAAAAGAATGTTTTCCTACGAAAATATAATCATTAAAATATGCTCTCGATTTAGTATCAAAGAAGGTTCTGACTTTTTCATCTCCTAAAGCAAGATGATTAAAGTCATGATAAGCGCTAGATAATTTCTCGCTTATTCCTTGTTCAAATTCCTTAAACTTTTTCTTTGAAAAAGAACTTGTTAATTGAGCACTCCAATTAAAATCACCTAACCAAATAACTTTATTGTCTGCCGGAAATAAATACTGAGAATACTCAGGGTCTTTCATAGCATTTAAAACAAACATCAAATAATCTTCATTCTGATTTTGTTCTCTGTCTTTCGTTTTTGTCCATATATGAACCAGAGTAAAAGTTTCTAATGTCCTCTTATCAGTTACCTTATACGGAACAACATAACGGAAACGTTCTTTACCTTTGTGTATTCGCTCAATTTTATATTTATTTGAAAACAAAGCTATACCTAAATCACCTTTATGGTACCATTCGTATTCTTTGTGATCTCCATACCAGCTATCCTGTAACTGACCAAGAGACTTTTCTATTTCAGGAGTTATATCTTTTTCTTCGCATTCCTGGATAGCATAGATATCTGCATCTGCAAAGTTCTTATCATTTAATAACTTGTTGACTTTATCCATTGTAAGTTCAAAATGACAATTCCAGCTAACTATTTTCATATCGATTCACCCTTATAAATATCTCTGTACAAATCTCTTCTGCTTTTCATCTGAATATTTCAGAATTGAAAAGAACTCTTTTACCGGCATATAAATGATATCAAAATCTTTTGCAAGAGCTGGTCTAATGAGATTAATTATTGAATTCATCTTTTTATAGAAGAATTGAAATTCTCTATGTTCCAATTCTAATTGCGACTTATATACGTCTCTTATTTCTTCTGGAAGTTCAGATTCGTCTGGCTCCCAAACAACATTTACCAGATATATTTTTTTATTTTTCTTGTCTGGGTTATCTCGCAAATAATTATAGATTGCTAATGTATGCCTGAACATCTGGCATGAATCATACTGAGAGCAAGAAATTTCGTTACCAACAGATTTAAACATTTCTGCTGAATCAGAATAAAAATATTTTGATGTATATTTTATATAGGATTTTGCTAATTCCTTATCACTACTGTTTTGTAACCATTCCATACATTTTGATTCGATAAATATTTCACAAGAATCATTATGAAGCCATGCATCTAAATTTGCAGCATAAGGTTCATTTGTTTCTTTATTAATAACATTTATGGATTTATATTTCTTCTCAAATTCTTTTGTATACGTTCCCTCTGGAAGATACTTATTCTTTTCGAGTACTACATCATCATTTCCCAGAAGGTTATAAATCATTGCTGCAGAAGAACGAATCATATCTATTCTACCCTTCTTGAGCTCATCTCCATCACTATTCTTATACTCACTCTTAGTTTTATCTGACATAGAATGATAAAGATTTTTATCTAATTCTTTTGTCTGGAAACCCTTAATTTCTGTATCAGATATTTCACCAGTGGCTAAAAACTTCCTTTTTAATATTTCACAAAAATAATCTAAATAACTCATCTCAATATATTCCTTATTCTATTCTACACCCCGTTCATCAAGCGTGCCATTTCTTTTACATTCTTCCCCCACTCGTTCACCAGCCATTCCGGCTCAAGTGGCTGTACGTACATACCGTGACTCAAAACCCAGCCGAGCAGCGGATATTCCTGATTTGTGGTTAAGGTCATTATTGTGCTGCCGTCACTCTGCGTTTCGAACTTCTGATCTTCGGCCCAATTGTAGGTTTTTATGTAATTGAGCGTCTTTTCAGAAGTGATTTTGAGTTTGCAGCTAAGTAACTTCGGCCCTATGTATCGGCGGAAGTTTCCTTTAGCACGTTTGGTATATTCAAAATCAGGAGGAAGCTCGAAGGTGTTTTTCTTGTCGATTTCCAGGTTGTGGATTCCCGGCAGATTGTAGAATCTATTGTCTTTGACATCCGGCATCTGATTGTATGTGTACAGGCTCCACATACCGTCGCTGTAAATAAGCTGCCAGGGCTGAACAACAATCTCTTTTTCGTAATTCAGATACTTAAAGCGGATATAGTTATTCTTTGACATCGCCTCTTCCAGCTTAGTCCAAATTTCGTCATCGATTTTTACCGGATCCATTCCAAGAAACAAAATGCGGTTCGAAAGCTTCTTTGAATTAAGTTTGGTATCTTCATCTATATTATCAGAGAGAGAATTGAATACTTCGATTGCTTTTTTATAAACCGGGGTATTCTTTATCAGATTAAGTAGATTGGACATTAGCTGCGCTGCTACAATCTGTTTTTCCGATGTAAGCATTGCAGGGATTCTGAAAGACGGCTGGGTGTAATAAAAGCCCTTTCTGATTCTGTCATACTGTAAGATTTCTTCCGCACCGAACTTCATACGCAAGTCCCGTAGGTCGCGGTTAATTGTTGGAATGGATGCTTCTGTTACTCTTGCAAAATCTTCTACACTCGGATATCCGCCCTGGGAAATCATCTGGTCGATTTTTAAGATTCGTTCGAGTCCGTTCAAATACTGTTTCTTTACCTTTTCTTTTGCCATATGCTGCTCCTGTTTACAGCTATATTATTATACACCTAGCCTATCACGGTGCGATAGGCTGAAATTTTTTATCAAAAAATTCTGGCCTATATTTTTTCCGTCGCGACCAGAAATTCCATTTTTTACGGATCTTTGGTTCTTCAATAAATTTCTTAAATGCATCTGGATTACGAAGAAATTCATTATATGTAATACAAACTTCATACATCATTGGCTCTGCTTTTTTATTGTAATTTACCTGAACATTTCCACCTGAAGCAAATATTGTTGCTATACTCTCTGAAAGAGACATCTCTTCTTTTAATATTGGGAGATTCGTTTTTTTTAAATACACTGCAACCTGAGTTTTCATTGAATCATCAATTCCATATTCAATTCCTGTCCTGTTGTAATTCATTTCCAGCATGGTCTTTATTGAATTATTTGCAATATCATAAAGACGAGGATTGAGTTTAAACTCTTTGCAGTAAATTTTTAAATCCCTTTTTAATTTCCCATTAGTAATCTGAATAAGATTCCTTACGTAGTCTACGACAAGTTTTGCTTCACATATATCAAAACTCCTAAAAATACTCCGGTTTCCTACATATATTTTCTGATCCTCTGATGAAAACATAACCATTAACCACAAATCAAAATCATATTCCTCTATTACAGTTTCAAGATAATATTCATCTGTACTCTTGGAAGCGTTGTATATAATCCTACAATCCACACCATATTCTTCTGAAAATTTAGATATGTTCTTACCAATCAATTCCCTGGCATCATCTAAAGAAATCGATTTTGTTTCTGTTTTTACAACTTTTTGCAAATATTTCTTTTCGGCACTTGTACAGATGTCTGCTTCAATCTGATACAATTGTGTAACAACATCATTATTCAACTCTTCATGAAAAGTCTTTCTATCATAATTTTTGAATTTTGGTAATTTTGAATACACCTTAGCTACTGCCTTAATGTAATCAACGTCAATATAGTCACCTTCTGTTGTATTCTCGGACAAGGCTCTAGCTAGTGTTTTATGTTCTACACACAGTACCGGCATTAATTCCAGAGCTTTAGACAAAAATAATTAAAACCACCGTCATACTTAAATAGGACAATGGGACGGTCATAATTGGCCGTATCAAAATAAAGTCCTACAAACTGTTCCTGTCCATTTTTAAGAATAACATCACATCTTCTAATCAATGACAGGACATGATTCATTGACTTTAATTTCATCTATCTCAAGCTCCTCTTCAACAGTAACAGAATAATCTTTAATAACTGAAAATAATTCGTTATCTGATATACAGGTCAAATTCCCTAACTTTGGTCTAATTGTATTAGCCAGTGCAGTTCGCAAATCACTTACAATAATAAAAATAGGCTCATATCCTTTTTCATTCATATGATGCACTTTCTCAGCAATCATATTTTCAAACAATTTTCTTTCATCAGGTTCTAATGCATAATAAGGCAATTCATTATTTGGCTTAGGACAGTAAATACGTTCTGCCAAAGCCTCTGATAATGTTCTAGAAATCCTGATTACATGAATCGTTTTATCTTTGTCAGCAAATTTAGGCACAAACTGCCAGGCTAGTTTTTCCCTGATTCGATCCAACAGTTCTACCGGTGTCTTTACCTTATCGATATTATCTGCCATTGTTTCCAGTATTGTATTCATATCCCGAATAGAAACTCCTTCATCAAGCAGCCAATTAAGTATTGTTTTAAAATCTGATGCAGAATAGTCATGCATAAAAAATAAATCATCAACAACATCTGGATTTTTATCGCGAACTTTATTTATAA
>NZ_AJGU01000063.1 GCF_000260795.1 Treponema sp. JC4
TAATAAATATAATGTCATTATTGACATTATTTCAAGAGAATTTTTGTAATTTCTTACATTTTTTGAGGTTTTTATATATGGATGCTGAGTCTTTCTGGAAAAACGTTTCTCAGGTGCTGAAAAGCAAGAAGATTTCTCAGGAAAAGATGTGTGAAGATATTGGTATCAGTATATGGACTTTACGAGGCTCAATTTCGAAACAGATTCTTCCAAGAGTGGACATCGCAAAAACTATTGCAGATTATCTTGGAACTTCTATAGATTTTTTACTGACAGGAACCGAATCTAATCCTTACAAAGAAAGACTAGATTCATTAAAGAATAATATTCTTGAATTAATCAAAAACGAAAAATAAGAAATAAGTTTTTAACCACGTCTGTTCATCAATTTTCAATCAAGTATTCTTCCACATTTTTGTAATGAATGCCATTTTCCTCTTCGCAGGTCTCGCCTCGATATAAGACAACTTTCTCCAGAATTTTTCCAAATCTGAATTCTGTCTGCTTACAATTCTCTTCGTTAATTAAATGACGATACTGGAACGGAGACTTTTCTTTGCTGTGTTTTACTTCATAGATTTTGCAGCAGACATTTTCCGGATCATAAACGACCATATCAAACTCACCAACGGCAAACTGAAGCTTGAATACTTCCAGATTTGGATTTGCTTTTTTAGTTTCCAGCTGCACGATTTCTTCAAGCATTCGGCCTTTTATATCATCAAGGATTCGTTCTGTAATACGCTTGCGTTCCTGAGCATCAACATTTCTGAAGGTTTCATCCATCATCAGGCTCTTTATCAAAGATTCGGCCTGTGAATACCGTAAGCCTGGTTGACTGAAAACTGTAGTAACTTTTTTGCTACTTAAATCGTTCATGTTAACAAGAGGAATATCGCAGGTTAAATCAAGTAAATCAAGATATTCTTTTATTTCAAGTCTGTGGACATCCTGGATTTCAATTTTCTGCTCTTCCCGGTTCAGAATTCTTAGAAGCTTTTTTAGTTTTTCTGTGATTTTTTCACCATCAACATCATCAAGAATATCAGTAGGATTTTCACGGTCCTTTCGAATTATATCTTTCGCGCTGCCAAAGTCGTGTGATTTGAACGTTCTTGTAAGTACTTCTATAGTGAAATCATGATTCATATCTTCAACGATTCTATTTATGGCATTTGTAAGCTCACCTTTATCATAGAGGGCCTTCAGGTTTCTGAAGTGACTTCCATACTGATAATTTTTAAGTGAATGCTGAATATTACGGGCAATTGCAGTGTTAACATATTCAGCAGTGCTTTTCTTTGTACCAAAAATAGATTTATTATAATTATCTCCGCTCTGGCTCATCGTTCCGCCAAATTCCATGTATTTATCAATATCATGAATGCCCAGAACATTTGAAAATTCACGGAATGGAATAAATGTGGTATGCAGCAAAAAACACCTGTCGTAGAGCTGTTCGTCTTCTGAAAAAACAAAACCAAGGGAATCTGTTCCTGAAAGCACAATTTTCATTCCACTGGAAGCAAAAACATCAGAAAACAAAGCGGCACCCTGAATAAAATCATCCATTATTGTGACTTCATCAATGAAAACATATTTATATCCGAGCGTCTCAAGTTTTCGTAAATCTTTATTTACTTCGGCAAGGGTGTTTGTAGGATTAATCTGAATGAAAACACTTTTATTTCTGTCTTCATCCTTCATGTTATAAATGACCTGTCTGATTAACGTTGTTTTTCCAGTTCGTCGTAAACCGTAAAGAATAAATACTTTGTCATGAGTATCGCCATATACATATTGTTCAATTGCTGAGTACAACTCGCGCTTTTTGTAATCTATAATTGTTGCAGAAAAATCATCCAGAGTTTTACCGATTCTTACATTCGTAATAAATGCAGGGGGATCTTCTTCGAAAACTGCTGCATCTTTATTTTTATAAATCTCAAGATTTGAAACTTGAGCCTGAAGCTTTTTTCTTTCCTCAATCTGATTTTTTAGATTATCGTACTCTTCTTGTTTTACTATTCGAGACCGTTGCTTACCGTTTTCTGTCCATTGATAATAAGTATAAGCCTTACCTCTGATAGTTTTCGTAGTAAGGCCACCTGATGGGAGAGAGTCAATTTTTTTAAGGATTTCTTCTGCATTCATAATGTTATTGTAACTTATATAACTTAATATAGCAAGTTAATTAAGTTACGTTAATTATTGTAGTGTAATATGGAATTAATTCTTTGAAGATTGAATACTAACGGAGAGAGAGGGATTTGAACCCCCGATAGCGTTACCGCTATAACAGCTTAGCATGCTACCGCATTCGGCCTCTCTGCCATCTCTCCATATAGGTGGGCGTACCAGATTCGAACTGGTGAACTCTTAATCCACAATCAAGCGCGTTAAACCTCTCCGCCAACGTCCACATGTAAAAGAGAACTGGATGGGATTCGAACCCACGACTAGTAGTTTTGCAGACTACCCCCTTCGGCCTCTTGGGTACCAGTTCTATCACGCGCATTAGGATTCGAACCTAAGACCTTCGGTTTTGGAGACCGATTCTCTACCAACTGAGCTATACGCGTATTAGTTTCATGCACTAAGAACTTCCACGCCCTCCGAATCATCAATCTCAACAGTCACCATACGGGTAACGACAATCTCATCCATTGTCACGCCAAGCACCTGTGCAAGAACAACAAGGTTATCGAGGGTAGGCATGTTTTTCGCTGCAAACCAGTTGTAGATGGTCTGCACATACGGAAAGTCGAGAAGTATTTGCAGCTGCCGAGGCGTAATACCCCGCTGCTTCATAAGTGTTTTGATTTTTGTACCTGTTGCCTCTAAGTCGAGCACAGGTCTAAGATATGTAGTTTTCACGTTGAATAACCCCTTTAATCCGGAGTCTCAACGCCTTAAGGAAGGATTACGCCAAAACTCCGTTTACAAAAATTGACTTACAGTTCGACGAACTGTTTTCCCACCAGCTTTCATGATTTTCACAGCATGAATGTTCAGAGAAGCTGCATTCCGACCAGAAACTATGCTCTGACCATGAACTAAGACTATGTTCGAGAAAATTGAAATTATTACTGTTCATAGCGTTCATCTCTGAACCTCCTGTTTAATTTAAGCCAACACAAGTCAACTTTTGCGTTGTTTCAACGCTTTATGGTTTTACTATAGCATTAAAGAATAAGCCTGTCATTAAAGATGTTCTTTAATTTAAATTTATTCACCTTTCATTTTCATCATATTCGTCGCACGGAATGTCTATGCCAGTTAATTTGCTCAACATATTCAAGGTATCTGCCATAGAACAATTTTCATCTTCTTCTTGGATTAAGAATTGTTCAATCTCACTATGTTTCCCTATTGCTAAATCGAGTTTAGGGGAAGTTCCTTTTTTAGCATAATTTTCCATAAGTTTACGAACAAGATTTACTGCCTTTTGTGTCTGTTTCCCAGTTACCATTTTTGAAATACGATTATTAGATGCCAGAATATCAATCGTAGGAAAATGATAAGCCATTGCTAATTTTCTACTTAAAACAATATACCCATCAAGACAATCCTGCACCCTATCTTTAATCGGATTGGGTACATCATCGCAATCAAAAAACTCTGAATAGAATGCGGTAATTGAACCTTTGTTGTTTGTTCCAGAACGATAAATAAGATTTGGAATCATTTCAAACACGCTTAACGGATATCCTTTATGTGCAAGAAGCTCTCCTTTAGCAAGTTCAATCTCTCTCTGTGCATGAGCAAATCGGATAAAAGATTCCAACATAAAAGCAACATCCATCCCTTTATCGCGAAAGTATTCTGCTATAGAAGTACAAACATAAGCTGTTCTTACACGTGTAACTGCAGGTTGAACATTATTTCCAACAACAATAACTGAACGCTTTAAGGCTTCTTCTCCAAGATTCCTTTTTATAAAATCCCATACCTCACGAGGACGGTCACCAATAAATCCAATTACATTTATATCTGCATTATTATTTCGCGCAATCATAGCAAGCAGTGCAGATCTTCCAATTCCAAACCCTCCGAAGATTCCCATTCGCTGCCCCTTCCCCATTGTGAGCATAGAATCTATTGCTCGAACTCCAGTTTCGAAACGACGATTCATTGGAAGTCTTGTAGAAGCATCAGGCGGAGCTACCTCTAATGGATAATATTCTTCTGGAAAAATTTCAGGGCCATCATCACATGGTTTTCCATCTGCATAAATCACGCGGCCCAGCAATGACATTCCGACCGGAACCCAAATATTCATATCTTCTTCTTTCATCTAATGACTTCTCCCAAACTCCGATTAAATAACTATTACGGCATAAACAATCATGCAGTGATATTCTGAAAAAAAAGAGTTTGTTTTTTTTAGTCTATCTCACCGTGATAGTCTGTCTGCCGTATATTTATAATGTAAATATGAAAGAGGCTATACTTATGAAAAATGAAGTTTCTGCTGAAGCCAAGAAGGCTCAGTTTATGGTCGAGAAAGCAATGGGCGATATTACCAGGGCAACCCGAAAAGTACTGATGGATTATGTCAGCAAGATGTATTTTTCAAGCTTTGCAAAAGCAATTGCATATCTTGGGCTGGAATCCGAGGATGCAATTGACCTTCTGAATAACATGGATGCCGATACACGCCGCCAGGTTGAGGCCCTTGCTAAAGAATATCAAAAATCTGATACCCAAGTCATTTCCGAAGTTGAGCATATAATCACTGCTTCAGGTATGGACTTCACCGATGATTACAAAATCATCAAAGACAACATTATTCTTTCCGGCAAAACCTTTGCAGAAGAAGCCGTTCAGAACTTTCAGAAAGAAACTCCAATCTTCCAGAAAAAGATGGAAGACTGCCTGTTCTCTTTCGAAGATTTCCAGTACCTGGATGACAGGGCCATTCAGAAAGTCTTACAGGAAACTGATATGCAGGTACTGGCAAAAGCTCTCAGGGGCACTTCTACCGAAGTCCAGGACAAAATTTTCCGAAACATGCCACAACGTACAGCCACTATGCTTAAGGAAGATATGGAATGGATGGGGCCTGCCCGCGCCCAGGAAGTGGATGCTGCTCAGGCAAACCTTGTCAAAATTGTTTTCCGTCTTTCAAATAACGGTGATATTCTGCTTACCCTGAAAGAAGACTGTTTTAAATGACAAGAGGAATAATTTTTCAGTCTTTGAACAAATCTTCCATAGTGATGGTGTTGATGAAATCACCGGAATATTCGTTATAGGTCAAACCATATGTTGTAATTAAAGTTCCGTGTACAACTGATTTCTTTGGAATCATTGTGCTCAAAAGACTCTGACGTTTAATCAGAGTCTCGTGATAATCTTTATTAACGCAGAATTCCTCACTATAGAATTTCATTTCACACATATTCACTACATTGTCATTACGTGAAATAAGAAGATCTATTTGGGAACCCTTTTCGCCAGTCTCGTCCGGGCGCTTTGACCAGGCAGAATGAGTAGTAATAACTCCGCTGATGCCAAGAGCATTCTTAATCTGTTTGATATGATTAAAGCATACGTTCTCAAATGCAAAGCCTCTCCAGCTATTAATCTGGTTTGAAGTAACGTTAGGCTGCCAGAAAGCCGAATCCAGATTTTCTTTTTCATTTACAAACTTAAGCCAGAATTTACAAAAGGAATCTATCAGCTTGTAATGGGTCTCGCGCTTGCCAAGTCCAAAAGGAACATATTCAATAACAAAGTCACTGGCAATTAGGGCTTTGAGATATTTTGAAAGGTGTCCGCTATCCGTGATTTTCAATTTTTCAACGATTTCTTTTCGGGTAAAGCCTGCATTAAGCTGACTCAAAAGATTTACGATTGATTTCATTATCTCCGGGTTCTTGAAGCCTGATTCAAAGAGTCTGTTGTACTCATCTTTTAGTTTTGCATTTGAAAGGAACAGGAGTTTATCAACGTTCTGGGCTAGACTTAAACCGCGTTCAAAGTATCCCAGGTAAAATGGAATACCACCGAAGATCATATAACTTTGAACTATGTCATAATCGGAAATGACTAGATTATTGTATTTGAAGAATTCTTTACATTCAGAAAGGGTAAATGGCTCCAGTTTAAGTTCATGAGTAACGCGGTTATAAAGACCACCGTGATTATCGATTAGTTTGTCTAAAATCCAGGAATTGGCGCTTCCACAGACTACAACCATGATGGTTGAACGATGGCATGCCCATGTATTCCAGAAGCCTTCAAATGCAGTAATAAAACCAGAGCCAGGAGTATCGAGCCATGGAAGTTCGTCAAGAAAAACAACCTGACGTTCTCCGTTATCTTTTGACTGTAAAAGCTGCTCCAGCATAAAGAAAGCCTCAAGCCAGGTTTGAGGTCTGTGAGATTTTGGCATTCCTTGAAGCTGTAGAGAAAAATAAAAATGTTCCAGCTGTTTTTTAAGAGTGTTGCCTTCTTTTGTGCCTTCTTCGACAGGAGATAAACCGGCATGACGGAAGGTAATTCTGTTCTTGAATGTCTCGTCAACGAGATATGTTTTTCCGACACGCCTGCGGCCATATATGGCAACCAGCTCTGCCTTGCCCGAGCTATAAATATTATTCAATTCTTGTGTTTCTTGTTTTCTGCCGACCATAAAACCATTATAAACCCGTATTTTTAGTCGGTCAACTGCTTTATTATGGTTTTTACAGCCCAATATTTAAGGTTTCCCCTTAATTATTGATAATGAAGCTACAAAAGGTAATCCTCTTTATATTTGCAGAAGTTTGTGCTATT
>NZ_AJGU01000064.1 GCF_000260795.1 Treponema sp. JC4
GTTTTTAATGGTTATACACATATAGAACTTGAAGAGTTGCAGAAGGCGTTAGCATAATATGTTTTTGCTCTTATAGATTGGGCAAAAATCAATATAAAATTTTAAATCTATCTACTAAACACCTACATTTTTTTTGCAAAATAAATTGTTCAAAATTTAAAAAAGGAGGCAGTATCATGGACAACATGGTTGCGAGAACTTTTTAAAAGGGCTGAAGGAATAGATACAGTCAGTATTGAATTCTTCCCCGAATTTGTTAACAAGAAAATGTGGCTCCCCAAAAGACAGATTTTCCTTGGCGTTAGTCTGGAAATCAGAAGATCAAAATATAAAAGATATTTCTTGTGCCATATACAAGCAGAAGCTTTTCAAACAAATATCTATAAGACAGTAATAGATATTGTTAGAGAGTTATGCAAGCGTGATTATTTGATTATAACTAAAAATCGATTTAATTGGTATTATTATATTCTTGCAAATCGCCATTCAATTTTTCGGCTTGCGGAACTTGATTTTTACTTTGATTTTCCGAAAAATGCACTGCAAATTCCTAGTGAAGAAATAACTGGGATTCGCAGATTTGCGACTACTGTCTATTCGAAAGACCATAAAAGAAGGAAATCACTTTGGATTATGTATGACAGGATTTCAGATCTCTTATACAGAAATCAGCATCCAAAGGATTTCATTAACAGTATTCCGTATCCTACAAGACTGGAAGTTAGACTATGTCGAGCAAATTGCGCTTATCTGCATTTTGATAATATCCGTGGTGATTTTTATCAGATTTTTAGCAGATATCAATCTTATATTGCGAAGACATGGAGAAAGCATGGATTAATATTTGGAAAAATTCCGCAGATTGAGCAACATCCGTTTTTCAATCAAATTCTTTTACTGAGTACTAGCGATAAACCTTTACATATTACAGGCTTAGAAAAAACGCCTCGCCCCCTAAATAAGATATTAGAAAAAGATTTGTTTGATACTCCTGAAAATCAAATTGATGCATTATCTGAGAAAGACTCTGAGATATATGATGAACTTATTGGAGATTTTGAAAAATATGGAATTGAGCATATACAGACTATTAATCGTCATCAGGTTTCTTCGTACTACCGTTATAAGTGATTGTGTGTTTTGTTTGCATTCAGTTTTGTATAAAAGTCTAAACATAATAGGACATCTCATTAGGATATGCTTGGCAGACACACAGCTCTACTCAGATTCTCGATGTATACTCTCATATACAGAACGAGAAACTGAGTGCTGTGATTAATGTTTAAGGAAGCATAGCAAAACTTACTTTTACAACAGTTTTGTTACCGATGAACTGACGGAATTGTTCTTTTGCCTGTTCAATTGTCTTAGCAGTAACAATCAGAGTTTTTGCAGGTGTTCCAGCTTCTTCAACATAACGAATCTGACATTTGGGTTTTCTGAAAATATTAATCATCAAAGTCATGCTCCATTACGCGTTCTACTGATTCATCCAGGGCATCGCAGATTTTTTCTGAGGTGTCCTGAATAACGTCACCAAGGAAGCACAAGCCTTCAATAATCTTTTCTGGATTTTTGAAAAGGTCAACAAGATCGAAGTCGATATCTGAAGCTTCATTAGAATCTGATTCGTCTTCTTCGGTGTCAGCAGCTTCATTTTCATCAGCTGATTCTTCGTACTCGTCTTCGCTTGCGATGTCCCCGTTTTCCTTCATCTGCTGAATCAGTTCCGCAGCTTCTTCTTCTGAGATTCTAAACTCTGCGGCAAGAACAGAAGGCTCTTCGCATCCGGTGGAGGCTACATATTCAAAAGCCTTGTTGTAAAGCTCATGTTCCTTTGACTTTCCAAGAAGATTTGCGATTGCGGCCGATGCTTTTCTGGAAGCCTCTTGCATTGTTCCAATTGGATCTGCTTTAGCCGCCTTGTCTTTTTCTACAAGTGCAGTTGCATCCTCAATGCTGATTTCAAAATCTTCTGCAACTTCTTCCGGATTGTCGGAATTAAGATAAAGAAGTTCCAGAAGAGATTTATCGCCATTGCGCCTGTAAATCTTCAGAACCTGCTCATTGTGCTTGTCAAAATCTTTTCTGATTTCCTCGATTGTTTTTTCCGTGATAGCCATAGTTTGTTCCTCCTTACTGGCTTGATTCTTTATTTTTCTGTTCCTGGCGAAATCTCTTGCATCGCGAGAAACAATTTTTGCTGTAAACGGGTCTTGCATCATACAACTTCCTCCATGTCGTACTGGTAATAGGGATCCATATCTGGAAAATAAATATTTTCAATTTCATGCCAGATATCCTTAATTTGTTCTACAGTAATTTCTGGATAAAAGTTTTCTTTCATATCCAAAAGTTCTCTGTAAACTCTCAGAAGATTCTTTAGAGTTTCATCATCCTGTAATGTAGAAAGATTCTTCTTGTTCACATATTTAGAGATTGCTTCCTCACAACAGCCGATTGTAAAGCGGAGTTCATGCCACTTTTCTTTCCATTCCTTTCCGCTTTTTCCAAAATGACTTTTCAAAAAGTATTTTATTTTGGAAGTTCGAATGAGATATCTGGAAATAAAGATATCTGGATCATAAAAGTAAAGAAGCAGCATCATACCTAGCAAGGCGATGCAGATTGTAAAACCAATAGAAAAACTTAAGCTCATCATATAATTTCCTCCTCAATTATTTTTCCGATAAAAACAGTTCCCAGAACAAGAGCAGAGATACTTGCGAGGCTTGTTGCAAACTGTTCAACCTGTGTGGAACGTTTCTGTCCGTAACGACACCAGTTGGCAAAATGTTCGCAGTTGTTCCAGGGAAGGGCGTACTTACCTTTTTCGCTTCCTACAGCATTCAATGCGCGCATTACAGTTTCTTTCCGACTGAAAGATTCCACACATTTTGTTTCAATCTGAACTTCTCCGTCCTTAGAAAACTCATCAAGTGTCGTTTTTCTGATGCAGGCTTTTCTTGAAGAAAGCTCGTGTCCGCTTCCTCCCGAAAAATGCACGACGGTGTTGTTCCCAACATAGACTCCATAATGTTTGTACAGCCCACGGTTCACTGAAAGAACATCGCCTGGCTGTGGTTTGTTTATTGTTCTGTTCATGCTTCTAAGATAATGCGAGTATGGGGAAAAGGCTTTGCCTGGCAAGCTATATTTAATAATGACTTTTGCTTGATTTTTCCGATAATTATCATATAATGAATATGAAAGTGCTAACTGAAATTGTATTATATAAGGAGGAAGCAATGTTTTATGATTATCTTTTGCAAACGTTTGGTAAGAATGAACCTATATTTGTCTCAGATATCAGCTATGACGAAATGACAGAAAATAATATTCGGCAGCAGCTAATGTACTGCGTTTCTTCCGGAAAGCTCCGTCGTTATGACACAGGCATTTATTATATTCCCGAAGAAAGCATTTTCAAATCGGGTAGTCAGCTTTCTCAAAATTCTGTGATTGAAAAGAAATACCTTCTTTCGGATAATGAACGTTTTGGATATATAAGCGGTATAAATTTTGCAAATATGATTGGGATTACCAGTCAGGTTCCTGCAAGCTGCGAAGTAGTTACAAACAAAGCCTCAAAAGAATACAGAGAAACTCGCCTTGCTTCTGCAAAAATTATTCTTCGAAAACCTCGTGTTGAAATTAACGCCACCAATTACAAAAGTCTTCAGTTTTTGGATTTGTTGAAGGACATAGATCTTTATTCGGAAATTGAAGGAAAAGAACTAAACGAGAAAATAAAGTCATATATGAATAAGTCTGGGATAAAGTTCTCGGATTTGGAAGGATTCTTGTCTTTATATCCAGATAAGATTTATCGCAATATGTATAAAGTAGGAGTGTTGAATGGAATTTCTGCATAATGATAAAAAGAGCTTCGCACAAGCTGTTGAGCTTGTAGTTTCCAAACAAAAGCTAAGACCCGAAATAGTTGAAAAAGATTATTATGTCACAATGATTCTCAGGCTTCTTTCCGAAAAACTTCCGTTTATTGTATTCAAAGGCGGGACATCGCTTTCAAAGTGTCATAAGGCAATAAATCGATTTTCAGAGGATATTGATATTACGATTGATACCGCAATCAGCCAGGGGCAGAAAAAGAAGGTAAAGGAAGCAATAGAAGAAGTTAGTTCTTTGCTTGGCCTTTCAATTCCGAACATTGATGAAACTCGCAGTCGTCGTGATTATAACCGATATGAGATTGCGTATAACTCAATTCAGCAGGCAAAGGATTTTGCAGTTCAGCCTATGGTATTTCTTGAAACTTCTTATACAGCAGTATCATTTCCCGTTGTTGAGCTTGATGTACATAATTACATTGGTGACATGATGACTGAAGAAGCCCCTGATTATATAGAGAAATATCAGCTTTCACCGTTTAAAATGAAAGTTCAGGGCTTAGACAGAACTCTTGCCGATAAGGTTTTTGCAATCTGTGATTACTACTTACAGGGAAAGGTAAACGGTCATTCTCGTCACTTGTACGATATTTTCAAACTGCTTCCTTTGGTTCCTCAAAAAGAAGAATTTAAAAATCTTGTTCGGGATATTAGAGTTGTTCGGGCAGAATCACCTGTATGTCCTTCTGCAAAAGAAGGTGTAGATGTGCCATCTCTTTTGAAAAAGATTATTGATGAAAATGCTTACCGAATGGATTATAATAATGTCACAGAAAAACTTCTTGAAGAAGATTTGAAATACGATGATGTGATTGTTGCATTGAAGACAATTACAGAAAACGGAATGTTTGCTTGATTTTTAGACAGTGCTGATTATTCGGCACTGTTTTTTTTATTTCAGATATTTTTCGCCAAAATCATCCAAGGCTTTTTTCTGATTTTCTACAAGTGCTTTTATAATTTCAATCGTTTGTTGATGATGCTTCGCATCGTTCTCTCCTGTTGAAAACAAATCAGAAACATCAACTTCAAGTGCGGTCGCAATCTGAGCCAACGTGTCTGGATATGGCCATTTTGAACTCTGTTCTATGGAACTCATAAAAGGAAGAGAAATATCAGCTTCTTCTGCAAGTTGTGCCTGCGAAAATCCTTTCTGTGCTCTTAATTTCTTTATATTTTTAGCCAATGTCTGGCGAACTTCTTCACCCGTCATAATAATCCTCATAGATATAGTTATTTTCCTATCAGAGTTATTCATTTACAAATATCTATTAAGGGTGTAAAATGGTACGGTTAGGAGTTTTGTTGAATTATCAAATAGTCCTATTAGAAAAGTTGTAAAAATAAACAGGTATTAAATATTTAGCCTGACAAGCTATGATTTTTTCTTCTAGTCCTAATATGATTTAACAAAATTAATGGATTGGAGAAAAAATAGAGCGATATAAGTCTGCAAAATAATATAGGAATATCAGTTTCAAGAAGAATATTTAGTGAATATGTTTATAATGAGTATATTATTCCTAATATAAATATGCTTTCAGAAGAGATAAAAAAACTATTATCTGAGCAACCAAAAAAAATTAAAGGGAAATACCTTTCTGCGCTTTTGAGGGATAAATATTTATTAATAATCGAAGAAGAGAAACGTCCTAATAAAAATTACACTTTCGATAATTGGATAACCTATCATGGAAATGAATTAATAAATAATATTTTATATCATCTAGAGACTCAAAGTACACAGATAGGTGAGTCTACAGATTGGCTGCAAATAATACCAGAATCAAGTTGTATCCAATATATGATAAGTAATCATTTTGAAATCGAAGACCTTTCATCAGACAATTCACAAATATTAAATGTCTTATTTAACATGTTTGATCATTCAAAAGAAATCCTTTCAGAGAGTTCAAACTCAAAGAAAAATAAAGACGAAATATTGAATAAACAGGAGTTTATAAAAAATATTCTAATGGATGACGAATACTTAAATAAAGAAAAAATAGTCGGAAGATTTATTGAATGTTTGAAAGAATACTATAGTGCAAAAAGTTTTATTTCCTCAAAAGACTTTAGCGAAAAGCTACTTAATTGTGAAAAGATTAGAGCTGACATTGATCCTTATGAAGAAAAAATCCTTACAGATCCCAATAGAGGACATTGGGATTTGTATTCAGATAAAAATACTGAATATACTATAAAAATAAATAATGAAGTCAATTATTATTCTCGAAATCCAGAAAAAGATGTTAATTATGATGGCGCAATAGCAATTGATTTTGGTACTAAAAGTACTATTGTTGTATATCAAAAAGAAACGCAAAATTCCTTACCAATGGGAATTGGACTTGGAAAATTACAGTCCGCAAGTAATCCTAAACGATTTGAAAATCCTACAGTAATGCAATTTGTAAATCTAGAAAAATTTATTAAAGATTATTCAAAGAAGGCTGGAAGACCTCATACAAATTGGGAAGATTTACCTATTTCGCATACGGCTTTGGAACGTTTTCAAGAAAGTAGCAGCGAAGAATATTATTCGTTCTTATATCAAATAAAACAGTGGGCTGGTTGGGAAAATAAAAAGCTTCGTATAAAAACAATAAATAAGGAAACGAAAGAGTTACCTCCATTTCTTTCTTTAAAAGAAGAGGATTTCAATCCAATTGAGTTTTATGCCTATTATATAGGACTGTATATAAATAATATGCGTAATGGAATTTATTTGGATTATTCATTGTCTTTTCCTGTGACATATGAAACAGAAATAACGAAAAAAAAATCACAGAAAGTTTTGAAAAAGGAATAAAAAAATCATTGCCAGAGTCAATAT
>NZ_AJGU01000065.1 GCF_000260795.1 Treponema sp. JC4
GGAAGTCTTTTTTTGTTCCATCATGATCCTGATTCAGATTAATTGCAGAGACTTCTGTATTTGTGATAATTTCTACCTTATTTGCCTTCAAAAAATTAATCAGCTCTTTGTAAATTACCTGGCCATAGTCTGTTCCAAGGTGGCGGATATCAGCATCAAGAAGATGAAGGTTATGCTGGGTACAGATTTTCTTAAAGAAGGAATCCTTAGAAGTATAAAGGCGTGGGAATTGCAGATTTTTATTTTCCCGATCAGAGTACTGCTTAAAAAAGTTTTCGTTACAGCTGTCTACTGTGCGCATCAGTTCAAGGGCTTTTTCCTTACCGATTTTTTCCCAGAGGTTTCCGCCAAAATCATTTGTAATAGGAAATTTTCCATCCGAAAATGCTCCGGCTCCACCTTCTCCGTCCATAATTGAACAGGTTTTGCAGCGTACACAGTTTGTCTTATTTTTGATTGCAGGGCAAATACGTTTTTCTATAGAGTTACCCTTTTCAATAATAATGATATTAAGATTTGGATTTTCTTTTACAAGACCATAAGCCGTATAAAGACCGGCAGGACCTGCTCCGATTATTGCAACATCATAATTTTCTTTCATTTTTACGTCCTGCCTGTATTATAGCTTTTTAATGGAAAAAAATCACAGGAATTTGAGATTATACCCGGATTAAAAGAGAATTAATTCCGCCTGTACACTGATAGTTCATTTCTTCTGCCATAGAAGCTATCATTCTGATTCCGACATTTTTTGTAATATCCTGTGGTGTAAACTGTTCAAGACGCAATTTTGGATTAAAGGCTTTACAGTCATCACGAATACAGATTACAAGACGCTCCTTTGCAATAATACGCACATAAACATAATGTTTTTGTCTTTCTGAAAATCCGTGAGTAACAACATTTCCAGCCATTTCTTCAACTGCAAGTCCCGCTACATTACATTTTCTTTCTTCAACCTGTCTCTTACGGCAAAAGTCTATTACTTTTGCAGAAATCTGAAGAACATCTTCCATAGAATGAAGATAGAATTCCATAAACTGATCCGATTCTGCAGAAAAATCAGAATCAAGTTTCATCCAGTCTGCAGTAGATGAAGGAAGTTTTTTTGCAAAAACAATTACAGATAGGGCAATTGCAAGAAGAGAAAGAACTTCAGCGGCAGGGAATGAAAGCCAGCATGCATCAGAACCAATCAGACCTATCATTACAACTGCAAAAACTGCCATAACCAGAGGTTCAGTTACAGAAATTACATTAACCAGCAGAGTTTTTTTCTGAAGCTGATAAGTTTTGAGTAGGAGTCCTGAAATAGTATTAAAAATCAAAAAACAAGGGAAAAGCAGGAACATACGTCGGGTAACATTCCAGGCTGCATCATATTGACTGAAGAATATAGAAGAAAGATTTCCTGAAGCCAGCATTAGAAGAGCCGTTACGGTAACAGAAATAAGAGTACAGAAGAAGAGAGCAAAACGCAGAAGTTTTTCAAAGGAGTTTTTATCTTCCTCACCGTAATAAATGCTTCCCATTGTTGCAAAAGCATTTGCGCTTCCCATAGGAATAGAACCGATAATAGCGCAGACTGTAGACTGAACTGTCATAGCAGCAACTGCCGCCGTACCGATATTTACCATAAGCATACGGTTCATAATGTAACCGCGGATTGCGCCGCCGCTAACCATCATAAGGCTTGCAAGCCCAAGGTGCATTGCCTCCGGCAAATCGCTGAACGAAAGCTCTTTAAAGTGAAGGAAAACAGCTTTTGATTTTGATGTAAAGCCCGGAAGCATAACAAGGAAAGAAAGCAGATAACTTGCAGAAGTTGCAATTCCCATACCAAATATTCCTAAGTTTCCATAGGCAACAAAAAGAATATCAAGAACTGTGTTTGAAACAATCATTACGCCGATTCCCAGATAACAGCGTTTAATGTCGTTATTAAAAGGCAGGAAAATCATCAGCATTCGCACAAGTATCATAAAGATGATTCCAGGTGCAAAGCCTGCAATATAATCTGCAAGCATATTAACTATATAACCTTCTGCGCCAAGAAGAACCGCAAGAGACTGGCGGCTCAAAAGGAAAGCTGCGGTAATTGATAAACTGACGATACTCAGGAAAACAACACCCGTAGAAAAAAGAGTAACTACCCTTTTTCCCTCACCTGAGCCTATAAGTCTTCCGCAGAGAATATGGGATCCGAATACAACAACATCCATTACCCCAAGCAGCATGCCAATCGGAGCAAAAAATCCGATGGCAGCCATGGCGTCAGTTCCTATATACTGGCTGGTTATAAGACTGTCAACAAAAGTATTGATAGAATATACGAGGATTTCAATAATCTGAATTGGAAGCAGACGAAGAAAAGCTTTACTTACCAGAAGTGAAAAATTTTCCTTACCGATTTGTTCCATAATTATTTCTCCTCGAAATATTTTCTATTTATATTTATCTGTCAGCACGTCCAAACAATCTTGTGTAATATCCAAGGAACTCAAACTGCTTGTCTGTAATCTGGTCTTCTGATGCACGCCACTTCCAGTTGTTACCAACAGTAGATGGAATGTTCATGCGGGCTGAACCGTCAAGTCCAATCAAATCCTGCATACAGAGAATACAGGTGTTGGCAACACAGGAAAGTGCACTGATCATCATTTCCTGACGGAGTTCATCATCGCTTTCTGCGCGCAGATATTTTTTTGCAAAAGCAACGTCATCTGCCCCGGCAGATTTGCACCAGCCAAGAATTGTGTCGTTATCGTGAGTTCCTGTGTAAACTACGCTGTTGTGTCCGTAGCGGTGAGGAATGTAATCGCTTTCTTCGCGGCTGTCAAAAGCAAACTGAAGCACCTTCATTCCAGGGAAGCCTACATCCTTAAGCATCTGAATTACAGTTGGTGTAAGGAATCCAAGGTCTTCTGCAATAATATTGATGTCGCCGAACTCTTTGCGGATTTCATTAAAGAGATGAGCGCCAGGTCCCTTTCTCCACTGACCGATTTTTGCGTTTTCAGAGCCGAATGGAATACAGTAATATTCATCAAAACCGCGGAAGTGGTCGATTCGGATTACATCATAAATCTTAAGACACTCTGAGATGCGTTTTTTCCACCAGGCGTAATTTGTCTGCTTGTGGTATTCCCAGTCGTAAACAGGGTTACCCCAGAGCTGTCCGTCTGCACTGAAGGCATCTGGAGGACAGCCTGCAACTTCAATCGGAGTCAAATCCCCTTTAAGGGCAAACTGTTTTGGATTTGTCCAGACGTCGCTTGAGTCAGCGGCAACATAAATTGGAATATCACCAATAATTTTAATGCCGTTATCATTGGCATATTTTTTAAGTTCATACCACTGTTTATAGAAGAGATACTGCAAAATCTTGTAGTACTGAACGCGTTTTGCACAGCGCTCTGACCAGTTTACAACGGCTCCCGGCTGGCGTACTTTAATATCGCTTTCCCAGGTAGAAAAGCTTGCTCCATTATGGGCATCTTTAATTGCCATAAAAAGTGCGTAATCCTCAAGCCAGAAAGAATTGTCTGAGCAGTATTTTTCAAAATCAGCAGGGATATTTTTATTGAAGTTTTCCTGAAGCTTTGCAAAAACCTTGTGACGTTCAACATACAAAAGCCCGTAATCAACGTAGTTTTTGTTATTGCCCCAATTTACATTTGCCCAGTCATCGTGAGCCAAAAGCCCTTCTGCTTCCAGTTTTTCAAAATCAATAAAATAAGGGTTTCCGGCGAAAGTTGAAAAGCTCTGATAAGGAGAATCGCCGTAGCTTGTAGGACAGATCGGAAGCATCTGCCAGTAAGTCTGTCCATACTTTTTAAGATAATCTACAAACTGGTAGGCATATTTTCCCAAAGTTCCAATTCCGGTATTTCCCGGAAGAGAAGAAATATGCATCAAAACTCCACTTGCTCTATTGTCTAAAATACTCATAGTTTTCCCCTGTGTAAGCGAGCCGGTCAGAGCTCGCGGCCTTTACCTATATATAAACTCTTTTTACGCTCTCGCCGTGAACAAACTCAAAAGGAATGTATTTGTTCACAGGTTCAGCATTATTTTCTATACAGTCCAGCAGAATTGAAAGCCCTTCATCTGCAAGGCTGTTTGAAAGCTGTTTAATTGTTGTAAGACGCGGCAGATAAAACTCTCCCAAAGATATTCCGTCAAAGCCGATTACAGAAATATCCTCCGGAATTTTATAGCCCATATCAGAAAGCTGACGGCAGGCTCCTATTGCCATTGCGTCCGACATTGTAAAAATTGCAGTCAAATCCCTGTTTTTTTCCATCAGAATTTTTGCCGCATAAGCCCCACCTTCAAAAGAATATTTTGAAGCTACGTAAGACTCTTTAAAATCAAAATCCAGGCCTGCCATTTTCATGGCAGATAAAAAGCCGTCAAAACGCTTTTGCGTCATGTCCGAGCCGCCAAGATTACCACCAATAACCCCGATTTTCTGATGCCCCTGATGAATCAGGTAATTTGCCGAATACTGGGCAGCGGTAAAGTTATCGGTAGACACACTGGAAAGGCAGATTCCTTCTATTTTATCTGCCTCATTGGAAATTACTACGCAGGGCACCTGAAGCTTTTCAAAATCTTCGCGGAATAAGTCCGGGCTTCCTCCAAGGAAAATCACCCCGACAGGCTTCTGCTCGTAGTAAATGCGGTTTGCGGCCTTTGCCTCGTTTTCGTATTCATCAAGCACTACAACGCTGGCATTATATGGAAGCGGTTCAATCTTTTTCTGAATACGCTCCAGAAGGCTGTTCAAAAGGATACTCGAAGTTCCCTTTACAATTATGACTAAGGTTTTTCTGTCCTGCTGCTTTAGCTGCTTAGCATTTGTATTGAGAATAAAATCATGCTTTTTTACAACTGCAAGAACTTTTTCGCGGGTTTTATCACTCACATCCGGGTGATTATTCAAAACGCGGGAAACAGTTCCTACAGCACAGCCGCATTCGCGGGCAATATCCTTTATAGTCATAGGTAAAGCTTTTGCCTGGTATTATCCCTTCACGGCACCGGCAATAACGCCCTTGATTATATACTTTTGTGACGAAATATAGAATGCAATAATAGGAACAATTGCAACTACCAGCATGGCCATAAATCCGCCGTAGTCGGTTGAACCGTAGGCACCCTGCATGGCAAGCTGAATTGCTACAGGAACAGTTTTATGGTCAGAACCCAAAATAAGATAAGGAAGAAGATAGTCATTCCAGATCCACATAGCCTGAAGAATTGCTACAGTAATTGCAGTTGGCTTAAGCATAGGGAATACAACCAGGAAGTAAGTCTGAATAGGATTACAACCGTCAATTGTTGCTGCTTCTTCAACTTCCAGAGGAATAGATTTGATAAAGCCTGTGAACATGAAAACTGTAAGTCCGGCACCAAATCCAAGGTAAACAAAAAGGATTCCGAAAACGTTATCAAAATAAATGCGGTTTACCACAAAAGTCATTGTGTACATTACCATCTGGAATGGAACAATCATACTGAATGTAAACATGTAGTAAAGAATTCTTGTGAACTTACTTTTTGCACGAACAATAAACCATGCTGTCATGGAAGTACATACAATAATAAGGCTGACACCAACAACAGTAATCCATACAGAACGCAAAAATGCTACAAAAAAGCCTGAAGAAGTAATACCACGGATATAGTTTTCAAAGCCTACGAACATTGAACCAAAAGGCAGGGCAAATGGATCTGTCGAAACATAAAGCCTTGACTTAAAAGAGTTCATAAAAACCAGTAAAATCGGGAAAATGAATATTGCTGTAAGGGCAACAAGAAGACAGGTCTGTGCGAACTGCTTAGCCCCTTTGTTATTTTCTATCATCATTAGTGTTCAATCTCCTTTGTATTTGTAAGTTTAAGCTGAACAAAGGCAATTACGGCAACAATCAGGAAGAAAACCACAGCCTTTGCCTGACCTACGCCCTGGAAACCGGTTCTACCATAGAAGGTCTTGTAAATGTTCAAAGCAAGCATTTCTGTACTTGTTCCAGGGGCACCGTTTGTAAGGGCCAGGTTCTGGTCGAACATTTTGAAAGAGTTTGTAAGAGTAAGGAACATACAAATGGTAATAGAAGGCATTACCATAGGAAGCTTAATTTTAAAAAGTGTTGTAAGACCCGAAGCACCGTCAATTGAAGCAGCTTCAAGCATATCAGAAGGAATGTTCTGAAGACCGGCAATGTAGATTACCATCATATAACCGATAAGCTGCCAGTTTGTAAGAACTACAAGTCCCCAGAATCCGTATTTTGCATTGAAAGAAATATCCTCTCCAAAAAAGTGAAGAAGAATACCATTAATAAGAAGGTTCCAGATATATCCAAGTACGATACCGCCGATTAAGTTTGGCATGAAGAAAACCGAGCGGAAGAAGTTAGTTCCCTTAAGGCCTTTTGTAAGAAGAAGTGCCAGAAGGAAGGCAAAAACGTTTACAGTAATCATGGAAACAACGGTAAATATTGTTGTAAATCTAAGTGCATGAATGAATTCCGCATTAATTGTAAAAGCACGAATATAATTCTTAAAGCCAACAAAATGTGCGTCCGTAACAACCTTAAATTTTGTAAATGAAAGGAAAAATCCCATAATAAATGGAACTACAAAAAAA
>NZ_AJGU01000066.1 GCF_000260795.1 Treponema sp. JC4
ACAGAAACATTCCAGAACATAGTAGAAACAAAGCTTAAATGAACCGGTGAATTATTAAAATCAGTTACCAGAGGATAGTAAATGTAATGAGATTTTTCATTAGGTTCAAAAGTAAAGGAAATGCAGCCTTCAGTATCAGAAAGTCTTATAGAATCAATATCACTTAAATACTGATTGTTATTCTGTTCAAGAAGAGTTTTTGATGTATCAATAACAGACTTCTGGTCATCAGTAGCAGTTTCCAGATTATAATATGTAAGATCTTCTGCCTTATATTTGGTATGAGCAATATTTGATTCAACGGCAAAAATTGCATTCAAAGGCTTTTCACTTTCATTTCGCAGGATATACTGAATTATCATTCCTGTGGAATTAATCAAAAACTTTTTCCTCAGATAAAGCTTTTGCTTTGCAGGACCGAATACCGCATTAGCTCCCAGCTGCAATTCGTGATGACTCTGAGAAAATTTTATCTGATTATACTGTACGCGAGAAAAGATTCCGTCTCCGGCAGGAATACCACCTTTATAATTTTCAAACTGACTTTCAGTAAAAATATGATCTACGAAAAGTCCCCTCTTATAGTTTCCGTTGGAAATATTATCAGCATAATTTCCTGTATTTTTAAGGATATCAAGTTCCAGAATAGAGCCGCCCATGCTTGAAATGCAGGCAAAATAATTTTGCATTCGGCAGATATATTCGTTCATACCGTCGCAGTTATAATCAAAGCAGGTAAGGCTTTCTTTAAAGGCATTGTCTTCACGAAGGATTTTTTCAGCCTCCATTAAAAGCTTGTAGGACTGCTGACGAAGGATTGCAGAAGTTGTAAGAAGACCTTTTCCATTCTGCCCCTGCCAGAGCTTGTCGCGGGCAGAGTTTTTCCGCATTTTATCACTCTTGTACTGATTTACAAGCATGCCTACATAAAGAATACGGCTGAAAAGTTTTTTTACAGTTTCAAAGGCTTCCTGAAGGTCATAGAAGGTATTGATATCATCAGGATTTACATTATCAGAAAGTTGAAGATATAATTTATTAATTGCTTCTGTAATATAAACGCTTTCCTTTACTCCTGAATTCTTTTTGTAAGTAAAAGGACGAATTGTCTTTATATTTGGGCAATCATTAAAAATTTGTGCTAAGGCTGTAAACTTATCTTCATTCAAAAGATTTTCAAGACAGGACCTCTTTAGATCAATACAAAGGATTCTGTCTGGTGACTGCTGAAATACCTGTCCTTTTTTTTCTGACTTTGCGGTGAGCTTTTCAACTTTTTGAATAAAATCTTCAGCAAAATTGTCTGTTTCTTCAATAAAATTGTGATAAATCGGGAAAATATCAATTGATTTTCCAAGATTTGACATTATCAGAGGAAGAAGATTAAGTTTTTTAGCAGGAATACTTGCACTGTCCAGAAATACATATTCAAATCCGCAGGTAACAAGATTATTTACCATTGACGAATCCCAGCAGTCTGCAAACAAAGAACAGCCTCGGGGTCTCTTTCCAAGACTCTGTCTTATTTCTGCAGAAAGCAGGTCTAACTGTCCGTTTCTGTCGGCTGTAAATAAAAGAGGAAGAAGCGGATCATAATAGGCACCACCTAAAATTTCAATCTGCTTGCGTTCTATCAGCTGTTTTAAAAGGGTAAGAAATTCCGGTCTCTTTTTTTTGTAAAACTGAATTCTGTTTCCCGGGAAATAAAAAGTAAAATGAAAATCAGCATGAGCAAAGAGAAACTTAGCGAGCGGCTTATAAATCTTCTGGTACTCTTTTTCTAAAAGTTCAGTAGTATCAAGGCTCGAAGAAGCAGGTCTGTAAATAAAACTTATAAAAGTGGTAGCCATAAACCCTATCCGGCCTGATTTCCCACATAAACCTGCCGCTCAAAGAATTAAAAAATGCCAGTTCCCCAACAGGCATTTGTCCCATTATGAACTAAAAGTTATTTTTTACTATTTTATATATTTTATAACAATAAGCCCACAGTTTAAAGTATTTTTTTGGTTTCCATTCAACATTTTTATCAATTTGATTTAAATCAATTACTTTTGCCACTTCCGATTCTGGCTTAATAACGGCACTTAAATCAGTAACCTTTGATGGAATCATTTTTATAATCTTTTGAGGACATACAAGTGTACATTTTCCACAACCGCAGCAAATCTGAGAAACTATTGCAGTATGCTCTTTAATAACAATTGCCTTTTGTTCACAAACTCTGGCACAATCCCCAAGTCCAATACAAACAAGATTATAGGCAGGATCAGTAAAATAAATAGACTTTACCATTGCACAAGTGTACTGACCGTTAAAATCAATTGCCTGGTTATATATTTCCTTTTTATTCTGCTTTAAGACAAAGGCTTTTTTTGCAGAAACAGGCATTTTACGTTTCTGTTCCGTATAAAAATTCGATGCTTCATTTAATTGAACAAGAAGATTTCCTGAAATATTACTCTTTTGTGTTACAGACGGTTCCAGAACATAAAAAATAAAGGAAATAAGAAGAGAAAGTGCCAGAACTATAAAAATCAAAAGAAAGATTGCTAAAATCATCTCAGAACCCCCGGATTAAGCCAGCTGATATCAAACACAGAGAAAATAAGCAGCACTACGGCAAGGAAAATAAAAAAGATACTGTAAAACTTCTGATTTACTTTCTGACCGTTATTACAAAGCCGCTGGCGTAAGGTAATGATAAAGGGACTTAAAATTCCTATTGAACAGATAATTCCAGTACAGATAACAAGAGTATTTACCCAGGAAGAACTTTCTGCAATTGAAAGAAAAACAATTATGTAGGAAATGATAAATTCCGTTGAAAGCTTATTTGTTGTAAGACGTCCAAGACATTCAAAAAAAGTTGAAACCGAAACAAGAATTAAAAAAACAATCAGAGGAAAAATTTCTGTAATTCTTAAGGGTAAAAGAATTTTTGAAGTAATTATCCATGATAAAATTGCACAAATATAAATTGAAGCAATATTTTTTACGAAAAAGAATATATTTGGAATTTTAATGATTCCAAACTCACCTACACGGCTTATTCCAATTCCGTAAAAAAGAACGGCTGAGGCAAAAAATGTATAATATAAGAAAGTCTCAAGATAAAGCATCCTGCGCCTCCAGATTTTCATAAGAATCAAATTTTCGCTTAATAAACTTAAGCAGAACAAGAATTAAGGCAAAAACCATAAATACCCCTGGAATAGAAGCAACAAAAGCAAAAAATCCAGTTGGCTGAAGTGAAAAAATTAATTTTTCATAAATCAAATGATTTTTCCGTAGAAAGTAAAGGTTCCAAAACAAAAATATCCCTCAAGAGGAAAAATACAAGGGCAATAAAACTGAAAGTAAAAATCTGTATTGAGTTTGTTTTTAACCTCTGTATTAAAGACAAATCTTCATTTTTTGAAAGAAGGTGAATTAAAAAGAGAGAAAAAGGCGGAATATAAAAAAGAAGGCTCATAACAAGGGCAACTTCCGTCTGAAAAATAACAAAAATCTGTCTGAAAACGATGGTTATAGTAATCAAAAACATCAGTAATAAGAAAGTCTTTGTTTCTTTTATTTTAAGCAGATCTGTAAGGGAATTAAAAAGTGTACCCAAAACTGTAAGCAATATAAGTTCAATACAGATTGTAAAACCAAAGACAAAACGTCCTGGAGTTGGAATTACTATAGCGAGAAAAGATAAAAGATAGAGATAATTAGAATACTTTTTCATAGGACTACCCTTTTGTACTCCTTAAAATATCAACAATACGCTTTTTCCAGTATTCAATTCTAAGACTGTTATTAAAAACCTTTATATGTTCGTTAAAACGTCCGTGAAAACTTGAAATACCAACAAATTCAACATCATAATCAGAAGAAATAAGGAAAACAGCTGGCAGAGGACCGTAAAAAGTCTGAACGCGTAAAATTACAGCCTTATAGATTTCTCCTGTCTTGCGGTTTCTTGCCTCATAACAGGCAGCATTCATGGCAAAGGAATTATTGATTTTTACAGAATTTTCAAGATTCCAGATATTAGGTTCATGTTCTTCAAGAACAGTTCCCACAAGAGTTCTAAGATTTGTCTGCCATGATTTTCTTGAAATAACTACAGAATAAATAGTAAGAAAAAAGAAAACGGCAAAAAAAGCAGTCAGAATACCGTATTTTATGAAAAAATCTTTATAAAAGTTCTCTTCGCTCATTCATTTCCCTCAGATAAATTTAAAACGGAAAATATTTTTGTTTTTAATTTCTTTTCCACTCTGATATCTTCAATTGAACGCAAAAGAAGATTAAAGAGATTACAAATCAAAATTGTATATGCAGTTCCAATTGGCGAAGTTCCCGCCCCGTTTATTAAAAAGGCAAAAAGTCCCGCCAGCAGACCAAAAATAATCTTTGCATTTATTGTAACAGGAATTGTACCCGGGAATTGAAGCATAAAAGCAGCGGCAAAAATAGTACCGCTTGAAAGAAGGGCTAAAATCACATCACCGGTATTAAAAATGCCTCCGTAAACAAGAGGTCCGAATAATCTGACCAGAAGAGCATAAAAAGCCATAAAAATAACCGGAATAATTTCCATCATGCTGTTGTCGCAGAATAAAACAATAGTTGCAATAATATTCAGGATATTAAACCTGAAGGCCGGAATAACAGAATTGGTATCCCACAAAAGAGAAATAAGACCTTCCGGAATTGTTACGCGGAAAGGAAAGAGAATGTAGTTATTTAAAAAGTTTGTAATTGAACTGTCAAAACTGAAAACCGGGAAGGTGCCCTGAGTTATAAGAGAAACTGCAGGATTTTTGGTAATAATTAAATCCTGGGAAATCAAAAACTGTGGAAAATGACTTTTCCCGATAAACCAGGCAATAACAATTGCCAGAGCCGAAGGAGTCATCCAGTTATTACTGTGGCGTATAAAAATCTTAAAAAGAAAAAGAATTACAAAGGAGCATAAAAAGGCAGTAGGCAAAGGAAAAGAAGAAGGAAGAAAAAATCCTATTAAAATACTCTGGATAATGATTTCGTAATTCTTATAAAAAGCCTCTTTTGTAAGAATATAATACAATAAAGAAGCAAGAAGTCCGCCCGCAAAGGTTACAGTAATTATTAATACTGAGTCATAACTTTTTGTAAGCAGCAGTGCAATAAACTGAATGGAAAGTAAAATCAGAATTTTATAAGTCATTGCAGACATTGAATCGCAAAGATAGAAAAAGGGATTTACTTCACTAATCAGAGAGTTTTCTTTTTCTTAAAATTAAACATTATAATCATCCCTCAGCATATTTATTATTTGAGTAAGCGGCAGCCTTGAAGGACAAATCATATTGCAGCTTCCGCAGTCAAGGCATTTTGAAATCATATTCTTTAAGAAATCATCAAGATTGTTGCCTTCATAAGTGTAATTATTAAAGTTAATTACGTGATTATAAATCACATCAGGGAAAACATTCTGCTTACAGATTGAACGGCAGTTTCCACAGCTGATACAGTCAAAAATTTTTGAATCAAGCTTGTTTTTTGTAAGAAACGATTGAAATAGATTTTACATAGCGGGTAACAGGAACCTCAAGGGAACTTGCAGTAGTTCCTCTTATTCTTCCATTGATTATTACCATCTTAGGATTTTTAGCCAAACCGCCGATCTGAGAAATAATATCTTTTAAGGGCGTTCCGATTTTTATATTCAAAAAACAGGATGATTTAAGACAGTTTCCAGAAACATGAACCAGTCTGTTTATTGAAGGAATCTTTTTTGCAACGCATTTATAAACTTCGTAGAGGGTTGAAGAATCTATAAATAAATCTTTTTTGTAAGTTTAATATCTGTATTTTTACCTTTTCCGACCTTTGCGCTTTTTGTATTTTTATTAAAGCCTGCAATAATTTTTTCTTTAAGTCCGGACGGATATTCATTAGAGTTTACTTCCAGGAAATCTGTAGTTTCAGTCATAAAAGGGTCAAAAAGCGATTTAGGAGTAAGCTTTGAATTGTAAACAAAAACTATATTATTTCTTCCAAGAGCCTTTAACATATAGCTGCAGGCTTTCATCATTCTTTCAAAATAAAACTTTGCAAGCAGTCTGTCTGTAATGCAGGAAGGATCATCATCAAAAAGTCTTACAACAAGGGTCTGACCCGCAAATTCCTTAATCTGTTTTCCTAGGTTTACAGGCTTTTTTACATTAAAAGTATTAATCAGTCCGCTTTCAAAAATATGAGTCTGAATTTCCTGGGCGCTTAAACTTTCTACAGGGCGGGATGGAATCTGTTTTCCCAAAAAATCAAAAGAGCCCTGAAGTCTAATTCTTACAGCCTTTTCAGTTTTTCCGTTAGGACACTGACACTCAACAATATCTTCTACAACACCTGGAATTGAAGCATGAACATTAATTTTGTCTTCTTTTCCGGAAGTTGCAATAATCTGACCTTCTGTAACTAAATCTCCGCTTCTTACCAGAGGATTACATACAGTATTATATTCCTGACAAAGAGGAATTGTAACGTGGTGCGGCAAAAACGCGTTTTG
>NZ_AJGU01000067.1 GCF_000260795.1 Treponema sp. JC4
TGTAAGACTATCTGAACCTGGAAGATGGATCTTAAGCTTGCAGGAATGAAGCATAAGAGTAGCGTCCGGGAAGTCAGGGCATGGCTTATTGTAAGTGGCATCTCCAAGGATCGGACAGCCTAAAAACTTCATGTGAACACGAATCTGATGAGTTCGTCCTGTTTTAATGCGGACTCTCATAAGGGAATAATTTCCGTAAGTAGCAAGGCAGTGGTAGATAGTTCTTGCAAATTTTCCTTCATCAGTATTTTCAACAGCCTTAAAACGGTGGCGGTTTTTCGGGTCGCGGATAATCTGGGTTCTGATATCGCCTTTCATAGCCTTGGGGCGTCCGGTACAGATACAGATATATTCTTTTTGTAAGGTTTTGTCTTTAAACTGCTTTTGAAGCCATTCTTCGCTATCCCTGTTTTTTGCGGTTATGATAAGGCCACTGGTTTCTTTATCAAGACGGTGAACAATACCCGGACGGCGGCGTTCCAGAATTTCAGCATCGCTTCCCTCTTTTAGCTGTTCAATTGAGGTTCTTCCCCAGTGGTATAAAAGGGCATTTACAAGGGTTCCTGTCCAGTTTCCGCAGGCAGGATGTGTTACCATTCCCTGGGCTTTGTTTACAACAGTTACGTTGTCATCTTCGTAAACAATATCAAGGGGAATATTTTCTGGTTCAATGTTGTCTGGAATATTATCTTCCCACTGAATGTCTATCTGGTCGTTTGCCTTTACCTTCTGGCTGATTTTTACTTTTTTACCATTTATAAGGATTTCTGTAACTCCGCTTTTTAACTTTGAGCGGTTCATTCCGTTTGGAAGTGAGGCGATGTATTTATCTAGTCTTTCAGATTTTGAATAATCTGAAGGAACCTTAGCACTGAAAAATGGCATTAGTCTGCTCCCAAATCAGTTTTTATAACTTCATTAATTAATTCAACCCCATTTTCATCAAAATCAGGAGGATTAGGAACTGCTTCACTTTCAGGATTATGAGGAAAGCCACCTTCCGGCGGAATCGGGCCTTTTTTATTTTCAACAGGAGTAATCATTAAATCTGAATCCATGATTCCTGCCCTTTTTTTTGCATTTGAGCGTTTTACAAGCTGAATGATTAAGTCTGTAATTCCAATTCCGACACAGATTCCAAGTGAAGTAAAAAGAAGTCCTATCTGTTCATCCTGAGAATAAGAGGATGCTGCAAAAGGGTTTGGAAAATAAGCACTTGAAAAATCATTCTGAACGTATTTATAGCAGGAATAGCCAAGGGTTGTCTGCAAAGTAACAAATGGAAGAGCACCAAGAGTAATGATTTCAAAGCGTCTTATGTCTTTTAAAACTTGCGGAAACTCATTGTCATGATAGGGCTCTGGCGTTGTATCAGCGCCGAAAAGCTGTGCAGATAGAGTAAAGCAGAAAATTATGGCAAATAGTTTTAAAAGACCTTTTTTTTTCATTATTTTGAGTAATCTCTTTCTCCAAAAATTGCAGTTCCTACCCGCACAAGGGTTGAACCTTCTTCGATTGCAATTTCAAAATCGCCAGACATTCCCATAGAAAGTTCCTTCATTTCAAACTGAGGGTATTTTTCTTTCATGCGCTTTGAAAGCTCTCTCAGCAGGATAAAGGATTTTCTTACCCTTTCTTTATCATCTGTAAAAGGCGCCATTGTCATAAAGCCTGCTGGAATTATGTGGGGATATTTTCCTTCTTTTATTGCAGTCAAAGCCTGTTCAAGTTCTTCTTCAGTTTCAAAACCAGATTTTGATTCTTCACCTGTGTGAAATTCAAAAAGTACTTTGATTTGTTTATTAATTTTTGCGCATTGTTTTTCAATTTCATCTAAAAGTGAAAGTCTGTCTACAGATTCAATACAGGAAGCAACTTTTACTGCATTTTTTACCTTGTTGGACTGTAAAACTCCAATCATGTGAAGTTCTATCTGGGGATGTGTTTCGATTATCGGAGAAAATTTTTCAAAGGCTTCCTGAACGCGGTTTTCTCCAAAGAGGAACTGCCCTGCCCCGATTGCTGAAATTACATCTTCTGACGGATGAAATTTGCTGACCGCCATAAGTTTAACGCTTCCTGCTTCTCGACCGGCACGTTTTTCTGCTTCACTTATTTTCTGCTTAATTACTTTTAGATTTTCTGCAATATTTACGATCATTTTTTTACTCCAAGCTGGCTAAGCACATCAGAAAGACGGAGGGTCTCTTCAAGAGTAAGAACTTCTGCACGTTTCTGAGCATCAATCCCTGCTTTTTCAAGAGCCTGGGCACATAAGTCGCCGTTACTTAAAAAGGCAGTCAGGTTGTTTCTTACATTCTTTCTTCTTGATGAAAAAAGGGCTCTTTGCATTTTTACAAAAAGCTTAGCATCTTTACAGCGGGGAAAGTCCTCTTTCTTAGTAAAAAGAACTGAACGGGAATCTACATTTGGCTTTGGCCAGAAATTTGCTCCGCCTAAATCCATAAGGGCTTTTACATCATAAGCCCACTGGCACAAAACTGAAAATGAAGAATAATCCTCGCTGCCAGGTTTTGCGCACATACGCTGGGCAACTTCCTTTTGAACTGTAAAAACACATTTTTCAAAACGGATATCATTTTCAATTGTGTCTGCGATAATTGATGCGGCAATATTATAGGGAAGATTTCCAAAAAATCTGTCTGGAAGGGAGCCTGTTTCGTCCAGGTGCTTTTTCCAGGTTTTAAGAACATCTCCTTCTACAAGGTGGAATTTCCCGTTCTTTGCTTCCTCATCAAAAAACTCACTTACAAGTTTAGCAAAACCGTGGTCAATTTCAAAACAGGTAAGGTCTGCTCCCCTGTTCAAAATTTCCGAAGTCATAGCTCCAAGTCCCGGTCCAACTTCCCAGACTTTTGACTTTTCATCAATATCAAGGGCATCAATCAGCTTTTTTCGGGCAGCTTCATTAATCAAAAAATTCTGTCCGAATTTCTTTTGCATGGAAAAGCCCTTTGAGTCAAGAAGGTTTTTCAATTCAGATGATGAGTTATAATCAGGACACTTCAAATTTATTCTCCAAAATTAACAAGAGGAGCCTTTGAAAATGCTCCTGTAATTATCTTTATAAAATTATACTCAATCGTTAAAAAAATTGCACTATATGAAGACAAAGGCGGAAAAAACAGACTAAGAATAATAAAAGTAAGGCCTGAATAAATAAAAATTGTAATTAAGGGTGAAACAAAAACTGTTGCAATTACTCCTATGGGAGAAAAGCTTCCGAATAACTTTAGGGAAAGAGGCGCTGTAAAAATCTGAGCACCACAGGAAGCAGAAAGAGAAAGTGAAAAATATGAAGGAAAGAGCCGCATAAGGAGCTTTGTAAGATAGCGGCTTGTGATAAGGATTCCAGCCAGAGCTCCGTAAGAAAGCATAAAACCTGCATTCTGTAAATCTGAAGGGGAAATTATACATTGAAGCAGGAAAGAAAATGATAAAATCATAAGCATATCAGGTTCTTTTACCCCTGCTATAGCGGCAAATAATAGCAGCATGCTGCAGATAAAGGCACGCAATAAGGAGGGGGAAAATCCTGCAAACCATACAAATATGATGAGGGCTGTAAGGCGGATTATAAAGGTGAACTTTTTACGTCCAAAACGGCTTCCAAAAAATAAGGCAATGGCACTGAACATTGAAAGGTGCATGCCGGAAAGGGCTATAATATGTGACAGGCCTGCGTTCTTAAAATTTGAATATAGAGAGCCTTCTAAATATTCTCTGGAACCGCACAAAAGGGCCAGTAAAAGTCCACCGGCAGCATTCCAGGCATACATTAGTCTTTTAAATTGAAGGCGGCAAAGAGCACGAAAATAATCAATTTTTCCAAAAAGACTATCCTTCCAGCGGCAATCCAGACATGTTTTTACAAGAAAGCTTTCTGCGGCACCTTCAAGAAAGTTTCCTGTAAAAGTATATTGGGCGCCGCTTTCGTATAAATAAGCTCCTTTTCCTGTGGCTGCTGAATATAACTTTCCTGGGAAGAAGGCTTCTGCCATGGAAGAAGGAATTAATACGTTAATAATGCCTTTAGAAGAGGAGATAAGGCTTTTGCTGCCACTATTAACTCCGGCTTTTGAAAGCTCTAATTTCCCGACATAGTATTTTCCACTCTGTGTTTTTGCAGGGGAATTGATCAGCATTCCTTCTATAAAGTTTATTTGTTCTGCCTTTACAAGCTGTTTAGGAGGATTTCTTTCCGGAATATTAAATAGACCGGAATAAAAGATAAAAATGCAGAGTAATACTGCTGATAAAAAGGGTTTATCTAATAGTTTTATAAATAGTCTTACTGCCATCTAAGTCCTGCCAGCGCCTCCCGGGCAGCTGACAAAACTTCATCCGGGTAACTTAAGTAAGTTACAGCCAGAAGATAGTCAAAGGCTGTTTTATTTCCGATGGCGCCTAATGTATTAATGACAGCCTTAACAACAGAAATTGAAAGTTTTTCATCCTTTTCTTTTTTGTTGTTAAATTCTTCCAAAAGCGCACAAAGGGTATTTACAGATTCAATCGGTGAAATCTCAGCCATTGAAGAAATTACCCGTGAAAAATACTCTTCCTTAATTACACCGTTATCAAACATTTTTTTACAGAAACGAAGATAATCAATTGCAATGGAAGAGGCTCTTGTCCACTTGTTTTCTTCAAGAATTGAAAGACACTGACTCTGCAAGTTATCCACTTCATTTGTGAATTTAGAAGCACTGTCTACTAATAATATAGTCTCAGACAATGAAATTTCGGAAATCTCACAGAGTAAATTTTTAGAAATTTTTGAATTTTTTTGTGTTAGCGCAAAAACCTTACAGGTTTGAGTAATATCTTTTGAGCGGATAATCTGAATAATCTCATTAACCGAAAAAGACAGAAAGATTTATAAGGGCTTTTCTATATCCTCATAAAAGGCTGAAAAACGCTTGTTGTTCCAGAGATTGTAAAGGATTACAAAAGAGTCTCTGTTTCCTGTAATTTCAAGAGTATTTATAACAGCCTTGATTACGCTTGAATCAGAGCCCGGGTTCACGTTTTGTATATATTCATTCAAAATTGCAGTGAAGTTTTTAATATCAGTCTTGTCTTTTATTGCTGCAATTTTCTGAAGAACGGCAATCTGAACCGTGCTGCTGTCATTAAAATCCTTAAAAATTTCTATAAAATATTTCATTAGGACGGCAGCCTGCTGAGGTGCCTTTGAAAAATAATCTGCAGGAATGGAAAGAATTGCAGAAATTACAAGTCCGTCTAAATCACGGTCGGTTCCGATATACTGTTTATTTTCAAGTGCAAATTCGAGAGCCTTTGTAGAAAGCCATATTCCTTCTTCACCGTTTGCTTCTCTGACTGCGCTTGTTTTGTCTGTAATATTACCTTTTATAAAGTCTTTTGTGCAGGAAGTTTTTGCTGCAGCAGTAATTGTGCCTGTAAAATTAAAAGAATTGAAAGAATTGCAAGCTTAGTAATAATTTTTT
>NZ_AJGU01000068.1 GCF_000260795.1 Treponema sp. JC4
ACGAAGTTTCTTATATCGATAATCAATACTATCAGACTCTTACAACGAAAACTAAAGAAAACAATCTCTTTATTGATAAAGTTGTTTCAGTCAGAAAAGAATTCCTGGAAAGTAATTTTGAAAATGATGTTTATACAAAAAATCTCATTCATTTTGGCAAAAAGGAAATAATATCAAAATCCCTTGAAGTACCTATAATTTTTGCAGATGAGTCAAAGGATTCTGTATATACCATAATTCAGGATCATATTGTTCACGAAAAAACGTTCACACCTTTCTTCCGCTTTAATAACGAAAGATGGTTTTCTCCTATAGAAAAGAAAAATATAGGAGATGAAATAATTCATAACTACAAAGAAAAAATATACAGTGAGGAAGAACAGAAGTATTCAGAGAAGACCTAAAACACTCTTCTGCTCATCAATCGATACATGAGTGTAATGATCTGTCATTGAGTCATCGTTAACATGTCCAATAATTGATTGAACTATACTCTTAGGTACGCCGCTATTAATAAGTTTGCTATTATAAAAGTGCCTCCAGCTATGAAATGAAAGATGTCTTTCTTTTATCTCAGCATCTGATATTCCTATACCGTTAAGAGCATGTTTTAACAGTCTATACATATCATGCCTGCATGCAGGAGTTTTTCCATTTTTAAATGAAAAAACATACTCTCCCTCTGTATGATTTTTCGATAGATTCTGCAGCAGTAGATACAAATCTTTTGATATAGGCACAGTTCTTTCTTTATGATTTTTAGTATCTTTTAATCCAAACTTCTCATCCCAGCTATGTCGAACCAAAATATGATCTTCAAATACACTGCTGAGATGTAAAGCCTGTACTTCTCCAAAACGCATTCCTGTATGACCGGAAAGATAATTCATAAGATAGTAAGTGAAGTTCCCTTTCCATAGTTCTGGAACCCTTGAAATAGAAAACAATTCTTCAGCTTCTTCATTTGTAAAGATACCTCTGGTACATGAATCATTTTTCAGATATTTTATTTTCTTTGCAATATCAACAGGAATATCATTTTTTCGAAAAGCATAACCTAAGATTACTTTTAGAATTTTGATGGAATTATTGATTGTTGAATTAGACAAATGCTCTTCCAACTTTAATTTTTCTATAAACTTTTCTACAATAAATTCATCTATCTCATTTATTCTGTAAGGCCCAAAGAAAGGGGTAACCCTAATATTTAAATACTCTTTCATTCTGTAAGCGTGATTAGGCGTGTAATGAAAACCATGAACCAGTTTTTCTCGTATATAATCACATTTGTCATAATCAAACCAATCAATTGTATATTCACTAAACGTTGGATAAGAGGGCAAATTTGCATGAGAATTTGAAATATTCAAATCCGGTTGTAGGATTGAATTTTGACCAGAAGAAAGTAATTGATTTGGAAGGTTGGGATAAAACTTGCCCTCAAAATAAAGTTTTACAGCTATTTGCTCTGCAAAAGATTTACGTCTTTGTCCTGTACTCAGCTGGCGTCTTTTTCCATTTGCATCATAAAAAGAAACATAATAGATTTTCTTTCCTGATTGAAGAGTTTTCCTAAAAATAATATAAGGCTCTTTGAATCTCATCAAAACACTCCAATGAGAAATGCGATGAATAATTCAGTTTTTAAGGTTAAATAAAAATGGGAACTGTTTACACATCTGCTTACAGTTCCCATCTTCAATTCGCTAAGTTTATGTATTACATAGATTTAGCAGTTTAATTTCTGAGCTACACTGGATTCGAACCAGTGACCCACGCCTTAAAAGGGCGTTGCTCTACCTACTGAGCTAGTAGCCCAACTCATTCTTGCGAATGCTTAATTAATATATTCTTTATACGAAAAAGTGTCAATAGCACAATGTGCAAAATTCACAAAATTTTACATTTTTTTGCAGCTTTAAAAATAAAAATTTGCTTTTTACAAATTCCAATGTAATAATATTTGAACAGGGTGGAGAATAAAGTCTTTAATTTTTTGAAAGGGGGTGTCTTTATGGGGAAAATAAACGAAGAGAAGCTGATTGATATTGTTAAGAAAACTTCTATCGGATTAGTTATAGTTGCAGCTATTGTCTTTTTACTTGTATCTGCAAAAATTTTCAGTGTAAGTCAGGCATCTCCTGGCCAGTATGAAAAGAATTTCAGCAAGATGTCTGTTACAGAAAAAAACATGGTCAGAAAGATGAAAAAAACTGGCGAAGTTCAGTCAAAGCTTATCGGAACAAGACGAGCTACCGGCGGTAACGGAAAATTCATTAATGAAGTTGAAAAGAATCACCGTTCAGACAAAAAGCAGTAGGACTTTATCCTTCAGCGGATTTATAAAACTTAGTTTTCTCTAAAATTTTAACCCGGCACACAAGTAAGGCATTAACATACCAAGTTCTGCATCCTTAAGCTTTGAATAACAGAAATCTGCACCTGCTTCTATATAAAGAACTTTCAGCACAAAAAACTTAACGCTCATACCACCGTCAAAACTCAGGTTAATACTGTCCAGAGTTTTTGACTCAACGTTATTTTCATAAGTACACTTGTAGCCTAAAAGGCCGGTCAGCCCTGCCCCGCCATGAAGTTCAAACTCAAAAAGCTCCCGGCGTTTTTCAGGATTATCTTTAAAAAGATAAACAGGAAGCTGATAAACAAGGTTAAAATGGCCGGTAACCAGATTTCCCTCAATCTTATATGTAGTAAACTCACAGGCCATACGGGTATAAGAGGCAGAAAGCCCTATACCAAAATTTCCGGCAGGAGTTTTTACTGGAATAAAATCAAGCTTTGCATAAGCGCTTAAAGGCCAGACTTTACCATCCATATATTTTGGAATCACATCATCAAAAAGAATTACAGGAATTGTATAGCCCGCCGCAATATCAAAGTCAGGCTTGTATTTTCGTTTAGGCTTTATTTCTTCTGCCTGCTGTTCAGGATCTTCATCCTCATGTTCAGCTATAGCCTTTTCAATTTCCCTGAGCTCTTCTTCTTTTCGTAATTCTTCTTTACGTTCTTCTGCCAGACGAGCCTCTTCCTGTTTGCGGGCTTCTTCCTCAAGTCTTTCTTTCTCTGCCTTTTCTTCTGCAAGACGCTTCTGCTCTTCTTCAGCCCGCTTCTTACGGATTTCAGGCCATGGATTAGAAACTTTTATAACCCCGGATTCAGAAGTCTTTCCACTCGGGTCAATCACCTTAATTTTCCAGCTGCCTTCATTTAATACAGGAATTTTAATTCCACTTGCAGAAAGAGCCCCTGCACTGCCGCTGGTTATGAGTTCAGCAGGAATCACCTCGCCGGTTTTTGTATTAACAAGCTGAGCCTTGGTTCGGGACTGGATATTTTTAATATCAACAGGAATTACAGCAAAATCAGAAGCGGATTCAGGTATTTCCCAGCTGCCGGCCGGAACAGAATTAATTGCAGGCGTCATAGCCTTTGAAATTTTAAAGCTTTGCCAGCCGGATGGATTACCTTGGCGGCCAAGAACATCCACTGCCCTTACACGGAATTCAAAATCACCGGGAGCTTCAGAAATTTCTATATAATTATTCTGAGTAGTAAAAGTTTTTACCTGGCCGTTAGCTTTGTTACGCACTTCAACAGTGTATTCAAGGACATTTTCATCACTGCTCCATTCGAGTCTTTCCGTAACTGCCTTAGCCTTATTCTGGGCAGAAAGCGAAATGCCCCCTGAAAAGAGGAGTATAATTGAGAAAATTAAAATGTTTACAGAAGCTCTTTTTACAAACATTTTATTCTACGAAAATCTCCCCAGGGTCTTTTACATTAATTCTACCAGGCAAAGCGATATCAATAGTAAAGCTGCCGGCAGAAACTTTACTGTGCTGCTCTTCGCGGCCTTTTTTATCCATAGAATAAGCCGTAACCTGCCATTCAAATTGACCAACATCAAGGATTTTTAAATCCTTTAATCTGAAGGCTGTATTTTTTCCTGTCTTTTCTGTGATAACATGGACAAGCTTTCCGGATTCAGTCTTTTTATAAAGACTGAAAGTATAATCTGTAGCGCCATCAACAGCATTCCACCTGAATTTAAGAACTCTGTTCTTTCTAAGGAACTTAGAATCCATCACCATATTCATAGCAGGCTCTACAAGAAGAGCTTTATTCAATTCAGGAATTGGAGTAACCGTAAAACTCTGATACTTTACTGCATTTATAGGACTTCCGTCAGCAAGGCTGGCATTAATTATCCAGCGGTAAGTTCCTTCCGAAAGGTCAGCCATGCTAACCTCTTTTGCAGGATTTTCTATCACAAATACAGTTTTAAAGTTTCCGTTAGGCTGCAACTTCTGTAGGATAAACTGAGATTTTTCTGCCTGATCAATTCCTTCTTTCCAGTTGAAGATAAGAGGATTTCTGAAGGCAGCAAGTCCGTCAATTTTAGCATCTGCCACAGGGGAAATAAGCTGGACTGGCTGGGCATCACGCAAAGTGAAGTTAACAGAAGAAGTTTCTCCTCTCCTCAGCCCCGAAAATTCACTTGCTTCCACAGCAGGCTGAACAAGGCATTCAAATTCATCTGATTTATCAGAAAGATTTTCCAGGCGGAAGGAAGCTTCAAGGCCTTTTACATTTGCATTTTCAGCAACTTTTATATTCTTTGTTTTATCAAAAATCCTTACGCTGTAAAAATCTGCACCTTCAACCGGCTGCCAGCGAACCTTAAGAGGACGCACTGAAGACACCATAACAGTTGAAGTCGAAGCAGGCTGAGCAATAACAGGGGCTGTAAGATTTTTCATTACATAGAAAGAGAAAGGCTCTGTATAATCTGCAATTTTAGAGTTTTCACCATAAATTCCTACTCGCCAGTAATAGTTACCGCCCGAAAGATTAATATTATTAAGTTCAGTTGCCTCTGTTTCTTTTTCGTAAACAAGGTATTTAAAATCAGGATCCGAAGAAATCTGAAGTTGACTTAAAACCTTATTGCCTTTTTTAATGACAGTCTGAACAAGTTCATCACTGATCTTCCATACAAAACTTGTATTCGGCATGTTCTCCATATCAATAGTAAATTTTTCAGGAGGATAAAGCAGACGGTTTTTCTGAGGAACATAATAAGAAACCTTAAAGCTTTTTGCCTCCGACCAGGCTTCTTCTACCCCTTCAGAAAGGGCAGCATTACGCCTTACCTTCCAGAAATAAGTTCCTACAGGAAGTTCTGCCGGGGTAAATTCCTTCTGAAGATAATTATTTTTTGCATCCCCCTGCCAGAGAAGATAATCAAAATCCTGGGAATCAGAAAGCAGAACCTGATAACCTTCCGGTGCAGCCTCTGATTTCCAGCGGAAAGAGGTTGAAAGAGTATCTCCTACATAAAAGAGATTA
>NZ_AJGU01000069.1 GCF_000260795.1 Treponema sp. JC4
CCTTAAATGTTTATTTTTTATTTACCGAACCAAAATAATAAATAAAAGGCTGATTACTTTTATTTTGGTTTCATCGGGTAAGAAATAAATAAACAGCCACAAGAAAGAAACATACATTAGAAAATGAAGAATTAAGCGTCGAAGAAATTAAAGATTTTTTGCGTCTTTTAATTTAAAAAACTTATCTCTAATTGTTTTACCAGCTTTTAGGGATTTAAAAATATAAAGGTAAAGGAGTATTTATTATGTACATCTATGTAGTAAGAAAAATTGAAAACGGTAGTTTTTCAAAAACCCATTGCGAAAGATTTTCAGAAGAAATTTGGGAAGAAATAAGAAAAACTATTAACCCAAAAAGCATTGTTTTAGTTACTGCTAACATTGAAGATCTGAAGCAATTTAATTTTGAAAAAATAACCTGGACACGCTTTTATAATGTACATACAAAAAGCAATGTAAGAATAAAAGTTACTTTGACTTATGATGAAATTCAGATGGAAGAAGAAGCAAAAGACCTGCTTTCTGTAATCGAAACCGAAAGCGTAAATCAATGGAAAGAAGTTATTAAAAAAAGAGACGAAAAGTGGGAAAAAGAAGGCATTCCAAAGCTTATGGAACACCGAAACCTTGTTGAGGAACAGAACAAGCTTATTCCTTTAGACATGGAAGAAATGGATGCTATGCTTAAATGGCGCGAACTGGATTTTATAACACCGCCGCCAGACAGAATTAGGCATATAAAACAGACCTACGATATGAGTTGGAGAGAATTTAAGGAGCATATAAAAACTTTCTAAAATCCCTCCTTCAATAAGAAAAGTCCGCCGATAGCATACTGAAAACATACGACAGTTACATAGGTCGAGCGGACTAATATAAAGATAACATTGAAGGTGAAAAAAAATCAAGAAGTAATAACCAACTGCTTAATTGATCTATAACTTTCACCAGAATAATCATAGTAAAACTTTGCTTCACCTAGTAAAGATGGTGTAAGAGTTGCCTAGAAAATTGTAGATTACAAATAATCTCTTATCCCCTGCTTAGTTCATATTCTTTTGAATCATATTCAAGGTTATCACGCTTACGGATTTTTTTTACTATACCTAAATATTTGAATCCTAAAGATTCGCATAAAGCAGAAGAAGCTATATTGTCCTTAAAACAGGAATAATGAAATTTTGTTCCATTTAATACTTCAAAAATAAGTTTTGATAAGGCTATTACAACCTCTTTACCATATCCTTTACCCTGAAACTTTGCTGCTATGCAAATACCGCAGTCATTATAAACACCAGGGTTTTGTTCATCGGGTTTTATACCGGCAAAACCGATGGCTTCATCTGTTTCTTTAAGGCAGACAAAGAATACATTATTTTTAGACTGGAAATCTATAAAGTTTTCCAGTCGTGTTTTTGCTTCTTCTAAAGACTGTGTACTGGACCAGAGCATATACCTTGTAAGAGAATCATCTGACCAGACATTTTTATAAATAGATTCTAAATCTTTTATTAGAGCATTGCGTAAAATAAGATGTTCAGTTTCCAGTTTTTCTACCATATTTTTAATTCTGCTTTTACTTTGGTAAATATGAGTTTCATTTTATTCCACATCTACTGAATCCACAACCATTAAATATTCCGGTCCTTTCATATTGTCACCATATCTAGCTCTAAGTGAACTGTTGGTCAAACCTGCAGGCGGATTCCTACAGAATGAAGGACCGCATGAAGGTCGGAGCCGTCGGTTTCGATTAATATATTTTTTTGCCTAAAAGCGGAAATCTGAAACCGGCAAATTCAGGAAATCTATTTTCGGCATTGACATTATCTCTGCAGAACATTCTGTATGCTTCGTAGAATCTTCCGAATGTTTTGCTATATTGGATGTGCTTTGACATAATAATTATCCCTAATAAGATTTACAAAAATCTTTTATTTTATAATTTTACATTTTAATTGTATATCTTTTCCCTTTCTTTTAGACGCATATGTCCATTGAAATGGGGTTCCAAAATTTCCTTTTGTATTAGATGAAACTAATAAATTAATATAACCATCTAGTGTATGAATATAAATTTCAGAATTATCATTAACTAAAATATAGTTTGCTAATTGCAATTCATCTCTTATTTGGCCACCATAACCACCTAAAACCCATCTTATTAATTTTTCTAGATATGGTCTTAATTCCTTTGTTAATTCTTCTTGATTTTGCAAACCAAAAGTTTTTAAATTACCTGCAGTTTGGAAAGCTCTCAACAATACTCGTAGTTTTTCATTTTCAGGAGCAAGAACATTAGCAAAAGAATCAGCAGTGTATTGATGTACACTGACTTTAGTAAATCGTGTTTTTTTACAACTGATAGTAAAACTTTGTGACTGTTTATAATCATCAGAAAAATAAACAGTTACAATTATATCTGTTTTTGGTTTTCCTCCTGTCATTAATCGACCAATAATATCTGAATCACAGATTGCCTTAATTCCAACAACCTGTTTTATATCAATATTTAAACAATCCATTATTTTTTTAAAAAAAGGGTAATTTAAACCTGTTATCCTTGGATCGTTAGTTTTATATTTGTTTAAATTTTCAGCATAAGATAAAATATTAGATATTCTTCTTTCAAAATTATTACCTTCCTTATCTTTTCTTTTTCCAACAGATAATTGTTTATTAGCATAATTTTCAATAAACTCATAAAATTCTTGCTGACTAAAAACGTCATCTATAACTGAGTATTTTATTCTATTGTGGATTTGATATTTAAAAGTAATAAATTTATCTTTTTCTTCATCAGAAATGGAATCGGGATAAACAAGATAGGATTTAGTTACATACGGATTAAATTTCTTTATGTGTAAAGAATCCCAGAGTTGTTGTTTTATGCGATCTCTTAATGATGTTGTAACATAAACTATCCAATTTGTTCCATCATGGAAAGTAATTAAAAAGTGACATTTAAATTGTTTATCATCTTTATAAGTTGGATATCCACACTTAAAATCTTTTATTATATTTCGCAAATAAGTATTAGTTTTGCAAATTTCAAGCATCTTTTCGACAGCTAGATTTGCTTCACTTCCATGTTTTTGTTTATCAACATTAGAAAATTCGTTCATAGTTACCTTAATTAATATGCCTTTTTAATTAAATCAATAATTTCAGAAACTGTATAAACACCGTCTAACGCTGTAAAAAAGTTTCCACTAGTTATTGTTAAGTTGTATTTTGTAGCAATACTTAATTCTTTTTCATTATTTACAATTTCGTTTGGTACAACAATAAACGCATGTGTTATATTCTTTTTAATTTGTCTAAGATGATAACTATTCCATTGTTGTATATTAATTCTATCAGTTCGTATTGAATTAGTTGAGAAAAGAAGCCAACCATCACCATTTCTAAATTCAATATAAAATGGAGCATAAAACTGTTCCGAGGACAAATCAGAATATCCAGCTCTAAAATCAGCAGTACAATAAACAATGTATTCATCACATTGGAGAGTTTTTAATTCCTCTAATAAGTTTTGTTTACTTAGACTTCCAGCAATAGCTTTTAATTGATTATCATTCATTTCATCACTCCTATTCAAAATCTGGAACATACTTTAATTTGATTTGTTGTTCATCACTTTTATTCTCAATATCAGCAACATCTTCCAACCATTGTCTTAAAAAACTTTCAGTTTTTGGGTCTTCACCTCCAACCTTTCTAAATTGTACTTTATTAGGTATAGAAACACGTCTTACATTTTTATCTTCTAGTTTATCTTTTAAATCTAATCCAGCAGCAAAACGTCTAATATCAGAAACAAAATCTAAAACTATAACTTTGTCTTTATCATCTGAAATTCTTAAACCTCTTCCTAATTGTTGTATAAAGATTCTTCTTGAATGTGTAACACGTTGAAAAACAATTATATTTACATCAGGTACATCTATTCCTTCATTAAATACATCTACAGTACAAATTACTTGAATTAAACCATCTCCAAAATCACAAAGTATTTTATTTCTTTCAAACATTGATTGACTTTCTGATTGATTTTTATTCTGTGAAAAAATTGCAGCGGCTTTACAAAATCCCATTGCATTAATTCGATCTCTCATGGTAATTGCGTGGTCTATTGTTCCGCAGAAAACTATTGCCCTAGGATTAGCTTGTTCTTTCCAAGCTTTTTGAAGTTCAATAATAACTCCATCATCCCATTGTGTAATAAACAAAGTTCTGTTAATTTGTTTTGGGTTTAATGATTTTCCATTAATTTTTGGAAAGGAATCCCAATTAATATTATTTGTATACATTCGATAATCAACATTAGAAAGAAAACCATTTTTCATACCAAAAATCATATCAATGGTTATTTTTTCTTCTCCAAAATAATCTCTAATATCATGTTCATCTTGTCTCCAAGGTGTAGCTGTAAGTCCAATTAAAAATGAACCATTTTTTCCGGCATCATAAAAATCTAAAATTTCCCTATATGTTGAGCTACCAGCATGGTGACATTCATCAACAAGAATAATATCAAATGGATAAGATGTATTTCTTTTAAGAGCTTCTTGTACAGTATCTGCGCATGCAAAGACAAAATTAGAAGTTTCAAGTAATGAAGGTGAAGGATGTTCATAACCATTCCAAACTAATGTTGTTTCAGAAGGTTTTAGAAAAGGCCAAAAAGATTTTTCTAATTGATATACCAAAGGATTAGTATGCGCTAAAACTAAGGTTCTATTTTGTTTAATTAAATTTATTCGACGTATAGCTTCTGCACTAACAAAAGTTTTTCCTAACCCGGTTGCTAGTACTATTAATGCATTATTTTCATTTTCATTAACATATGCTTGTACAATACTCTGAATGGCAGTTTCTTGATATTTTCTGGGGTCTTTTTTATTTAGAATTTTATCTTCTAATTTATTTAATCGTTTTGAGATTTCGGCAGCATCCCAAAGTTGTAATGGAATACCTTGGGAAAATAATATTTTTTGTTGTGTTTTTACTTCAGTTTCAAATCCTCGTGAAGCAACTATGACAGGTATTTCAGCTCTGTAATCGTGTAACGCATCCAATGTTTCTTTTATTACATTAGCACCAATTGGTTTCTTCCATTGCTTTGCTTGAAATAACCATCGTTTTCCATTTTTTTGTGCTAATAAATCTGCTCCATGGTCACCACTTCCACCAACCATTCT
>NZ_AJGU01000070.1 GCF_000260795.1 Treponema sp. JC4
TGTACGTAAATCGCAGTTTTTGCCAACGGGCAAAAATCTAGACTATATTAAAAAAACTTTACATGGATGTATTTTTTAATAACTCCGCTTATTGGAAACATTCTGTAATAAAGCGTTCTTCTAATTTTTCTTCAAGATTAGCAATAGCAATCTGTTCGATGGTCTCTTGGTTATAAGCAGACAGTTTTTCGCACTTTGTAGCATAAGAAGCTAATCCCGTATTCTTATTTCTTACGGTAATTTGTATCTGGGGGATACTGGAATAAATCCCATTGAATTGAGATTCATTCCATAAAACATCAGTATTAAGTACATATCTGGCATTAGTTTCTGCAACAGTAATTCCGTTTTGTGAAAGCAAAGAACAGATTTTTCCGTTAATTCTGTTCTGCTTATCACCATTTACAATAACTTTAATCGTTGCCTGTACCCGTATTGAAGATAATGCTGATAATTCAGAGACGAACTTCTCTGCAAATGATGTATATTCCGAACATTGGTGAGGATATATTGCCAGCGCCATCTCATATAACAAATAAAAAACAGAATACAATTGTTCAGTTCGATTAAATTGAATCAATTGATTGAAAATCTCAGTTTCCTTGTTTACCTGCCTTAATGAACTTTTGCAGCTGTTTATTAGTACGGCCATTTTCTGAGAAATAACAGTCCAAACATCTTTTCTAGAAAGATATGCACAGACATAATATTTCTCATTTCGTTTGTCATAAACACTGTTTGTATATTGAACTGAGAACAAGTCTGATTTTGTTGATGTTATCAAATTCTGTCTTACATCACCTTTTTCGATATAGGAAAAATTGTCTCGTTCAATACTTTTCAAGGCATGTGTCTGAGAAGTTATAGTCTGATTAAAATATGAACTTAATTCAGAGAGAGCAGACTTCTTTGCTGAACTCTCTGAATTACCTTCTCCAACAACTCTGACATAATCTACTGTCGGAAAAGCCTTCTCCAAATCAGTCAGCCACTTTGGACTTGAAGCAAAACAGAGGGCTGAATACATAAGAAGAATTGAAATGTTAATAATCTGTTTTTTCATATTCATTCCTCTAAAGAACTCCGCGTTAGCGGTCGTACAGGATGTGCGAAATTGCAGAGTTTGCTTTTTAGCAAACTCTGAGTGAACAAAAATACATGGATGTATTTTTGTTCACCCCCCCTTTCTTCTACTCTCTTGCTTCTACCATTGTGTAGTTCATGAGATACTGGATTAATTCATCAACTACTTTATCGTCTTCACCTTTGAATGCATTTTTAATCTGTTTTGCATACAAATCTTCGTCCATTGAATATACGACAAGGTATGTATACTTTGATTCAGTTTCTGTCTTCTTCTGAAGACGTGTGCGGCCAAGTACCCACCAGTCAGTTTCCTTATTAAGGCCGGAAACAGTAACTGCAGATGCTCGTGCTGAATAACGTTCTACTGTTTCTTCAACATCAGACTTATCACCATCGGCTCGAGCTCCAACAAAATCAGAAATTCCCTGTTTGATAGAAGCTCCAATTTCTGCGCGGGCATCAACCTGATCTGCCCAAGTCTTTACGAAATCAAGATTTTCTCCTGTTTTTGATACAACCCAGATGTGTTTATCAATTCCAAGAGCCTTGCTTAATGTCTTCTGATTTGGTGTTCCAAGAACAGTTCCTACCCATTCTGGCTGAGCAACACCAAATGCAGTGCCTTTGTGTTCGATAATTTCTGTTGGTCCAGAAACATCTTTTACCTTTGGTGCACTTGCACAGCTAGAGAGAGTAATAGCACCAACCAAACAAATTGCGAAAAAGATTCCATTCTTTTTCATAGACGTCCTCCTGTGCTGTTTTAAGCAACAGCTGCTTATTTATTGTTAGAATTAACCTTATTAATTTCAGCTGTAAGTAATTCTGCAAAAGTAGATTTCCCGTCATACGGATATTTCTCAAGAATCTCTCTATGTGCAGCCTCAACTTCCATCCGTTCCCTACGGACATTCAGAAGTTTGTTGTAATAATGCCAGTCACCAGTAATGGCTGCCATTCGTTCCAGTCTAAGCTCATAATTCTTGTCATAAATCAAAGGAACCTTGCTTAGGTTGTAGTAATTTGTTTCGTTCAAAACTCCTGCAACCTTTCCTACGGTAGGAAAGCCGTTCAAATCACTGTAGCCAGAGAAATAAACTTTCTGCATATTCACCTCCTTCTGCCTGATATATCAAAATATAAACCATGTACATTCCCAAGTCACGGGAATGGTATTTTAGAAATAAGAACCAATATGCACTTTTATTTCTTTCTGGTGAATATTTACCAAACAGATAGAAATCCAGTTTCTCCAGTCATTAGAGTCATTTGGTTCCTCAGTTATTACGAAAGTGTTCCAGTCCAATGACTCTGCTTCTTTACACCATTCCAATAATTCATCAGAAGTATATTCACAGGAATATGACTGTGTCCCTAACACGAATCCGTCCGGGAAATCATCATAAATAGCTTCAAAATCCTGTTCTGGAATATCATAAAAATACATGTTTTCTATCCATGGATCTTTATTACACTCTTTCTCCAATAAAAAGCATTCGTATTTATCAAATGAAATGATTTGCTCATGACTATCAGATTCATAATCAACCTGATTATTGAAACCACATGAACTCATCATTAAAACAGCAATACTCAACAAAATAATTTTTCGCATAGTAATTCTCCCACTTTATTCATCACTGTTAGCGTTCTTTCGTAAAAGACGCAGCGCTTTTGCTTCAATCCTTCGAATCTTTTCCAAAGGAATATCAAAAGCATTGCCTACCTCTTCAAGGGTATGACTACGTTCCTCACCTAATCCAAAACGCATTGAGAGTACTTTCTGTTCAAATGGTTCTAAATTACCAACAATCTGGTTTAATTTTTCCTGCAGCCTTACATAATCATCATTGGAAATTTTCTTTGATCGAGAAGCTTCCAGAGTTTTTTCGTTACCTGAAGCTTCTTTTGCATTTTCAGTAGTTGGTACAAAATCTTCCCCAATCGTTGCGAACACTTGTAATGAAGTATTCATTTTCCTAATAGCAGCTGTCATTTCCATATCAGATAAAACATGGATATTAGAAATCCCCAGAGAATCAAAAAAGAATTTTACACTGTATCGAAGCGGTTCTACACAAAGGACTACCGGTGAGAAACCTTGATCTATCATTTCGCTGATTTTCAAAGACAATTCATTAGAAAACAGTTTTCTTATGGCTGGATTAAACGCAATTTCTCCAGTTTCCGTCAAATTATTAAACATAGACTCTGATAATTTCTGCGAAAGTAAGAGTGCCTTAATGTCATTATTTCTTTCACCAAGAGAACCAATAATATCCGGTATAATTGAACATCTAACCTTGTTTACAAGAGCTGGAATTTTTGCTCTATCAAATTTAGGTTCATTTGAAATAGTTTCTAAAATTGGAAGCAAATTCCGAATACTAACTTCTTCATCTAAAAGAGAACAAAGAACCAGTTTTACAACTGTCAGTGATGCATTCCCATATTTCTTGACTAATTGCGTACAGAGGAATTCATTCTCCTTTAAAACCTCATCCAATAATTCTCCAACATATTGAGTCGTAATTACTGATGAGAGATTCTCCTTTATCTTCTCTTGCAGATGTACTCTAATAACTTTTGGAGCTGTCAATGTAACATAACCATTCTGCTCAGCTTCAACTCTTTTTCCTTTTGTAATCCACAATCCTGGTACTCCAAATACAGGCTCTTTTGCAGGCTTACCGGTCATTTTGGTTTTCACAAAGCCAGTATCTAGAATCAAGATTGAATTCTTTTTGAATTCGAATCTTCCAGCAGCATATCCATTAACTTTTATTACGTACTCAAGAGACTTAAGTGCTTTGTTTTCTTTTATGCGTACATTTGGAATAACAACACCATACTTATCAAAGGTCTCCTCACGAATCAAGGGAATTGATTTGAGAATTTCTTCAAGAGTTTTTTCTAAACACAAATCGCTGCCAAGTTCCAATGTAAATAAATTAAGTTTTCTGTATTTGTCCATAATCTTCCTCCACCTCATTTCCTAGTTATTAAAACCAATACTTCTCTTGCCGTATTCTTTTTCTTCCTGCATTTTGCATATTTCATCAGTAATGTATGTTTCCGTTACCTTCTCCAGATTCATAAAGCGGAGTCTGGAAGAAATATTTCCAAAATCACCTGGAGTTGCACTCTGATACTTTGAAATCTTTCTGATATCTTCTTCATTAAAATTCAACTTTGGAAAGTATTTACCTAAGAGACTTTCCACACCTTCTTCTTTCAGCGACTTAAACTCAACCATAATGTGAAAGCGTCTCTGCATTGCCTTATCCATAATGTTTCGAAGGTTTGTGGTGCAGATTACAATTCCATCAAACTGTTCCATTTGTGTAAGAAACTCATTTACCTGGGTAATTTCCCAGCTTTGAGACGCATAGGACCTTTCACGAAAAAAAGAATCTACTTCATCAAAAAGAAGTATCTTTTTCTGCTTCTTTGCATCATCAAATGCTTTTGCAATATTCTTTTCTGATTCTCCGACGAACATTCCCAGTATGTCTGAAGCATTTTTTGTGATTACACCTTTTCCCAAAGAATCTGCAATATAATGAGCAAGATTTGTTTTTCCGGCACCACTTAATCCGTAAAAGAGGATTCGAATGCCTTTTTCATTACCCTGCGATTTCATGTCATTAGCGATGGCATTCTGAACCATCTCAACAATTTCCTGAGCTGGAATAGAAGTATTTAGAACACTTAAATCGTATGAGGAATCAGAAGTCTTCTTTTTGCATGATTCAATGTCATACGGATTTTCGATAATTCT
>NZ_AJGU01000071.1 GCF_000260795.1 Treponema sp. JC4
ACTGAATTCGCTTTTCCAGAGAACAGATTTCATTATTTAGTTTTACACCTACGACATTTGCAGTTTCCTCTGGTGATAAGTTAAAATTATCTAAAACCTTAAAAAATCTGAGTTCCAGCTTCAACAGTAGTTTCTGAGATTACTTTTGAGTTGTTGAAAAATGTAACTTTAATTTGCTTCATAATGCACCTCTCAGTTATAATGATGTATTATAATTATAAAATGGAAAGTTTAATTTGTAAAAATAAATTGAATTGACATCAAATATAAAGTATTGTAATCTTAAAGTGATAGTGTTACTATCAGAGTAATAGATTAACACTCATGAATAGAGGGACTTATGAAAAGATCAAATTTTATGATTTTAGTTTTGTTCAGTTTGATTCTGTCTTGTTTTACTGGCTGCAAAAAAAAGAATGAAAGCAGCGCAATTTATCTTTATAAAGACTGGACTTATACTTTAGACGAAAGTGGAAAAAACGGATGGACAACTCTTCCTCCTGCAAACCTTGCAAATCTTCCTCCTCTTCTGGAAAATGGAATTGGCTATATTTGGTTGAAAAATGTAGTAACAATTCCTGCAAATATTTCTGATACGGATTTGTCTGTTTATCTTGGCCGTATCACAATGGCAGATGAAACCTATTTCAACGGAAGCCTGATTGGAACCGGAGGTTACTTTCCTCCTCAGGAGTGGAGTTCATGGAATAAAGTACGCGCCTATAATATTCCAAGCGGTATTATCAAAAAAGGTGCAGAAAACGAACTTACCATTAAAATCTGGATTAATGGTGAAGGTTCGGTGGTAGCAAGTCCTGTTCCTTATATTGCTGATTCAGATAAGGTTGAGCATACTTATAAACGTGAAAGATTCTGGAACGGAACTATTTATGCTTTGTGTGCATTTGCCCTGCTGGTAATTGCTGCTTATCATATTCTTATTTTTGTAAAGCGTCCGAAAGACCGCGAAAATATCCTCTTCGCTTTTGTTAATATCGTTACTGCCTTCTATCTTTGTGTTTTCTACATTGATGATTTACCGGATTTACCTTTTAAAGGTCTTAACTTCCTTACCTTCCAGAAAATCTTCTCTTATTCATTGCCTTTCCTTTTGATTTATTTTGTAGGCTCCTTTGTTGAAGTATTTTTGGGTTATAAGGATTCAAGACTTGTAAAATATATAAGAAGAATTCTTGTAGGACTTCCTATTGTAATTCTTTTACTTGCTCCAAATTATCCTGTATTAAGAAATATGTGGAATTTCTGTCAGCTCCTTCTTTTGCCTCAGCTGGTATTTATTGCCATAACAATGATCAGGGCTTTCAGAAAGAACCGTCAGGATGTTCGTCCTCTTTTAATCGGTTTCTCTCCATTTATTCTGGCTATCTTCCTTGATCTTATGCATAACGTATTTAAATGGTATGCGCTTCCTTATATTTCCATGTACGGCTGGATGCTTGTAATCATCATGCTTTTGTTCATTCTTGCAAGTAAATTTACAGCTGCCCGTAATGAAGCTGAAGATTTGAATGCCAACCTTGAACAGAAGGTAAATGACCGAACCCGCGAACTTTCTGAAGCAAATGAGGCTCTTGCTGCGGCAAATAAGCAGGCTGCAGATGATATGAAACTTGCCGTATATGTTCAGCAGAGCTTCTATCCTAGAACTGCACCAATTACAAGTGATTATGATGTTGCCTTTACCTTTAATCCAAAGGCCGGTGTTTCTGGAGACCTTTTTGATTTCTATAAAACCGGTAACCGTCTTTCTGGCGCTGCACTCTTTGATGTTTCTGGTCACGGTATCGCTGCTGGTCTTGTTACAATGCTTGCAAAATCAATTATTTCTAAGGAAGTAGTTGATAATATGAATAAGCCTCTTGCTTCTGTTATGAGCATTATCAGTAATAAGATTGCAGAAGATAAGGGTGATGTAGAAAACTACCTTACCGGTATTCTTCTTCGCTTTGAAGACGATCATGTTTATTATGTAAATGGTGGACATCCGGCTATGTTCTTCCGTAATGCGGCAGGAAAAACAAGTATGGCTGCAATTGCCGGAAAGGAGTCTTCTGGTGGTCTTATTGGTATTAAAAATATTCCTGTTGAGTATACCGGAATCAAATTTAAGATGAGTCCTGGAGATGCAATCATCATTTATACAGACTGTCTTTACGAGTCAAAGGATGTAAACGGTGTAGAATTTGGTACAGACCGAATTAAAACTGCCTTTGAACACGCTACAGGTCATTCTGCCCAGGAAAAACTTAATCAGGTTTTGGGTGAGTTCAAAGAATACACCGAAGGCGCCGAAATCAAAGACGACCTGACAATGATTGTTATTGTTAAGAAATAAGATGATAATCGAAAATCTAAAATTCGTTGCATTAATTTTTATAATATGGTAATGTAATGACTCACATCACAAGGGAAGGTTCTTCATTTTCGTGCTTTCCCTTGCCTGTTCATCGGAAACTTAAACTAATATAAAGAGGTAATAACATGGGAGCACGTGGAGAACTTTTCACAACTCAAATCTATCTTGATAATCGCTCATATTTTTTCAACGTTAAAGAAAACCGCACTGGCGATGTATTTTTGCAGATTGTAGAAAGTAAAAACCGTGATGGTGCAGAAGCTGACCGTCATCAGATTGCTGTTTTTTCTGAGGATATGCAGAAATTCCTTCAGGGAATGGAAAAATCACTTGAATTTATTGAAAAGGACCGCAAGGCTCGTCAGAAGGCTGCAAGAGAAAAGAAAGCTGCTAAGGAAGCAAAATTCGGTGCTGGCGCTAAAGCTTCTAAAAAAATTGTTCATCTTAAATCAAAAGAGGAGGAACTTCCTCCTTATGAACCACCTGTAAAGAAATCAGGTCGTGTACATGTTGTTTCAAAAAAATCAAAAGAGGATGACTAATCTCTTCATTGAAACATTTTCTAAAATATGGTAAATTAAACTATTAATTCAGTAAACTAATTTTATATAAGGAGTTCCCCATGTCAGGACACAGTAAATGGGCGACAATCAAACACGCTAAAGGAATCGCCGACGCAAAGCGCGGTAAGATTTTTACAAAATTCATTAAGGAAATTTCTATTGCTGCACGTATGGGTGGTGGTGATCCTAACTCTAACCCACGTCTCCGTACAATCATCATTAAGGCTCGCGCTGCTAACATGCCTAAAGACAACATCGAGCGCGCAATCAAGAAAGGTACTGGTGAAGACGGTGCAACATCTTACGAAGAATTGGTATACGAAGGATACGCTCCAGGTGGAGTTGCTGTAATGGTTGAAGTTCTTACAGATAACAAAAACCGTGCAGCTGCTGATATCCGTAACATCTTTACAAAGAACGGCGGAAACTTGGGAACTACTGGTTCTGTTTCTCGTATGTTCCAGCGCAAAGGTACAATTGAATACGATGCAGAAAAAGTTTCAGAAGACGAAGTAATGGAAGTTGCTTTGGAAGCTGGTGCTGATGATATCGTAAACGAAGACGGAGTAATCACTGTAACAACAAGTCCTGATGCATTCGCTGCTGTTGCTGATGCATTGAACGAAAAAGGCTTTGAATCACTTTCTGCTGATGTTGGTCTTGTTCCAGATGCTTACCAGCCAGTTGATAAAGATACAGCTGCAAAAGTTCAGAAGATGATTGATAAACTTGAAGACAACGATGATGTTCAGAACGTTTACCACACTGCTGAATTCCCAGATGACTTCGAGCCAGAAGAGTAATCTTCTCTCCTAGTTTCAAAAGCCCGCCTAAACAGCGGGCTATTTTTTTTATGCAAAACTTTGAAAGCCTTCCGGGCACCATTAAAAATAACGATAATTCTCTTCCTAAAAAAAATATCCGCCGTGTGCTTGGTATTGACCCTGGGCTTGCGAATACCGGTTTCGGAGTAGTGGATTTTTGTGATGGAAAATACCGCATGGTAAGCTACGGCTGTATTACAACAAAGGCAGAGCAGCCTCATGGCGAGAGACTTCTTTCTATATATAACCGTCTTTGTGCTGTAATCGACGAGTTTAAGCCTGACGAAGCGGGCATGGAAACTTTATTTTTTGCAAAAAATGTTACCTCTGCCATGGGAGTTGCGGAAGCCCGCGGTGTAGTAACTCTCTGCCTTGCCCAGCATTGCATTAAGCTTGGTGAATATCAGCCAAATCAGATTAAGCAGGCCGTTACCGGAACTACCAAGGCAGATAAGGAACTTGTTGAACGCTACGTAAAAATCCTTTTAGGGCTTAAAACAGAACCAAAGCCCGACCACGCCGCCGACGCCCTTGCCGGTGCGATAACACACTTACATTTTAACTCTCTTTCCTAGTATAATAAGCTTATGTTCAACTCAATTACTGGAATCATAACGGGGAAATTTCCTAAGCAGCTTTTTTTAGATAATAATGGAATTGAATGGGATATCTGTGTTCCTGATTCAAACCTTGAGCTTCTTCCTCCTGTCGGAAACGAGGCTAAGGTTTTTACCTGGCTTCAGCATACAGAAAATCTTATGAGTCTTTATGGCTTTGCAAGTGCAGATGAGCGTTCTGTTTTTCTGGATCTTTTAAAAGTTGACGGAGTAGGGCCAAAGGGCGCTGTAAAAATCATGAGTTCTGTTTCCAGCGGCCGCTTAAATGACGTTCTTGAACGCGGCGATGTTGAAATGCTTGAAAAAATTCCGGGCGTTGGTAAAAAGACTGCTGCCAAGATGATGCTTGCCCTTAAGGGAAAATTAAAACT
>NZ_AJGU01000072.1 GCF_000260795.1 Treponema sp. JC4
GTGAATATCCCCGCCTGTGGAAAACTCTTGTTCAGTTTGTAAAAAGCGGAATCGGTGGAAGTAATGTACGCATCTATTTATATGAGGAAAGCCCTCTTTCCGAGGAAGATCAGGAAAAATATGCTGAACTTGGAATAAATGGTTATTTTAATCATATTTCAAAAGAAGAATTTGAATTCTTAAATCCGGATGCTGAAATTTCTTTAATCGGACAGATTTTACTTTCTATGCCTTATTATGAAAAAATTGTAAATGGCAGTGTAACTTCATGTTCACAAAATCAGATAAAGTGCACTCTTGATTTTGAAGAGGATTTTAAGGGTGGTGAAATTCTTCCTTATGTCAGTGTCTATATGGACAAGAAAGTAAGGGAATGGCAGGCTGTAAAAGTTTTAAACTATGACAGAAATAAAATAGTCTTGTTCTGGAAGTTCGATAATGGCAGGAAAAGAAGCTAAGTTTTTTTGTCAGTGCTGTGGCTCTGAAGTTCCCCGAAAATCAAAATTCTGTCCTAAATGCGGAAAATTCTTTGCAAGTGTATTATGCCCAAATTGCGGTCATACAGGAAAAACCAACGACTTTATCAACGGATGTCCGGAATGCGGTTATGCCGTAAATGGTCAGGGGGGCACATCGAGTAGCGGAAACAGCCTGTCAAAAGAAATTAACTCAAAAACAAAAAATATAAAGATGAAAAAAAATCAAATGTATCTGCCTCTAAAAAAAAGCAGAGTTTCATCTGATTCCCTTCCACTCTGGGTTTATGCGGCTTGTATTGTAGTGCTTTTTGGACTTGTTGGAATGCTTTATAGCTGTCTGTAAGGTTATTTGGACAAAAAAAATTACCCGGCACGAGATTTGAACTCGCATGATAAAATCACTCGGACCTGAACCGAGCGCGTCTACCAATTCCGCCAACCGGGCAATTAAAGTATATTTATTTTATTAAAAAAGTATCTTTTAGTCAATTATTGAAAGCCTGATTTACCAGAAATAGCCTCTCTGATACTTTACTTTTTTTTATAAAAGATGTAAATTTCCTTTCAACATTTTTATGCGCAGTTTATGTTACCTCAAAACCCTACTGCGCGTTATAAATTAAAATCCTTAAGGAGGCTGATGTTATGAAAACATCACTTAAATCATTTTTAAATTCACAAAAAGAAGATTACAAACTTCTGTTCAGAAACATTCCATCCCTTGCAATCACATTTTTCTTTCTTTCTGTAATTCTTGCAAATCTTTTTGCAAATAAAGAATTAGTAAGCTATAAATATGTTGCTCTTGACTGTGGTTTTGTATTCAGCTGGGCAATGTTTTTGTGTATGGATGTAATCTGTAAGCGTTATGGCGGAAAAGCAAGTATCAAAGTTTCTACAGTTGCCCTTCTTGTAAACCTTGCAGCCAGCGGCCTTTTCTACCTTCTTTCTCTTACACCTGGTATGTGGGGTGAATTCTATTCAACAGAAAGTCTTGAAGTAAACCGTGCCTTAAACGCAACCTTTGGCGGAACCTGGTACATCGTTTTAGGTTCAGGTCTTGCCTTTATGGTTTCATCAATAGTAAATGCTGTTATTAATACTCTGATTGGCGGTCGTCTTATATCTAATAATTTCATCGCCTTTGCAATCCGCTCCTATGCTTCTACAATAATTGCCCAGTTTGTTGATAATATGATTTTTGCAACAGTCGTTTCAAAGGTCTTTTTCGGCTGGACATGGACACAGGTATTCATCTGCTCTGCAATTGGAGCTGTTTGCGAACTTTTAGGTGAAGTTTTATTTTCTCACATTGGTTACAGGGTTGTCTGCTCATGGGAAAAAGATAAGGTTGGTGAGCAGTATCTTCAGAAAAAGAATAAGATTCAGTCAGCATGAAAGTATTAATTACAGGAACGGCTTCCGGAATTGGAAAGGCAGCCGCCCTTTTATTTCTGGAAAAGGGACATCATGTTTTTGGCATAGATAAAAATGAACGCGTCATTAACCATAAAAACTACACTCATTATATTGCTGACATTACCCAAAAAGACCGGCTTCCAGAAATTGATAATGTAGAAATTCTCATAAATAACGCGGGCTCCCAGACCCCTGATGATTCGCAGATTGATTTTGATATTGAAACAAATCTTAAGGGGACAATTTATGTTACTCAAAAATATGCCTTTCAGCCAAAAATCAAATCTGTGCTCTTTAACGCATCTGTAAGTGCTTTAAATGGAAATGAATTTGCAGGTTATGTGGCGTCAAAAGGCGGCGTTGTAAGCTATATGAAACATACTGCCATCAAACTTGCTAATAATTATAAAGCTACATGCAATGCCCTCTGTTTTGGCGGTGTAATAACAGAATTAAATAAGCCTGTTATGGAAGATAAAGTTCTCTGGAACAAAATTATGGCTGTCACCCCTCTAAAACGCTGGGCAACAGCCGAAGAAGCTGCTGAATGGATTTTCTTTATGACCGCCGTAAATACTTTTTGCACAGGACAGGCAATTGAAGTTTCCGGCGGTGAAAGAAACTGCGCTGATTTATTTGTCTGGGAATAATTCAGAACAATACAGCTTTCTATACCAGCTCATTTGCCAGAGATTTTAGCTGTTCTTCAACTTCAGGTGTTACAGCAGTCTTAATTGTAACCTTATTCTGGGCAAAGGTAATGTTCTTTGAAGCTTCAAAGAGGGCTGCCATTCCTTTTGCAGCGGCTGGAGCCCAGGTTCCGTTTTCAATAAAAGCAATAGTACGGTTCTGATAGTCCCTCTCTTTAAGATGGTCTATGAACTCCTTCATTTTAGGGAAAACTCCGCCGTTATAGGTCGTTGTAGCAAGTACAAGCTTTCCGTAACGGAAGGCATCCTCCACGCATTCATAAATGTCTTCGCGCGCAAGGTCGTTTAATGCGACTTTAGGGCAGCCTTTTTCCTTGAGCAGTTCTGCCAGCTTTTCAGCGGCTTTTTTAGTATTTCCATAAACCGAGGTGTAGCAGATAGCAACTCCCTCTGTTTCAACTCCATAGCTGGACCAGGTATTATATGTATCAAGATAATATTTGATATTTTCGCTTAAAAGAGGTCCGTGAAGAGAACAGATATGTTTAATATCAAAGCCAGAGGCCTTTTTCAAAACTGCCTGAACCTGAGCCCCGAATTTTCCAACAATTCCAAAGTAATAGCGTCGAGCCTCACATGCCCAGCCTTCAGGATCTTCAACGTCATTTGCGCCGAATTTTCCAAAAGCATCTGCAGAAAAAAGAACCTTGTCCTGGCTTTCATAACTCATCAAAACTTCCGGCCAGTGAACGTTTGGAGCGGCAATAAAGTTCAGGGTATGTTTGCCAAGTTCAAGAGTAGTTCCTTCCCCTGCAACAATCTGACGGTCTGCAAAATCACTTCCAAAATAGTTTTTCATCATAACAAAAGCCATTTTTGAAGCTACAATTTTTGCAGCAGGATAGCTTTCTGTAAATTTTTTAATGTTGGCAGAATGATCCATTTCCATATGATGAACAACAAGGTAATCCGGCTGTCGTCCTCCGGCCGTTGAAAGTTCTTTTTTTATGTTGGAAAGCCATTCTTCTCCAAAATTCTGGTCAACGCTGTCCATTACGGCAATTTTTTCATCAAGAATGAGGTAAGAGTTGTATGCCATTCCGTTTGGAACTTCGAATTGCCCTTCAAAAAGATCGATTTTGTGGTCATTTACACCAATGTATTTGATTGATTCTGTAATTTGCATGTGATTTTATCTCCTGTGTGTGTAAGGCGGCCGGTCAGAGCCGCCAGTGTTATATTATTTTAATTTTAACACAGCCTTTATGATTTATGTAGTTTTTTATATTGAAAAACGGAGGATTTTCTTGTCTACAGGATTCTGAAACTCAATTGCACTTGCAGAAAAGCGCAGCTCTTCTTGTGTTCCAAGACTTTTTGCGTTATAAAGAGGATCGTTTATTATTGGAAGGCCTGCCCAGGCTAAATGACAGCGTACCTGATGGCGGAAGCCCTGGGATATTTTACATTCAACTTCAAAAAAATCCTCCAGCTTTTTTACGCCGCATACTTGAGTTGTGTAAAGCTTTAATTTGCCAAGCTTTTTAAGGGCTGCGGGACCTGATTTTTCTGTTACAGGCCGCACTTCTTTTCCGCCCTTGCCGTAGGAACGGAAGTAAGAAGTGATTTTAACAGGATGAAAAAACGCCTTCGGCGCCGGGGGATTAGGCAGCCAGTCACTTAGGCAGGCCCTCTCCTCTGGAAATCCCCCCAGTTCTCTGCAATTATCGGTTTCCGCTTTGCAGCAGGCCTTGTAATATTTTATAAAACGGCCTTCTTCCTGTTCGCAGAGCATATAATCGTAAAAATCCTGGCTTGCTGCAATCAAAAGTATACCGTCTGTTGCAGTATCAAGGCGGTGTAAAAGCCCGTGTTCAATTGCTTTTCTTCCCTGAACCTCTAAAAGCTGGGGAAAGATTGCTGCTGCCTGAGAAAAGGCATTGTCTTTATCAGCTTCCTTAATTGGAGCAGAAGCTAAGGCTTTAGGTTTGTAAATTACTACAAAAGGAAGTTCTGGAGCTGGAGCCTGAAGAATTTTTATTTTCATTGACTAACTCCTTTGAAACTTCTTTTTGAGTTTTTTTTCTACTT
>NZ_AJGU01000073.1 GCF_000260795.1 Treponema sp. JC4
CAAACGTATAAAGTTAAAGAAAAGAAAAAGAGTTTCGTAAAATACCAATATATGTAAAGAAAACTACTTAAATGGGAGCTGCTCTGGATTTGGAAAATTTGCAAGATATGCAAGAAACTCAGTTCCTTCTATTCTTAATATTTCATACATGATTAATGCCTCTTTGCTGATAGTCAAAAGGTTTCAAATCTTTGAATCTTTCATTGAATATGGAGTCATAATAGGGCAGATTATAATCTTCTGCTGCAAAGAGTATATCTTGATATAAATTTGTGAATTTCTTCAGAAGATCCAGAATTTTATAAAAATTCCAGGGCATTTCTTTGCATAAACTTAGTAAGAAGAAGCAAAAGCCTTCATCGCTTCTGTATGTTTCACCACGCCAATCTGCTATGTCATAATATCCGCCCATTAGCTTATATAGTTTCTTAAATAGCTTGAATGCTTTTTTCTCATTTGTTGAATTTGTTAGCAAAGCTTTAATCTGTTTTTGTGTATGAGCTGAAATTGAATATACCATTCTCACTGAACGTAACGTTTTCCTATAATGCTCCAAGATTTGAGCACACATAGGAAGATATTCAACTAATGAATTTGTGAAATCATAGGGAACTTTAGTTGATACATACATAGGATAACTATGAAGATTTTTTTGTATGACAGTCTCTATTACAAAATCTATTTTTATCTTTGAGCCTAGTGTGCGAATAATCGACTCAAATTGAGAACGTATGTAATTATATGTATAAGTTTCTTCTGGAGAATAGAGAACATTTTGTGGACAAGAAAGCTTTTTGCAGTTGTATTTCTCAGCAATTTCCAAGGCTTCTGCAATACGGCTTGCATTTATTTCTGTTCTGTTTTCAGAGTAAAAATCAACACAAACAAAAAGGATTCCCCGATACTTCAATTTCCTGCACGGAAGAAAGGCTACATGTTCTGAGCCAATCCATTTTGCTGTATCAGAGGAATAAAGTATTTTGATTTCTTTATCCAGCCATTTACCTTCTTTCTTGATAATTCTTCTAGAAAGCGGATTGCTTGGCTTAAAACCTTCTGATAGCGGACATAATAATATATCACCAGAATCTTTCAACAGGTTTCCATAACGGATTTTAAGGATAAAATTCTGATCGATAAGTGTATTCTGAATAAATCCTGTTAAACCAAAATCTTTGTCATATGCAATCGTGCTTATTGTTTTTATAAAAGGAAACCGTAAAAAGTCTATCACTCTCATTCCTCCTACAAACAGAATCCCATACGTCTTGATCCATCTGGATTATCGATTTTTTCGCACCTACACATATCGCGGATATCTGAGATTTCCGGACGTTCTCCTGTAATAACTTCGTTCATTGCAATCTTTCTTACAATGTTGTCTATCTGGCCGCCGGAGAAGTCGAAATCTTTTGCGAATTCAGTAGCAGTCTCTTTATCGAGCCAGGAAAGTTTATTCATCCATATAGAAGTCTTTGCTTCTGTTGATGGATTCTCAAACTTAATCTTGAAGAGGAATCGGCGTTCAAAAGCTGAGTCCATATTTGAAGCCAGGTTTGTTGTTGCAATAAAGATTCCCTTTAGGTTTTCAAGCTCTTCCAGAATGATGTTCTGGATTGCGTTTTCTGTCTGAGCGCAGTTCCCAGAAGTGTCATTCTTTCTTTTTGAGATAAGTGCATCTGCTTCATTGAAAAGGAGAATAGGCATAAGCTCCCCCTTCTTTTCTGCCAGCTCACAGGCATTTTTGTAGCTGGTGAAAATCTTTTTGATTCGCTTTTCGCTTTCCCCAAACCAGGCAGACTTTGCCTCGCTAATATCGACATGAACGATGGAACGACCTGTCTCCTTTGCAATCTGCATAACCGATTCAGTCTTTCCTGTTCCTGGTGCCCCATACAGTAAAACTGCAACGCCCACAGGAAGTCCATCATCCTTAAGTCGCTGCTGGATTCCTTTCAGTTTCTCTTCCTGAAGTGCTGCTTTGAGTCGGTCAATTTCCCTCTGATTTTCTGGACTGTAGAAAAGGCGTTTTTCCTTGATGGAATCAGTTTTAATGAGATTCTTATCATTGATTGTCTCTTCAAAAAGAAAAGCCTTATCTCCGAGAACTAACTTACGGCCTTTATCTGTTAGAGTAATAGTTGCATCAGAAAGGTTTCCTTTCTTTACAAACTCTATGAGTCCCTTCTGAAAAAGTTCATGTTTTTCTTCCAGCATTTCGGTAGCAACATTGTATCTGTCTCCCCCATCGTATAAATCAGATATGGTTGCATTAAGGCTGGAATCTCCACCTTTCAATACATCATTTGCAACATCATAAAGAAAGAAGCGGTACTCAGATTCTTCAAGCTCAGCTGATACTCTTTTAACAACTTCAAGATAGTTATGAGCTCTTTCATACCGATATAATTCTCTTTGAATCAATCTTGCAGAAATATCTTCGCCACGACGTGATTCATAACGGTCTGCCATATAGGAAATAAATTCAATCTCATCATCGTCTTTCTTTGTCTGAGGGATATATTCGGTATTATTATAGATTGATTCGCTGAAATCACTTATTGGCTGAACAGCTCCGTTTCTTCCACAATGTTCCAAAAATCCGCTGGCAACTAGCCCTTCAATATCTTTTTTCCAGCAGATGATCGACATAACCGGTACGCCCAATTCCCCGGAAATGTTTTGAAGTGAAATACTGTCTTCTCGTTCAAAATAGCGTTCACAGGCAAGACAGAGAATCCAGACCTGAATCTGAGTGATATTATAGAGAGCCTTCAAATTTTCCATAGCTGTGTTATAAGCTTTTGTTTTCTTGATTCTAAGCTTTGAATCGTTTAATGTCTGATATACATAGCTCATTGCCTTAGAAATGTTCCATCTGATTTTCTTTTCGTTCATCTGTTCTTCCATAATTAATTCTCCTCTCGTTTTACACACATAAATATACATATGAAAACTATCATTTAGTGATAGAGTAAAAATTTATTTATGAAATGTAAGATTATTTTTGAAACACTTTTTTACTCGTTCGTGAAATGACAGACCGACCATTTACAATTAAAAAACTTTAGGAGGTTTTAGTATGACAGAAAGAGAAGCTGCGACAAAATTAGATTCAGTATGTTTCTGCTATGGTCAAAGTAGCGAACGAAAAACTCGTTTAGCTAAAGCAATTATGGATTATATTCAGGCAGTTCAGCAAAATGGCTTAGATAATCACACTGGATATTTTAGCTGTAGCCATCTTAAGGACACATTTGGAATCGAATTTAATGATCAACCTGCTGTTAGATACAATAAGATTGCTACATTCAGAGTATAACCAGGAGGCTTTATGAATTTTTCAAATTTAAATGAAAGAATTGGAAAATTCCTTTTCACACTTGGTTTCATATGTGGAATCTGCTTTGGATTATTCAAAATGTGTAAACTTGGTGTTGAAACCATAAAAGAAAAAGTCATTTCTTCACAAGAAGTTTCTGCTGTCGAAGAAACGGCCCCTGTAGATAATTCAAAAAACTAGTTGTAATTTCACAAAGAAGCTCTTTTAAATCATTGCTATGAAAAAATGCTCTTCATAAAGACCTTCTTTGTGAATATAGTTATTTAATACAGAAATTCAAATAAGAGATGATTATCGCATAGGAATATGATGCCCCTTCCATCTTCCCAGAGGATGATTGACGCATGTACGTACGCAAAGATAATGAATGTTATTTGAAGCTGCACCGCAATACTTGCAAGTATAAGTTGATTTTAGAGAACCTTCATAAGGCAGACAATGACCTTTCGCGTTACCATCAGGATGGAAAGGACAAAGATAAAGAATCAGGTCTCTTATAGAAGTTGCTTCTCTTCCACAGTAAGTGCAGTAATATTTACCGCCATTCGGTCCTTCATATACTGTATGCTTTCCTTTGAACCGTCCATCTGGATGAAATACACACTCTCCACAAACAAGACTTTTTACAGACGGAAACTGTAATCCGCAATATTTGCAGGTGACATTATTATCTTCCTTTGGCTCATCTTCCAACTGCCCCGACAAGTCCCAAATACCTTTCAGAATATACAATGGTGATAAAACCAGTTTTCCCAAAATGCTTTTCTTTTTCATAAGCGCCTCCTAGTGAGGATTATAAAGGGGCGGTCTGTCATTTGGTGGGAGGGTAATTTATTTTGAATATTTTTATTATGGGGATTATAATTTATATAAAGAAAAAGACTGTTCTTAGACTGTTTTTATTAAATATTTCATGAGGATTTTATGACAGTACTTGAAAATGTTGCGACCGCAACAATAGTGAATCTCTTTAATTCAAATAATCGTGAAGAATATAAAACTAAGACTGTTTTTAATTTCTTGATTAATTGTTTTAATAAATCTTTTGATGAAATAGAAGAAGTTGATGAACAAAAGGCAGATGATAGCAAAGCTTCTATACCAGATTTTTTTTATACAATTTAAGAGGATGAGAAAAACTTATGAAGTAAAAATCAATAATAGTAAACTTACAGAGGCTGAAAAAAAATCAGGAAATAGAGATGTTTTTCTTATTCCAAGAAATTATAAATATAAGGATAAAATAATAGGTAAAATAATTTATTGGGAAGATTTATT
>NZ_AJGU01000074.1 GCF_000260795.1 Treponema sp. JC4
ATAATTGGCTTACGTACTAGGCTGGTATTTATTACGAGTTCGCGTAAGTCCATTTATAATAAAGATGCGCCAGTTTATCTGTAATTATATAGAGCCTGTGCCGCTGGGCATCACATCCAATAAAAAGGCTTTGGCTGCAACCTTAATTCTCAAAGTTGTATGGTAAAGTCTTTAAAAAAAACATACGGGGTTCGTGGCGGTAACATCATTATCCAATGTACCTATGGGCATTTCGAATAAAAACATATATTTAATAGTTATACCTGATCATTGGGTTAGGCTTTAGTATTAAATTGTGTTCTGCTTCCGAAAGTAAAGCGGTGTCCGTTCTTCTTAAAGGCATTACGGTCTGTCCTATAATGCCGGAAGCAGTTTTTTTTAATGAAAATAATAAGAAAAAGTATTACAATTTTTATAGGAATACTTTGAAATGGAAAACGGTGGTTTTACAAATATAGTAACATTACATATGGAAAAGGGAGATAAAGCCAGACATCTAACAAAATGTTCATTTTGGGTAGAAGATTTAGATGTTTTTGGTACCCCATATAATAAATGTCTTGCTAAGAATGAAAAATGCTCAGGCTCTAGTCATTGTACATATTATACAGAAAGTGCTTGTAAAGCTATTGCTTTTTATGACGAACTTTATCATGGTCATAATTCAAAAGAATGTGAATATATAGATTTAAAAGGTCGTTGGCCTTCTTGTCTTAAGGAATTTCCGCACAAGTTTTGTTTTGGCAACGGTCACACACATTGTAGCTTAAAAAATCAAGACACCTGTAATTTTATTAATGATGACGTTACTGTAGAATCTTTTGATATTGTAAAATTACAAAGACAAGAAAATAATAAATATTATACATTTACAATTGATGGTGTATCCATAAATTGTCTTCCTCAATTTAAATCAATTATTTTAAACCTTCTCGGTAAAAGACTTCATGATAAAATTGAAGTTGAAAATCATATTTGGGAAATTGTTTCCATACAAAAATCTGAAAAACCTGCCACTTTTATTGTACATAAAAAAAATGAATCTAAAGTAGAGTCTGATAAAACTTTAATCTGTCGTATTTGTAAGGAAAAAATTCTTTCAAAGGATTTAAAATACCATCTAAAAACAAAACATCCTCGTCGAAAAAAAAATTATCATAATGAACAAAAAATAATAAATCGTATGCTATTAAAATTTAATGATTAATAGTCATCTTATTTTTTGTTGTTAATAAATATCTTATTCGCTTCAAATGATTTATACAAAAATTCTTCTAATTTTCTTAAATAACGTACTTTACTTTAATAATGTGGCAGTTTTCTATTCGGAATCTCACCTTCAAAATTATTAGACATTTCACGTATTCTATCAGACATTAATTTTACTTTAAAGATTTTATTTGAATAGCCGGTTTCCTGAACCTGAAAGCCGTCATCATCCACAAACATATGAAAGCGAAAGAAGGTATTAGTTCTCTCTCCAAAGCAGTACCAAATTTGAACACCAAGCCCTGGAGCAAGCTCTTCATTATTTTCTAAATCAAAAGCATTAAGAGAGTTATCAAGTAAAAGCTCGCCAAGGTTTACAATCCCGCCGTCATCACTTTTATAAGATGTCATCACACATTCAAGAATGTCAGAATCGAGGATATAAACATCACCGCCAGAAAGCTCAAACACTATGCGTACAAAGGGGCGGCTATCTGTATTTCTGATTGCGTTTTCCACCTCAGGCGGAACTTCATAAAACCTCATACTCCGAGTGTAACCCCAAAGTGCGTTTGCAAAGTGCCAATTATTGATTGCATTTTGACAACGCCCTTAAAGCACAATCGTAAGCATTTCGTTTTGATTTCTTACATTAAAAACAAGGGGTCCGGTTATTCTAAAGCTCTGGTTACAAAGCACCGTATCAGCGCAGTTTATATCAACCATTTCACCCTCAGGCTCAAGGTCATATAAATCAAGACTCACACCATCTTTTAAATCCAGCACTAAAGAAAGTTTTTCTATTTTAGATTTCACAGGATAATGCTCATCGCTGAGCGGAAAGTATAGCTTTATTTTATAAGAAGATGTCTCGCCATAACCCCCTGTAAGCTCAAAGCGGTATACCAGAGGAAGTGTCTTTAAGTCAGAGGTAACAGAATGTCCGTCAAAAAAATAAGTGCGCTGCCGCTCCCTTTCCAAAGAAGGAACAACTACCGGCCAGCTTTCAGTGTAAGAATCTTTACCGGTCAAATCAAAGCGCAGCTTAAAAGCGTCGCCGTTATCGCCGCGAAGCTCAAAGCCCTTAATCAAAACCCTTTTGTATATGATTTTTTCAAAACCCCGGTCAGCATATAATTCAAAGGTCTGTTCATTATATAAAAGCAGAAGAAACAAAGCCTTCGCACACAGGTATTCAAGCCGTGTAACAAAACACCCCTGAATCAACTTTCCTGTTTCAATGCATTTAAGTCTGTTCCTTCTGCCTATGCAAGATGGCAGCGTATAGCCTTTAGACGTTAATCTTACAGTTTCCTCGCTGTATGGTAATGGAATAAATTCATTGTCTTTTAATACCGTCAGTGTGCATTTTCTGCCTTGTATCTTCATACAAAAAGTGTATCACCACAGTACCATTGCAAAGTGCCAATTAGTGTTGGCATTTTGCGAACGAGAAATAATTAATATTCATTATATTTATTTACACGTCATAAAAATTATGATAAATGTAAAGTATTATGAAAAGTTTTGTTTATGATGATACTAAGTATTATTTTCAAATTGAAAATAATGAAAATGATTCAATAAAATCATTTAATAATAACCAAGCACAAAAATTAACTGCTTTTTTAAAATGCAATTTTCCTAACATATTAAATGGTATGGATTATAATATTGTATTTTATGATGATGAAGATTTTAACGCAGGTTCATTTATTAAAAATAAAAACGCTTATATAGCTTTTCCAAAAAGTTTTTTTTCAAAGACATTAAACTTAATTAAATATGTTTTTTCACGAGATGCTATTGATAAAGTATTTAAATTTTCTGAAGTTAGAGATAAAGAATATTTTATAAATGCAATATTTGAATATATTACTTATTTTATTGTTTTACATGAACTGTCGCATATAGCAAGAGGTCATTGTACTTACTTAAATAAACAAGGTATTAAGTTTTCGATGAAAATAGATCAATCTCTTCAAGAACATGAAGAAGAGAGCTTTTTATTACAAACATTAGAGTTAGATGCTGATTCCAGTGCTATAGAATATTTATTAAACTATTTAATGCATCTTCATAATGATGATGTAAAAGCTGGTAATAAATCCTGGGAAGATTTATCCCCATTATTAGCTGAGTTAAGGATTCTTAGTTTTTCGATTTATTTTCTTTTTATTATCTTAAATATAAGTGATGATAATATTGGAAATGAATTAAAGTTATACCTAGAAAACTTATCCTGGTCATCACATCCTTTTCCAAGTTTGCGGATGAATAATATTTCAACTAAAATTCTTGTTTATATGAGTAGAATTCTTACTGCAGAAGAACAACAATTTTATTGTCATTACATGACAAAGGAATGTATTACATTTGATAATATTTTTATTGCACATGGTAACTTTTGTGATTCATTAGTAGCAGTTGCATCAACTAAAAAAGGTGCTTTACATTTACAACAATTATATCAAAATTGGAATAACATTAGAGAAGAATTACAAGAATTTTCTTTTGTTAAATTGGAAAATAATGATATTCCTAAAAGTATGCCATATTGGGTTGATGAAAAAGGTAATATGTCTAAAATTATGTTTCAGACTGAAAAAATAAAATCTAAATAATTGTTTTCTAAATTTATTTTTCTTCCAGTGTTTTTGCCTGTCCATTTACAATTGTTTCGTGTACAAAAACAATTTGACCTTTTTTGTTCTTATAAAAATCGCTGCTTAATCGTTTGAAATATCCACGACGGAAGTGTGGAATAACAACACCGGCTGCAGCTTTTTCAGTAACATCTACAACTTTTTCTGATGTATTTAAATAATGATTATTTTCAGTTTTTACATCATGCGGAGCACCATCTACAAGACAATCAGGAAAACAGTAAATGTATGAAAGCAGATTGATAGCAAGCTTTGTAATCTCATTCATTTCTTGGTCTGTATATACGATTGATTTTTTATCTTCAATTTCATTACTAGAAATGTGATACTGCTCCATACCATAATTTACAAAAATACGAAGCTCATTAGAAATATCATAAAGTGAGTAAGCAAACACGAAGCCCTGTGATTTTTTAGGTATGTGCAAACAGATACCAAAGTTAATGCCGGTTGTAAGGTTTTCAAGAAGATCATCATTATTCAAAACAACACTTGAACCTTATCTTTGATATAAGTTTTGATACCTTCAAGGTCACGGATTTCTACAGATTTGAAGAAGTCCATTAAGTTTTCATCTTTAAGATAAATGTGTGTCAGTTCATGATTCAAATCGCGAAGGAATAGCTGGCAGCATGTAGCATAATCCATACTTGAAACAAAGTTTTTTATAAACCACTGGCGGAACATTTCAGGAGTTTCAGAATTAGGTTTTCCGTCCGGAGAA
>NZ_AJGU01000075.1 GCF_000260795.1 Treponema sp. JC4
CTTCTGACCATTTTTGAATTGCTGCAGCAATTTCTTTTACAGGCTGAATTACACCGGTTTCATTATTTACAGCCATTACGCAGACCATAAGAGTATCTTTTGTAAGAAGAGCAGTAACTGCATCAGGGGTAATTACACCGTCTTTATCTGCTGGGATATATTCAACATTACAACCGGCTTTTTTTATTTCCTCCCCCATTTCGCGGAGGGCAGGATGTTCAATTGAACTGATAAGAACAGTACCTTTTGAAGGTTTATTTAAAACTGAAAGAAGGGCTATATGATCGCTTTCTGTACCGCCGGAAGTAAAAAATACAGTTTCTGCCTTTACTCCAAGAGCAAGGGCTGCTTCATTTCTTGCATTTTCAAGAAGAGCTTTTGCATTTTTTCCGGCCCCATGGGTACTTGAAGGGTTAGCCCAGTCATCAAGGGTAAGTTCAAGAGCCTGTCTAAGAATATCTTTATCACTGGGGCTTGTTGCGGCCCAGTCAAAATAATGCTCAAAATCTGTCATTTCTGCTTTGCCTACTTTAAAACCGAAAGAATATCAGAATCAGCGACTTCTTCAATAACAGTATCCTGTAAGCCCTTCTGAATGATAAGGCGGACTTTTTCTGTAAGGTTCTTTTTATCCTTGTGCATTACGTTTAAAAGGCGCTCACCTATTCCGCCGCCGTAAACAACACCAGGAATTGCTGCAGTTTCCCAACCGTAGAGCTTAAGAATATCAAAAATCTCTGTCATAAAAGCTTCGCGGCAATATTCTTTTTTAAAGCTGAGGGCAACGGCACGTCCAATTCCCCAGGCAACGGCAGCCCCATGGGTAATTTTTCCCAGTCCTGCAACGCTTTCAAGGGCATGACCAAAGGTATGACCAAGGTTTAAAGTTGCGCGTATTCCCTGCTCTGTAAAATCTTTTTCTACAACTGCAGCTTTTGCGCGAACGCTCTTATTTATAATTGTCTGAAGGGTCTCTGGGTCGCGGGCATTAATCTTTTCAGCTTCATTTTTGAAGATATAGTACATTTCCTTATCAAAAAGAAGGGCTGTTTTAAATGCCTCTGCAAGGCCTGAATTATACTGATTTTCAGGAAGATACTGAACAAACTCCGGCCAGTAGTAAAGTCTTCTTGCAGGGAAGAAGGAACCAATCATATTTTTGTAAGTCTGATAGTCGCAGCCGGTTTTACCACCGATTGAAGCATCTACCATAGCAAGGAGAGTTGTCGGAACAAGTTCTACTGCAGCACCGCGCTTAAAAACAGAGGCAGCAAAGGCTGTAAGGTCGCAGATTACTCCACCACCGATTCCTACAAAGAGGTCTTTACGTGAAAAACCAGCTTCAAGGGCGGCCGTTATAATAGAAAGAACGCTTTCTACCGTTTTAAAAGGTTCTCCTGAACCAAGAATCAAAAGACAGTCATTTCCACATACGCCGTCATCAAACTTTTCTGTAAAGTCCTTCATGCATTCAAGACTTGCAACCGTTGCATCTGTAACGAAAAATCGTTTACAAGGGGCATCTTGGGCACCCGGATTATAAACAGAGACTAAATCAGGTTTTCCTGCCAAAAATGTAATTTCTGATTTTTCAGTTCCAGCGTGAATAGACGGGTAAGAGATTTGAAATGTATCTTTTTTCATATTGAACGTAGTTTAACGTTTTTAATATTTAAAAGAAAGTCTTTGAATTGGGGAAACTCCGATTTCGTGACAGATTTTGCGGTGGGCAGCCGTTGGATAGCCCTTATGCTTTGCATAGCCGTACTGAGGGTAAAGCTTATCCATTTCAAGCATAAAACGGTCCCTTTCATTTTTGGCTAAGATACTGGCAGCCATAACTGGAGGATATTTTCCGTCTGCCTTTGGCTCGCAGCGGCATTCAATCTCAAGCTCCGGGCAGCGGTTTCCATCTGTCATACCGGAAAGTTCTACATCCTCATAATTAATATTATTACGCTGGCACCAGGCAGGAAGTTTTTCCAGAAGCTTATTAAAGGCCCTCTTCATTGCAAGCATAGAGGCTTCTAAAATATTAATCTGATCTATCTCTTTTTCATCGCAAAAGGCAATTCCATAGCAGGCCTTTTCTTTTATTACAAGTTCTGCTGCAAGGCGTTTTTTTTCTGAAAGCTTTTTTGAGTCGTTTAAAATATCTGTGGAAAAATCAGGAGGTAAGATTGCGGCAGCGGCATAAACAGGACCTGCAAGTGGACCACGCCCTGCTTCATCAAAGCCGACCTGTAAAATAACTTTAGTCGGCATAGTCTGAATTATCCAGTTCTTTTAATACAGAATCTTTATTTGCAAAAATCATTACAAAGCCTTCCGGAGTTTTTGGAAGCTGGCATTTGTAAACATTGCGTTCAAAATCACCCTTTGCGCCAAAAAGTTCTGCTATTCGACCGGTTCTTGCAGAAACCTTAAGCTGATTATTAATTGAATCAACATTTCCCTGTGTTGCGGAAATTACGACACTTGTATCGGCGCTGGTATTAATCACAGAATCCTTGATTATCAGATAGGAATTAAGGCTTGAAATAAAGGAAGAATAAGCAACTGCATTTACAGAAACAATGCTGTCAAAAACCTTTACAACGCCAGAGCTTGCATCAATGACTGTTCCGTTTTTAGAAAAATCTGCAGAAAGTTCGCAGTTTTTTAACTCCAGAGTTCCGTTATTAAGAGAGAAAAGCGGAACTATTTTTGACTCGGCAGCAGAATTTTCTTTCTGTATGCGGATATTATTCAAGGTTAATGCCGCATTATCAACTTCAAGAGAAGAGTCCTTATTAAATACAAGAAGGGCATTTCCATCATTTAAGATTTCGCAGTCGGCAAGCAGGCGGACAGCTTCTTCCGGGAAGTCTGCACTTCCCTTAATTCTAAGGCGAACAGAAGTACATTTGTTAATATCTTCCAGACATTCCTTGATATTATTGTAAGGATGAGCAGCAGATCCGTCTGCATTTTTTCCAGAGGCTGAAGAATCAAAGAAATAATTGTAAGAGTCAATTATTAAAGAATATTCTACCAGCTGGCTTGTGGTAATTTCATTCTGGGAATAGGCCTGAATCTTATAAAAAAGAGCACCTGCATCATTCGGGGTAAATTCATAAGAAAAACCTGCCGGCTTTACTTCCTTAAAATTACCCACAGAAGTCTGTTTAAGCGCCTCTATTACTTCATCATTGAGCTTTGTAACATCCTTAATCAAAAGAGGACGGCTAACAGCAACAAAAAGCTGATTTTTATCAGCAGTTTCGATATTAACCTTTACGTTATGACGTGAATAAAAGCCTTCAAAATCTGAAATGATTTTTGGAGCCTGAGGAGCCCTCTTATCGATAGAATAATCAACAGAAAGCTCACCCTGATAAACTGAACTTGAAAAAAGTCCAACCTTCAAAGAGCCCTGAGCGTTATCGCCGTAAAAAACATCTGCTCCCAGCTGGGAATAAAGCTCTGAATAGCGGTTATTTTCTCCCTTTACGCTCATCGTGTAAGAGGAATCTCCGGCAATAATAAAACTGATAGTTCCATCAGGTTCAACTACAGACTGAAGTTTTGGCTTTGCAGGAAGAATACAAAAATCAATTGCACTTCCCTTCTGATAATCTACGCTTTGCCAGGAAACAATGTGAGGACGGGAACGGTCAATTGTCCTGTTTTCAAGCGGCAGAGACCAGTATTCATCATCAATTTTATAAAGAAGATTTTTGTCTGTAAAAACAATAGTTTCCCAGTCTTCAATCTTTACAGGAACCGTACGGGTATTGTTCAGACCTGCAACATGAGGAAAAGTTTTGATTACAAAGCGCCAGGATTTTCCGCCTTCAGCAGGACGGACAACACAAGGAACATAGCGGGAAAGTACGTTCTTCTCGCTTATAGACAAATCCATTCCCCGCATAAATTCAAGGGAATTATTCATCTTAAAATTAAGCTCTGAAGGAATTGAAAAAACAGTGCCCGAAGTATAGTTTACGACTCCGGAATCATAGAATTTTGAAATAAATTCTGAATAAGGCTTATCCTTTGCTGAGTCAGGATTTACAGAATAGCGGACTTCGATGCTTTCTCCAGAACCGTCGGGATGCACATGAGATATTTTTAAGTTTACATCCCCTTCAGCATCAATAAGAACCGGACGGTCATAGAAAAAACCGAAATTAACAGGATTTGAGCCGTCTACCGAATAATAGTATTCTCCGGGATCAGAAGTATCAAGCACCAGCATCTGCTTATTTGCCCAGACACCCTTGGCAGGATTAATCACAGTGATATTTGCAAAAAGATTTACACCAGCCGCATACATGAGAAAAATCACACATGATACAAGTTTCCTGATACTTCTTTTCATCAGCTTTGCCTTTTTTTTATTTTCCTAATAAGGCCCCAGAATATCGCGGAGTTCAGGGTCATCCTTATAATAATGAGTTTCGAGCTCTTCAGCAGTAAGCCCGATAAGCTCATGACTTGCATAGTGAATCCAGCGGTTTTCATCTGGATTATTGATTTCGAACTTACGGCAGTAATAATCCGGCTGAATAGGAAGATTTGCATGGCC
>NZ_AJGU01000076.1 GCF_000260795.1 Treponema sp. JC4
CAAAAATTCTATTTTCTATTCTCAAAGTTATGAAGAAACTAGTGGTACAAAAAAGAATTGTTGCCATTCAACTCACAATAGAACGATTAGCAGATTTTTTAGGAAAGAAAGGCTTAATTTGGGTTATAGAAGACTTTCATAAAGTTCCAGACGAACAAAAAATTAAATTAGCACAAGTATTAAAAGTTTTTATGGACAAAGCAACTGAGTATCCAAAAGTAAAGATTATTTGTATAGGTGCAGTTTGTTCGGCAAGAGAAATGTTAGATTTGGATCCAGAACTTAATAATCGTGTTTCTGAAATCGAAGTACCTTTAATGAATGACAGTGAGATTGAAAAAATTGCAACAAAAGGTTTTAGTCTATTAAATGTTCATTTTGCAGATTCTTCACTAACAAATAAAATTGTCTATTATTCAAATCGACTAGCAGCGGTATGCCATCAATTATGTTTTGATTTATGTTATAATAAGGCAATTGAAAAAAATAGCCTTAAAAAAGTCTATATTGATTCTGATGATTTTTTCAATGCAGTCAAATCATATTCTGAACGAAATTCAGATACTTTTAAGAAAATTTTTGAAAAATTAAAAGCACATTATATTTTATTCAAACTGTGCAACAGTGTTGTTGAAAAAGGAAAAGATTCTTTCAATCCTGGAGAAATCTTTCGAAGTAATAAGAAATTAACAACTATAGAAAAAAGGAATTACTTACAAAAATTAACAGAAAAAGAATATGGTGAACTATTACAGTATAATCCAGATACAGACACATTTTCGATTCTAAATCCCTTCTTGGCTGCTTATCTAAAAATGTTATTCGCAACTGAAAGAGCAGAACAACATAATAATAAAAATATTGAGCTTTATAATCCTTATTCAATCATAAATGAGACATACTTCAGAATATTACAAGAATATTTTAACAAAGTATCTAATAATCATCATGCATAAAATCATAACTTACTGTTTCAGTATGTAATAAAAAAGCCAGCACAACATATTGTACTGGCCATAAAGCAAATATATTACTGTAGCTTGATTTATGATATATTTACAACCTCACCCCATTCCCCATCAACAACTCCCGTGCCGAGCCCACGCTGTCCACACCGTGTAAATTCTTAATCGGTGCAAACTCCTTCTCCCGCACAACTTCGTAGGCGAGATTGTTTTCCATCATGTGGATCATGTCGAGAACAAGAAGCTCGAACTTGTAGCCGTTGGGTTGGGTTGGGCTCACGAGCTGGCCGTTTTCGTCGATGAAAGGAATCTTCTTTTCGACAACGTGAACAGTCAGCTGATTGTTTACAATGTCTTCGAGTTTATCAAGGGCAAAAAGATAATTCAGAATCACGCCGTATTTATATTCCAGGCTGCCGTCGGGTGCGCGGGCTTCGGCCATTTCTTTGGACATTTCGTAGTATTCGACGATAGAAGGCTTGCCATCTTCCAGACAGAGCAGGCCCATTTTTTCCATAGGTTCAACCTTACGAACCACCTTCGAAGCACTCTGATAATTTCCATGAATAGTCGCACCAATAAAAGCAGGATCCGCAATCCGCTGCAAAACGTTATCAACAGCAAAAATGTTTATCCATTTAATATTTTTCTGATGCAAATCTTTATCAAGCCCAGCCTTTACCATAGAAGTAAACCAGCCTCCGTTACCGTTAGGCGAAGTAGCAAGCCGGCCCTTTTCTTCAAGAAGAAGTTTACCATTATAATCAACAGCACAAGCCATATCCTGAATAAAAAACTTAATATAATTCTTATCGTAACCAAAGTAATTATGTTCAGCAAAAAACTTCTGAGTAACCAGGTCATTTTTTCACTAGTCATAATATAAAGCGGAATAAAAACACCACACTGTTTAACAACATCCATCAGATTATTAATCAGACATTCAAAAATAAATAAATTATGAGATTCACCTACATTAAAACATCCTTTAGGAAGATCAAACTCAAGTTTGGTTCCCATACCACCGGCAAGAAGAACAGCTGCAACTTCTCCTTTTTTAATTGCTGCAATTCCAGCCTCCAGATACTTATCTTTGTTTTGTTATTAGAACTCGCCTGAATTAACAACAGATAGTTCACCGAGAAAAACCAAAATTTAGTTTAAGAGAAATGACCAGAAAGTCAGTCTCTTCGAACCTAGATTATCTTGCCGACGGCAATTCGGCGTTTGTTGCTTTTCCTCTGAGCGTAGTCAGAGAATATGATTCGCATTCCTTTCCGCGGTAACTGTTACCGCGCAGGTTGAAAATAAGGGCATCATCAAAGATTCTGTCCAGGGCACAGAGCAGAGAATCGTCCTCGTTGAAGTTCTGTTTCCATTGTGACGGCTGCTTGTTGCTGGTAAAAATCATTGTGTACGGGCCTTCCTTGTTGTAGCGCCGGTCAACGAGGTCGAAGAACATCCTTATGTTCTCCCTCTCAAAGACACAGTGGCCAACCTCATCAATAATCAGGCAGGATGGCTTCACAAGATTGGAAATGACTCTTCCGCTCCGTCCATATGCACGAGCCTGTGTGAACATGTCATTAAGCTCTGACATTTTTATGAAGTAAGTCTTAAGCTTATGCTGACAGCATTCATAACCGTAAGCCATGGCAATATGAGTTTTTCCGGTTCCCGCTGGCCCGATAAGCGCGACATTCTTGTGCGAATAAAGGGGCGAAAGTGACTGCAAGCCTTCCAGCTGGCTAACGTTCTTACCGTGAACCTGACTGAAATCAAAATTCTCGAATGTATTCGAGGATTTCAGCGGAAGTTTGCTCAATCTGAGCATCATCTGAATTGAAGCCTCGTTGTTGTGTTTCTCAAGGAATGTAAACATCCGCATAACTGCATCAATGTCCGCATTCGAAAAATCATTATCAAGAATGAAGGTTGAAAGTTATTCTTCAGACATCTTTACTTTAAGGCTGTCAAAGCAGCGCATTATCAGGTTTAATTTTGTATCATCCATATATCATCACTCGAAATTAAATTTGTTGAATCCGTCAGCAGTATCATCCTCAAGAGCCTGCTGCACGATTGCCTTTACCGGTGCCGTAGGAAATTCTTCCGGCTGTTCGGGTTTTGCGTACTGGTCATGGCAGAACGAATCCCTTCTGCTCCATGTCACATTGTGAGTGACAAGGCATTTTGTCATGTCGTCAGAATAAATTGACAGGATTCTGTCAGTTCTGTTTACACGTACGATGCTCTGGCCATAGGAATACGGAACACCGAACCGACGCCCTTCATAGGTGATGAAGCCGTCAAAGCTGATTTTTTGTTCCGGAAACAGATAAAGCAGTATCGTCGGCTCCTTTAGAAGCGGCTGGCAGATTTTACGGCAGTTATCCTGATGAGTCACGACAGGAAATCCTTCGATTTCTTTTCTGTAAAGGCTGTTCTTGTTACTGCACCACTGCAGAGCCTGCTCGTTCAGGTCGGTGACATTCACGAACTGACGCTCTGTAATGAAATTTTCCTTGACGAACCTGACAAGACGCTCTACCTTGCCTTTCGTGAAAGGGTGCGGAGGCTTGCATAATTTGATCTCAAAGCCCACAGCCTTCATGAATGCTTCATAGTCGTGATTCCAGACAGGTCGGCCCTCAAAATCCCTTTTTATGACTACGGATTTCATGTTGTCCGTAAGGACTTTTTGAGGAATTCCCATATACTGAAATGCATGAATCATTCCAATGAAGAGATTTTCCTGTTTTGCGTTCGGAAAGAATTCAATGTATTTCATTCCGCAGTGATGACAGATCATCGCAAAACATGCAGCCTGATATTCAAGCCCTGAATAATCACGAACCTTCACAAAGCCCCAGTCCATCTGGAATGCTTCTCCGGGGTTCGTGAAATACCTCAAGCCCCTGCTTCCCTGCGGTTCAACAGCGTACCTTTTGGGCGGAAGCAGATTTTTATTCGCGGCGACATAGCGTTTTATGCCGCTCAGGCTTCCTTTGTAGCCGACTTCTTTCAGACGATCATAAATGACAGACGTGTTCTTTACGCCTTGTCGGAGAAGATCATTTGCAACGGACTCATAGCCTGTCATCACAGTTTTATACGCTTTTCTTCCTGTAAGTGCATGAGGCATTTCTTTGAAATTATTGGATTTTAATCGTCGGAGTTTTGCGCGGCTGATTCCGCATCTCCGTTCCAGCTCCGCAAGATTGACTTTCGCAAGGTCAAAACTTTCGTCTTGCTCCGTCTTCATATCTTGGAGCGCTTGTGCTAAACTGACTTTAGAGTCATTATCATTTTTCATATTCCTCCCTGACTGAGTTTCTGGTTACTATTCAGTTTAGAGAGTTTTATCGAATTTGATAATGGCTTTTTTAATTGAACTTATTTTTGTCGATTTCCGCTGGACTTAGGTGGAAGGTGCGTACGATTTTTTGGACATCTGTATTATTTAAAACAGAAAGTATATATTAAAT
>NZ_AJGU01000077.1 GCF_000260795.1 Treponema sp. JC4
GTATACCCTGGTTATATTTATTCTGTAATCTACTGTATTTTCAGAAAGAACTATACAGTCACAATTGATAACATAATTATTAAAAAATCCGTCGTTACAGTTACAAATAATTCTAAAAAAAAAATTATTTCCCTTCATTCCATGCAAGAGTGATTTTTTTCATAATTTCTTTGTTATTTTTAATTTTACTAATTAGGTATTTTACGAAGGCTAAACAAATAAACAAGGCAAAAGATCCAAAAAAGAACCTAATTAAACTTTTTAGTTTACTTTTACTTTCCTCAGGAATTACAAATGGATCCTCTTGTATTTCATAAAATGTAACTGGATTTTCCTTATAAAACTGAATATCCTGTAAAGTTTCACGTAAAGATTGTTCAGTATCTGCACGTCCTATTGTAGTTGTATTGTAAGAACTATTTGCATTTTTTATTTCTTTATATGACTCAAGAGTTTTATTTTCAAGAATTACCAGATATTCTTCTGCACGTTGCTGAAAGCGTTTATTAATAGCAGTAAGATGCTCTGATATAAAAGAATCTAGTATATGTGTTTCATAGTTTTCTTCTGGAATTCTACAATTTATACGACAAATTCCACTTTCAATTTTTCCTAAATGAATTTTTTCATTTCTATGAGCATCTTCCTTTCTGTATCCAAATATCTTAACAATCATATCATTATATTCTAAAGAGTCTTCTGGATAATTTTCTCCAAAAACAGGGTATTTTTTATATTCCTTTGCTAAAAGAGGATAATCATCAAAAGAATTAGCAAGTTCATCATTAAGGCTAAGATTTGCAGCAAGTCTTGTTAATCCATAATTAATTGTACTTGGAAACCCCTGCGTTTTTATTACGTAGGTTACGGAAAGTACTTTTTTATCATATTTAGGGGAAATTAAAGGTCTTATAAAAATGTAGAGGCCTGCTAAAAATGTTAAAACGAAAGTTCCAATAATAATTAGTTTTCTATTACGCAATAGTATAGCGAACCAATCAACTAAATCATTTTCATAATTATCATTATTATAACTTGTAACTTTGTTTTCCATGAAAATCTCCAAATGTTTATTTATTTTATTATATCTTATATTATGGGGGATTTCAATTCAAAGCGGTTTATTATAAAATAATTTTTATGTCAGTAGTTATTGAGTTACAAAATGTTTTTAAAACTTATCAGATGGAAAAAGTCGAAGTTCACGCAGTTGATGGAGCAAGTTTTAGTATAGACGAAGGTGATTTTGCGGCAATTTCTGGTCCTTCCGGCTCAGGAAAGTCTACCCTTCTTAATATGATTGGTCTTATTGATCTTCCAACAAGCGGAAAAATTATATTGAATGGAATTGATGTATATAAAAATATGGAACTTTTAAAAACAAATCACGTTCCACACAAACTTGATGTAAAACTTACTGAACTTCGTAGAAAAAATCTAGGATTTATTTTCCAAACTTTTAACCTTATACCAGTTTTAAATGTTTATGAAAATGTGGAATTTCCATTGAAAATTGGAAGTTCACCTGCTACAGAACTCTTAAATCCTGCAAAGCAACGTGAATGGATTGATTTCTTAATTGAAACAGTTGGACTTACGGCCTGGAAAAATCATAAACCTAGTGAACTTAGCGGCGGCCAGCGTCAGCGTGTTGCAATCGCCCGTGCACTTGTTACAAAGGCCCCTATTATTTTAGCTGATGAACCAACCGCAAACCTTGATTCGAAAAACGGAGATCAGATTCTTGAACTGATGAAAAAACTTAATGAAGAACTTAAAACTACATTTGTTTTTTCTACCCACGATGCAAAGATTGTTAACATGGCTAATCACGTAATTAAAATCAGCGATGGGCATATACTTTCAGCCTAATAATTTAAATCAAGATCGAAATAGGTTCCGATTTCCCAGCGTCCAGTTTTTTTAAGGGAATCAGAACCGTATTTACCGTAGAACCATTTAAAACCAGTATTCAAATCTACACCTGGGAAAATTCCGCTTATTATTACACCAGGCTTTAGATAGCCTGAATTCTGTGTAATATTATGGTTTAATTCTAAGCCTACTTTTATATTATGCTTTGGACCTAAACGTTTAACGCCTCCATCAAAAGCAATTCGATGAACAAGTTCGTGACCTGCATATACTCCGGAAAGCTTATTAAAAATACAGTCTCCCTGGTATTCAATATTAAAGCCTACAGCAGGATCTTTTGCATCCCACCATTTATATAAACCGCCAGTAAATACCATTCGTTCAAATGAATCTTTATGTATAATTCCTTTAAAAATATTTCGGAATTTTTCATCGTTATCAAAACGACATAAAGCCTGACCATATACATCTGCACCTAAGATTGTTCTTTTTGCTTCAAAACCAAAAAGAGGTCCCTGAGCATCTGTACCATTGGCATTTTTTTCCAGTTTCTGTATTAACAAGAGTTCCATCTTTTTCTGTTTCTTTTCGTGCAAAAAGGTTCATAGAAATTTTAGCAACAACAATTTCTATCGAACCGGCAAATTTCATATCTTCAAAAGAAGGCTGCGTATTTGAACCATTATACAAACACAATCCTGTTATAGTTCCAGTCCAAAATGGTACACGAAGCATAAAAGTGGTTCCTGAACCACTATCAGATAAAATATTTGTATTCTGAGCTTTTATTGCATCGTAATCTCTAGTCTTCATATCATTTGCATTTGAAGATACAGTAAAAAGTCTTGTATATCCCCAGGTTGTAGATTTTTTACCGGCAGTAATATACACCATATTATTAATAATATAGTCAAAATAACATTCATTAATGCCATATGTATAACTTGGAAAACCTATTGCAAATGTTCCATGTATTGTTGACCAGGGATTAGGTCTTGCACTTAGATATAAATAGTTAGTAAATGTAAAATATCCATTAGGTTTATTAACCGCTTCTGTAGTACCATATCCCTCATGATAAATGTATCCAACACCAAACTCACTATCCAAATGACCGGAAAACTTAAGGGGAAATGTACCGTCAGATTTCTTTACTGGCTTTTCCGGTTCCTGGACAACAACAGCAGTAGTATCCTGAGCATCTTCGAACATTGCATCAAAATCTTCATCAAAAGATTCAAGAGCAAGTTCTGTTTCTTCATCTGCAGGAGATTCAAGAGTTACAGTTTCTATTTGAGCCTCAGTTTCCTGAGAAAAAACAGAATAAGAAATAAATAAAGCAAAGGCTATGGTGAAAAGAAGATTATATTTTTTCATTACTGTACGCTCATTGTTTCAAGATATGGCTTTGTGTATACAATATCATCAACTTTTTCAAAGATTACATTGCTGATAGATATTACAGTTTTTTCATATTCAATTTTTTCATTAATTTTTTTACCACGTAAGTGGTCCTGAATTACCATATTTACAGGAATTGAATAATCTCTTCCTTTTCCTTTAATTTTCTGATAAGAAGGTACTGCTATTGTTCTTAAACGCTGGTGAGAAAGACTGTAATCTTCACGTTTTCTCATAAGTCCGTCATTTTTACTTACCCAGAGTTTAAGTTCAGCATATGCTACATTTTTAGAAGTAGCTTTTAGTGTAAATACTACACAGTCAAATTTCCCAAGTTTTACTTCTTCATAGCTTTCCATTGAGTAATCCTGGACATAAAGCTGGGGAGCAAAGTCACTGGTATTTGCATTGGTATTTTGGAACTTATCGCGTGCAGAACTGAATGTAAAACGCTTATCTGCAGGGTCGTAGAACCAGATGTTTGAATCAAACTGTAAGTATCCCTTACCCTTATCTTTTTCTGGCCCTGTAATTAAAATAGTCCACTTTTTCTGAGAGTCTCTTCGGTAAAGGTTTGCAGTCAAAATATTACGGCCTTCGCCGGGCTTATCGTGTACAATCTGATAATCACCTTTCATATCAGTATTATAAAAACATGTACTGTCTTCTGCCTGCTGCAAAAGTTTCATTGCATCAGTTTTAGATATTTGTGCAAAAATACTTCCAACGCAAAGTAAAGAACATACTAAAATTCCAAATATTTTTTTCATAATAAACTCCAAATTATTCATTTGCTGAGATTGCCTGACACGGCATGATATTAACACATTTCTTAACAGAATAAAACACAGCTACTAAAGTTACAAAAATTACACTAAATAATAGGATACAAATACCAAAACTACCGTCCCA
>NZ_AJGU01000078.1 GCF_000260795.1 Treponema sp. JC4
ATGGGCATACTCCAGTCGTAAATTTTTGTTTTTCTTGATATATGGATTTTCTTCTAGATATGATTTTAAATCATCAAGCACAAATCTTGAATTTGCAAATACACCGTCATATTTAACATATTCTTTTACAACATTATGAAAAAGTCTTACTAATTTTCTATCACCGACAGTTTCTGGATATCTGACAGGTATTAAATCATGTAAAAAGTTAAATATCTTTAAGCCATGTTTATGAAAAGTTTTTAGATAGCGTCTGTTTGAGAAGGAAATAAAATCTATATTGTCTAAATGAAAAAAAATATCACCTTTTATAATTTTTATTTTTTCTTTTGTTTCACAATTGTAATATCCTATATATTTTTTTGCAAAGATATAAACAATCTTGTATTTTGACCAAATTTTCACGTATTTGTTGAATTCTCTCACACATCGATGAATGCCGGTTCCTTCATCATGCTTATAAAAACGTGTAATATCTAAAAATAAATACGGTTCATTTCGGTTTTTATCAATATAGTTTGTTATCGGAAGAAAAGTATTGAAAAAATACTTTTCTTTTCGAATGAAGTGAACTATTGGATGATATAAGAAACCAAACTTAGCTTTAATTATTGGTAACATTTTTTTTATTCCTTATTATTAAAAAATTGGAATTTTATCTATAGACTTTTCCATTTTCAAACTTAATCTTAAAATCACATGCCTCAAGTGTGCTCAGTCGGTGGGCAATCGAGATAATGGTAATCTGTCCCTTAAGTTTTAAGATTGTGTCGGTAATGCTCTTTTCTGTTTCGTTATCAAGGGCGCTGGTGGCTTCATCAAGGACTAAGACGCTTGGCTGGTGGTAAAGGGCGCGGGCAATGCCGATTCGCTGTTTCTGGCCGCCGGAAAGTTTTGCGCCGCGGTCGCCGACGTTTGTATTTTCTTTTTCTGGGAGTGTCTGAACAAAATCGTAAAGCTCGGCCATTTTGAGAACGTGTTCAAGCTTTTCTTCTGAAATTTCTTTTTCAGGAATTCCAAGTGCAATATTTTCGCGGATTGTGCCGTCGATTAAATAAATTGACTGTGGAACATAAGCGATATTATTAAGCCAGCTGGAAATATTTTCGTAAATATCCCTGTTATCAACTAAAATGCTGCCGGAAGTAGGGGGTAAAAGTCCCAGTAAAATATCTACAAAGGTTGTTTTTCCGGCTCCTGATGGTCCAACAATTCCCACAAAACTTCCCTTAGGAATTGAAAAACTAACGTCGTTCAGGACATTTTCTTCTTTGCTAGGGTAACGGAATGAAAGGCCTTTAATTTCAATGCTATTTTCAAATGTAATCGCTTCTTTTTCAACCTGAATTTTATGTCGTTCTGCCAGATCTTTATTGTTTTTAACTGCAAGCAAATCATCATACATGTCATTAAAAAGCGGCATTTTGAATTTGATGTTGTTGAACATGCTGATGATTTTATTCAAACTTGGCATGATTCTGACTGCAGCAAGGGCAAGTACACCAAGAGAAGGAACAATGTTTGCTGGATCTGCTCCCATAAGCATCTTAATGATTACAGTTACCAGAATACCGCCAAGTGCAATCAGTTCTATAGCTACTCGCGGAATTTTGTCTATAAAAATAAAATCTCTGGAAGAATCTGAAAATTCGTCAAAAGTCTTACTGAATTCTTCTATAAAATAGTTTTCAGTCTGCATAACTTTTGTTTCTTTTATCGAACCAAAACCCTGATTAATCCATTTTATGATTTTCTGGTTATTTTTATTTCTCAGTTCACCCTGATTAGAAATAATTTTCCTAAAGCCCTTCAAAATAAAAAATACAAGAGGTCCAAGAATTCCTGCAACCACAAGGGCTGTCAGAGGATCCATTGCAAAAATCATCAGCCAGATTATAAAAATTGTGATAAGTTCTGTAATAATTGTAAGAAGGTAGATAAGAATTTCAGAAAAAATCTGAGTTCCGCCGGTCAGAATGTTTCGGCTTAAAATAGAAATATTTGTATTTACGTGATAGAGATAGGGCTTTGAAAGATAATAGGCATAAAGTCTTTCCGTATAATCCTTCTGATTGTTCATTGAAAAGCGAATCTGCAACTTTGTCTGAACAAGCATGAATATATTTTTAAAAATATAAAAGGCAATCAAAGAAAGTGATGAAAAAATAATAAGGGAGCGGTGTGTGGTTACTCCAAAGATGGCAACAATTTTTGCAATTGCCTGGTGTTTGCTTAAAAATTCTGGTTTGCTTATGATTGTAATAAGAGGATATAGAGCCCCAATTCCAACTGCTTCAAAAAGTGCACCAATAAACATAAGGATGATAAGGGCAATACATAATTTAATTTGATGCGGAGTGAGAATTGTAAAAACTTTTAATAATGATTTCATAGGCTATATTTTAATCCTGCTGATATTTGACAGTTATGCTTTGTTTCGTTTGTATAATGATAACGGAAGATTTTCATATAAGCAAATCCTAAAGAAGCATTGAGGGCAGGTGTTACAAAATAATTTGTATTGAAGCCAAGAACAAAATAGGTTTCGAAGTTAGCGTACCATGTTTTGTAAATATCACCATTTACAGCATCTGATGACGTATTTACAGCCTTTGAATAAACACTGTTATTGTTAGGACAGAATCTATGGAAGTAAAGCATTGTACTTCCTTTTGGATAATAAATTCTCCATCCTAAGAATTGACTGTTTCCAAAGGCTCCTGAGCCTGCTCCAATAATCTGACCTTTATTTGTATAACCTTGAGTTATAGGACTATGTGCATAATAGCCAAGATATATCCACTGAAGCTGGAAATCCTGGCTCATTTCAAAATTATTCCATTCAAAAATGATTTCTGTATCTAAATTAAAAGCATTTTTCCATTTTGGAAATAATTTTGTAAGTTTTATAGGAATATACTGTTTTGCGCCAATTGTATATATTGCTGTATGGAATGGATTTGTATCTTCATTAGAAGAAAAATCATCGCGTCCGAATTCACCATATACTTCAAATCCAACTTTTGGGAACTGCCAGTCTGCAAAAATCGAAAATTTCTGATCTTCTGAATTATCTGAATTTATTGCATTGTCACGACTTGTTGTAAAAAGCCGTGCAATATATTTCAGGTTTTCAGCCTTCCATTTTGTCATAAAAATTCTATTAAGCCCAATTGTGAAGCCTGGAATAAAAGAAGGTGAATAGCTTGCACTCATAGCATTGACCATTCTGTTATTATAATCTGATGTAAAATTGTAATAATCAGACTGTTTAAGCATACCTGTCCAAATTCTTCCTTCAATATCACCAATGTACCAGTTGCAGAATGGAAGATAAACTTTAGTACGGCGTAGACCTATATCGACTTTTGGGTATGATGCTGCATTGTTACTGCCAAGCATTGGGTTAAGCCATGCGGGGCCGAGCCAAGGTGATTGTGTACCAAAGCCTACTGTAAATGTGCGCCAGCTGTAGCGAACTTCTGTGTCACCCCAGTCAAAAGTCCAGAATGCTGAATTTCCGTAGCGTTCTACAAGATCAATATTTTGTCCAAAGAAAGCTCCGTAATTATTTCCATAAACATTACCAAGGGGGGCAAAATCAAGGTTCTGACTAAAACATACTATCGGTTTTACTGTCAATTCAAAACCAAAAGCTTCAAGACGAGCACCACCTGTCAAACTTGTATTATAACCTTTTCCCTGCCAGAGGGCTCCGTCGTTCTGGCCGTAAGGTACTGCTGTGTTAAAACTGTTGTACCAGCCTGGGCCATAAATTTTAAGTTTTAGGCTGTGGGCAAAGCCACGGGTGAACCAATTAGAACCTTCTGCTCCCTGCCGCAAAGTGAATTTTGTTTCCAGGTTGTTATTCTGCCATGGGTGAGACGGTAATTCTTCGTTTTCGTCAATAAAGTTCCATTCAGAATCGCTTAATGTGCGGTATCCAAGGGTAGGGCGTTCTACAATTCCTGTTAGTGAAAGAAAATCATAATATTCTTCTTCAATTGATTTTAATGCTTCCTGTGAATAAAGTGCTGTTACTAAAAATGATGGTAAAAGAAGAT
>NZ_AJGU01000079.1 GCF_000260795.1 Treponema sp. JC4
TTAATTTCATATCTGCGCGAAAATGATATTCTTGCTGTTTTCCATTATATTCCTCTTCATTCAGCTCCTGCAGGCTTAAAATTCGGCCGCTTTGACGGAGAAGATGAAATTACAACTCCATATTCTGAACGCCTTGTACGACTTCCTCTTTATTACGGACTTACAAAAGAAGATCAGAATAAAGTTATAAAGGCAGTAAAGGATTTTTATAAGGATCGCTAATAATGAAAGAAATCAGCATTGTTATTCCGGTTTACAACAGCCACGAATGTGTAGCAGAAATCAGCCGCCAGATTGCAGATGCGCTAAAAGGAATTGAATATGAACAGATTATGGTAAATGACTGCTCAAAAGATTCCAGCTGGGATGAAATTAAAAAAGAAGCTGATAAAAATCCTAACCTTATTGGAATAAATCTACGTAAAAACGGCGGCCAGGATTCTGCAATTCTTGCAGGCCTAAATTATGCAAAGGGTAATTATGTTGTAATTATGGATGATGATTTACAACATTCTCCTTATGATATTTTAAAACTTTATGAAGAAGCTAAAAAAGGCTTTGATGTAGTTTATGCCGATTTTGATTCCAAAAAACAGAAGCTCTGGAAAAATCTTGGTTCCTGGTTTAACGGCAAAATCAGCGAAATTGCAATCCAAAAGCCAAAGGAAATTTATTTAAGCCCATTTAAAATTATCTGCCGCGGTGTAGTAGAAGAAATGATTAAATTCAATAATCTTTTTCCATACATTGACGGTTTAATTTTTCAGATTACCAGAAATATTACCCAGATTCCAATTGAACATCACAAGCGTGAAATGGGTAAATCAAACTACAACCTTATTAAATCTATTAAGGTTTTCCTTAGAATGCTTTTTGGTTTTTCAACCATGCCGCTGCTTCTTACATTTTATGCAGGTATGATTTCGGCACTGGCAGGACTAGGACTTACAGTTTTCTATATTGTTGAATATTTTACCGGCAGAGCAGATGTTACAGGTTGGACTACACTTGTAATCCTGCTGCTTGTTCTTGGCGGGCTGATTTTAGTTTCTCTTGGAATAATAGGAAAGTACCTTGGACAGATTTATCTTACCCAGAATAACTGCCCTAAGTTTATTGTAAAAGAAGTTGTTGGCGCTTAAAGTTGCCGGCTAGCAGACATAAACCCAGATACCACCAATAATCAAAGCAATTGCAATGCACTGAAGCAGGTTAATCTTATCTTTAAAGAAGATCCTGCTTAATATGATAGCAAAGATATAACTTGAAGCCTCAATAATAGGTACAAAAGAAACCGGAACAACTTTGAGTGCATATAAGTCTATAAAAACTGCACAGAAAAAGAGAGCATAAGCGACTATTACTTTTACATTAAGGTATTCAAAAATAAAACTCTTGTGTTCCTCTAGGGCTGATTTTTTTAAGAGAACCTGGCTTACAGCTCCTATAAAATTTGAGAGAAGTAAAAAGAGAACAAATAAAATCATTCCTGTCCTCCCTGTTTGCTCTTTTTATCAGCAAAAGAAAGAAGAATGATGCCTGAAAGTATGATTAGAGCACCCAAAACTTTTTTTACTGTAATTTCTTCTGCAAAAATCAAACGGCTAAAAAACATTCCCCAGACAATTGTTACTGCTTTATTGCATATTGCAATAGGAAGGCGGAAGCTTTTTAATACCTGCTGCCATAGGATTGCATAAACAAAAAGAAGAGCGATGATTATGCAGTAAATGATACAGTAATTAAAACTTAAAAAGTCATATTTTGATGCAGCCTTTCCAAGGACCGGATAGAAGGCATAGAGAAAAAATCCTGCATGCATCAAAATAAATGGAAATAGTTTTGATTTCATTATTTTATATTTTATAGGTTCTTTGTTTTTTGAACAATTAGTGCTTTGAAGACAGTTTTTTTCCAATCCCTCGTATAAAAGAAACCTGAGCTTCCATAAAATTAAATAACCATGGTAATTTTTCTTTTATGTCTGCAAGCGTAAAAACCAGTGGAGACTGCATTATAGAAATAATACGCTTGTCGTTAATTAAATGTACTCCTGTAAACTGGAACTTAGGATTCAAAATCATCTGTTTTATGTCATCTGGAATTGAACCGGATTCTTTAATGCGCATTTGAAGTGTTTTGTCTGCCAGTTTGTAATAGGAAATATAGTTTTTACCGGCAGCTTCGCTTGAAAAATAGTGGATTATTTTTGCTTTTTCCAGAAATAGTAAACCTCCCTGGCTTATCTGGCAGTTCCATGCACCGTCAAGAAGAGTATTACCAATTCCGCATTGAAAAAAGGCTTCATTAAATGCGCCCTGGTCATGATGATCATGTTTTATCCGGAAACTATATTCCCATAATTCATTCCATTTCTTAAAAAAAAACACGTGATTTTTCACAGTCATGAACTAGCATTACTCCACTATTTATATGAAAACCCTGGTTTGCAGTTCCTGTGTAGCCCATTTTCTTTTCGCGCTTTAAAAAAATATTCTTTATGCTTGTGTTCACTAAGAGGAACATGACCGTCTAAAACTGCTGCTACAGGATAATCAAATTTTTCAATATCAGAAAGACTTTCGCAGATAATGGTATCACAGTCTATAAAGAGAAAATCACCGGAAATATAATCTGGAATTGTTGTTTTTAATACACGTGAACGTTCTATATTACCTGCAGTTTCGGGGAAATCTACAGAAATAATAGAAGAAACATATTTTTTTATTTTTTCTCGTTTTCCCTTAAATGTAGAATTAGTTCTGTTATCTGTAAGGATAATAATTTCTGCATCCGGCATATAATGACGGAGTGAGAATACAGACATAAGGCACTGTTCGTAATATAAATCTTTTTCTGTGGAAGTTAGAACATAAACGTATTTCATTTATTAATCCTGATATATTTTTTTATATAAAGTTCCGCTTGGGTATTCTTTTTTACATATTCCGATTCATTTAGTTTTGAATAGAGCCATGTATTTTTTATATTTTCATAATCAGTCTTATCTTTGTATCTTCCTCCATTTGATGGATTTGAGGAGTTTAAGATAAGAACAAAGTCCGGGAGGCCCTTTTTAGGAAAAACTTCATAATAAGATTGTAATCTGGTATCATCAAAAAAAGTTCTCCATGTGGTTGGTGCTGAAGATATGATATTAGGACGAGTCATATATGCCCAGGTTGCTGTTCCTGAGATAAATATAGTTTTTGGACTAACTTCTTCTATTTCTGTCAGGAGCGAATACAAGTTGTCATAATATTTTTTATTATCTAATGATGTATAAAGTCCCTTTGCAGGACCTGTTTCAATTTTTACAGTATTTTTACTCAGACTTGGAATAAAAAGTAAATGAGCAGAAAGATTTGTGTCTCTGTAAATATTATTAGTCCTGTAAAATAAGGTAAAAGAAAAAAGAATAAGCAGAGGAAGTAATTTTAGGCAGCAGTGTATTTTTTGCTTATTTGCAATAAAACTGTTAGAAATTATTTTATGATAAATAAAAATTTCACCTATTGCGGCAATTGTCATTCCTATTGCACATACTCCAAAACCTGTATCAGATGCAAAACAAAAGAAATATGCAAGAAGCATTCCTGGTAATACAAAGTAAAGAATTTCAGTTTTGAAAGCTGCTAGAAAATCTTTTGCATCAGAATTAT
>NZ_AJGU01000080.1 GCF_000260795.1 Treponema sp. JC4
GAATTCACCGATTTCAACTACACCTAAGTCCAGCGGAAATCGCCAAAAATAAGTTCAATTAAAAAATGCCATTATCAAATCAAATGAAAGCGTATTCGGGTGGTTATAATTTGCCGATTGCTCAACAGGATGAAATGAAACTGTATATCAGCAATAATCAGAAACGGGATGAAAAAATCAACTCTACAAAGTGGTGGCTTGAATTCCCCGATTATCTTAAAAAAAATATTATTTTATGTTTGTGACAGGAAGTTTTAAGGGGGATATGGCAGATAAAATAAACAAGATTTATCTTGAAACAAAAGTGTGTGTGGAACTGCTATGCCTATTGTTACAGCCTTGATCATTGCGGATAAAATCAAACGTAGAGAAATGAATTTACAAGATTTTGAAGCCAAAATCTGTAATACAGAATACAGAGGGTGACTATGTCAGATTTAACTTTTCATAGATGTTTGCTATACAAAGAGGAAGAGCAGCTTTCAAAAAATGATTGTGAGAAAATTATTTCTTATTCAAAAAATTTGGATAAGCATATATTCAAGTATAGAAATAGTCCACATGAAATATATGTAAGCACTGATGAAACTAATCATTGTATGTGGATATATTTAAAATCAGGAAATTCTCTTCCATATGATGATACAGTTATTGATGTTGAAACGAATGAAAAAACTGCGAATCCAAGACAAATTACACAAGTGGAATTACGACATCAATATTTTGCTTTATATGATTATGCTCAAAAAGCCTTATATGTATCAACCCTAAAAAGTATTGGTATTTTATCAAATTTCTTTACGAAAGCCGTTGGCGAAGGAACTATTACAATAAAAAAACTTTTGAAATATTTTAATGAAGTATTAAAGTCTTTCAAAAGTATAAAATCTATCCGTTTGGTTGCAAAGAATAATCTTTTCACGCAAGCAAATAATCTTTTTCAAGGCGTAACAGAGGCTTTTGGTCTGGGAATTCCAGGACAATACAAAATTGATGTAGATTTTGGATATGTCTCTCTTACAGAAAGAGCTATCGGAAAACTTCAAGAAATTAATCAAAAACGGTTAGGAGGTGAAATAGATAGTTTTATTTGCGTTGGCAGAGATGATACCGGATTAGACGGTGTTTTCAATATGGATACATTTACAAGTTCTATCAAAATTAGAGCTGATCATGACGAAAAAGGGATGTATCAAGATTTCGAAATAAAGCGGGAACTGATAAAGCAGTTAGGAATCATAAATGCATAAATGGCACAAAATCATTTCAATAATTATATTTCTCATTGTTGTTTTACTTACATATATCTTCAAAATACATATTGATGAGCAATTAACGAGCGATTTATTAACAGTCGTGTCTATTATGCTTGGTTTTACATTGACAAGTATCTCTACTCTTATCGGCCAAGATTTTACAAAGAAATTAAGAAATGAAATTGATACAAACACAGACAGAAAGCAAACTCAATTACAAACATTATCTGTTTATTATAAAGTTTCGTTTCTATTGGGAATAATAATTATTATAAGTCTTGTATCTATCCGTTTTTTACCGTCATGTTCTCTTTTAAAAAAAATTTATGATTCCATTGTATTAGGATGTAATGCAGATAATTTTTATATTTCATACCTACTTATAAAAATTTTAATTCGAAGTTTAAGAGAAGTGAAATAATTTTAAAAAACTCAGAGACTTTTTAACCAAAACTCACTGAGAATTTTACGGCAAATTCTTTAAAAATTTCGGAAAAAAAACTTGCCGATTGACACCAGTAAAATACCCTTCTATTAGAGCTCGCCTGAATTAGCCACAGGAGAGTGTGGCTGAAATCGGCGAGCTCTAACATTGTATTATTGTATTTTTTATTTCAGCCATTATTGTAACAATGTTTCATAATGGAGAGGCTTTTTATCCAATATTGGATTTGAAGAAGATTTCTCAGCTGACATTATTTTTCGTATTAATAGATCTTCTTCTTTGTTTATGTTACACAGGTGGAAGTCCGTTTATTTATGGAGCTTTTAAAAAGCTATATTGAATTCTTACATTGAGAATTCATATTATTACGTTTATTGTCAATGCTAGAAAATTAATTTCTGGCATTGACAATTTATGGAAAAACTATTGCAAAACACAAACTCTAAAAAAAATCATCGACAGCTATTTCTTTCATAATTTTATCATGTAATTCTTTATTTAGTCTTACTTCAGTAATATGGATCCATAACAATTGATAAAAAGCCAATTGGTTGTTATTTAAAATAATCGGAAGTAAAGTGCTTAATACACCTCTTATTTTTTCTAAAAAATTGCTAATTAATGCTGAATCATTTTTTAATTCATTGGATTTTGCTTTTATTACATCAAATAAAGTTGCCTTTTCAAAATTCTTTAATGTATTCCATAAATTATAAAAACTATCTTCGTCCAAAACTCCAATGTACTGTTTGAAGAAATAATCTTTTGTCTTTTTATAATTATCTTTTGTAAAATGATTCTTAGTTAATTCAAAATAAACATATGCAGAAACTGCTTCCAACTCATTAATATAAAATCGTTTTCCGGGAAATAGTTCATACTTATGATAGGGTACGGGCCAGTCGTCTAAAAATATTTTGTTATGGATTTGTCCTTCTATAAATCTGATGGAAAGAGTTGTAGCATTTATTAGTGAAGACCATAAACTAAGATCAGTTATAATCTTAATATAATTAAAATAATAACCATCAGATATATATGAACAATATTCATCCAAAACATCAGTATCAATAATTATTCCGGCTTCTTCTTTGAGTGAAATAATCTTTTGATATTGTAGTAAAGTTTTTGTAAAAAGAATTGGTTCTAAAGAATCTGTTAATATTTTTCGTTTATCATTAAACTTTATAATTAAAAATTCATCTTTAAAACTATTGCCTAGAATTAATTTTACATCTTCATATAACAAGTTTATTTCACGATCAATAGACTGACGTCCATTTTTATTTTTGTTAAAATAACTTGTTCCAAAATCAATTATATGAACTTGATTCCTATTATCAATCAGTATATTTCCAGAATGGATATCTCCATGTATTATACCTTTAGTCTGGTAATATAGAACAGTTTCAAGTAATTGTTGACATACTTTTTTTCGTTTTATATCGTCTGCCAAAAAAGGCGTTTCTAACCAATCCTTTAATTTTTTTCCATCAACAAATTCTGTGGCTGCTAAATAATAACCATCTTGTTCCCATGCATTATATACTGTTACAATATTATCATTTTGTAAATTAGCGATTTTTCTTACTTCAGCTAAATATTGATAAAAATCAACTTTTTTATTCTTTTTATTTCTATTTGGCAACCATATTTTTATTGCTTCAATTCTATCAAGACTCTTATTAAGAGCTTTTATAACGACACCGTTAGCACCTTCTCCAATAAGTTCTAGAACTTGGTACATATCTATTTTGAGTATAAAAAAACCGCTGGTTTCTATATTAGGTAAAGAAATTTCTTTTTATCTTCATTCCAGATATAACGTTTATTAGTTCTTTATTTTT
>NZ_AJGU01000081.1 GCF_000260795.1 Treponema sp. JC4
ATAGTTCAAACAATTTCACCGGAAGATGCCGATAAAGTATTTGAAAAGGAATTGAATTCTTTATAGGTATTAATAATGATTAAAAAAATTACTGCTTGTGTTATTTCTCTTTTTGCTTTTGGAAGCCTGACGCTTTCTGCTTTAAACTTAAGTATTAATGAAGACAGTATTAAAGCTTACCGCGAGGCTGTCCTCTGTTTTGAGAATCAGAATTATGGCGATGCCTTGAGTTTTTGTGAAAATGCAATTTTATACCGCAAGCAGCTTTCTGAATCAAATAAAAAATATCTGGAAAAAAGCATGTCTTCCCGCCGTGTTCAGAGGGCTGGAGACAGTATAAATGCAATTCTTACTGTTCTTGAAGAAAGAAACGAAAGAGATTCAATAGACGTAATCAAATATTATTATATGAAAAAGGGAGAAGCCTTCTTTGATGATTCAATTACAAAGATGATTTCTTATATTGATGAAATTAAAGATTTTCCTGAAGCTCAGTGTCTTATAGGGGATATTTACCTTATGGAAGGTGAATATGATTTTTCTGAGCAGTATTATCTTCTTGCTATTAAAAATGCCAAAGTCCTTGATATTCCAAATCAAAAATATGAAATCTATTTAAAGCTTGCAAGAATAAGTGAACTTAAAAAAGATTTCGGTAAAATGGAAGAAAGACTTCTTTCTGTCCTTACTGAAGATAAAAATTATATGGACAAGGCTCTCTTTTCTGCCATGATGAATACAGTAACTTCTAATCACCCTGATTCTATGGAAAAATTCTTTCAGTTGTACAGGGCAGACTCTTATTATACGATTGTTGCTTATTCAAAACTATGTGATTATTATTATGGTCTTGGAGAAATTCAGAAGGCCTTGCAGTTTGCACTTCTTTCTGTTCTTACAGATTTCTCACGAATGGAAGAAATAGTTGCTTCCCGTAATATTGACTATACCTATAAAAATCTTGAAGAACTTTTTTATGAAATCAGTTTTTATCCGGATATTCTTGAATGGTGCAATAAAAATGAAGTGTGGAATGCCTTTTCTACTTTCTGTGAAATCTTAATTAAACTTGAATATAAAAACTTTGCTCTTTCTCTGCTGAAGGTTCTTTCTTCTTCCTGTCCTGAAGAATACTGGCAGAAACATTCAGTACTAGAACTTGGGAAACTTCAGCAGAATTAATTGAATTAGTATTGTAATCCGAGTCCAATAGAAAGTTCGTACTTTGAACCTGAACGCCAGTCATTTTCAATTGGCATTTTAAGCTTTTTAAGTACTGTTCTTGCAAGATCAATTCCGGCACTGATGCGGAATACAAAGCCCGACCATTTAAGAGGGTAGATAAGTACTTCTAAACCGCCGCAGTAGAAACCGTCACGAGGATCAAACCAGCGGTCTGTAATCTTATTGTGAGTAAGGGCAATATCCACAAATGGAGAAACCTGAACATCAACATTCAGCTTGTTAAGTACCTTAGTTTCAAAGCTTGTTGTAAAGAAGTGGATAGGCATATCAAGATTCAATACAAAGGCAGAAATTACAGTACACATTTTTGAATCTGTATCTTCATACTTCAAATCATCACGAATACCGCGCAGGCGGGAACCGATATTAGTTCCGTTAACCATTATGTATTTTCCGTGTGGATCCTGAATATCATAGAAGGCATAAAAATCTGCAGCAAAACCAAGTCGGGCAAATACATCATCCATATCTTCAAATATAAAAGATTTGTATGCCATAACTTCTGTATTAACAGATGGAGTAAATGTTCCTCTCTGAGTATTGAAAGAATAGGTATTTCCAAGAGAAAGTGATAAACCGTCGCGGAGGTTGTAAGCCCAGTTGATTCTTGAAGTTCCTATAGAATGTCCAAAGCCGATAATCGGGCTTGAAAGGTCTGTGTTCAATTCCTGAATACCGTCAAAATCCCAGTTATAAGTTATAGAAGTGTAAGGGGTGTAAGTAACTTTTCCCCAGTCATCAATTCTGGCAAGAATGATAGGAACAGAGAACTGGAAGTATTCCTTAAAGTAAATGTCATCATCATACTTTCTGTAATCAAGGTTTCTGATAAATGACTGGTCAAATTCCCATACAAAACTATGTTTATTAAATGGAAGTTCAAGCTTTAAGCCTGTTTTTGCATCCCATTCAGGGGAAGATGCGTCCAGATCCCAGTTAAAGGAATAATCATTAATCCAGGTTGCGTTAAAGATTCCGGCTTTAAAAGGATGGTCATAAGAAAAGCCTAAGCCGATTTTATTTTTTGAATCTTCAGAGGCCGAATCCTTTACACTGAGGTTTAATTCCATACCCATGCTGTTCATGGAACCAAGGAAGTTATTGTCTTTACCCTTAATCTTTAATTTGAATCCGCTGTTAGAATCATATTTTGGATAAGGGAAGGCAAGAATATGAATTGCATCCTTTGTATGAACAAAAAGAGATACTTTTCTTATTCCATTTTCATCTTCTTCATCATAAGCGTGCTGTACGTCAATTTCTGCAAAAAGTCTTGTGTTGTGTAAGCGCTGAATATAATCTTCTTTATAATGAAGAAAGGCTGCTTCTGAATCAAAGACTCTTTTTTTATCAACTTCAACATTCAATGAAAGTGTATATGAATTTGTCTTTCCAAAGCCTAAAGCGCCTTCTGATTCATAATCAACCTGAAAAAATCTGATATTTTTCTGCAAAAAGCGCTGATGAAAAAACTACCGCAAGAAATCCACAAATAACTTTTTTACTTAATTTACACATATTAGTAAGCACCCTTTCCTAAAAGAACTACCCAGACAGATTTTATTAAAATCCAGATATCAAGCCAGATAGACCAGTTCTGAATATAGTATGTATCATAAGAAATACGCTCTTCGTAACCTGTATCACTGCGGCCTGAAATCTGCCACATTCCGGAAAGTCCTGGTTTTACAGAAAGAACATAATCTTTATAATCACCGTATTTTTCAAGTTCCGGTTCAGTAACCGGGCGAGGACCAACAAGGCTCATTTCCCCAAGAAGAATATTGATAAGCTGAGGAAGTTCATCCATGCTGGTTTTGCGTAAGATTTTTCCGAACTTTGTGATGCGTGGGTCATTTTCAAGCTTGCGGTCTTTTTCCCACTGAAGGCGCATTTCTTCATTTTCGGCAAGCAGTTTTTCAAGAATTTCCTGGGAGTTTACAACCATTGAGCGGAACTTCCAGCATTTAATTGTTTTTCCGTTTCTGCCAACGCGTTTATGACCGTAAAAAACTGGGCCTTTAGAAGTGATTTTTGTAAGAAGGGCACAGAGAGCAAAAACTGGAACCCAGATTGGAGAAAGACAGAGAATTATAAATAAATCCAGAAGTCGTTTTAAAAGCTTATTAATTCTAAAGGTAAGGTTATGAACAGAAGAGAAGGCAATAATTCCTGCAATATCCTTAAGCTGCTGAGTT
>NZ_AJGU01000082.1 GCF_000260795.1 Treponema sp. JC4
TTCACAATTTCTGATACTTCTTTGTAATAAGTTCTTGCTAAATCCATACTTCCCTTGATTTAGATAACCTAAAGCCTCAGGTTATTTTCTTCCATTTAATTTTCTTTACATCCCTGCTCGTAAAGCCGGTTTCAGCATCAATAAGATATATACCTCCAAGTTCAAATCCCAGATATTCCGATTCGTCATCATCAATTATTACGTAATAATCAACATCATGGCAGGAAAGATAATCTGTTATTTCTTTCTGCCTGTTTCCTAAATCTTTTGTTCTGCTGAATATTGTGCAGCCATATCCCGCCAGCTTTACTTGCAATTCCTGAATCTGAGGAGTCTGATTTTCAATTATAGGCGACCAGCCTGTTTTCCAAGAAGAAGTAAGAATTATTTTTGCCCCTACCCCATCACGATTCACAAAACCACAGAAATTTCTGATGCACTCATCATTCAGAGTAAAGGGCGTTTTCCAACTTGATTTTGTATTGAGGACACCATCTATATCCAGAAAAATTACGAATTCTTTTTCTATCATAATTTTATTTCCTGCTTGCAAGTTCGTTGTACTGACGCTCCATCGTATGATACAAATCCATAATTGTCTTGATTTTATTCTCTTTATTCATAATGATGTACCTGAGAATGTACGGTTTCAATTTCGGTTGTAAGGCAGCCTGATAATAATAATCCGCTTACAGCCGTAATTATTCCAGTAATAAGTTTTTTTGTCTTCATAACTTAATTCTCCCCTCTTACCGCAGAAAACAAAGCTCCCGTTAATAACGATGGGCCGAAATAAGCAAGCATAGCCATCATATGTTCCCCTGAAAAAATCGAACCATAATATAAATGGTTATTAAAAAGTGCTATATAGAAGGCTACAAGTAATCCAATTGCGGAAAACAACATGGCTTGCGGAAGTCTGTTTCCTGTTATCAGATTTATAACAAAAATCAGAATTCCCATTGAAATGTAAAAATCTGGTTCCCAGTATGAACAATAATTTGCACTTACATTATAGATTGAAACAATCAGAGCGAAGAAAACCAGAACATAAGCCATTATTATACAGTAAACAGAATGTCCTTCGTCATCAAAATCAAAAGCGAGAGAATCAATAGCAGAGAAAGCCAGAAATGGAGTTGCAATTGATAACAGAACTCCAACAATCATAAGAATGATTCCCAGTGCATTCAGTGAATCTGCATATTGAAATATATTGTAGCCTCCGTAAACTATTCCTACAGAAATTGCAGAACCAATTCCAAACAGTAACAGAAATCCTATGGTACAAAACAGGAATTTTTTTACATTTCCCCAAGCCAGCAGCCACAAAGTACCAAACAGGTAAAGAATTCCCAGAACAGAAATTACATGATACACGTGGGTCATAGATAATCCATGCGCAATTAAACCAATAAATAAAACCCATAGAATGATATCAAACCCCATATAAGGGATAACATAAACAACCATAAAATACCTCACATAATTAATTTTTTATAATGTGATTATAGAACCTGACATTTCTGGGTGCATTAAAGTGCTGCTTGAATTTATTAAAATATTTTTCAGATGTGCATATTCAATATTTTGCTTGACAACCTTTCACTCCTGCTGTATGTTTAAACCATACGGTTTGAATACGCATATCTGCAACTTTACAAACACAAGGAGATAATTATGGATGTTAAAGAAATTACGAAAAAACGTAACGAATTAAATTCTGTCTGCATTAATAATGCTGCAACAGGTCGCAGAATCAGAAGTTTATGCAAGAACTCTGAAATTACTCTTGGTATGCTTTCCGAAATATTGGGCTTTGCAGGACAGCAGGCTGTTTATAACTGGGTTGAGGGAAAGGCAAAACCAACTCTTGAAAATATTCTGAAGATTGCCCTTCTCTTCGGTATTGATGTAAATGAAATTATTGTAATTTCATAGAAGGCTGAGAAAAATTATAGTTCTCAACGCCTTTTTTGGTTATAATAATCAACGAGGTTTACAAATGATTTCTGAACTTGAAGATAATAGAAGAGGCTACAATTTTTCTGCTGCCAAGATGGATATTTATGCCTTTCTTTATCTTCAGTATAAATCATTAATTCAGAATAAAGAGTATATTCCAGATACATCAGAAATGATTTCAAATCTTGATGTTTCTGAGGAAATAAAACAGATTCTGAACAAGTACGTAAAAGATTTTCCGGAAAACTATGAGGAGTCTGATTTTTCCGCATATAGTGAAAAAAGAATTTACAGATACTTTTCATCATTCCGACAATTGCGCACTTCATATATGATGAATAAAGCTCCATGCGAAATGCGCAGTTCCCGAAATATGAGTTTTCTTGCAGCAGAACTTCTAAACCTGAACAAAAACGACCTCCTTGCAGATATCTATGGAGCGCCAGACAGTTTTCTAAAAACAATCCAGAATGATGAAAATCATAGAATTCCTTTTATTAATAAACCTGTTGCCTTTACAGCTAATGAAGAAGAAAGGGATTTTTTAATATTACAGAATGACATTCTGCTGCCACAAAAATATCAGATTGACATCTGTAAAAAAGATTTTTTTTCAGAATCTGAAGATGGAAAATTTAATAAAATTTTCGCTTTTATTCCTGTTTTTCAAAATACAATAGAAAGCCAGACAAGACGCATTTCTCAGAATGTAATCTATTCCGAAGACAAAAGCTATGACTACATATTAAAGATTCACAAGTATTTACGTGATTCAGAACGAGTTGTAATCTGCATTTCTGACTACATTTTTTCTGAAAAAGCAGAAAATATCCGAAAGCGTATATTAGACACCGGGCATTTTGAAGGCCTCATACGTTTCCCTGCAGGAGAAATAGAACCTTATAATCTTGGCGCATCACTTTTAATTTTTAACAAAAACAAGGAAGTTAAATCTCGGGAAGAGATAAGCTTTACATTCCTTGATTTATGTTATGTAGAAAAGACAGGATCACGATGGTCTTCTAATTCCAGTATAATTTCTCAGCTGGGTACAAAAGTAATTATCGATATGTTTTACGGCAAAAAAGAATGTGATGCTTCAATTGTACGTAGAACTTTTTCTTATGAGGATATTGCATATAACGATTATATTTTTGATACCAAATTTGATATAGACTCGTATTTGGAAGGCTACAATCCAGAAATATGGGAAGATTCAGTATCCTCCATAAATCAAAAAGATACAATAAAACTTTCTGAAAATGCCGTTATTTTCCGTGGCATTCAGGATACCGAAGGTATCAAAGAAAAGGAAATAAAAAAGAATACACAAGAAG
>NZ_AJGU01000083.1 GCF_000260795.1 Treponema sp. JC4
ATGCCGGCGCTGATAAGATTGATACGTCAACTAAAAATTATTTTGAAAAGAAAAATCCTACTATTCTGGAGTTCTATCCGGCTGACACGAATTTATTTAAAAAACTGCTTATAGAAAGAGGACAGGCAAAAAAAAATCATTATCTATTCAAATGGTAAAACGGAAACAAAAGAGTGGATTGTCAGAAGTCTTTCTTATCATTCGAATATAGTATCTAATGTAATGAGTTCTCCTCTTTATAAGGATGCACAACAAAATGGTATTATAAAGATTAGATTCGAAATTGAAGATTTTGATGAAAATAGATATCGTGAAGATGAATTCAGAAAGAATGTAGAAAAAGGTGATCCTAAAGCTTTAACTGAATTAGGAGACAGATATTTTAGTGAAAAAAAATTTGAGCAGGCATTTGAAGTATATAAAAGAGCAGGAAATAAGAAAAGATCGAGGAAGCTGCCGAATTTTGTAATGGAGAAATTCAACTGCAATTAGCTGCCGCATATGAAAATGGAAGCGGAGTTTGTAAAAATTCAAAGAAAGCATTCAAATGGTATGAGTTAGCTGCAAAACAAGGAATTCTCGAGGCACAGAAAAAGTCAGCTTTTATGTATTTTACCGGGAAAGGATGCGGGCAAGATTTAGAGAAATCTTTTGAATTATTTCAAAAAGCTGCTGAACAGGGAGATACGGACTCTCAATATCAGGTTGCCGAATTTTATTATTATGAAGCCGGTTTAAAAGATTCTTCACGTAAGAAAAAAATGCAGCAATTTTGTGAGACAAAAAGAAATGAATGGGGATTTGTATTATACGACTCTTTAATCGATGATTATAACTGTGATGATATATGCCTTGAAAACAATAAAACCTGGAAACAAAATATGGCACTTGCAATTGAATGGTATGTAAAAGCTGCTGATAGTGATAATGCAGATGCTCAATTTATGCTTGGAAAGATTTATTATACTGGAAATGGTTGTGAACAGGATTTTAAAAGGGCTTTGGAATTATTGAAAAAAGCTTCTAATCATAACAATGAAAGGGCTTCATTGCTGCTTGGCTTATTATATTTTGAAGGAAAAGAAATAGAAAAGGACTTCAATAAGTCGTATGATTATTTTTCAAAAATTGAGGATAATGAATTTGCCCAGTTGTATCTGGGACATTTGTTCTATGATGGACTTGGGGTAAAGCAGGATTTTGCAAAAGCAAAAGAATGGTATGAGAAAGCAGCAAGTCAAGGTAATATTGAAGCTGGAAATAAACTTGGCCTTATGTATGAAAAAGGCCTTGGAACTGAACAGGATTTCTTGAAAGCTTTTGAGTGTTATAAAAAAAACTGTATTCAATATGGTTCACCAAAAGCTCGTGGAGAAGCAGAGTTTCATCTTGCAGAAATGTACTATTATGGTAGGGGTATAGAGCAAGATTATGATTGGGCTTTAGGCTGTTATAACCGCGCCGCCGAACAAGGTTATTCGGCAGCCGTAAGTGCTCTTGAAAAATTAAAAAATAAAATGCAGAAAGAATAATTATTTGTTTAATTGGTTCACCTTGTTGAGTTTTATTTTCCAGTCATTTACAAGTTCTCCTGGTTCAATCGGCCATGCTTCGTCAGCCCATTTCCAGACCCAGCGCTGAACGCAGATGAGCTGGTTGGTTCTGAAGCTTAGAATGATTCCATCGCCGTCAGGGCCGGGATTTTTTGTATCAGGAACTATTGTCTGGTTATCGCCCCAGATTTTTGTTTGTGCATATCTTGCGGCATAGCCATGAAGGTGGATTTTATAATCCAGATAATTGTCATCGCACATGCAGCCAAATGAACCGCGTGTCATATTTCTGAAGTCATAATCTTTTGGCAGTTGAAAAATCTCATTGGTCATTTTGAGGTTTTGTATTTTTTCAAGAGAATAGCGCCGGCGGCCATTTTTAATCACATCAAGGCCGTGAAGGTTCCAGTTTCCATCATCAAATATAAGTTGCCATGGCTGGACTCTTCGGTTCTTTGATTCTTTTTCACCATTGGAAATATAATCAAAAGTAATAACGCGATTACCTTGTAGTGCTTTGTCGATAATTCGCCAGGTTTCTGCAGGAATCTTTGTGTTTGGCGAACCAACAAAAATAATCCGGTCGTTATCTGGTTTCTTATTTATTTTGATATTTTCAAGTGTGATATCATGATTTTCTATTGAAAGTGATTCAAACACTTCCTGGGCTTCCTTGTACATAGGATTGCCTTTTACCATATCCATCAGCGTTTTTATGAGTCTTGCAGCCTTCGCAGCATTTTCATCTGTATATAAACGAGGCAGTCTGTATCGCGGATCGGTGTAAAAATATCCGTTAGTTTCAAAGTCTGTATCTATAGGAGCGGCATATTTTTCTTGAAGTTCTTCTATGTCACGAAAAAAAGAAGTCCGGCTTGTTTTAATATCATATTCGTCTTTAAGTTCTGAAATAATTTGGTTCCATTTTAGATTTCTTCCAGAAGCAATTATTTCATCAATTGCCTGATAGCGTTTTGCTTTTTCAGAGAAGTCTACAGCCATATAAACACTCCTGGTATGAATTAGTCTTTTTGCTCTTCAATGAATTCTTTTAATTCTCCAAGGAAACCTATTTCCCTTGGTAACAAGAACATATTTTTGGGATTAGCGTATTTGAAAAAATGTTGTTTAATAGTCTCTATATTTATCTCTTCAATTTTATCTTTTTTGTTGAAGCCAATGGCTTCTTTATGGCATAGTGTCCAACCTGTTGTTTCATTTTCCCCAAGAGCTTTTTTATATTTTGCTTTTTCTTTTAATGCCTTTGTAGAAATGAACATGAAAGGAATTTCATCGTGTAAAAGCATGCTTTTGATTTCTTGAAGAGAATATAGTTTATTTGTTATAACTTTGCAGATCACCCAAGTTGCAAATGAATTATCAGAAAAAATTATTTCTCTGCCGCAAGGATGAATTGTTGCTTCACCACGTCGTTTTGTTTCTTTCCTCACGACAAGAGGGAGTGTTTCATCTTTAGTCCATTCATTTATTATGTTATACCAATGATTTACACTGTTTTCTGATATTTTAGTTTTAGTAGGAGAGTTATACCAGATTTTTCCGATTTCGCGGATTTTATTTCTAATTTCATCTCCTACATAATCAATAGATTCCTGCTTATTGGACTTTTGTTTATGACTATGACTTATTGTAAGTGGTAGAATGATATTTGAATTGCTATTTAAGTATTTATTTGCCCAAGATGGAAATTTA
>NZ_AJGU01000084.1 GCF_000260795.1 Treponema sp. JC4
TATAAGGAAATTTTATATTAAATGGTATTTTGCGATAATAAAAGAGGCAAAAAAAAATGGGAAAGATTTTATTAGAATTAGATGAAGAAGAAATGAAAACTCTAAATAAAGCTATAGATTATTATCTTGGAGATTTGTTGAGAAAAGAGTATCCAACCAAAGACGTTAATAAGACAAAACAAATTTTAACGAATATTAATAATAAAATCTGTTTTTTGAATCAACATATTTAAAATTTGATGAATTGATTACAGTGAAATTGTAATTATATTAGTCTTTTAAAAGACAAACGCAGTTCTTTTATTAATGAACATTTTTTTTGTTTTAAAGAAAATTTTCATGTGGGGGGGGCGTTGCGGGGGTGTCCCCCGCAGGAAAGGTAGCGACCAACGAAGTGGGCGCGTAGGGAGGGGCTCCTCCCTGCTACTCCTGCTCTTCAAAATATTCAAATGCATCTATAATATCTAGATAAACACCATCAAATCCTGCATTTACGATTTTTGTAAGATATCCGTCCTGACCATATATCACGTTTTGCCATGACGGATACCAGTATTTAACTTTATAATTTCCTTTCCATTCCGGATTTTCTTTACATAAAAAGGCTGGGGGATTTGCGTTCCAGGATTTTTCCCAGTACCAGCGGTAATCTTCGGCTTCTCCAATGCTCATATAGCAGATAACCAGCCGGGAACCTCCTGATTTTTTAGTTTTTAATCTTTGTAAATTAGAAGAGGTTAGCATCCGCTCTGCACAGAATAAATCTATGATAAGGCAGTCATAATCCGTATTTTCAAGCACCTGGATAAATTCATCTTTTAATGAATATTTATTTGGATTAATTAAATAAAGAAAATTTTTTGCTTCATTTAGGCTTTTAATATTATTTGTGTTCATGTTATAAGGTTCATAATTTGGAATAACATTAAGCGCACGTTCTGTTGCAGCAAATGAGATATATCCTTTTGCGGCATTTTTTTCATATGAATCTGAAATTTTAGATTGATTTTCTTTAGTGTAATCTATAGAAAGAATAGTAATTCCAGCTTCTTTGTAAACATTACACAGTTCCTGTATTTCTTTTGAAAGATTAACTGGTGTGGGGGTGCCATCTGCAATCCTGTAATTTTTATCCATGCCATAAAATGTGTCTTCGCGCCCGGTTCCGTTGATAGCACTTATGAAATCTGAATCGGGAATAAGTTCATCCGCATCATCATTATCCCATGCAACATTCTGCCCGTTTTGTGGAATTACAATAAAATCTGGCTTTGTTTTTCGTGCAGTTTGTGAAATTTTAATTACAAATTCCCGCATTGCGGCACGGTAGTTTTCACATGAGATTTCATTAGTTTGGAAGGTATTGTTACTTGAAACAGAACAACATGAAAAAAATAGCACAGTGCTTAACAAACTTAAAATGAAAGTGACGGGTGATTCTTTCATAGTTTTCCCCTGAAATTGTGATGGTTAAATTATAGAGTATTGGGGGAAGTTTATAAAGTTGAATAAGAGGTGTCGTGTTATTAAAAAGTTAAATGTTTCCAGAAACGTTATAATTGGTAAAGATCTGTAATATTGTAATGCCTAACCGCAACTTGGACTAAAACAGGAAAGCTAATAAGGTGTATAATAACAAAAGGACGTACACCTTATGGGAAGAACAAGAAGAAAGTTCAGCTCGGAAGAGAAGCTGAAAATGGTAATGGTAGTTATTCAGGATGGAAATACAGTCAGCGATGTTGCTCAGAAAAATAAAGTCAGTAGAAATATGAATCATTTTTGTATAATCTGATTCGCAAGATTTGCAATATTTCTCGGGCCGTCTTCATTCAGTTTTTTGAAAATGAAAATTTATAAAAAAGGGGGAAGTCTTCCCCTCGCTCCAGCCTCCGCCTGCGGTGTCTTCCGCTGCCCTCTCTACGGGACAATTGTTCGAGTTCTTTGTCCCGTAACACCCAAATATAAAGTTTAACACAAAAGAGGTAATGGGATAGGTCTTAATGAATGTTTATTAAAAGCATCCATTACAATTCCTCGTAAATATGACCAAACCAATCTGTCAATCTGTTTATTAATAAACATCTGTTTGATTTCTTCTATTTTTAATAATCGCTCAACAGTTTCTTTATCTTTTATTGTAAATGCAATAAATACAATGTATTCAGCAACAAAATATGTTTTATCGTCAACAGAGAAAGTAAACTTATACTTATGATGATTTAATAAAGTTGAATCTTGATTTATTGGATCATCTTTATTATATGCATGTTCAGTATCAATTTTTACTTTATCTAATTGTGCATCTGAGGGAGTAAAAAAAACTTTTTCGTGAGATTCAACAAGATTAACTGCTGAGAGTTCTATGGCTTTTACAAATTCTGTGTATTCGTTATTCATTTTTCATTCCTATGCACATAATTCATATAAAGATTCATAACATTTTGGTAATGTTTCAAAATCCGAATATTTACTAAAATCCAAATCACTTAAAGATTGAACATCAAGTTCAGCAGTATAATTTTCAGAGATTTCCTTTTTAATAAGTTGAAGAAGAAGAGTTCTTACAGAAATACCTTTTGAATCAGCAATTGTTTTAATTTTATCCTGCATTCCAAAAGGAACTGTAATTGACATATCCCCCATTGGCGTCAAATACAGATTTCCTCCAACAGCCTCAGAAAGCTTATATAAAACCTTATATGATGGATTTGTATTCATTGTTTCTATACGAGATATAGCACTTTGAGTTGTACCTGCATATGCAGCAACTTCTTTTTGAGAAAGATCATTTTTTCTTTCAATAAACAAAAATCGTTCATAAATGACGCAAGAGCCTTATTGAGTTTTACAAAATCTTCAATCTTTTCCATTCTTCTTTTCCTTCTTTATTTTCTCTAAATACTCACTTTTTCTTTTTCGTGCAGACTCAATTTTCATTGGATCACCATGTTTATATTCAGCTTCCAGTAATACAGAAGCGCCACACTCTCTTTTTAATTCTGAATTACAATAATATATTCTAAAAACGCCTTTCTTATCAGTTTTAGGAATTCTCATTTCTATGAGTCCATCACCAATTCCTTTTAATAAGTCTTGATTAAAATATGCTGATAAATCATCTTCATCAGCAAGCTTATCCAGAAAATCTACAACCTTCAAATAAAGCCAATTATATTTTCTTTTCTTAAAAAGATTATCAATTTCATTACTTACATAACCACCTTCATCCTTATATTCAATATATGGCATATC
>NZ_AJGU01000085.1 GCF_000260795.1 Treponema sp. JC4
TTTCTGCTGCACGACCGGAGCGTATCTTGAAGTGTTTCCGTATTGTAAACGGAGATGAGAATATGGTCAAGCCTCACGACCTATTAGTAATGCTCGGCTGAACACATCGCTGTGCTTACACCTGCATCCTATCAACCAGATAGTCTCTCTGGGGTCTTCAGAAGACTTATAGTCTTAGGGAAGTCTTATCTTGAGGTGGGCTTCCCGCTTAGATGCTTTCAGCGGTTATCCCTTCCGAACTTAGATACCCAGCACTTACCCTTGGCAGGATAACTGGTAAACCAGAGGTTCGTCCACTTCGGTCCTCTCGTACTAAAAGCAGCTCCTCTCAAACTTCCAGCGCCCATAACAGATAGGGACCGAACTGTCTCGCGACGTTCTGAACCCAGCTCACGTACCGCTTTAATTGGCGAACAGCCAAACCCTTGGGACCTGCTCCAGCCCCAGGATGCGATGAGCCGACATCGAGGTGCCAAACTTTCCCGTCGATGTGAACTCTTGGGGAAAATCAGCCTGTTATCCCCGGAGTACCTTTTGTCCGTTAAGTGATGGCCTTTCCACTCAGCACCATCAGATCACTAAGACCTACTTTCGTACCTGCTCGGATTGTCACCCTCGCAGTCAAGCCTCCTTGTGCCTTTACACTCGTACGCTGATTTCCAACCAGCGCGAGGAGACCTTCGCGCACCTCCGTTACTCTTTGGGAGGCGACCGCCCCAGTCAAACCGCCTGCCTAACATTGTCCCCAAACCTGCTTCAAGGCTAAGGTTAGAAATCCTGTCCATCAAGGCTGGTATTTCACCATTGGCTCTGCGCAACCTGACGGCCACGCTTCACTGCCTCCCAGCTATCCTACACATAATGAACAGGATCCCAATATTAAGTTACGGTGAAGGTTCACGGGGTCTTTCCGTCTAATTATGGGTATCCGGCTTCTTTACCGGAATATAAATTTCACCGAGTCTCGCGTTGAGACAGTGCCCAGAATCGTTACACCATTCGTGCGGGTCGGAACTTACCCGACAAGGAATTTCGCTACCTTAGGACCGTTATAGTTACGGCCGCCGTTTACTGGGGCTTCGATTCACAGCTTCAGATTGCTCTTGACCGCTCCTCTTAACCTTCCAGCACCGGGCAGGTGTCACCACCTATACGTCCCATTACTGGTTCGCAGATGGCTGTGTTTTTGATAAACAGTCGCCTGGGCCTGCTTTGTGTCGCTCCTCATCTTTAACAACAGGAGCCGCACTTCTTCCGAAGTTACGTGCGCATTTTGCCGAGTTCCTTAACGCGAGTTCGCTCGTGCGCCTTAGATTACTCATCCCACCTACGTGTGTCCGTTTACGGTACGGTTTGATAAGCCACACCTAGGAACTATTTCCCGGCACCTTGATTACGTCCGCTTCGCTTCAACTTTCTTTCCGCTCGCTGTAACAACTCAGCTCGGAAGTTATTTTAACCACTCCCTCAGCACCTCGTTGCTTTGACCGGGACAACCGTCGCCCGGCCGGATTTCACCTCATGCGTCATTCCATAGAAACTTATCAAGTATCGGATTATAAACCGATTTCCCATCGACTACGACTTTCGTCCTCGCCTTAGGGGCCGACTTACCCGGGGCAGATTGCCTTTACCCCGGAACCCTTAGGTTTTCGGCGGACGGGGATCGCACCCGTCTTTTCGTTACTTATGCCTGCATTCTCTCTTCTGCCTCCTCCAGAGCCGGTCACCCGTACTCCTTCATCAGTTAGCAGAATGCTCCCCTACCAGTCATCACCTATGTGATGAATCCGGGATTTCGGTATCATGCTTAGCCCCGTTACATTGTCTGCGCAAAGATGCTCGACCAGTGAGCTGTTACGCACTCTTTTAAGGAATGGCTGCTTCTAAGCCAACCTCCTGGCTGTCTGTGCATCTTCACTTCATTTAACACTTAGCATGATTTTGGGACCTTAATCGCCGGTCCGGGCTGTTTCCCTCTCGACTATGAACCTTGGCGCACACAGTCTCACTCCCATACGCTGGCTTACGGCATTCAGAGTTTGATTGAACTTTGTAGGATTTGACTCCCCATTGTCCATCCAGTGCTTTACCTCCGTAAGCTTTGTATGAGGCTGTCCCTAAAGGCATTTCGGGGAGAGCCAGCTATCTCCAGGTTTGATTAGCCTTTCACTCCGATCCACGAGTCATCACTACCTTTTTTAACAGATTACTGTTCGGTCCTCCAACAGGTGTTACCCTGCCTTCAACCTGCTCATGGATAGATCACCTTGGCTTCGGGTCCACGTCATGCAACTTACTCGCCCTTATCAGACTCGCTTTCGCTCCGGCTCCGGAACTCCAATTCCTTAGCCTCGCTGCATAACGTGACTCGCAGGTTTATTCTACAAAAGACACGCCACTACACTTGCGTGCTGTGACATCTTGTCAGTCTATGGTTTCAGGTTCTATTTCACTCCCCTTACCGGGGTTCTTTTCACCTTTCCCTCACGGTACTTGTACGCTATCGGTAGCCGTCTAGTATTTAGCCTTGGATCGTGGTCGACCCGGATTCGGACTGGGTTTCTCGTGCCCCGCCCTACTCAGGATACTGCTAGAGACTGTCGGATTTCGGATACGAGGCTTTCACTCACTCTGGCGCGCCTTCCCAAACGCTTCTCCTATCTTTCAGTTTTTACAAACTCACGTCGCAGTCCTACAACCCCACAAAATGTGGTTTGGGCTCCTCCCCGTTCGCTCGCCGCTACTTGGGGAATCTCTATTGATTTCTGTTCCCGCATTACTTAGATGGTTCACTTCATGCAGTGTGACTTCCGGCACCTATTTTATTCAGTGCTTCGGATGATACATTACTGTACCGGATTACTCCATTCGGATATCCGGGGGTAAACGGATGTGTGCTCCTGACCCCGGCTTTTCGCAGCTTACCGCGTCCTTCTTCGTCTTACGGCTCCATAGGCATCCGCCATAGACCTGTATTCGCTTGACCATATTCTTATCTCCGTTCATTACTGCCTTATCCGCCGTTTCTGCCGCTTTTTATTCAAGCTTCGGCTTCCTCACAACTCGGC
>NZ_AJGU01000086.1 GCF_000260795.1 Treponema sp. JC4
CACAAGTACATCGTGACAGAGAGATAGACTTAAAAAAGTCAAATCCAGAATTTGAATCTTCTGTCAGAACTTTTTGAACTTCAAGATTCGACAACAGATTTATATCGCTGTAGATATGATAAAATTCGTGATAAACCTGTTTTAATCCGGCATATTTTCCGGAAGTGTGAATTCCATAAATTTCATTTACACTGTAAGGAAGGTTTTCCAAGCCCTCTCGGGTAACAAGAACATAATAATTATTTGAACTCTTTATTGCGGATGCAAATTCTTTTGATGCAATAAAACTATTTCCTTCATCAATAAAGACAATACAGTCATCCAGAATGGAAAGTTCATTTTTCCAGTTATTACCTTCAAGGACAACACACTTCTTCTTGCATGAAAAATTAATTCCGCTGTCGGTACCACTAAGCTGATATTCACGAATCAAATCAATAAGAGTTGTTTTACCAGTTGCACTGTTTCCCTGAATAATCGTAATATTGCGTCGAATCTCGAACTCATATTTCACATGATTATTCTGTACTGATATTGAATATGTACCTTTCATTGGCATTCTCCATATTCAATCAGATATTCTTTTGCCGAATGAATAATTTTTCCAGTGTTAACTATTTTTGCTTCAAATTTGTCAGTACCGAAATTCATAAGATGCCGAAGATTTATTGTAACATCCTTCTTTTCTGCAATTTTCAAAAGCCAGGGAGCACAGTTATCACCGCAATTTGAAGCATTAAAGATTTTATCCGGCATATGAGCTATCAAAATCAGAGTTTTTACGCCACCAGAAAGTGATGTAGGAGGAATACCTCCAAGCACAGGACTTTCAATTGCATTTGCCGAAAGAACCTTTGATTTATCAATATCCAGAATCATCTGTTTTGTATCTTCTTCCAGAAGCCATTCATCTTCATATACATTCTTAAAAAAAACAGATGTGTTATAGATCACATCTTTACAGTCGCCAAAAATTATGTTCAGCATATATGCCTCTTTTTAATTAGCAAGTAATGTTAATTTTAACGCATAAATCTAAGATATTCCACATAATACTCAGTGGTAAGGAAATCTATTCAGTAACAAATGTTCCAGTACCAATAACTTTTGTGATATGCTATAATTATATTATGAACATCACAGTAGCAGGAACAGGCTATGTAGGCCTTTCAATTTCGATTCTTTTAGCACAGCACAATGACGTAATTGCCTGTGACATAATGCAGAATAAGGTTGATTTAATCAATTCAAAAAAATCACCAATCGTTGATAAAGAAATTTCTGAATATCTGGAAACAAAACCGCTTAAACTTAGTGCAACCTGCGATGCAGAACATGCTTATAAAAATCCGGATTTTGTTGTAATTGCAACTCCAACAAATTACGATTCTGAGAAAAACTTTTTTGATACTTCTTCTATTGAAGTTGTGCTTGCTCTTGTTGAGAAAAAATGCCCAGATACCACGGTTGTAATTAAATCTACAATTCCTGTCGGCTATACAGAAGGCATCTGTCAGAAGTTCAATATCAAAAACATCCTCTTTAGCCCGGAATTTTTGCGCGAAGGACATGCCCTTTACGATAACCTTTACCCTAGCAGAATTGTTGTAAGTTACCCTAAAGAGCGACCTGAGCTGTCCTCTAAGGCAAGCGAGTTTGCAGAGCTTTTGTATCAGGGGGCAATCAAAAAAGATGTTGAAATTCTTACTCCAAACTGTACAGAAGCCGAGGCTATCAAGCTTTTTGCAAATACTTATCTGGCTCTCCGCGTTGCCTACTTCAACGAGTTGGACACTTATGCTGAAGTCCGCGGCCTTAATACAAAACAGATTATTCAGGGAATCAGTCTTGACCCTCGAATCGGGGATTTTTACAACAATCCTTCATTCGGTTATGGCGGATATTGTCTTCCAAAGGACACAAAACAGCTGCTTGCAAACTTTAACTCTGTTCCGCAGAACCTTATCCAGGCAATCGTAGATTCAAACCGAACCCGAAAAGAGTTTATTGCACACCAGATTCTTGCAGCAAAGCCTAAAACAGTCGGTATATACCGCTTAACAATGAAGGCAAACAGCGACAATTTCCGCCAGTCTTCAATTCAGGACATTATGAAAATTCTTCGAGGAGAAGGTGTTGATGTTGTAATTTACGAACCTACTTTGACTGCAGATGATTTTGAACATTTCAAGGTTGAGCACGATTTATCAGTCTTCAAGAAAAACTGCGACATAATTCTTGCAAACCGCCTGTCAGAAGATTTAAGCGACTGCAAATCTAAAGTTTACACACGCGATTTATTCAGCAGAGATTAAAATTATTAAGGATAAAACTTTACATGGCAAGTATTGTTTCAAAAACAAAAAATCTTTTTAAAAGTAAAAAATATACTGATTTATTAAATACTACAGCTCAATATATACGTTTTGTCTTTATACGGTTCTGGTTCAAAATTACATTCAAGGAAGTGGACAGTAACCTGAAAAAAACAAATAAAGACTGGATAATTTATACATTCCTAAAATCAAAATACAAAAAATTTTTGAAACACTATCCAAGAAATATTAACGAAAAACATGAATATTCAAATATAATCTGGTGGTGCTGGTTTCAGGGGGAAGAAAACGCTCCTGAGCTATGCAAGGCTTGTCTTAATTCAATACGAAAGGCTATGCCAGATAAAGAAGTCAGAGTGATTACCAAAGATAATCTTTTTAATTACGTAAATTTTCCACCTTTCATTATCGAAAAATACAAAAAAGGAATAATTTCTTATACACACTTCTCAGATTTACTTAGGCTTGAACTACTCATAAAATACGGGGGTACTTGGATAGACTCAACTGTTTTCTGTACAGCAACACCAGAATACGCTTTCAATATTCCAATTTTTGTATTCAAAACAAATGAAAGAAATGATCCTGGAATTGCAGCCCAAAGCTGGTTTATTTCATCTGAAAAAGAAAAT
>NZ_AJGU01000087.1 GCF_000260795.1 Treponema sp. JC4
CCTGCTTTATGTGCTGAGTTACAGAAAAAATATCCTGCTGAAAAATTTCCTTTACTGGATAGTATTGTAAAAAAAGTCTTGTGTTATCACAATACATTGGGAACGGGTAAAAGCAAATTCAAAACTTCAATAATTCTTGTTAAAGATTATAAAAAAATCTTTGCAGTAACAAATTATCAGCATTGTATATCGAGAATATTACGTATATGGGGGATGTAATGAATGTAGCTTTAATCTTTGCGGGTGGTTCTGGGACTCGTATGAACAGCAAAGGAAAACCTAAACAGTTTTTGCAGTTTTACGGAAAAGAATTGATTGTTCATACTCTTGAAAACTTTCAGAATCATCAGAATATAGATGCCATTACTGTAGTTTGTATTGAAGAATGGATTCCTTATTTGCAAAAACTTGTTACAAAGTATGAAATTGATAAAGTTCTCAGAATTGTTGCAGGTGGTAAAACTGGTCAAGAATCCATTTATAATGGCTTAAAAGCTGTTTCGTCATTGAACTATGATAATCCTGTTGTCCTAATTCATGATGGAGTCCGCCCTTTTGTAAATGAAGAACTTATTTCAAGCTGTATAGAATCTGTAAAAAAATATGGATCTGCTATAACGGTAACTCCAGCAATTGAAACAATTGTTACGATTGATGATAACAAAATACAGAGTATTACTGACAGAAGTAAATGTTTTCACGCAAAAGCTCCACAATGCTTTTATCTGAATGATATACTTTCTGCACACGAAAGAGCTATTTCCGACAAACAGACGAATATAATCGATTCTGCCAGCTTGATGAAACTGTATGGTTATGAGCTTTTTACCGTAAAAGGTAACTTTGACAACATAAAGATTACTACGCCTGCGGATTTTTACACATTCAAAGCTTTGTATGAAGTTCGTGAAAACCAGCAAATTTTTGGATTATAGAATATGAATAACATTGTCATAGAAAAAGATATTGCCGACTTAGTTAAAGAAACTCATTATTTTGAACCATTCGAAAATAGTTCTGTTCTTGTAACTGGTGCAACAGGTTTAATAGGTTCAATTTTAATAAAATCACTATGTAAATATAATGATGAGCATAATGCAAATATTCGGATTTATGCTTGTTGTAGGTGCAAAGAGAAGTTTGCTTCTGTTTTTTCTGATAATGAAAGAAATTGTGTCTTTCCATTGTTTGGGGATATAAGAAATATCAGTATAAAAGATATTGAGTTGGATTATATTATTCACGGTGCTAGTTTTACAGATTCTAAATCTTTTGTAGAAAAACCTGTTGAAACTATTGATATAGCAATTTCTGGCACAAAAAACTTGCTGGAACAATGCCGAAATAAGCACTTAAAAGGATTTGTTTATTTAAGCTCTCTTGAAGTATACGGTTCTTTTACAGATTTCGAAGGTATTAAAACAATTTCAGAAAATGATTCTGGATATATTGATACAATGTCGGTTCGTTCCAGTTATTCAGAAAGCAAAAGAATGGTAGAAACACTTTGTGCTTCATATCATTCTCAATATGGTGTGTCTGTGAAAATCGCACGATTGTGTCAGACTTTTGGAGCTGGAGTTAGTTATAACGATAATCGAGTTTTTGCTCAGTTTGCAAGAAGTGTTATTGAAAAGAAAAATATAGTTCTTCGTACAAAAGGCGAAACCGTCCGCAACTATTGTTATACTACTGATGCAGTTTCTGGAATCCTAACAGTACTTGCAGAAGGTAATTCGGGAGAAGCCTATAATATCGCTAATGAAGAAACGACTATTTCTATTGCGGATATGGCAAAACTTGTCTGCACGCTTTATCCAGAAGCAAATGTGAAAGTTCTGTTTGATTTAGCAGACGATGTCTCTAAACTTGGTTACAATCCGATTGTAAAAATTCGACTTGTTTCTCAGAAATTGCAGAAGTTGGGATGGACACCAAAAATTGGCATTGAAGAAATGTTTAAGCGATTGATTGAATCGATGAATTCAGCGGAGTAATTTAAAATATGAATATTGTATTTTGTCTAGATAGCAACTTAATAAAGCAGGCAATTATTCTTTTAAAATCAATTATTACAACAAACTCATCTGAGAATCTACATTTTTTGCGCTTCTCTTGAATGTAGATAAATCTGGTGTTGAAGCTTTGCAAAGTGCGGTTAATAATAGAGCTGTATTATCTGTGTATGAAATGCAAAATGAATTGGATGCATTACCAGTTCCAGACAATCGTCTGACACTAGGTGCTTATCTCCGATTTTTTATTGAAAAAAAACTTCCTTCAGATGTTCATAAAGTTCTTTATTTTGATTGTGATATTATTGTTGTTGACTCGTTAATGGAACTGTACGAAACAGATATTTCTGATTTTTCGTTGGCAGCTGCTTTTGATGTTGAATGTGATGACATCTGCCGTTATAACAGATTAGATTATCCATTTAAAGATGGGTATTTTAATTCAGGTGTTATGCTGATTAATCTTGACTATTGGAGAAAACACTCTATTAGTGAAAAAGCATTAAAATTTGTAATGGAAAATCCAAACGGTAGC
>NZ_AJGU01000088.1 GCF_000260795.1 Treponema sp. JC4
AAGGAATTAAAAGAAATAACGCCAAGTCTGTTTAAACATAAACTTAAAGGAATGAAAAACTTTCCTTAAAATTGGTCAAATTTAGGGGGATGGACAATATGATTCTTGCTTATATCTATTAGAATAGTTATAGCTTGATTGCTAAGCTTAAAGCAGTTTTTTTTGCAATATGAATCTAAGTATATTATTATATAGATAAGAAGATTAGAACGAGAAACAATTCGAAGTCTCAATATATTTATTTTTGAACCTATATAAACAAAACAAAGGAGATATTCTCTATGATAGATATTAATCAGGATCCAACATGTAGTTGTGCAAAAGCTGTTGAATTTGAAGGGGAAACTGTTTATGAATGTACAGACCCCGATTGTTCTTGTTATCAAAATCTTTGTAATTTAGACATTTGTTGTTCTGACGATGATGAGTATTCAAAAGAAGAAGAGTGTATATTCAAAGATTATTATGGAACTTGTGGGAATGATGATTGTTATAACCATGGAGACTATTGCCCTGGTCATTGTGATTCTTTCGAAAGAAAATAAAATCAATTTGAATATTTAAAAATACTTCTTGATGCAAGATAATATCAAAAAAAGTTATTTTATCATTTTAGAACAAGAGAGAGAAACGCAGAATACTTTCCCCGATAGCTAGTGGTATGAATGTCTAGACATCGGAGAGAGCTTTTGATGCTGACTTACAAGATTGAATACTTATCATCCATTGCAGAATCGCCTACGGGATCTCAATTATTTTTTTTATTATGTTTTGTTTTTTTAATCGAAACATTTAATGTCTTTTTATATGTTTCCTCAATAGCAATTTTATAACATACAAACGAAGGACAATTCACATCATTAATTAATCTGTTTTTTGTTTCTAAATATATATTTCGTAAATCATTCCAAAGATTGCATTCAATTATCTTACTTAAACGGGTATCGAGAGAAGATGTGTTTTTAATTTTTGACCATGTATATAAATCTTGCTGTTTATTTGCAATTAATCTTTGTAAATTGCCTCCGGAATTTCTTGATACTATACCAACATCAAAACTAAATTCTGTTTTGGAATTATCATTTGTAAAATGAAGAGGACAAGAAATAACAGAAGTTGAATTCTCTCCATCAGAAAAGGTTTCATTGTTAAGTCCAATAGATTTATTCAATTCTACCCGGATATGTTCCTTCAACAATTTTAAATTTTGATATTTCCTAGGTAAAGTTTTAAGATTAATTTCAATATTAATATCAACATCAAAAGGTTTAGGAATTCCATTAATAACTAACCTTGTTACCATATGTCTTTTACCAGCACTACCAATAAGGTAACATTTTGAATGGACTCCTTGAGAATTTAATGTTTTTACAACTTTTTCTACCAATGTAAGAGCTCTGTTGAGATATGGCCCATAAATATGTTTTGGGACAAATTCATAATACTTATTTTTCTTCATAAAAACTCCTTAATCCCACAACCGACCAGATGGATTTAAAAATCCAAATCATAACAGTTTATTGATATTCGATTAAAGAATCTATATAACAAATTTAATTTTTAGTAAATTTATACTAATGCAATAAAAATATGATATTATGTAATTATGGACTTTGCTTTTAGCTTGATAAAAAAGAATTTATTTTCGCAGAAAATTGTAATTATGATGATACAACAAATCTGCAAACCCGTTGTCCATTTTGCTATGAACCTGTTTTCTTAAAAGCTGGTGATTCTAAAAAGAACCATTTTGCCCATTATGCTGAAAGTTTGAATTCCAAAGAATGTGAATTACGTGCTAATAGTTATTACGGTAGTTACTCAGAATATGTGAATGAAACAAAAGGTCAAACCCTAATAAAACATTATCGTATATTTTCTGATTTATATGCAATTTATATGAGTGTACCTAAAGGTATTATCTTATACGAGCCAGAAACTTCTGATCTTTTGATTGTTCCCTGTAAACAACTTATATTAAATGGTAAATCACAAATTGAGCAGAACTTACAGCAAGTTCATATGAAAGAATTTTTAGATTTAACTCTAAAAATTTTACTTAATAGTATTATAAATTTAAAGTTTGAAATACCACCGATTAATAAATTTTACGAAATTTATCTTGAGTCTATAAAGCAATTTTTGGGATACATTGATAAAAAATTTCTTAACTATGATAACCTTGGTATAGAACTTTTAAAACAGAAATTAGCACAAGTCCAAAACCCAGAAAATATTTATGATAGACTGTGTAGTCAAATTATTAATAATAGTGATTATATTGTTAATGCTTTATCCAAAAGATTTAGCATAGAAGAAATACATGCAATTACGTTTTGTTTACTTCAAAGAGAATGTAAAGAAATTAATGAAAGCTTAAAAAAATTAAAGCAAACGATTATTTCAAGAAGAACAAAAACTTATACAGCAATTGATGGAACAGTACATAATTATATTGATGTAAAATTTGCAGAACATGAAGCAAGCTTGAATTTTTTTTAAGATATCATTATTT
>NZ_AJGU01000089.1 GCF_000260795.1 Treponema sp. JC4
ATTGATTATCGATATAAGAAACTTCGTAATAGTTTTCTTTGACTACTGAATCAGATTTTTCGAATGCTGTTTCATAATATAGAGGTATAAAAATATTAATTGATGATGATTTTTGACCTTTTCTATCAATTCTATGAAGAGCCTGTTCTATAACTGCCGGATTCCACCAAAGATCTAGAATAATCATGTGACTTGCGCTTTGGAGATTTAATCCGGTTCCTGCTTTTTTAAGAGTTGTTAAAAGAATCTTTATTTTATTATTTGAGTTTGTAAAGTCTTCTGCTTTATCTATAGAGTCATCTCCTGTTAAAGTTAATGCATTAATATTCATTTCTTGCAATTTTTTTTTCTAAGAATAATAACGGTGCTTTATATTCTGAGAAGATTATGATTTGCTCATTTTCAGGCATATCTTTTATATAACTAAGGCAGAATTTAATTTTATCTGAAATAAGTGTTGTATCTATATGGCTTTCCTTAAATTTTGGATTATCAATATATGTCTGTGGAGATAGAGCGTATTGTTCAATTTCTTTTGAAGAAAAGCCAAAACGTTTCATTCGCTCAAGATTATACTGCATTTTTTTTGATAAAATACACGGAACAAGTAGTGCATTTTTTTTGTAAGATAATTCTGTTTCTCCAAAGAAGTATGCTTCATTTTCGGCAAGGTATTTGATAACTTCATTCTTCATTTTGTCAGTGATTTCTTTATCAAACCACTCTTTGTGATAAAAAAAATCTGTATGTATTAAAATGATCCATGAATGAGTTTTGTACAGGAGTACCAGTAATTCCAAGAATATACGGAATATCTGAATTAAAGTTTGAAAGTTTGGGAATTATCTCAAGGTCGCTTGTAAATGAAGTGACTGTATGAAGTTCATCATAAATCAATAATCCTGGCTTTTCAGAATAATCATCTATATCAATGCGTAAAGTATCATAGCTTGTAATGTATATATTTCCATTTATGAATTTTCTATTCTTGAGAAACTTTTTTCTTTCTGCAGGTGTGCGTTGAATTATTTTTTTTACAAAAAGTCCTTCGGATTCAAGTTCTTCATACCATGAGTTGATTAATCCTGATGGAGCAACTAAAAGAATATAGCCATTGTTTATTGATGATTTTATATAATTTCTAATTGTAAGAGTACCAACAAATGTTTTTCCTGCACCGGGATTTAATGTTATAACAGGAACAAACTTTCTTCTTGAGTTGTAATTCGATTGTTCCCAGAATTTTAAAATATACTTTACGGCTCTATTTTGTATATCTGTAGGGTTCTTTTGAGCTTTCAAGGATTGCTTATAAACATCATTGTAAAATCCATCCGACTCTATTTTCGAAGAAAAAAGTGATATTGAATCTTGTATTTTTATAAAAGATTCATCGATTTTAATTTTACTCTGCGAATCTGAAAATCTATAAAAAAACGATGTATTAAACTCCATGTATGACATAGTAGATTGATTGAAAGTCTTTTCTTGTTTTACTAATTCTCCAGAAATATTTAATAACATTCTTAGAACTGAATAATTTTCCATAATCAAGGCAAGCAAAAAAGTTGAATTATATTCTTCAAATGATTTAGTCTTTTTTGTAACTTTGTTCTTTATATTCTCAAGGGCGATCCATTGTTCTTGTATTTCGCTAAAAGGTACGAACATTAGGAAGATGGGTGACAGAAATTTATTCTCAATAGTATTTAGTTTCTTAATTGTATCTTCTGCTGCTATAATAGCCTTTTGTTTTGCTTTGTAGTTTTGTAAAGAGGTAAATTTTTAAGGTGTTATAATAATCAATTTTAACGGCATTAAATTTATTTAAGCACTCTTCTAAGTATGCAATTTGTTCTGTGTAATTTTCCTGTTTCAGTTGTTGTTCTTTTATTAGTGATTCTTTCTTTTGTGGTTTATATGGTCTTCCTGGCTTTTTTACAAATAATTTTTTTGTATTATTTGAACTTTCCTTTTCAGCAGTTCTCAATATTTTGATATTTCGATTTATAGTATCTGTAAGGATTAGAAATAAGGCATAATTAATATAAATAATTTGGTACGCAGTTCTTTCTTCGTTTGAGTGTGGTGTTAAATTTTGAAAAACCTTTTTTTCGAGCTTTTCTTTAGGTATATAATTTGTAAACTCACAACAAAAACGATTCCATACTGACAACCAAATATCCGAACTTTTTTTCAGCTCATTGTTTAATAACAATTTCGAGTAGTAATAAAGAAATTCATGTATATCATTCAAGTTAGTTGTTTCTTTTCTTGTGTAATTATTTGCGAAAGATTTGTTTAGCTCTTCAAGACCTTCAATTACTTCCTGATGTCTTATGCATTCATTTATTTCTGATCGTGCCAATCTTGATTCAAGTGATTGTTCATATGATTTTAGGTAAGAAACATTTTTAGAAATTGAAGCCTCAATACGTCTGAGTTCGTTTATAACC
>NZ_AJGU01000090.1 GCF_000260795.1 Treponema sp. JC4
GAGATATCATTTGGATAATGTAGGTAAATTGACATAACAGTTTTATCAGCATAATCATATCCAATGTCAATATTCTTTTCTTTCTGCTTCTTTTCAAGTATGGAAATTATTGAATTACATACTATTTCATATTGCTTTTGATTAATATTAAACTCTTCGCAGAAAATTTTTATATTTCTCTTTAATTTTTCATTAGTAAGCTGAAGAAGATGTTTTACGTACTCAACTGCAATTTCTGCTTCACATAAATCAAAACTTCTAAAAACACAACGGTTTCCTACATAGATTTTTTGATCTAAAGATGAAATCATAACTATTACCCACAAATCAAAATTATATTCCTCAATTACTGTTTCAAGATAATATTCATCAGTATTATTGGAAGCATTGTGTGTAATCTTACAATCCATATCATATTCTTCTGAAAACTCAGACATATGTTTTACAAGCAACTCTCTGACACCATCTATACAAATTTGTTGATTTTCATTGTTCACAGTTTTTGGAGAAAATTTCTTTTCGGCACATTTAAAGATGTCTTCTTCAAGTAGATACAATTGTGCAACCACATCATTATTCAATTCTTCATCAAAAGATTCCTGCTTATCTTTAAATTTTTGTAAGTTTGAATAAACCTTAGCCACTGCTTGAATATAACTGTCATCAATATAGTCGCCTTGTTTTGTGTTTTCAAATATAGCCCTGCTAAGTGTTTTGTGTTCTATACACGGAACTGGTATTATTTCCAGCACTTTTGACAAAAAATAATTAAATCCCCCATTATACTTACATAGGACAATTGGACGCTCAAACTTATCACTATAAAAATAAAGTCCAACAAATTGTTCCTGTCCATTTTTAAGAATAACATCACAGATTTTAATCGCTAATAGTACTTTATTCATTGACTTTAATTTCATTAATCTCAAGCACCTCTTCAACAACAACTGAATAATCTGTTATAACCGAACACAATTCCTTATCTGATATACAAATCCATTCTCTTCCTAACTGTTGTCTAATAGTGTTAGCTAATGCAGTACGTAAATTACTTACAATAACAAAAATGGGAAGATGATCTTTTTTTTGCATACAAATAGCTTTTTTATACATCTCAATGGCAAACACTTTGGTTTCAGCAAGAGAAAATGTATAATAGGGCAATTCATTATATGACTGAGGATAATAAATACGCTCTGATAAAGCTTTTGACAATGTTTTAGAAACCCTAATTACATGAATTATCTTATCTTTATCTGCAATAGCTGAAAGTAACTGCCAGACCAGTTTTTCCCTGATTTTTTCAAGCAGTTCTACAAGATTCTTAGTCTCATCGATATTATCTGCCATTGCTTCCAGTATAGAATTCATATCCCGGATAGAAAAACCTTCTGCAAGTAACCAGTTTAGTATTGTTTTAAATTTTGAGGTTGAAAAGTTATGCATAAAAAATACATCATCAACGACATCTGGATTGGTATCACGGACTTTGTTGATCAAAGTATTCACCATGCACTGATTCAGAAATTTTGTTCTATTTTTTCTGATTATTTCAAAAATCTGACCTAGGATAAAATCAGATGGTTCTGTCACTGCATACCCAAGTCTTTTCGCTTCATCTGCCTTCTCTTTAGCAACAATTATTCCATTCAGCCCATATGCAGGTTCCTTTATTTTTTCACCAGATAATTCGCCTGTTAAATCCCCCGTGTCAAGACAAATAATTTGCATCGAATTTAAATACTTAAAGCCACCAACCTCAGTTCCATGCAGTAATATTTTATATTCACATGGATTTAGAATCATATTATACCGAATACGCATAGTTGGCAGAGGTAAGCCATATTCAGCATCAATTACATTGCGAAAATCATGATATCCCCTCAATAAAGGACAATCAGTTTGTTCATCAAGAAGTGGCATTAATTCAGAACCTAGCTGCACTTCAAGAGGGCTTGGCTGTTCGGCAAAATCTGAATAGTTTTCATTATCATATATTCTGGGCCTTCTCTTTTTCATTTTATTCCTTCCTTACTACGCATTTGATTTTAGGCTGGGAATCCACGTAGCCTTATTGATATTTATGCATAAACATCCAGAATCTCCAAAAGCAGATTTTCATCAATTCTTACAGACATATAAAACCTCCCATAAATGTTATGAGATTATATAAATATGCTCTGTCATTCTGTGACTGATAAAAAA
>NZ_AJGU01000091.1 GCF_000260795.1 Treponema sp. JC4
GTAGATAATTCTATAAGCAATATTCTTGGTAAAAATTCCGAAACCCGGAAGATAGAAATTACACTTGAAGAAACGAATGATATTAATCAGGCAATTTATATTACCATCGAAGATTCTGGAATGGGATTTGAAAATCCAGAACAGGCATTTACTCTTGGTGCCATAGGATCAGATTCTGTGTTTAATGAACATGGTTTTGGCTGGAAGCAGGCCTTGTCGGCAGCAAATCCTGAAAACGATGCCTGGGAGATGTATTTACGTATTCCATCTTTATCAGATGAAAATAAGGTAATGCAGATAAAAGCTCCGTATGTAATTGGCAGACAGAAATACGAACTTGTAAACAGCAGAAAATATCCTGGACATGCATGGGGAAGAACATATATCAGGGTAAAATGCAATTTTATGTTGTTTCAGAATTTGATTGATGCTGAAGTTGCGGCCCGCTCTGATATGCGTTTTGACTTTGATAGTGTTGCGGATAGAATCTATGAAGATCTTGGATTTACATACTCAGAGGTTCTTGAGACTTGTAAAATACAATTAATTCTTACATTAAAACATTATAACGGTACAAAGGAACATCATGAAGTAACACCCTTAAAACCTATTTATAAAAGTTCCGTCCTGAAATTTACAAATGAAGAATTACATTTCGAATGTACTCAGGGTGCTATGGAAGCATTACCTGCAAGAATCCCTTTTAATAATAAATCTTCAAACCGCTATTACAAACAGAATATCACTTCGTCGGGTGTAGAAATCCGAATAAATGGAAGAGTAGTGGAGCATAATCTTTTTGAAGAAATTTATGGAACAAAGAATCATCCGACTTTTAATGACTGGCTGATACAGATAAATATTGTTTCAAATAATCGGGAAGATTTGCCGGCTACAAGAACAACAAAAAATGGATTCAGGGTAGGGGATGAACAGCTTTCAAAAATTTTCGGATGGCTGCGAAGAAATTTGAGACCAACCAAGAAGGGGTTAGAAAAACCTATTTCAGTAAATGAAACTGAGTTGAAAAGGAAACTGGCAGAAATTATAGAAAGTAATTTTTTCAGTGAAAAAGAATTGGATCTTAATATGCCTTCTCAGATAACGCAGCGGGAAGTTCCTTTATTCACCTCTATTTTGAAAGAGGGATATCCAAAGTGTGATCTTATGGTATCTACAGGAGAAAAAGTTTCGGTAATTGAAGCAAAGAAAAATGAAGCCAGTATTCCTGATTTATATCAGCTGATGATGTATTGTGATGGATATTTTTTTGATCATGGGGTTATGCCTGATGAGGCTATTATTGTTGCAAAAGAGTTTTCGGATCCATTCAGAAGGGTAGTTGCTTTATTGAATGAGCGTAACAAAAATAAATATCCGCCTTTTACTTGGAAATACTGGAATGAATATATGGAAAACTTTGAAGAAGTAATTCGTGATGAAAAGAAATTAAAAATGAAATATTGATTTAAAAAAGGCCTGTCAACACAGCGACCGACACGTGTCGGTTCAGAATTTTATTCTCACTTCGTTTAGAAAGAGCACACGTAGTGAGAATTTTTAGTATTTTTCGACCGACATGTGTCGGTTTTTCAATAAAACAAGCTATTAAAACGAAACGAAAAAAAAATAACCACTGACGGCAAGATAAAGAATTGTACCACAATCCGTTGTAATTTCCGCTAGTATCAAAAGTTATTTGTATTACATTATAGATTTCTGTAAATGGCTTCCTATTTTCTTCTATAAATAAACGTATTACACTACTATTTTTTCATTTTTACAGTGTTTTTGGCAGAATTTATACGCATAATTAAGAATTAATCTGTTTAGAATGGATTACGGGAAAAAGTCAAAAATTTCGTCTTTGTAATACCTTTGCTAAGTGACATCGTAGAACCGACACGTGTCGGTTGGCAAAGGATAATGGATAACTTCCAGAATAAGTTGAATTATCTAACGGCTTCTAATCTTAAAATAATGCAAAAATCGTAACGTGAAGCAGATTTTTTCAAGTCAAAGGAACGCGACCGATAACTTTTTTATTGAATCATTCAATCGTGTATTTCGTGATGAATATCTGAATGAAAACTATTTTTCGTCTTTGTCAGAGGCAAAACAAATAATTGAATCCTGCTGGATTGATTACAACGATAATC
>NZ_AJGU01000092.1 GCF_000260795.1 Treponema sp. JC4
CGTTTCTTGAAATCCAATGCTGCAAACCCTCCAATCTGAGGATTAAAACAAACAATTTGTGGAATAGTTTTAATGAAATCATAAACCAACTCATAAGGTGATATAATTGGAATTTCTGTAAAAGAACCTGTTACAGGTGTTTCATCACCTAAAAGGCTCAACGGTGTTTCATTTTTAGGTCTTATAACAATGTCTCCTGTAAAACTTGAAACAAAAGTTTCTTGTATACCGTTTTCTGTACTATCAAAAATAGCATTTGTAAGTACAAGAAGCGCCACTGCAAAAGTAATAAATAAAATTATAACCGCAGAACTCTTGCGGGAAATTATATTTTTAAAAGCTAGTTTTAGAATCATATGTTACCGTCTGCCTGTAGAATAACATATTTTTTAGCTTTTGCCACTATTTGTAAAAAAACAAAGTTGAAAGTAATTTTCAAAATGCATAAATATTTTAGTTCAGGATTTGAAAATATATTTATTATGGAGTATTTATGAAATAATTTGGTTACTTAATCTGATTTTTATGTCTAGGCTATTATTGTAATTAAGCAATTTCAGAAACCTTCACAAAAGTTCATATTTTAATACAAACAACACTTTCACTATTTAATAGTGATATTATACGCCTTGATTTTGGTTATACATAGAAATACAATTACATAAAAAAATATTGACTCGATAGTCAATATTTTTCTTTCAATAAATAAAACAAATTATGGGGAAATATAATATGTATAAATATGATTATATAATTGTAGGTTCAGGCTTATTCGGTGCAACATTCGCATATCTAGCAAAGCAGCAAGGAAAGAAATGTCTTGTAATAGACAAACGCCCACATCTTGGTGGAAACATTTATTGTGAAGATTTTGAAGGCCTACATGTACATAAATACGGAGCACACATCTTCCACACAAGTAATAAAGAAGTATGGGATTTTGTAAATTCTTTGGTTCCTTTTAACCGTTATACAAACAGTCCTGTTGCTAACTATAAAGGTGAACTCTATAACCTACCATTTAACATGAATACTTTTTATCAGATGTGGAAAGTAAAAACACCTGCAGAAGCTGTTGCAAAAATAGAAGAACAAAAAAAAGAAGCACTTGCTGCATTAAAAGGCAGGGAACCTGCAAACCTTGAAGAACAGGCTCTTTCACTTGTCGGTCGGGATATATATGAAAAACTGATCAAGGGATATACAGAAAAACAATGGGGGCGCAAATGTACCGAATTACCGGCATTTATAATTAAAAGACTCCCTGTCCGCTTAACTTTTGACAATAATTATTTTAATGATGCTTATCAGGGAATTCCTATTGGCGGCTATAATAAGCTTATTGATTCTTTACTTAATGGAATTGAAACTAAAACAAATACAGATTTTTTTGAAAACAGAAGTCATTGGGAAAGTCTTGCTGATAAAATTGTATTTACTGGTAAAATTGACGAATTCTATGATTACAAATTTGGTAAACTTGAATACCGTACAGTGCGATTTGAGACAGAAACACTAAAAGAACAGAACCACCAGGGAAATGCAGTTATAAACTACACAGAAGCAGAAGTTCCGTATACAAGAATTATTGAACATAAGCATTTTGAACCGGAAAATCCGGCATATGCAAAAGATTTTACTGTCCTCTCCAAAGAATATTCAACAGAATGGAAGGATGGCATGGAACCATTCTACCCTGTCAATGATGAGAAAAACACAGAACTATATAAAAAATATAAATCATTGGCAGATAACGAAACAAATGTAATATTTGGTGGACGACTTGCTGAATACAAGTATTATGATATGGATGATGTAATTGAAAAGGTTTTAAAGCAAACTTTATAACAATATCATTTATAATTGTATTGATTAAATTTTAATATATCAAATGCCACCAAAAGGAAATTGCTAACCGGTTAGAATAATATTTTTTATCCATGTTAAGTATAGCCTCCTTAAAAATATATAATAAAAC
>NZ_AJGU01000093.1 GCF_000260795.1 Treponema sp. JC4
AAAAGGAAAAAAAAGATATGAAGATACGTTTAATATAGAAACAAAAATACTGCAAAAACTATTATAAATATGAATCATTTTTATAATTAAAATTTCGTGATATAAAATCTCGGGCGTTCTTGCTTATTAATTTTTGCATTTCATAATTATTTGCAAGTTCAGAAATAGCAGAGATATAATCCTGTGCTGTTTCACAATGAAGATAATCGATTTTGTTTTTGGCAGGAATCCCTTCGATACCGATTGCATTTGTGAGGACGGGAATCCCTGCTGACATTGATTCAAGGACTTTGATTTTGATTCCTGCCCCAAGTAAAAGAGGAACAATAGAACATAATGCCGTCTCAAAGTATGGAGTTACATCTTTTATATAATCAGTAATTATAATTCGTTCAGATGTATATTTAAGTAGTGACTTATGAGGATTTGCTCCTATTATTGTTAGTGTATAATTTGAGGGTAGTTTATAAAATACATTCTCAATAAACCATATACAACATTCATAATTTTCTACCCGAGACATATGTCCGTAAAAGATAATTTTTTTTGTATTAAAAATATGTCTTACATTTGAAAAATCATCAAAATACGGAGCAATAATTTTAATTTTTCCAGCAGGAATTTTATTTTCTAACAATAAGTCTGCATCTTTTTTATTTAATACATTAATTTTATCAAGAAATGAGAGATAATATAATTCTTTTTTTTTGAGCAGATTATAATGTTGTTTTGCAATTTTTTTCTGCTTATGACTGCATTGTAAATCAATTCTTCTCTTATAACTCAAAAAAGAAACATCTTGCTCAACACCAATGATTTTTGAAGCTGGAAATAATTTTCGGACTTTTTTTGAAAGAAATATGCATTGTGTCCAATCAAGTATGATGGTATCAGGTGCGTATTTATTTTTTTTCAGTTTGTTGAGTTCACGGAGGAAAGAGCATGTTTTATAATAATCTAAAAAAAATATATAAACAGATATTTTTGTTAATAGAATTAATTTATTAATACATTTTTCGAAAAAAGATGGTTTGTAGTAGTCTTGTGTACAAACTATTTTATAATCACCCTGTAGTTTTCTTTCTTCCCAATTTGAATTTAGTTCATTTTTTGAAAAACCACATATATATGTTATATCAAAATTTTTTTCAAGCTTTTGTAAATAATAACAATTAACTTTTCCACCTGCATGGTTATTGTTTTTTAAGGTTGCGCAAAGAGAAATTGAAAGTAGTTTATTTCTGCTCATTTAATATATCCATATAAAATAAGATTTTTTTTGTAAAATCCTCCCAACCTGTATATTTAACGACAGGAAGCAATACATTCTTATTTTTTTTCATTTCTAAAAATTCAAGGATTTTACTGCTGATAGCTTCAGGTTCAAATCCTGTAAAATATATTGCTGTATCATTTACCAATTCTCTAAAAACTGGGATGTCTCGAATTATTAATGGCTTGTTATAACTAGCAGCTTCGGCTAAAGCTAAACCGTATCCCTCTGAAATGCTTGCGAAAACAACAGCATCTGCTCGCTGGTATAAAGCGCATAATTCATCATCGGGGATACCTGTGTTATGCCAGAAAAGAAATTTATTCAGGTATTTGTTGTTGTTTATTAGCTTTATGGTATCTTCAACTAACCAGCCAGGTCTGCCAACAATATGTAATTTTATCTTATATCCTTTGTCCCACAAGTCAGTAAAGGCAAGAACCGCCTGATCATATTTTTTTCGTGGTTCTATTGTACTTACCATTAAAAACTCTGGAAATTCATTTTCAAAACAGATTGATTGTTTTTGACGAAATGCAGAGCCAAG
>NZ_AJGU01000094.1 GCF_000260795.1 Treponema sp. JC4
AGGTACGTTTTTTTACGCCAGATGCTTGGCAGGGGTATTTTAAAGTTGACGAAAGAACTTCTTCATATCTTTTTGCGGCAGACCGCTGTGAACATATTTACGGAGACGGCGGAGTTGAAGAGCTTTTAAAAGCCGGAAGAATTGTTGTAAGTGACCGTTACTTTTTTTCAAGTCTGGCCTACCAGTCTGCAAGCTGCGGAAAAGAAATTCCCCGTCTTGTAAACTCTCCTTTTCCTCTTCCTGAAGTTTTGTTTTATTTTGAAATTAACCCGGAAATTTCATTAAAACGCGTAGAAAGCCGGGACGGAAAACGGGAAATATACGAAAAAATTGATTATCAGAAAAAGACTGCAGCCCTGTATGATGAAGTAATTTCTGAATATGAAAATAATCCTGACGGCATGAAAATTGTTCGCGTTGATGCGACAAAATCAATCGAAGAAATTTCAGATTTTATCTATAACACTCTAATCAATCTTAAAATTCTCCGATAATAATAGAGTGAAAAAATCAGTTCTTGTAATTTTACTGTGTACATTTTTCTTTTCTCTTTCACCCATAAAGGCCTTTGCCTACATGGTAAAATTCAAGGAAGACTGGTATAAGCTTTATCACGTGCATTACCAGCAGTACCCTGACGACTGCATAGAAAACATTTACTGGCTTGAAAAGGCAGCCCAGGCAGATTTCTGCAATCCTCAGTTTGCAGATTTTAAGGTTGAAAGCGAAAAGCAGTGGGAAAAATACCGCTATTTATTTCAGATGCACATTAATTTAAAACTAATTGAACAGCATCTGCGACTTGGCCGCACCTACGATAAAAAATGCATCTATTTTTACGATGCTCCCTGGAAAGAAGAATATCTTCGCAATATGGAAAAAGCCCTTACCTGCTATAAGGCCGGCCTTTATTACTGGCAGGAAGCAAAAGTCTGGTGTGAAAAATCAAGCAACGCCTCCTTCAATTTTCTCTACATTACAGAAAAGCAGAACTGGGAAGATGAAAGAGAGCGTATTGTAAAGGGCGAACTTAATTACGAAAAAATGCTTAACCGCGAAATAAGCCGCCTTGAAAAAAATATCGAAGAACTTAATTCAATGGAAAAAACTTATTAAGAGTTTAATTGAAAGTTCCGTTCACTTCTGAAACAGCTTTAAATAAATCTTCAATTGCAGAAGGACTTGTAAGAGGGCCAAAACTGAAACGAACAGCCGTTTCTCGCAGAGGTCCGTCCACATGCATTGCCTCAAGAACTGGACGGTTATTCTTTCTTGAAGAACAGGCACTTCCAGTACTGATGTAATAGCCTTTTGAATCAAGGGCACGAAGCATTACGTTTCCAGGAATATTTTTAAATGCTGCCTGAACAACATAAGGCGAAAACAACTCTGGTTTTTGCAGGCGTGAGGGCGGAATGATTGTAGCTCCAGCTAATTCAGAAAGTCTTTTTACAAAATCCTCAGTAATTTTTTTCTGAGCCTGATATAAAGCAAAGGCTTTTTCATTTTCTTCTGAGATAAAATATTTTGTAAGGCATTTGGCAAAAGCAAGGGCTCCGAATACATTTTCTGTACCGCTTCTGATTCCCTTTTCCTGACCCGCCCCCCCGCAAAAAGGGTTCAAGGCCTTTATCTGCATCCTTAAGATATAAAATTCCAATTCCGCGGGGACCGCAGATTTTGTGGGCAGAAAAGGCAGCTGAATCTACTCCCCAATCTTTAAGGCTGAAAGGAATCTTTCCGGCAGCC
>NZ_AJGU01000095.1 GCF_000260795.1 Treponema sp. JC4
GATGAAAATCAACAAATTAAAACAACTATTTGCAGAATTTGTAAGAAAGAAATTCCTACATTTCGTTTAAGAGCTCATTTGAAAATGGAGCATCCTAAGCGAAATAAATAAAATTATTCTAACTCAATTTCTTTTATTGACATAATAATTTTCTCTTACTATATTTTAATTAGTTCCATGGTAGAACTAGCGGTCAGTGCGAAGATTTGAATCATACCATATCTAATATCTTAATATTTACCTATGAGCATCAGGTTTATTGTTGCTACGGTACTGACAATTTAGCAAATACAATAAAACGAGTGCTCAAGGAGCAAATATTATGTCAAATCTTGATTTCTTCAAGAATGAAGCCAAAAAATTCCTAACAGATTGGAAGACTCAAACCCAATCAGATGAAAGTGATGGAATTATTATTTATCACTACGATTGGAAATTCTACGATGTAGATGATTTATTTTATTTCTTTGAATGGGATGATAAAGACAGACAGGAAATAAAACTAGCACGTGCACAACATATTATTGCAAAAATTGCCGGCTACCAAAATTGGAATGAATTGATAATTAGATCTGATGTTGAACTTGAACTAGCAGAGATTTTATTACGCCGCTTCAAGAATTCTGATGCAATTATTGATTGGATTCAAACAGTCGAGTGTACAGGAATTGGTCAATACGGAGTAGAAGCAGTTCTTGATTATGCAAAACAATACTTTGAACTTGGTGACAGTAAAAATATTGTCTATCTACCTTTGGATCAATTAACAATACTCTCTGGTAAGCAAAGACTTAATGAAATCAACAAGTTTGATGATGAACATAATCCAGATGGAAGTCTTAGAAAGAGTTCTTATGTATTCTGTCCTCATTGTCAAAAAGCATATAATTTTAATCAATCAAAAGTTATAAAGAAGAATGGCACAAATTTTACAATGGTTGTTTGTAAAAACTTTCCAGATTGCCGTGGTACTTACCTAGATAACAAAGTTCTTACCCCTACAATAATTTATGGAGATGCACGTATTCCAGAATTAGAAAAAGGAATTGCAAAGTTTCCGCACCTTTCAATGAATAAAAAAATTGAATGTATACATTGTGGTGATAAATATTTTTACAATGAAGCAAAAGTTGTGATTGATCCTGAGGATGGTGAAGCTTGGATTCATTGTAAGAATTATCCAGAATGTAGTGGTAATCCTATGGATTTTATGGATGCGGAATAAAAAGATGCGTTGTATGTATTTGCCATTCTTCCGTAAGATTAGGCAGATACATACTTGAGTATTGATTACTTTTATTGACTTATGCTGTTAGCTGAAATATCCTATAATTATGACACTCTTTTACAATGATAAAACTACGAAATTGAAAGATGCTCTTTTAGAAAATTCAAATAATGTGCCAATTTATGTTGCTACGGCTTTTTTCTCTAATACAGATATCTTAAAGCAATTTATGTATAAAAGGTGTAATATAAAATTGATTATTCGCCTAAACACTGGTACATCCGCAAAAGAACTTGAAAAACTTACTCCTTTTATGTACTCAGGACAAATTGAAATACGTTTCTTTACAGATGAGCATTTCCACCCCAAATTTTATATTTTTGGTGATAAAACAGCTTTTATAGGTTCTTCAAACCTAACAAACAATGGAATTGAAGAAAACCAGGAAATGAATATTCAAATAGATGATAAAGAAACAATCTTTCAATTAAAAA
>NZ_AJGU01000096.1 GCF_000260795.1 Treponema sp. JC4
AAAAGGGCAGTAAAAGCCTCTATTAAAATCATAAATAACTTTCGATTGCAGCTTATATGTAAAAGAAAGTCTGGTATATAAAACCTGTAAAGGATTTCTTCAAAAGAGGCTGCAAATATAAATGTCAGAAGGCAAAAGCACCATTGCAAGATATTTTGCGGAATAGCAATACTGTAATCAGGTCCGCTGACTTTTAATAAAAGTGCAATTCCGTTTAAGAAAAACGAAATCGAAAATAAAATACAGACAGTAAAAGTTGCAGGAAAAATCAAGTCATAAAATATAAAAAACTTTCCGGAATGAAGCGGCTTTTTCCATAGTTCTTTATGAGAAAAGAATAAAAAAAGAGAAAGGGCAAACAAAAAAGCCTGAGAAAGAGGAAATTTCCAGTCTGAAAAGGCAAGGATAGCAGGCTTTGAAAAAAGAGGAGGTAGGACAAAAAAGATAAAAACTAAAGAAAAATTACGATTTTTGCTACTGACGAATGTATTTTCATCTATATTATGATATAATATTTTAGTATTTATTGCAAAAAGTGAGGAAAATGTGTATTCAATTATCGGAGTAATAACAGTAATAGTTTTTTTCTATTGCTCGGTGCTATTTACACGGCTTTCAAAACAAAAATTAAATTTTTTGTTTCTGGAATGGATAACGGCTTTTCTTTTGCAGATATAACCACCCTCTGGGAAGCCTCTGAACTTTCTGGACTTGAAGATCCCAACTCACTTTATTATTCAATGCCATCCCTGACAAAATGCATGGAGAGGATTTCAACTACAGCACAGACTCTTGATCCTAATTCTGCTAAATCCTATCAGTTTTTATTATCAAAGCTTTTTGACTACCGTACAAAAATTCAAAATGAATCTGACTCAAAAAAAGGAATGCAGACAACCTTATCCCTTGATAAAGGCCAGAAGCTTAGAATCATTCTTCCGGGAAAGGGTGTTTTTACATCAGAAATCATTAATAACGGAAAACAACTGGTAATTTCCATTCCAAAACGCAAGGATCTGATTGAACTTCCAACCGACAGCTGGCTTCATAAAACCCTTACAATTTATTTGTGGCGCAAGGGCGATGCAAGATACGTTTTTGACAGCGCAGTAACCCAGACAGGTCTCTTTATTGGTTCTCCCTGTCTTTTTATCAATCATTCAAATAATCTTGTCCGCACTCAAAAAAGAAGGGCTGTACGTGCCAAGTGCGAAATCTACGGCTATCTCTACATAATCAAGGAAAAAATCAATGATTACCACGCTGTAGAAACTCATAACGGTTATAAATGTCTTATTGAAGATATTTCAGAAGCCGGTGCCCTTATCCGTATTGGTGGAAAGGGACTTTCTAATGTTCAGATTAAACTTCAGTTTAATATTCAGAACATGCTTATCGTAATGTTTGGAACTATCAAGAATTCTGAATTCAATCCTGTTAAAAATGAATCGCTTCTGCATTTTGAATGTACACATATAGATCCATTAATGAGAAATGAAGTTTTAAGTTTTGTTTACAATATGCTTCCTCAAACAGAAAAAGAGGTTATGGAAGCCCTTTCTCTTACAGAAGAAGATGTAGCCTCGGATGTTACTGCTCCAAAAGAAAATGAGGAGCAGGTGGAAAATGCAGAAGAGGTAACTGAAGAGCCTGAATTCGAAGAAC
>NZ_AJGU01000097.1 GCF_000260795.1 Treponema sp. JC4
AATTAATCTCTCCCATATAATACCCTGCATACCATTCAGCAAAGGCACGGAGACCGGTGCGAATATCAATTTTTGGTGTAAAACCGTAGTCCTGTTCTAAAGCGGCAGAGTCAGCAAAAGTAACAGGAACATCACCTGGCTGCATGCCTACAAGTTCGCGGTGTGCTTCAAAATCATAGTTAGAAGGTAATACACCAGCTCTAACAAGTTCATGCTGCAAGGTTGAAATATAATCTAAAAGGTTTTCTGGAGTACCGCCGCCAATGTTGTATACGGCATAAGGAGGAAGAGGAAGTCCATCTTCTCCGTTTTCTTTTACAGGAGCGCCTTTCATAACTCGTAGAATTCCTTCTACAATATCATCAACATAGGTGAAGTCCCGCTTCATATTTCCATAGTTAAAGATTTTAATCTTTTCACCTGCAACAAGTTTCTTTGTTGCAGAAAAGTAGAACATATCAGGTCTTCCTGCAGGTCCATAGACAGTAAAAAATCTCAAACCTGTAGAAGGAATGTTGTACAGTTTTGAATATGAATGAGCAAGAAGTTCGTTTGATTTTTTTGTTGCTGCATATAGAGAAACCGGATTATCAACCTTATCATCTGTACTGAAAGGAACTTTTTTATTTCCACCATATACAGAAGAAGATGATGCATAAACAAGATGTTCAACAGGATGATTTCTGCAGGCTTCAAGTATATTATAAAAACCAATGATATTAGATTCAATATAGACATCAGGATGGTCTATTGAATAGCGCACACCAGCCTGAGCTGCAAGATTTACAACAAGGTCAAATTTATATTCATTAAAAAGTTTTTCTACCAGAGTTTTATCTGCAATAGAACCTTTTACAAATACGTGTTTTACAGAAGATGATTTTGCTTCTGATTCAATTAATCCCAGTCTATAAACTTTTAACTGAGGATCATAGTAATCATTCATGTTATCAAGAGAAACAATCGTTCCAGAAGACATTTCTTTAAATAAGCGTAAAACAAGGTTTGCACCAATAAATCCAGGCGAACCGGTTACTAATATTGTTTTTCCGTTTAAATCAATTTTTGTTTTCATGATCGTTTAATCCCTTCCCATTAAATCACGTGTATAAATCTTTGAAGCAACATCTGAAAGTTCAGTTGCATTTCGGTTAGCAATAATCACATCACATTCAGATTTGAATTTAGAAAAGTCTTTTTCTACGTAAGAATTAAAGAATGTATCTTCTTTAAGAGTTGGTTCATAAACAACAACTTCAATACCTTTAGCCTTAATGCGTTTCATAACGCCCTGTATTGCACTGGCACGGAAGTTATCTGAATTTGATTTCATAGTAAGTCTATATATGCCAACCATTTTAGGATTTCTGTCTATAATCATCTGTGCAATGTGATCTTTACGTGTGGTGTTAGACTGAACAATGGCACTGATAAGGTTCTGTGGAACATCATTATAGTTAGCAAGAAGCTGTTTTGTATCTTTAGGAAGACAATATCCGCCGTAACCAAAACTAGGATTGTTATAGAAGTCTCCAATACGTGGATCCAGAGATACACCGTTAATGATT
>NZ_AJGU01000098.1 GCF_000260795.1 Treponema sp. JC4
ACTTTCGTTGTTTGCTGTACAGCAAAAAAATCTTGATTTGCTCATTTATCATGATATTAAATACATCCTTATAAACCTTCAGAATACAGATGAATTCATACTATGCAAAAAAGCACTCCAGAATAATAAATATTTCCACTCAAAAGGAACTCATGCAGCAAAAAATAAGAATTATGAATTATCAGGAGATATTTACAAAAGGCTTTCTAACAGACAAAAATGTGCTTTTCACTATATGATGAGCGGTAAAACTCTTAAAGAATTCCACAGCGATTTTGGATTTAAGGCATTAAGCACCGCATCTTCACACTGGAATCTTGTATTACAAAAATATAACGTACATTCTGTAATTCAGCTTAGAAATAAATTTTAAACAGTTCCTATACAGACGTTAATAGAATATTTTCATTTTGCGTACGCAAAATGAAAATTATGCGGTAACATAATTTCCGTTATGTTACCGCATATCCACTATTATGTTACCGCATAATGACATTTATGTTACCGCATAACGATCGTTATGCGGTAACATTTTTTTTATTTTAAGGTAACACTCTTTAATTTTCCCTTTTTAATTTCTTTTATACTTACTAACATCAATTGGTTCAAGAACAGTTTTTAATGATGCTTTTACAGATGGGTTTTCAGTATTCAGATATTTAATAGTATTTTTTAGTTTTGCTTTAAGCCAGCCCAGTAACTGAAAGGCATATGCATAACCACTACATGCCTTAGTCATTTTGTCCAAGGCCTTTTCATCAATAGTTCTTCCACCTTTCTCAAATTTTTTTTTATAATTAAAACGTACATTTGAACTGTCTAAAGGTTCCAGCGTAATTCGCGGTGCTCTAAGCAAAAAAGTAAGCTGATTATCATTTTGAAGTTCAGAAACATTTTGGGGAAGCCCCGCCATTATCAAACGAACAGGAAGATTTTGCTGCAACAGAATCTGATAGATTGAAATAAAATTCCTTAATTCTGAAGAGGCTTTGATTTCATCTATAACAGCTAGTACTGTTATTTTCTGTTCTGCAAGCTTTTTTAGTATTTTTCAAGAACAAGTTGATAATTTATATTAGACTCATCCTTTTTGTTATATTCAATCTGTACACCAAATATAGAAAGTGAAATACAGTCTAAAGAATCAAGCGCTTTTTGTATTAATTTAGATGTTTTGTTGTATATTCCCTGAGTATAGGATAAAAGTATATTTCCTGTAGAGGGAATGTTTAAGATAATAAAATCCTTTTCTTTTTTAAATTTCCTGACAAAGTGCAGAGGTAAAGGCTGTTTTTCCACTTCCCCTCTGACCATATATTAAAGTAGTCTGGTATGGACTATCAGGATTTTTAAGTTCTGAAACAAGTTCCTCTATCTGATGTGTACGGTCAATATAAATAGGAGGCACTTTACCAAAACTGGGATTAAAAGGATTATTCATAAACACACCTTACTATCAGTTAGTTTTATAACTTTTATAACTTAAAATTATTTTTATAACTTTTATAAGTTTTACAAATAGTTTTTTATTTAATATATACTTTCTGTTT
>NZ_AJGU01000099.1 GCF_000260795.1 Treponema sp. JC4
ATTATCAGGTTGAAACTGCTGATTTTAAAATTTATACAAATCAGATTGTCGTTGCGGCTGGACGCTCGGGCAGCAAGTGGGTAAAAGACGTTTGTAAAAAACTTAAGATTCATACCCGCTCAAACCGTGTTGATATTGGTGTGCGTTTTGAATGTCCGGATGAAATCTGGAATCACGTTACAAAAGATCTTTACGAAAGTAAAATCACCTACCGTACAAAAACTTATGAAGACCTTGTGCGTACCTTCTGTATGAATCCGTCTGGTGCTGTCGTTACTGAAAATACAAACGGCGGTATTACCGTAAATGGTCACTCTTTTGAGGATGCTGCCCTTAAAACTAACAATACAAACTTTGCCCTTCTGGTAAGCAAAACCTTTACAGAACCTTTTGATGACAGTTCTGAATATGGTGAAGCAATCATCAAGCTTTCTAACATGCTGGGAGGCGGTGTAATTGTTCAGCGTTACGGAGATTTAATCCGCGGTAAGCGTTCAACAAAAGGCCGCATTGCAGACAACACAGTTCTTCCGACCCTTAATGCAGAGCCTGGTGATTTGAGCCTTGTTCTTCCTAAGCGTATTCTTGATGATATTATCGAAATGATTCAGGCCCTGGATCATCTTGTTCCAGGTATGGTAAATGATGACAACCTTCTTTACGGCGTTGAATGTAAATTCTATAACAACACAGTTGATGTAGATGAGCACCTGCGTGCAAAAGGTTTTGACAGTCTTTACTTTATTGGTGACGGTTCGGGCTGGACACATTCTTTAAGCCAGTCTTCTGCATCAGGCTTGTATGTAGCAGAACAGATAGCGGCTAAAATAATGTAGCAGTTATATCAATTGATTTGCAGCTAAAAAGGCTTCGGGAGTTTGAACAATTACCGAAGCCTTTTTATAATCCCGGATATTTCGGGTCAAAATGACAGGTATTCCATATTCTAAGGCTGTGTAATATTGAATTGCATCTTCAAAGTCTGTAAAGTCAGAGTTCAAAGCTTTGTCTATAACACTTTCTGAAGAATCAATTACTTTTAGAAGAATACGAAGTTTTCGGAGTGCATTTTTTGCAGAATCTTTTCCAAGATATTTTCTAAGAATGTAAAATGTATTGGCAAAAATCAAAGGACTGGTATATAGTTCAAGTTTTTTCATTTCTGCAAAAGTAAAAAGTACGGCAGAAAAATGAAAATGAGGAATTCGTTCTGCAAGTAAATCTATAATAACATCAGTATCTACAAAAACTTTATTCATATTTTTTATCCAGATAAGAAGTGTAATCTGATTTATAATCAAAATCTTCATCAAGATGAATAATTCCTGAAAGTTCATTTACCAGAGGACTGTATGAAAATTCTGCTTTATCTTCATTTATGGTAAGGTTATCAAAAAAGTTTTCTACAATAGCCGAAAGTGATGTTCCTATTTGAGAAACATATTTTTTTGCACGAGAAATTGAACTGTCAT
>NZ_AJGU01000100.1 GCF_000260795.1 Treponema sp. JC4
GAAAGATATGATAAAATATTTGTTATGAAAACCATTCATATTTTAATTATTTCTGTATCACTTTTTTTGTGCAGTCTTGTAATTGCAGCAGGACTTGGAAACGTAACAAAACCTCAGCGTTCAGTTACTGTAAGAGGTCTTTCTGAAAGGGAAGTGCCTGCTGATATGGCTGTATGGCGCCTTTCTTTTTCTGTAGGAGGAAACGAACTTCCAGGCTTAAGAAAAAACATCATAGAACAGACAGAAATTGTAAAAGATTTCTTGAAAAATCACGGACTGACCGACAGCGATTTTTCCGTTCTTGCCCCGGAAATCACTGATACCTCAGTTGAACTTTACATTGACAGTTCAAGAAAGAATTATGTTTACATTGCCAAGCAGAATGTTTTGATTCGTTCTTCAAAAGTAAATGAGGTAAAAAAAGCCAGCGAAGATACTCTTGAACTTTTAGGAAAAGGAATTTCTGTACGCTCTGATTATGATACAAAGGTAAATTATGAATTTAACGGCCTTAATCAGATAAAGCCTGAGATGATTGCTGACGCAACAGAAAATGCCCGGGCCGCAGCTGAACAGTTTGCACACGACAGCCACAGTAAGGTAGGAAAAATTACTTCTGCTTCTCAGGGGTTTTTCAGTATTAATGATGCTGCCACAGGTCTTGAAGAGCTGAAAAGGGTAAGGGTAGTTACAACAGTAGTCTACGCATTAGCAGACTAGAGAAAAAGATTTTTGATTTTTTTTTCAAAAAAAGTCATTTTTGCTATTGACCAAAATCCGTCAATTTTATATATTATTAAACATCAAGCGACACCAAGTTGCCTGAACAAATGCGGATGTCATATAACGGCTTATTATCTCAGCCTTCCAAGCTGATGACGAGGGTTCGACTCCCTTCATCCGCTCTCAAGCCTCCTAAAAAAGGGAGGCTTTTTTATTGTCCACGTCTTGAAGAGAGTCGAACCCAACGGGTCCTCACGCGTGTCATGAATGACACGACGCAAAATGCTAAAAATCCTCCCGGATTTTCTTAACGCATTTTGTCTTCATCCGCTCTTTCAAAGCTCATCTTAATGATGAGTTTTTTTTATACCTAAATCCTTATGTTATATGGATTTAGGGCATATGATGTTTTAAAATATTATTGATGTGTCCTACCTTGCTGGGCCAGGCACATGAAACATCACGGCGTTTTTATTGGATTTGGGATCAAATTTGATAAAAGATTTGACCCGCGATTTGATTAATCGATTTGGTAAAAAATGCCGGCTTGGAGATTTTCAAAAATCGACAGGAGTTTTTTATGCGTCAGTTTTATCTTGGTAAAACGAGTTGTGGTTATTACAAGGCATACTTTATTGACCCTGTAACTGGTCAGCGTGATTACGGTAAGAGTACGGGCACGGGTGATTTAACATATATGGATGAATATACAAAATGCCTTAATGAACTTATAGAACTAAT
>NZ_AJGU01000101.1 GCF_000260795.1 Treponema sp. JC4
AATCTGGCTTTTTATAAATTATAAATGGGAATCTTTTTTTATTGATTTGTGATATTAATTGATTTGGAGAAAAATAAACTTCTAAAGAGAAAGATGTTGATTTTCTATTATCAGGCAAAGTAACAGATAAATCATTTATACATAAATCTTCATTTTTTATAGAATTTTTTATAAGTTCATCTTCAGATAATTTGTTTATAGTATTTTTTTCATTACCACAACATATACATTGTATTGTATCAGGACTATTTCTAGTATTACAAATATTACATATCCAAGGTTCTGTTACTTTAGGGAACTGATCCATTCCACAGTAAGGACAAGTTGCTGCAGAATTCTGAATTAATTTTTTACAATCAGGATTTATACATTCCTTACCTTTTAAAACTGCTCCGCACGCACAACAAACTTCAGCCTCTTTTAAATTCTGTGCACCACATTCAGGACAATCTATTAATTCTTCAACAGGTTTTCTTGATGCTGCTTCAACGACTTCCCACCACTTAGCATCATCATAATATCCTTCTTCTTTTTTTAAGAATTTCTGATAATACTCTTTTTCCAAATCACGATTAGGAAAACGTTTAGGTTTGCCTTCAATTTCATCCCAGTACCCCATATACATATCTACTGTACCTGGTGTTCTTACCTTTCTGTATCCTTGGTAAAGCTTGAAAATTATAGAATCATTTTTATCGGCACCTGGTTGTGTCGGTTGTAAAGAACTGTTGCCTCTTAAATATGAAATAGCTCTTTGCCACTCGTCGCTAGAACGTTGGAAATCCTGTTTCAAAAAATCAACAGGAACAAAATCTAAATGAATTTCACCGACTATTCGTCCAGCTGTGCTATCTATAGGATAATCTTTTATTACTTTTTTCAAATCATCTTCAAACTCAAAGAATGCTTGTTTTTCGGAAATACGGATAGCTCGTCCATTTCTAATTAAATCAATTCCATAATTAACATTATCATCAAAGCGTTGAATACCAACCCATCCCTTAACACGTTCTTCAACAGTTCTTATTTGATTTGAACCACAAGATGGACAAGTTGTTTCTCCATCCTCAATTATTGTTCTACAAGAACTACATCTACGTTTTGCTCCTAAAACTTTATCAATATCAAATCTTGCAGGTATTTGATTTCCTTTTCTTTCAACAAAACGGTTGCTACCCCAAACACAGTGTTCAAAAGGTTCTACAGGTTCTCCATCAATAAAAATGTTAATTTTTCTTTTTCATCTCTTAGAATAGTTGAATAACGTCGACCAATCTCTTCTCTAATTTTTGGAGAACCATAGGCTACTAATTTTTTATAAAACCATTATTTGCTTGTCCAACTGGCCACCAATTAGAAATCTCTATGATTGTTCCAGAAACAAAGTTAGTAGTTTTTTCTTTGCGGAGAGCTTCAAGTTTATAATTTTTAATTCATTAATTCTTAGAAGATC
>NZ_AJGU01000102.1 GCF_000260795.1 Treponema sp. JC4
GATCTTTCTTCCAGAGAGCGAGTAATTAAATAGAACATGTGGGCGTTGTGCCGGCAGTCTTTTGGGATAACGGGAAGTCTTAGTTTACCTTCTTCTTCCAGTGTTTTGAATTCTTTATTATAAAGGTTCCAGATATTCATTCTGTCTGTCTGAATTTCTTCTGCCATTTCAAGCTGGGCCCAGAGGTAGGCGGCATTCATATCACTTGGAAGATAGCTTGAACCGTAATCACGCCAGGTGTATTTATCTACCTGACCGCGAAGGAATTTGCTTCTGTCTGTTCCTTTTTCGCGGATAACTTCTGCACGTTCAAAATCTTCTGTTCCTGTATTTATTACAATGGCACCGCCTTCTCCCATAGAAAAGTTCTTTGTTTCATGAAAAGAAAAACAGCCAAAATCACCAATTGTACCAAGAGGTCGGCCTTTATAGAAAGAGCAGACAGCCTGAGCCGCATCTTCAACAACCTTAAGATTATGACGGCGGGCAATGTCCATAATTGTGTCCATTTCGCAGGCAACACCGGCATAGTGAACGGCACAGATTGCCTTTGTTTTTGGAGTAATTGCACGTTCAATTTTGCTTTCATCAAGATTCATTGTATCTTTGCGTACATCAACAAAAACAATTTTTGCTCCCCGCTGAACAAATGCGTCTGCAGTTGAACAGAAGGTAAAAGAAGGCATAATAACTTCATCCCCTGCCTGAATATCACAAAGCAGGGCTGCCATTTCCAGGGCTGTAGTTCCGCTTGTTGTAAGAAGAACCTTGCTGCCCTTAAGGCGTTCTTCAAACCATGCATGGCATTTTTTTGTAAAAGCACCATCACCGCAAATCTTGTGAGCTGCAATTGCTTCCTGAATATATTTTACTTCGTTACCGGTTACCGGAGGGATATTAAAGTGAATCATAAATGTCCTAATTAATATTTTTGTTAAAGGATAGCAAAAAACATTATTTTTTTCTATATAAATCTTAAAATAGACATTTACACAAATTAAACATATAATAAGTCTTAGGTATAAAAAAAATAATGAAATACACAATACTTGATTATCTTGAAGCAACAGCAGAAAAATATCCCGAAAAAACAGCATTTGCAGATACTACAAGATCTGTAACATGGAAAGAATTTGTAACAAATGCAAAGACACTTTCTGCAGTTATTTCTAAATATTTTGAACCCGGGCAGGCAGTTCCTGTAATGATTGAAAAAAGTGTAAAGACACTTGAATATTTTTTTGGAGCACTCTACGCCGGCTGCTTTTATTCTTATTTTGACGCAACATTTCCGGATTCCCGTCTGGATTCTATGATAGAAACACTTGGTGTTAAACATATTATTGCAGATAAGCGTTATGAAAAAAAACTTTCTAACCTGAAAGTTTCTCCACTCTTT
>NZ_AJGU01000103.1 GCF_000260795.1 Treponema sp. JC4
CTTTTCCCTAATTTGTAAAAATGTTATATTTAACCCATGACAAACGACGAAATTCAGGAAAAAATTAATCAGCTTAGCAGCAAAAAAAAGAAACTTGATGGAAGCCGAACACTTTCTGCCTTCCTTTTTTGTATTTTTCTTTTTGACTGGGATAAATTCATGGCGGGAGATCCGTCAAAACTTCTTATGGTTATTTTCGCAGTAATTACAGTTATTCCGCTTGGATTAATTATTTACGAAACAAAAATTATCCGTGGCATAAAAAATCAGATAGCAGAACTTACTTCAAAGCTTGCTATTGAAGATAATTCTGATGACGATGAAGAAGAAAATCTTGAGGAAGACGGCGAATGATTACAAAAGAAGTAAAACTTGGCTGTAAGGGAATGACCCGTCCGCTTACAATCGGCGGAAATAATCCTGTAACACTTCAGACAATGTGGAAAGAAAGCATTACTGATATTCCACAGAATAATGAAAAACTTGACCGAACGCTAAAAGAACTCAATGAACTTGCTATGCTTGGCTGCGACATTGTTCGTTTTGCAGTTCCAGATATGGAAAGTGCTAAGGCAATTTCCATGATTGCAGAACGCACATCAATGCCACTTGTTGCAGATATTCATTTTGACCATCGGCTTGCCCTTGAATGTCTTAAGGGAAATACTGCAGCAATCCGCATTAACCCGGGAAACATCGGTTCTATAGAAAATACAAAACGTGTTGTAGAAGGCTGCCGCGATAACGGAGTAGCAATCCGAATCGGAATTAATTCAGGAAGTCTTCCAAAGGACTTGCAGGAAAAAATTGCAAAAGGTGAGATTTCCCGTGCGAAAGGTTTGTGCGAAACTGCCGTCCGAGAAGCAGAAATTTTTGATCAGCTTAATTTTAATCAGTATGTTGTAAGCATGAAGTCCAGCGATGTTACAGAAACAATTGAATGTAACCGCTTTTATGCCCAGAAATACAATAATCCTCTCCACCTGGGAGTAACAGAAGCAGGCCCATTAATCGGCGGCGTAGTAAAATCCAGCATTGCCTTTTCAACACTCTTGAACGAAGGCATAGGTGACACCATCCGCGTAAGCCTTTCTTCATCTCCAGAAAACGAAGTAATTGCAGGTCTTAATATCCTTAAGGAATGCGGGAAAAGAAAGGGCGGTGTAACCCTTGTAAGCTGTCCCCGCTGCGGACGTTTAGGATTTGATGTTCATGCCTTTGTAGACCGCTGGCAGACCCGCCTTCTTGCAATGAAAAAAGNTATTACCGTTGCCGTTATGGGCTGTATTGTAAATGGTCCAGGAGAAGGCAAACACGCTGACATTGGAATTGCA
>NZ_AJGU01000104.1 GCF_000260795.1 Treponema sp. JC4
ACCATGGTCAGATACAATAATAATACGGGTATTATCATAAACATTGTTTTCTCTAAGAAAATCAAAAAAGTCGCAGACCTGTGCAAGAGAAACTACATCAATGTTATAAGCATTGTTGTGGGAATTTCTTAGATTTTCCGGCAAAACACCAAACATAGAGATATCTTCATTTGAATGCGGTGCTTCATTTGTAATTACAGAAAGTGTAGGTTTATCAGAATTAAAGTCTGTAATTCTGTTCATGCAGTAAAGAGTACTGAACCATTCAGCAAAGCTTGAACCGGCATCTTTTACACCGTTTTCCCACCATGTACCCTTGTAATATACAACCGGTCTAAGTGGAGAAGGAGATTCGCGGAAAAGACTTACCCAGAAAAGATTTCTGTTAATTACATGAGAAAGACTGTATTTTTCGTTTCCCGGCAAAAGCTGTTCATTCTTAAAGTCTGCAGTATATCTTCCAATAAGAGAAAGCGCTTCTACACCTGGAATATTCTGTGCAAAACTCATATCAGGAACATAACTGTAGTTTGCCCAGGACAAGTCAGAAAGCACAGCATTAAACCCTGCCTCTTCTGTAAGAATCTTTGGAAGCATAAGCAGGGCTTGGTTATGTTTAGATTTAAGACTTTCTGTATCACGCAGATTCATGTTATATGGCGAATAGTCATAACCGCCATATACTGCAGGTGCACCCATTAAGGTATGACCGTTAAAAGACAGACAGTTTGGGTAGTATGTAAAGCCTGCAAGTTTTTCTTTTAATTCCGGCTGCTGGTCAAGAATAGGAAGCACATATGCAGAAGCAAATCTATCCAGCATAAAAATCATGACATATTTTTCTGTTTTAGAAAGATGATATTTTGTTACAGAACCAGTTTTATCAGCTTCTACTTTAGCAGTAACTATTTTTGAAATTCATTATATGATTTAGTAATTTTTGATGTATTAATTACAGAAATTAAAACAAATACTGCCGCTGTAATCATAAAAATATTAGCCAGTAATTTTGTCTGTCTAAATTTTATAAATAAAGTAACGGCTGCCAGAACTGCAAGCATAGAAGCAAGGTTACAGAGCATAAATAATTTTGAAGGATTATGGAATCCGTCAATAAATTTTAAAGTCTCATCCATGGAACCGTAATCACCGCTGAACACATAAGCATTAATTACAGCCCCCAGAAGAATACTTGAAAATAAAAATAGCAATTACAGTACTGAAGTTTTTCTTTAAAC
>NZ_AJGU01000105.1 GCF_000260795.1 Treponema sp. JC4
TGCTATTAATCCATATTCACAAATTCTATAGTAGTGGCTGAACCTTTACTTTCACCCGACTGTGTAGATGTTGATTCATTCGTGTTAGTACCTTTAGTTACATCATTATGTGAACCTTCGGTTCCAGATTTTGTATTCTGATTAGTGGCAGAGCCTCTGTTTTCTCCTTTACTTGTACTATTAGAAGAACCTGTAGTAGTCTGATCAACAGTTCCACTTCCTGTTGTTTCTGTAGTGCCACTATTAGTCCCTTCATTTGACTGTATCGATTGTTTTGAATATGGATTAATAGCATTGTAAAATGAATAAACTGAATTTCTAATCTTATCAATTTCTTCAAGAGATAGTGATTTTAAAATGAGCATAAGAGCAAACTCATCTCCAATCATTACATCAACAAGTCTATCAACTGATTGAAATTTATCATCATCTTTATTTACACTTGGTACACCTTCAAGAATCGAGGCTCTCTTAAACTCACAAAGTTTTTTATGTAATTCTTTCTTTTCCTCATCTTCGAGCAAGCTAACTTTTGAACCTCTAAAATTACCTTGTAAACTAGGACGTAATATATTATTACTTACATCATATGCACCTATCGATTCTGGATCTGAATTACGAGAAACTCCGTAATAAAATCTAACTCCATTTTTTGAACCTGTTATTAAGTAAATAAAATTAATTCCAGGAACATTCATTGTTCCTATAAAATTCTCAAGAGCCTCTTTTTTAGGAAATTTCTCTTCATCTTCATATGTTATTTCATCTATCCTAAAAAAATTATAATCTTTTATATCGAAGTTATTTGAAACTGATGATTTTGCACCTAAGGAATTAATATATAAATTCTTACTAACATGCTGAGAACTTAATAAATAATCTTTTAGAGATTCTGCCATATTTTATTCCACCTTTAACTCTCTAGTTATAATTTCACTTACTTTATCTTTCTCAATATCATCTGTTGACGAAACGACATATTGTATTTCGTGAGGCTTTGTTGCTCTTATATACACAAAAGCATCATCAGTAGCTTTTATATTTATTTTAATTCTACGAACCTGAGAATTTCCGTTAATTCTTAAATTTCCACTGATTGCATTTGGTAAATCTGTATAATAAAGATAGAAAGAATCTTCATCTGCTTCAATGTAGCGATACCACTTATCATAAT
>NZ_AJGU01000106.1 GCF_000260795.1 Treponema sp. JC4
CTTTTAAATTTTTATTATTGAAACAAGCTGTTCCCCTGTAAATATAATATTTGTTCCTTCCGAGATTTTCTGAAGAACAGGAATTCCTTCTGCAGGAAGTTCAACTCCAAGTTTATCTCCAGCAGCTTTTGCTTCTATTCCTAAAGAAACAGTTCTGTATCTAATTTGTTCTTTTGGTGTTAAATTATTCAATCTCTCTTTGTCAATTTTTATTTCTTCTTGAAGATATTTTATATAGGCTTCTGTATCACCACCAAAATCATCAAGACTTTTATCACTTGCTTCAGCTTTCATTCCTAATTCATCTGGATTATCAGGTGTTTTGATACCAAATACATTTAAAATAGGTGAAATAAAATTGGATATAATATTTCCCAAGACTGGAGCAATTTTTTCTATACCAACTTTTATTTTATCAAATACAACACCAATCTTTTCTGCAACACCAGACAAGAAGGGTCCGACTTTTGGTATAAAGTCTTTTACCCCTTCAACTATAAAGCTGCAAACGCTTTTGATTCCTTCCCAAATAAATCCCATTTTAGGCCTCCTTATTTTATTAATCGTAGAATAGCTAATAATTTGTTATCAGTTATATCTACTGTTTTATTTTTTATAACCTCATTAAAAAATGACGTTATTATTTCCTGTGAAGTTTTATCCTTAGTTAAAAGAAGCGAAATGTCTTCTATTTTACCTAAAGTTTTTCTTAAATCTTCAATCATAGATAAAAATAGTTTATCTTGTGAAGGATTATTTTTCCCTTGACTTATTTTTATAAGTTCATCTTTAAATCGTTTCTCTGTTGTCATCCATTTATCAACAATCGATGCCGATGGCTTTTCATTCAAGTTTTCTAAACCTGGTATTATTCCTGATTTATAATTTGATGCATAAAAGTTTAATATTTGTTCTCGCAAATCCTTATCTTTAGGAGGTATGCGTTCTGTATTATTGTTTTCGTCTTTTGAAATCTGCACTTGTATTGCTTTATCTAATCCCGGATGCATCATTACGACTCTGCCTGGAACAAGATATGATAAATGCTTCTTTTTGTTCTTCTGACAGTGCCNTTANATTTCCGACAGCGTCCTTGCATCTTGT
>NZ_AJGU01000108.1 GCF_000260795.1 Treponema sp. JC4
ATAAAATAATAAAACTAAATAATTATCGGTGCAATAGTAAAATATGACCAAATTTTGAAAAAAATTTAACATCCAACAACTCCATGTTGCGGAATGCAGCAAGGAGTTTGATTATGAAAAAAAAGGCTTTTGTGATTTTTCCAAAAATTCTTGCAAATGGAAAGAAAATCTACTATTACTCTACATATGATGAAAACGGAAAAAGACGGCAGTTTTCTACTGGTCGTACAGATGAAATTGAAGCCACACAATATGTATTGAACTTATTTCAATCAGGAACACTGATCAGAAATACAAATCTTGCATTTGATAAATATGCTGTTAATTTCTTTTCGCAGGAAGGAATTTATGTTCGTAGCAAACTGCAGCGTGGATTCACATATTCAAAAACTTGTTCAGATAAAAATAATGCAATTATAAATAAACGGGCCATTCCATTTTTTAAGAATAAACCAATAAATTTGATAACACCGAAAGACATTGAAGCTTGGTTAAAACGTGAACAGCAAACTGGCATATCAAATAGCACGCTTAATAAGCGAATCAGAATTTTGAGAATAATTTTTAATGAAGCATATAGATTAGGTGATATTTCTTTTAATCCTTTTTCACGTATTCAGATGTTTTGCAGTGATACGAAAACAAAAGGTATCTTTACAGAAGTTGAAATCAGAAAATTATTTAAAAGCACCAGTTCAAAAGATTTATGGAAAAATGAACTTACATATCTTTTTAATCTCCTCGCTGTTTCTACAGGAATGCGGTTAGGAGAGATTCAGGCTTTAAGAGTTGAAGACTTGTCTAAAGGTCTTATTACTGTAAGGCATTCTTATGACGTAAAATATGGACTTAAAGAAACAAAAACAAATACCGTTAGGCAAATCCCGATTAGTATGGTGCTGTATAAATCAATTCTTAAGTTTTTATCCTGGAGAAATAATGGATACATTTTTAGTTTTAATAATGGAGTAACTCCTGTAAGTAGAAATTATATTTATAAGGATTTTTTACTCAGCTATGGAAAAAATAGGATTATCTCGTAATGATTTGAATGAACGAAATATTTCTTTCCATTCT
>NZ_AJGU01000109.1 GCF_000260795.1 Treponema sp. JC4
ATTTTGTAAGCTGCTGGTGCAATTTCATCATCATTATATCCGAATATTTGATCACATGCTTTAGCTGCTGCTAAGTGATGTTGTACATCACAAATACCACAGATTCTAGGTACGATTCTTGGTACTTCTTCAATTGGTCTTCCTTGTAAGAATTTTTCAAATCCTCTGAATTCCATTACATGTAATTTTGTATCTTTTACATTTCCTTCTTCGTCAAGATCTACGGTAATTTTTGCGTGACCTTCAATTCTTGTAACAGGTTCTAATGTTAATTCTACCATTTATGTTATCCTCCTAATCTAGTTTTTAAGTTTCATTGGGATTAAAGCTGATGCTAATGTGTATGTGTAGAATGTTCCTACAATATCTTCTACTTGTTCAGCAACTGCTTCAGGGTCTACTGTTTTATCTTCTTCTACTCCAAAGTCAGATGAGATAGCACTTATCATTTTTGCACCTGCATCTAATACTTTGTCAGTAGGTCCGTAACATCCACGGCATGGTGTATCTACTGTTGGACATTGTGCTCCACATAATGGACGTGTTGCTGGTCCTAAACAGATGATACCTTGTGGTACAAGACATAAGTCTTTGTCTGTTGCTCCAACTTCCCATGGTCTTTTAATGGTATCCATTGCCATACCCGTAGGTGGTTTTTCTCTTTCACATACATCACAAAGGTTGTTATCAGGTATTTCTACTGGTTCACCTTTTACTAATGCAATTATTACTTGAGCAATTACATCAGATTTTGGTGGACAACCAGGTAATGCTGCATCTACTTTGATTACGTCAGATAATGGTCTTACTCTGCTTTCTAAGTGTGGTACAGATTCACTAGGTATGATTTGATCAGGGTTTACAGTAGAGCATGAATTGAAGTATGCTTCTTCTTCTAATTCTTGAACTGTGTGTAAGTTACCTAATCCTGGAATTCCTCCAAATTCAGCACAAGTTCCGTATGCAATTACCATGTCAGCTTTTTCTCTTAAGATTTCTGCTAATTCACGGTTTTCTTCATTACGGATTCCACCTTCAATTAATAAGAT
>NZ_AJGU01000110.1 GCF_000260795.1 Treponema sp. JC4
AGGAAATCAAGGAAGCCTTAGATACCGCAAAAACTCTTTTAGTAACCCGTCAGTTTTTTGAAAAAAAATGGCTTATAAACTGCATTAATTTTATTAAATATTGTAAAAATTTTTATTCTTTAAACAAGACTTCCCTTCCTGTCTTAATTGCTGCCTCAGGCCCCAGCCTGAAAAAGAATCTGCCCCTTATAAAGAATAATCAAAATAAGTTTATAATCATTGCTTTAAGTTCGGCAATCAGTCTTTTACTTAAAAATGAAATTAAACCTGATTTTTGTATTTCTACAGATGGTGGCTACTGGGCAGGAGAACACTTAAAAAAACTTAAAAAGAATAATATTCCCCTGGCTCTGACAGCAGAAGCCTATTGTAAAAAAGAACTTCTTAAAAACAATAGGATAATTCCTTTATTTTATGAAGAGGGAATTTCAAACAGCATTTGCAAGGAAACTTCAATTCCTTTTATAAAAGCACGCAGAAATGGAACTGTAAGCGGAACAGCACTGGAACTTGCCTTAAATATCACAAGCGGAAAGATTTATTTTTCTGGTCTTGATTTGAGTGAACAGAAAGGCTTTCAGCATACACAGCCAAATGAACTTGAATTAAACAGCAGTCTGAAGGATACATATTTAAGTTCAAAAGAAAAAAGAATTGCAAAAAGTCAGTTCAAAAATGAATCCTTAAAGATATACCAGCAGTGGTTTTCTTCATTTAATTCTGGAAGCTCTAAAATTTTCAGAATAATAAGCCCAGAATTGAAAAAAAATTCACTTGGAAAAATCTGCGATATAAGTCCTGAAGCATTTGAAACTGAATGTTCTTTATTAAAAAAAGAAAAGGAAAATCTTGTAAAAATAATGCCTGAAAGATCTGAAAACGACATAAAGGCAGATATTAAAAATATAATTAATTATATAAAGAAAAACTCTGTTTCAGATGAGTGGAAAAAAGCAATTTTTCCGCTTGATTACACAGCGCTTATGCATAATCCTGAAAATACAGAAAACCTGCAAAAAATAGAAAAAGAAAA
>NZ_AJGU01000111.1 GCF_000260795.1 Treponema sp. JC4
ATTGTATGGAATATTCGACTTTGGAGGAGGTACGACTGACTTCGATTTTGGAATTTGGAATTACCAAAAGAAGAGTAACAAATATAATTATGAATTGGAAACTTTCCTACACCAAATGGCGATCGTTATTTAGGTGGTGAAATCTATTGGAAATGCTCGCTTATGAAGTCTTTAAGGAAAACAAAGATACCGTTATGCTTCCGGGGAATTATTCGTTCTCATGTCCTCCAGGAATGAGCGATTTTATAGGTTCCGATGCATTCATTTCAGAATCGCAAGAAGCAGAAAGAAATATGCATAACTTAATGGAAGCTCTTAGACCTTATTGGGAAGAAAAAGCAAAAGATTATTATTTTGTATATCCAGAAGAAGTTTCACTAAAAAAACTAGAAGAGGCTAATGAAGCATTAAAAGGAAAAATTCAAAGTAAGGATGATAAATACGATCAGTTGTATCAAGAGATTCAAGCATTCATTATGGGAAAAGATAGTTCAAATACAACTGAGGATGAATTAATTCCAAAGTTTGATAAATTAGAAAATGCATATAATGATATTCAGAAAAAATTTGATGAAAAGATTATTCTAAAAGTTGCTTTATACAATAAAGATGGTGTTGATACACAGAATGTTGAATTACAAACTACTAGGAATAATATATATCATTTAATTGAAACAAGAATTGAAAGTGGCATTGAAAATTTTTTTGATGCTTTAACACAAGCTTTCCAAAATAGAAATATCCCTGAAAATATAGAAAAAGTTAATATTTTTCTAGCAGGAAATTCATGTAAATCTCCAATAGTGAAATTTTTGTTTAAAAAGAAACTGGCAGAAAAAGCAGAAGAAATCTCTAATATTGCTGGAAAAGAAATTCCGAGCCGAGAATTATTTGAAATATTTCCTCCTTTGGGAACTCCAGAAGCAGAAAAAAAATTATCAGAAAGAAATATTGTTGT
>NZ_AJGU01000112.1 GCF_000260795.1 Treponema sp. JC4
CAAACAAACTTTTTTAGGATTGAAGGTTGGAAGTCAAAACTGACTAGAGTGTTTTATTTCGTATAAGTTTCTACGATATCATACTGAAAACATACTACAGTTGAATCGGTCACTAGGACACTAATATCAATAACATAAAAAGAATAGACTTATCAATTACTTGTACCAGATTTCAAGAAAGTCATCTAAGCACAATTTGTGTAATTATCTACAATAGCCCAAAAAAGTTTGTTCGAACAAACTTTTAGAAAATTATCCAAAAAGATTGTTGAGGGATAGAATCTAGAATGTTTGAATATGCTCTTTAAACTCTTTCCAGCTCATATTATAGGTCTGTTTTATATACTTAATTCTGTCCGGCGGTGGTGTTATAAAATCCAGTTCCCGCCATTTAAGCATAGCATCTCTTTCTTCCATGTCTAAAGGAATCAGTTTATTTTGTTCTTCTACAAGATTTCGGTGTTCCATTAATTTTGGAATACCTTCTCTTTCCCATTTTTCATCCCTTCTTTTTATAACTTCCTTCCACTGTTCTTTAGTTTCAGTTTCGATTTTAGAAAGTAAAGTTTCAGCTTCTTTTTCCATTTGAAGTTCATCATAAGTTAGAGTAACTTTTATCCTTACATTGCTTTTAGTATGCACGTTATAAAAGCGAGCCCAGGTTATTTTTTCAAGATTAAACGGCTTAAGCTCTTCAATGTTCGTGGTAACAAAAACAATGCTCTGAGGGTTAATAGTTTTTCTAATTTCTTCCCATGATGTTCCTAAAAATCTTTCACAATGGATTTTAGAAAAACTTTCGTTTTCAATTTTTCTTACTACATAGAGATACATAATAAATATTCCTTTACCTTTATATTTTTAATCCCTAAAAGCTGGTAAGACGATTAGAGATATTTTTTAAAATTAAAAAAGTTCAATAGAGTACA
>NZ_AJGU01000113.1 GCF_000260795.1 Treponema sp. JC4
GAGAAATATATTGTTTTTTTCTATAAATTAATGATCGAATTCCAAGATTAAGCTGAAAGAATTTCATTATCTGGCTCCTGTCATAGCAGTTACAGGACTTGTTATTAGTGCTGTATGAACAGGATAAATCCATGCAAACATTCCTAGTATTGATGAAACTAAAAAGCATTTTGCAAGATTTGATGCTTTAACAACAGTTACAAGTGTGTTACCGCCAAAAAGTTGAATTAAAAAGGCATTTGTAAAGGTAATATGAAGATCATTCACAATGTGGCTTAAAATAGCCCCAAAAATGAGTCCCAAAAAGCCAGCTGTTAGAGCAAGTAGTAAAGTTTCAGACATACACTGTAGGCTTACAAAGAGTTTAGAAGTACCTATAGCCCTCATAGTTCCTATTTCCTGAGTTCTATCAAGTATATTAACAACAAGAGTATTATTAATAATTATGAATCCAGCAAAAAGAACTACAATAATACCAATGTTTAGTATAAGTCGCAGAAAATAGAGATACATTGCTGTACTTCCAGCAGCGCTTCTCCAGTTTACAGCTTCTACATTCCAGCCGTTTCGACGGAAGGTTTTATTAAGTTTTTTGATAACAGATGAGATATTAGAATTATCTTCTACATCACAGATTATAAAATTCCAGGTAGTATCATCTGGAATAGAATATGTTGTTTCAAATCCAATATTTTCTGTTATATTTATTGGGTTTACTTTATTTTCTAAACGAGCTTGCAGATTCAACTTCACCTGTGATAAAATCGTCAGCATCTTCAAAAAGAGAATCAAGATCGAAATCAGACAATAGATTTTCAGTTTCGTCATCAAGTTCAATATCATCGCTTGCAAACATTGTATCCATTCCAAGTAATTCGCGTGCAG
>NZ_AJGU01000114.1 GCF_000260795.1 Treponema sp. JC4
ACTGTAATTATTATTGGCAAAAACATTCCAAGTAATACAAAAATTTTTATTAATGAATAATTTAATAATTCTTTTAAATTCGCAATTGTATTAACTTTAGGAGTTTTTTTTAATCTGCTGCTATTGTAAGCAAAGAAAATCATTGTAAGTATTGTTATAAAATCATAAATAACTCCTGTTAAGAAGTCGGTCATTGCTCTATAAATATTATACCAAATTCCATTTATCACAGAATCCAATGCAAAAAAATATTGGATGAAAATTGGTAAAACTTGCATTGTCCAATAAATAATTATACATATGTCAAGAACATTGTAATTTCTGTATCTAATTTTTTTTAACAGCAGAAAATGCTATAAAAGAACAAAGAATAAAAGTAAAAAAATCAAAAAATAACACAACAATCTACCATACCCATCATAATAAAAAGGTTATATACAAGATTTCATAAATATTTTGTAAATAATTATTCTCAAAGTTTCATTCTTTAGCATAAAGTTTAATCCTACATAAAATGTTATACCAATCAAAAAAGAAAAATCAACAGAAGATTTTTATATGAACAGTTATGCTCTAAAATAATGATAAAAAAAGCCATTATTATACTTGTGAAAACAGATTTAATAAGAGAACAAAAATCTATTTTTATTTGAACGTATTTTGAAGCCGATATAAAAGTAATAATTGTTACCAGAGTTTCACTTATTACTGATGCGACAATTGCTCCATTCTGTTGAAATTTAGGTATTAAAAATAAATTCATACACACATTAGACACGGCTCCAATTATAACCGCAAAGAGGAGACTCTTTTCTTTATCATATGTAAGAAGAACCTGAGTACCATACAAATTACTAAA
>NZ_AJGU01000115.1 GCF_000260795.1 Treponema sp. JC4
ACTATTTTTGTGTTAGTTTTATAAGAAAATCAGTTGGTTACAAATTGTAACCAACTGAAAAAGCTGACAATTGAATTTTAAGATTATTGATTTAACAGCTTCTAAAAGTTTGTTCGAACAAACTTTTAGAAAATTATCCAAAAAGATTGTTGAGGAATGGAAGCTAGAATGTTTGAATGTGCTCCTTAAACTCTTTCCAGCTCATATTGTAGGTCTGTTTTATATGTTTAATTCTGTCTGGTGGTGGAGTTATAAAATCCAGTTCCCGCCATTTAAGCATGGCATCCCTTTCTTCCATGTCTAAAGGAATCAGTTTATTTTGCTCTTCTACAAGATTTCGGTGTTCCATTAATTTTGGAATACCTTCTCTTTCCCATTTTTCATCCCTTCTTTTAATGATTTCTTTCCACTGATTTTTTGTATCTTCTTCGATTTTAGAAAGTAAAGCTTCTGCTTCTTCTTCCATTTGAAGTTCATCATAAGTTAAAGAAACTTTTATTCTTACATTGCTTTTAGTATGCACGTTATAAAATCTCGTCCAGGTTATTTTTTCAAGATTAAATTGTTTAAGTTCTTCAATGTTAGCGGTAACTAAAACAATGCTCTGAGGGTTAATTTTGTCTCTCACTTCTTCCCATGTTTCTTCCAAAAATCTTTCGCAATAGATTTTAGAAAAACTTCCATTTTCAATTTTTCTTACTACATAGAGATACATAATAAATATTCCTTTACCTATATATTTTTAATCCCTAAAAGCTGGTAAGGCGATTAGAGATATTACTTAAAAAGTTTGTTTGCACAAACTTTTTAAGATTATTTTTTAGAATTAAAAGATTTCAAAAGCTGTTC
>NZ_AJGU01000116.1 GCF_000260795.1 Treponema sp. JC4
GATTTTTGCGTAATGAATAATTCTGGTTTTCAGCGTGCAATTCCTGATTATCTAAAAACAATCGAAAAAATGAAGTTTCTTCTACCTAAAGATGCGGTCCTTTCTGCACGCTACGATTTTGATGCCGGTAACGTTACTTCATTTTATTATGAAGGCGAAGAAGTTCGTCAACGGGTAATTAAGGGAGTTAATTTTAGGGATGAAAAATATCTCTTTTCGAAACTTAACTATCTTTCTGGTAATGCAGATATTGAACCTGGAAGTAATTCTATTTTAATTAGCGAGCCTATTGCAAAAAAACTTGGTGTACAGACTGGTGATGAAATAATACTTTATCTTAGAACTTTACAGGGGTATATAAATACTGTACCTCTCGAAATTCATGGAATATTCCAGGACTCAAGTGTTTTTGGAATGTATACAAGCTATATGGATTTTGAATTTCTACGAGAAGCTTACGGTCATAATAAAAATTTTGCAAACAGAATTTGTGTAGAATTCCCGGAACGTAAGGGGCTTACTCAGAAAGAACTTATTAAAATACAAGCAGATTTTGAACAAAACTTCAGAATGTTCCCTCTTGTTAATGATAAAATGATCTTTTACAACGAAGGGGGGGGGATGCCTGCAGGAACTTTGGCAATTATTCCTCTAAAGGCAAATTTAAATGATGTAAAAATCCTTAAAAATGCAATGACGGCTATAATCAGTATGGTTATAATTCTTCTTGTAATTATTATTGTTGCAGGAATTGGCAGTACCTACCGAGTAATTATAATGAAACGTATTAATGAAATAGGTGTTTATAT
>NZ_AJGU01000117.1 GCF_000260795.1 Treponema sp. JC4
ATTCTGACTCGTGATTTGTTGTATGAATATTGGAAAAGTAAAAATTCAATGATTCATTATTTTCTAATTTATTTCTTTATGAAACTTGCAGCCGATTTCTACAAAGAAGACTGGGATGCAATTCCATGGTTCCCGGATTTACCTCCGCATATTATGCAAAGAGAACTTAATAAGCCATATACACAGGAACGCTGGAATCAACTTTGCAGAATGAGTGATATTCATAAACTTTCATATAAAATAGAACTAAACAAAAATGAGGGAACAATTTATAATCATATTATTAAGGAAAATACTAATTAATGATTAACAAGCTCAAAAGTACAATCCCCCACTTTATTTTTACTTCTCATTACAGCAATACTTTTAAACAACATTTTTTATTGGTTTTTCCTGGACAGATGAGGGACTTTATCTTTCTACAGGTTCACAGGCTCTTTACAGGAGACCGGCTTTTAATTGATGACTGGACACCTACCCAGTTTTATGCACCACTACTCTATCCTCTTTATACACTTTTTATAAAAATTACAGGAAGTACAGACGGAGCATTTTTATTCTTCAGATTTTTGACATTAATACTTCAATTTTTTACATCTGTGTTTGTCTTTTTTTATTCTTTCAAAAAAATAATGAAAAAATTCCTTCTTTTTTTGTATCTGTCTTACCGCTCATATTTGCAAGAGCATGTCTTAACGGACCTTCCTATTACACAATTGGGTTAATAACATATTTTCTTGGAATCCTTTGCATATATTCGGTTTTTACGCTCAATTTT
>NZ_AJGU01000118.1 GCF_000260795.1 Treponema sp. JC4
ATAATGAAATAGCTTTTTCAAAATTTTTTTAAACCTAAGCGTTCCTCATTTACAAAAATTTATCTGCGAATTTTCTTTTGTCATATTTTGTCTAATATATCTACAGTTTTGTCAGAAGAATTGTCATCAGTAATTACAATCTCATCAACTTTCAAGGTTTGGTTAAGAATCGAATCAATTTGCTCATTTAAGTGTTTTTCACCGTTATAGGTTGCCATTGCAACGGAAATCATTTGTAATATGCCTCAAAATCGTGTTTAGCAACCTGCATTTCTTTTGGAGGAAGCTGCATATAATCACCAAAAATATTTGAAAGATAAGTATGATAATCTTTTACTGATTTATATTTTCTTCCTTCAAAATCAACATCAACAAATTCATCAAACAAATTACCTGGCATTTCTTCTTTTCTGCCATAACCAAATATTGAATTGGCAATTATATTACTGCTTTCAAAGTCATTTTGTTTTGCAATTCTATCAAACCTCTTTGGGAAAAAATTTCCAGGAAGTAGTTTAAAGATATAAAAAAGAACCTTTCGTATATTTTTTTTATGCCATGTTCGTTTCGATGTTCTTTCTGGTAAAGACATGTAGCAAGATTACGAAGTTTTAACATTTTTTTCCAATATTGATTCCGCTTTTCTGAATCATTTGGAAGTCCATCGATTACAAATAAATCGATATTTACTCCAAGCTCACATATTTTCCTTTCGTATGACTCTATTAATATTGTAGATGTATCAACAATCTTA
>NZ_AJGU01000119.1 GCF_000260795.1 Treponema sp. JC4
TAAAGAGTAGTGATGTTGACACTTTTTCATAAAGAATATATATTAATCTTCACCGTCGCGCAGCACTCCTGCATGACGCCAACAAAAAGGTTTTTGACAGAACAGGGAAGGAAATAACTAACTGTATAGTTCAAGTTTATATGTTTTGTATCATTAAAAACATACCCGCGAATCTCAGTTCTTGAGGTTCGATTGTAAATCAATTCAGCAAATAAGAAAAAGCTTGATTGAACTTTAATTCATTGGTAATCAATACCCTTCGGGGTTTTGAAATAATCATGGAGAGTTTGATCCTGGCTCAGAACGAACGCTGGCGGCGCGTCTTAAGCATGCAAGTCGAGCGTGATTTGGTAGCTTGCTATCAATGAAAGCGGCGGACTGGTGAGTAACGCGTGGGTGACGTACCCTTCTGATGGGGATAGCTCCTAGAAATAGGAGATAATACCGAATACGCTTGTTGTTGTCAGAGGACAACAAGGAAAGGTTCTTTTGAACCGCAGAAGGAGCGGCCCGCGTACTATTAGCTAGTTGGTGAGGTAACGGCCCACCAAGGCGACGATAGTTACCCGGCCTGAGAGGGTGAACGGGCACATTGGGACTGAGATACGGCCCAGACTCCTACGGGAGGCAGCAGCTAAGAATATTCCGCAATGCACGAAAGTGTGACGGAGCGACGCCGCGTGGACGATGAAGGCCGGAAGGTTGTAAAGTCCTTTTTAATATGAGGAATAAGCAGGGTGAGAGAAACGCCTTG
>NZ_AJGU01000120.1 GCF_000260795.1 Treponema sp. JC4
GTATCATTTGCCCCTTCCCCTGCTGTCTTTTTTAATAATACTGCAAATATAAATAAATAGTAATATAAAAAAGCAAATTAAAATCATTATTACGCTTAAGGTGCTCATTGAATAAGAATTAAGCGAAACATATCCGAAGGTTGAATCCTTACCTTCACTTTTGAGGATGCGCTCTACAGAGTTTCCGTAGAGACTGTCTATCTGATTATAGGAATTATTACAGAAGGCTTCATCAAAAACAAAGCTTCTTGTTTTAAGTTCAATTTTATGATCAGACTCTTCGTAATAAGGAAATTCCACCTTTTGAGAAAGCTTTACCTCAGAAGAATCGTTTCCATCTGAAGAATTAAGGGAAACATATGGAGAGGTCTGAATTTTCCAGTTCCACTTGTAATAACCGTCAAACTGAGGAAGCTCAGAACTTACAACTCCGGACTTGCCCGGCAGAGTAATTTTTGAAAGCTTAGAGCCCGCAGAAGTTCTTGTTGTAACTAAGCTGACCATTAAAAACATAAAAACCGCAAGAACAGAAAGCGGAAGAATTAAAAAAGCCTTATTGGAAAAATAATCAATTTTTTTTGCAGGCAGAATAAAAAGACTCTGGAATGGAAGCTTACTTTTCTGAATCCTTTCAATTTCGCTGTAAATGCAGAGGGCAGAAAAAAGGCCTCCTACAAAAAATATAAAAAGAACAGCGGTTAAAAGTGAAGAACAGATAATATTTAAAAGCACAACGACAAAA
>NZ_AJGU01000121.1 GCF_000260795.1 Treponema sp. JC4
AACACTCTTGTAGTTGCAGATGGAGCTGCCTTCGGTTCACAAATGGGAAAAGTTTCTGAACTGTTGCTGCAGAAGAAAAATGTTGTACTCTTTTTACCTGAATCTTTTGAATACATTCTTTTACAGGCAGATTTATTAAAGGATTCTGAAATTACAAAAAATACTTGATAATCCTTCTGACTTTATTGATGGATGTAATTATTTTAGCTGGGAACAGTTTTTTACTTCATTGCTTGTAAAGAAGTCTGAAAACACTTTTTCTGAAATATTCTAAGAAGAAACTGAATTCAAATTATCTGACTGATAATATAAAAAGAAAAATTTTGGAATCAAAAGCATTTACTGCAATTAAGAAGTTTTTATTGATATAAGGGAAAATAAGTTCTTTTTCTTAATAATTATTTTTATGTAATCTATACAATTAAAATAATTAAGTATATTATTATTCGTATATAGGTATGAAACAAATTTCAGATATTAATCAATTAAAACAAATTCAATTATCTATCTTGGATTTTGTTAATTTCTTCTGTAAAGAGAACAATATACGGTACTCTCTCTGTGGTGGTTCATTAATCGGTGCAATCCGACATAAAGGTTATATCCCGTGGGATGATGATATTGATATTATGATGCCACGCCCTGATTATGATAAATTTATTGAATTATTTAATTCCAAAAATAGCCGGTTCAAATTATTGTGTTGTAAACTATCTTACTGATAAAAATTTTTA
>NZ_AJGU01000122.1 GCF_000260795.1 Treponema sp. JC4
AATTCCTATTAAAGCTACAATTAATACAACTAATATTATCTTTTTATCCATTAGTTTCACCTGCCATTTTTGAGTCTATTAATCATTTTTAATTTTAATTGTATTTAAATTTATTTTAACTAAGAAAGTATATTATTATTGTTTTGGATTATTCTAATTTTTTTTTTAATTTTTTCATAATTTAACTCCTTTTTTTTAATTAGAATATTACTTATCATATTCCCTTAACTTTTATAATTCTATTTAAAAATAATTAGTATTATGCAGAGAAAAGGAATTACTAATCTTCCATTACACTCTAATCATACACCACCATGGTTATGGAAGAGGATGGTTAAATTATCTGGAGCTTTAACAGAAGTTATACTTGAAGAATATGGTCAAAAAGAATTCTTGGAACGAATATCAAATCCATACTGGTTTCAAGGATTTTCATGTGTAATAGGATTTGATTGGCATTCATCTGGAACAACAACCACTACGTGTGGAGCACTAAGAGCAAGTCTTAATCCTGAAGAACATGGTATAGCAGTACTTGGAGGTAAAGGAAAAAATTACTAGAAAAACACCTAGGCAATTAGAGGATATATCATCTACATTTAATATAAGTACAAAGGCTACAAACACATTAATTGAATCATCAAAATTATCTGCAAAAATAGATAACTCCTGTATTCAAGATACTTACACATTATA
>NZ_AJGU01000123.1 GCF_000260795.1 Treponema sp. JC4
TTCAGCTGCAGATTCAGAGGGCTATTAAAAAAGTTTCAGCAGATTTTTCTGTACAGGCCCACTTTGGAAAAATCTGGCAGCAAAATATACTGACAAATCTTAAACTTTACTCAGAAAAACCACTTGCAAATTGCCAGAAAAAATTAAATCTGAATAAAACTGCGGCAATAATTGCAGCGGGACCTTCACTTGATAATTATATTGAAGAATTAAAAAAAGCTGATTATTACATTATTGCAACAGATACAGCCTTCAGCATATTAAAAAAGTACTCGATTACTGCAAATGCAGTCGTAAGTCTTGACGGACAATGTGTATCTTACAATCATTTTTTAGGAGAACTTAAGGATAATTGTAAAAGTGACTTTTATTTTGATCTTTCAAGTAATCCGACAGCTGCAAAAAAAGTTCTGGATAATAAAAATCGACTTAGCTACTTTATTTCCGGACATCCTCTCGGCCAGTACGCAGTAACTTCACAGGGACTTGATTTATTAACTCTTTACTCTGGAAGCGGAACTGTAACAATAACAGCCTTTGACCTTGCCCTACAGCTTGGTTTTACAAAGTTCAAGGTCTTTGGAGCAGATTTTTCCTATACAAAGAAAGCATATGCAAAAGGTTCATACCTTGATTGTCTTTATCAGCTTTCCAGTAATAAGATAAACTC
>NZ_AJGU01000124.1 GCF_000260795.1 Treponema sp. JC4
ATATATGTTGATGTTGTAATGAATGGAAAATATATAGGAAATTATATTTTCTGTGAAAAGATAACTCAGGATGAAGGAAGAATTGAAATTCAAGATATATCAGATTTCGGAAAATCAAAATATACAGACATAAATGGAGATGATGTTATTGATTTAAAAGACGGAGGTTTTATTCTTGAAATTGATGTTCGAAAAGATGCGGAATTCTATTTTACTTCTAAAGAGGGTGTTGTTTTTACTTTAAAAGATCCTGATAATGTTTCTGAGGATATTCTAGATTATATTAAAAAAACTATTCAAAAAGCTGAAGATATATTGTTTGATGAAAATTTTAAGAATGAGAATGAAGGTTGGAAAAAATATTTTGATATAAATTCGTTTATAGATTGGTATCTAGTAAATGAATTTTCAAAATACCATGATTCTTCTTTTCAAACTTCTGTATACTTATACTTTAATCCAAAAGATGAAAAGATTCATATGGGACCAAATTGGGATTTTGATCTTGGTTTTGGAAATTCTGGTGAAAAATATACTGATTATAAATCTGATGGTTGGCTTATAAAAAATGCAAAATGGATTTCAAGATTTTTTGAAGATGAATCATTTGTTTCAAAAGTAAAATCGAGATGGAATGAAAAGAA
>NZ_AJGU01000125.1 GCF_000260795.1 Treponema sp. JC4
ATAATTTAATAAAATTATCTAATTTTTAATGATTTCATGATTATTCTCTATAAATCTTAAAAAATAATAATTTAGATAAGTTAATATATTATATAGAAAGTTTATATTTAATTATTTATGATGATTAATTAATAACAAAAATCTAATTATTTTCAAATAATATTAAAGAAGGAGTTTAGTCATGTTAGATGAATTAAAAAAATCATTAGTGGAATGTCCCGTAGTTAAAAAAAGGAGAATATTTTTACTTTGTACATCCAATAAGTGATGGTGTACCTCTTGTAGAACCTGAATTATTAGATGATATTATGAATTATATTATTAATAATTATAATCTTGACTTAATTGATAAAATTGTAGGGGTGGAATCCATGGGAATACCTCTTGCAACAGCATTATCACTTAAAACGGGAATACCTTTTGTAGTTGTACGTAAAAGGTCTTATGGTCTTGAAGGTGAACAAAAAGTACATCAAAGAACGGGTTACAGTGAAAATGAATTATATATTAATGGAATTAAAGAAAATGATAATATATTATTAATAGACGATGTAGTAAGCACGGGAGGAACATTAATAAGTGTTATAAAAGCTTTTGATGAAATAGGTGCAAATTTAGTTAATATAATTG
>NZ_AJGU01000126.1 GCF_000260795.1 Treponema sp. JC4
CAGCCTTTTTATTTTCATTATATTCACAAAGCTGTTTGATCATTATTCCAAGTGCATCAGAGTTCAATTCTTCGATATTTTTGTAATCATAAAAATCCTGATATCTTGAGTAAAAACATCGCTGAAGGGAAGCCCGGGGATTATCACGGATAAAAAAAGCATAAACAAAATCAGAAACTTCCCAGGGGTCAGAGAAAAGGCCCATATTCAAGAATTTGTTATTGAGTTTTCTTGTAAGAGACTGTGGTGTTTCAGTTTCCTTTTTGCAGATTTTTGTAAAAACTTTTGATTTATACTCATCTGAATATTTTTCAGGAAAGAGCCAGCTCCAGTTGCGGTTAAACATATTTAACAGAAGAAATTCCTTTTCCAGAAGATTTAAGTCCAGCCCATCCAGGAAAATATGCAGATAAGGAATCTCCATAATAATTTTCAGCGGTTCTAGAACTTCCGGATATCTTCTCAGTTCTTTCTGTCTCTGAACGTCTAAAATAACTCCGTAATTGTAGAAATTGTTTTTAAATCAGAAGAAAGACTTTTCAGAACCTCTTCCAAATCAAATCCATTTTCTTTTTGAGCCCGTTGAACTTTTCACTTTCCTTTTTGTTAAGAAAGTTAAG
>NZ_AJGU01000127.1 GCF_000260795.1 Treponema sp. JC4
GATGGTAATAGATTCTGTAAATCTGTAACCACATCAATATCTAACTGAAACATCATCATCAAAATTTGTATCAACAACTGCTTTATTCTTTGATGATTCCATAACCTATAAGCCTCCATCTAGCTCCTACACGACGGCTTAAAGCTACACGTTGTCCATCTTCTGCACATACTGGTAATCTTAATTCAACATCAACAAAGTCACCTCTTGCACTTGAAACAAGCCCTACTGTTGTTGTTGTACCAATATTTATCATTAAATTTTCAGAAGAATGAATTGGCTCTACATCTGTTTCATCTTTTGTACCAACTACACGATCAAGTAAATGTGTTTCCATAGTAAATCCTTGAATTGTTGGTGGTAAAGTTCCAGGTTTTCCTGCAATAGATCCAGATAATGAATCTGCTTTAGTTAATGATGGATCTAATAATAAAGCTACTCCTATTAATCCTCCAGGTCCTACTTCATCAACAAAATTATCTGCTGCTTCAAGTCCAGTTATTGTTGAAGTTAAACTTCTCCATTCAACTTTTCCTTTATTTTTAATTTGAATACCTGGTTTAATCTCAATTTCGTCGCCTACTTTGAGTTTTCCTTGTATTAAAGATCCTCCAATAATTCCACCA
>NZ_AJGU01000128.1 GCF_000260795.1 Treponema sp. JC4
ATACTCACCTTCATCTTTTGTCGCATTGTTTCTATTGCAGCTATTGATTCACGACAATGCATTGTAATGATTTTTAGAATATCTTTATCTGAATACGATATGGGAAGAAATTGATTATAATAATACTGATAGCCATGCAAAATATCACATTTTATAATACCTCGAATATGCCTATACTTAGGAACTTTAGAATCTTCTGAATAACCAGATATTTCATTATTAACCCAAGTTAAGATTTCATCATTATCGAAATTTGAAAGTAAAAGTTTTAAGCGAAACAAAATATCAGATATAGAACCATTTGAATTAACCAAATCCAAAATAACTTTACTCTTTTCCATCGTTAGAATAAACCTTCAAAAAACATTCTGATTTTTTCCCAAAAAGAAAATGTCAAAATAAATCCTGCAATTACAGCAATAAAAACTCCACATACTATTGGATGTTTTTGAAAAAACTTCTTTTTATCTACTACTACTTTATCAGAATAATTTTCTGCAATTACAGAATTCTTTATTTTGTTATTACTACCAATGTGTATACTCATTAAATCGACTCCATATTTGCCATAGATATAATCATCTTTTATTACACCGTATAAGAACAGCTATTCTTTCAAAATC
>NZ_AJGU01000129.1 GCF_000260795.1 Treponema sp. JC4
ATTCCAGTTCCATTGTCACGTATTCTTAAAATACCAATATTGTTATCAATATCTCGTTTTTTTGGTAAGTCAATCCAAATACTAGGAGAGTTAATTACAATACCTTGCAAGACAGCATTTTTAAAAGAATCGATTGAATTATCAATTAATTCACATAATGCATCTAAAGGTTTCATTGGAGTGTGTGTAAGTGCAATTAAAACTTTTGGATCTGGTGTAAAATCAATATAAAAGGTTTCTTCTTTTGCCATGTTTATGCTCCTAGAAATTCTCTGGGTATTGTATTAATTATTTCTTGTGCAACAGCTTGTATTACTGGAACTGCAACCGAATTTCCAAACTGATGATACATTTGTGTTCTAGAAACAGGAACCTTAAAATCTAATGGGAATCCTTGAATTGCCTTACATTCATTTGCAGTTAATAATCTAAGGCCAGTATCGCCACCACGTACAAAAGTACCAGTTATTCTTTGTATCTTATGATAAGAAGCACAAAGAGTTTTTACAGGGAAATCAGAGTTTTCATCAACAATTTCAGGGTGTCCATCATCCTTCTTAAAAATATATGATTCTTGCAAATGTTTTGAAATCGAAGGAGCAGTTGCATTTGTTTCAATAAA
>NZ_AJGU01000130.1 GCF_000260795.1 Treponema sp. JC4
ACAAACAAAATTCTAGTAAGGATAATTCCAATTATTGTAAGAGTATGTGCAATTATATTTGGAAATGAATATTTTTTCTGTTTCATCCAACTTGCAATACAAACAAAACTTCCATTTACCAATCCCCATACGACAAATGTCCATCCAGCACCATGCCAGAAGCCACTAACTAAGAATGTAATTATTGTAGCAACATAGTAATTTCTAAACAATGCCTCTTTTTTATAAATACTTCTAAAAACATATGCACCCAAAAAACGAGAAAGTGTTATATGCCAACGTTGCCAGTATTCCTGGAAATTTTTTGCTTTATATGGTGAGTTAAAGTTTTCAGGTATAATGATATTGAACATTAGTCCTATTCCAATTGCCATATCAGCATACGAGGAAAGATCAAAATAATATGCGATTGTATATTCAACAGAATACCACCAAGCATTAGTCGCAGATGTAAGAGACCCCACAATATTGAAAAAACTTTGTGCGTTCACTGTAAGTGGATCTGCAAGTAAAATCTTCTTTGTAACCCCTATGGAAAAAATAAACATCCCTTTTGCAATGTTATTCCAACTAATTATTTGATTATCAGGGTTTTCAAACTGTGGTAC
>NZ_AJGU01000131.1 GCF_000260795.1 Treponema sp. JC4
AGGAATTAATATTTTTGAGGTCATATTAATATTTATTCCTCTTTTTAACTAATATAGTTTGTTATTACTTATTTTTTAAATTCATTCTTAAATTTTAGTATTTTTGCCAAAAAAATTATTTTAAAAAGTTAATTTTATAAAAAAAGATAAAAATTTAATTTCTAGAAAAAATAAATTTGAATGATTTCAAGTGTAAAATTGTATAAACTTTGATTTCTAATTTATTAAAATAAGGGTTTCAACAGAGCCTATTGTGAAACTAAATTATCCCAGTTAAATTTTTCTTCAACATATTTTCTTCCCTGAAGTCCTAGTTTTTCTTCCACATCTTTATTATCCAGTATATATTCAATTTTTTCTTGAAGTGTAGTTATGTCTCCAGGTTTTACTAGATACCCTGTTCTTGTATCATCAACTACTTCTACAACTCCTCCTGAAGCATAGGCAATTGTAGGTGTATGACAAGCATTTGCCTCAGATAATACCATTCCAAATCCTTCTCTAGTAGATGGCAGTACTAATACATTAGCTAGTTTCATTTGATAAGTTAATTCTTCATTACTTAATTCTTGCATGAATTCAACATAATCTTCTAAATTA
>NZ_AJGU01000132.1 GCF_000260795.1 Treponema sp. JC4
AGTTCTACATAAACATTTATTCATAATAACAATATAATTTGCTTTTTTTAATAAATTCTTTAATAATATCACTTGGAAATACCATTTCATCTGCTTGTGGTATAGTTTGATTCATATTAATAGTAGTTGTAGTTACACTATTATTACTAGGTATAAAATATGTTCCATCTTTATCAAACAGTAATTTTGTTATGATTTTATTCATGATTCTTGATTTCCTGGTTAATGAAGCTACTTTAAATCGTAAATGAAATACACGTTTTACAAGAAATGTACTTAAATCTTCAAAAACTATAGGTTTCATATAAATTTCCTTCACTAAATAATTTTATAAAAAAATAATAAAAAATAAGGTAGATTATAATTCAACAGTCATTTTTCCTATAATAAACGGTAACAGCTTTTCCTTTCATTTCAGCAGTCAAGTATTCTGTGTGATCAGTAATTGTTATGTTTAAATCTCCACCAGATAAATGAGCAAGTACCTTTTCATTTAATAATCCCATTTTATATCCTAATAATACACAACTAGTGGTACCAGTTCCACAAGCATATGTAAATCCAGCACCTCG
>NZ_AJGU01000133.1 GCF_000260795.1 Treponema sp. JC4
CCCATGAAACTCCCTCGGGAAGTATCCTGATTCCGTAGATCTGGGCATTCATGGTCTGATCGGCATACCACGCTCTGATTCCGATGGCATGATCGGAATTGTTCACGAACTTGTAATCAGGTCCCGGCCATGAAACAGTGGCATCTGTTCCCGGTGTTACATAAGTTGGTGCAAATGTATGTGAACGTCTGTATGTGGTTGTAAGTCCCGCTCTGAATACAGCATTGTACAGAGTTGATGATACCTGGCAGACGCCGCCGCCGACCTCTGTTACGACCTCGCCTTCATTATATGCCGGCGCTCCGCCGTAACCCTTCTCGGCTGTACGCTGTCCGACAACTGTATTGAAAGAGAACTCTTCTCCCGGCTGAAGGACTGTTCCGTTTATAGCTGCAGCCGCCTGCTTGATATTGCCGTTACGGATGGAATTTGCTGTGGTCTTCGTCGTAAAAGAACCTATGATCTCGTACTTATCTTTAATAGAAGAAACAGATGCGGAAACTGTCTTTCCGTCTGCCTCTATGCTTGCAGAATAGTTATGATCGTTTATGGCCTTCATGACCTT
>NZ_AJGU01000134.1 GCF_000260795.1 Treponema sp. JC4
ATTTCTTCCACCTTGAAGGTTGAGTTGTGTTTTTCCACCTTTGATTGTGGTTTTGTTTAAAACTTTTGCTAATTTGAAGGTTGAATCTTTTTCTTCAATTTCGTGAAGTACTAATCTTCCTTTGTAGTCTTGTAATACTCTGTAGTATTTGTTGATTTTAGGTATGGATATAACATCCATGAAACCTACAGGGAACCTGTGGTCTTTTCTTGCAATACCATCTACTAAAACTTCACTGTTGTTTAGGATGATTTTTGCTTCACGACTGTTTGCTGCTAAACCTAAAATATCTCTTAATACCATTACAAGAGGTATTGATTCATATAAAGCATGTGGTCCTGCACTTGTTTTGGTTGTCCAAGTTTCTTCTTTAATGTTAATAGGCCACATTTTAGGTGCTTTGAATCTTTTTAAGTGTTTTCTTGATCCCATATTTGCCATGCTTATACCTTCCTATTTAATGCTTCATTTCTTCTTTCATCATCTAAATATACTTCTGTTAGAACTAAGTTTGATGGGTGAATTGGTTGGTATAATTTTGATCCATCTTG
>NZ_AJGU01000135.1 GCF_000260795.1 Treponema sp. JC4
GCAGTGTTTGGTTTAATGGAAATATTAGCCCAAATATTAAGTATGGAAATTATAAGTCCATTATCAAGAATTAATCGTATGAATGCTAATCAAATTTCTAGTCTTCAATTAGTTATTGATAATACAAATTTATGGGGACATAATGTAAATTCAACCTATTGGGGAAATGCTAGTGTTGGAAATAGTGATGGTTATATATCATTACCATTAACATTTGTTACATACTTTGGATTACCATTTCCATTATTCTATGGTATTCTTGTTACTAAAAAGGATGTTATTGATTATTTCTTACCCGGAATTTTTGGAATAGGCTTTGACTTCGGTTATCTTGCTTTAGCAGTTATAATTATTTGGATTATACTTGTTATCATAGTAGGACTTAAAGTATTAGACAAATATAGACTTGAAAGAGAACGTGGAGTAAAAAATATTTAGAAGAGAAGCATTGCTAACTGGATCTCTTTCTGCATTTA
>NZ_AJGU01000136.1 GCF_000260795.1 Treponema sp. JC4
TTTTTTATTTATCTTTATTTTTAGTTAATTTTCTAATAATTGAATTGATAGTTAATTCGCTTAAATTTTAAAAAAATAGTCATATTAATTAAAAAAATAAGGCAATGGGAGATTAAATTAAACTAACTATATTTTATTTTTCTGCAATAATACAAATCCATGGATTATCACTACGAGTATAGGATGTAATATGTCTAAAACCTACTTGGGATAGTATGTTACATAATTCATCTTCAGAATAAACATTCATATCTAATATCTTAATAATTTCACCCATACGTTCATATGTATCATCACACAGTTTTTCATCATTACATATAAAAAATTTACCACCTTTTCTAAGAACACGATAAACTTCCTTGAAATCATATTCTATATTAGGCCAGAAGTAAATAGTTTCAAATCCACTTATCATATCAAATAGTTTCACAATCAAATGGTATATCTGATACAGAACCTT
>NZ_AJGU01000137.1 GCF_000260795.1 Treponema sp. JC4
GTTGGCACAGGCTGTTATAGAGGTAATGCCACTTATTGTACAGACCTCGATACCGTCTTTATGTGCCAGATCGGAAATATATGAAAATGTAGAATACAGTGCCGGATCACCTATGGTAATGAAGGAGACCTTCTTTCCGTCCAGAACATGTGCTTTTATAATTTCATAGATCCTCAGGTGTATTTTGAGCTCTCTTATTTTCGTCTTTTGTCATTTCGAATTCTATGGGAAGTGTATCTATATCTTCCACTTCCGGAATCACCTGTTTTACTATCTGATATGCTCTGCATTCATTCAGATCTTCTTTAGGGCATATCAAAAGGTCTGACTCCTTTATTCTTTTTATGGCTTTAAGTGTCATGTCTTCCGGATCACCGACTCCTACGCCGATCCCATATATACATCCATTCATTTTTTACCGATCCTTTTCCTGGTACTCTTCTTAAGTTTTTTATCTTTATC
>NZ_AJGU01000138.1 GCF_000260795.1 Treponema sp. JC4
AATTAATTTGTAGTTAGTAATTGTATTGAAAACATTATTCTTAACATATTCATTAAATTTTTCTGGTTCTATTTTCATAATAAAACATTTTCCTTAGATTTAATATAAAAAGAGTAAAAAGAAGGGAGGTTAATTATAGTAGTTCTTCAGAACCTTTTTTAACAGTTTCTATAATTGTATCAAGTTCTTCAGTAGTTAATGAAGGATGTACTGGGAGTGAAATAACCTGACTTGCAGCTTTTTCAGCTTCAGGACAATTACCTGTAATTCCTAGTGTTTGATAATATGGTTGTTTGTATAATACAATTGGATAATGAATACCAGTTCCAATTTCATTATCAGTTAAATATTGTTTAAAATTATCTCTATCTTTAGATACTCTTATAGTGTATTGGTGGAATACATGAGTAACATTATCTGCAGTATATGGTGTGGTTATACCTTCAACATCAGCTAATCCTTC
>NZ_AJGU01000139.1 GCF_000260795.1 Treponema sp. JC4
ATCGCGAGGATAAACTTAAGCCTCAAGGATAAGGAAGCCATAGGAAGGTACAACGGTCAGGATATCATCATGCTGGATCTCACGAAGAAACAGAGTGAGTCAGCAGTTAATATGTCAAATCAGGCTAAAAAGCTCATAGCCGAGCTTGAAGCAAGAGATGAAAATCTTAAGATACGAATAATAGATGATGATGCAGACAGTATTATGAGCTCTCTTACAGCTGTGTTTGAGACTATGATCATGGCGATCATCATTTCCATGATCATTATCATTCTGTTCTTTGGCGATATGAAGGCATCCCTTATAGTAGGAACTTCTATTCCTATATCCATACTTACAGCTCTTGTGGCCATGTGGGCTATGGGATACTCTCTTAACATGGTGACCATGTCATCTCTGGTTCTTGGTGTAGGTATGATGGTTGATAACTCCATAGTCGTACTTGAAGCCTGCTTCA
>NZ_AJGU01000140.1 GCF_000260795.1 Treponema sp. JC4
GACGGAAAGGATAAAGTTTGGTGAACTTAAAGACAAATTGAAGCCTTTGTAATGATAGCAAATAACGGAAGACTTTTCCAGGACCGCGTAAGGAAATCGTACCTGACTCAGCCAACCGTGAGCGTCCCTATAATAAACTCATTGGAATCAGAACTGGGTGTCAAGCTTCTGATGCGTACCACAAAGGAAGTTAATCTAACCAGAGCAGGGAAGTTATAGTTTACCTCTATGCCAAGGAGCTTTTGGAGGTATCTGATAAAATAACGAGGTCTGCGGACATCATAAGGAGAAGACGGTGGATAAACAGATTCTTATCTCCGCCTCATCTTCTGCCGGCACAGTATCTTCTTGCAGGCGTTCTCGCATCCTACAGTCGGCATTATCCCAACATACAGTTTGTAGTAAACGAATCAGACAGTG
>NZ_AJGU01000141.1 GCF_000260795.1 Treponema sp. JC4
GTTTGTTCAAACAAACTTTTAAATAAAAAATAATCATCGAATAATTTATATTCTGAAACTACAGATTTTTTTATTAATGATATTTCATTTAACGCACTTGTAGTCACTGGCAAGATAAAGGGTGTAGACATTACACTGTAATTATTTTTCAAATAAATAATTACGGTGTCTACAAGTATGTTTCTCTGTAGACATTGTAGACATTTAAGCAGGTAAAATTTTTAAACCAATTTTTCTGAAGCTGTTTTGATAAAAAAAGTTTGTTCGAACAAACTTTTAAGGCCAGCTTTTACAAAAGGCTAATGATTTATTTTAAGTTCTGCCGCTGGGCTGAAATATAAGTGATTTTGTAAAAAAGTTTGTG
>NZ_AJGU01000142.1 GCF_000260795.1 Treponema sp. JC4
AAACATAATAAACGCCTTCATCATATCTTAAAAATCATTCCTGATTTCTAATCTACGCTCCATCCCTCGTTATTTCAAAAAACAGTTTGTATCTCATTTTCTTCATTTAAGAAGAAGATGGGACAGATAAGAGTTGAACTTATGACCCCCGCCTTATCAGAGCGGTGCTCTAACCAACTGAGCTACTGTCCCTTTAGTGGAGAATAGGGGATTTGAACCCCTGACATTCGGCTTGCAAAGCCGACGCTCTAGCCAACTGAGCTAATTCCCCATTGACCTGTTTAACAGGATAAAGAAAGAAAGAAAAAACAAGTAAGAAATTGACTACT
>NZ_AJGU01000143.1 GCF_000260795.1 Treponema sp. JC4
AATTTCTTTTCCTAAAACTACAGGCTCATTATTAATGATATTCCATTTAACGCACTTGTAACCACTGGCAAGATAAAGGGTGTAGACATTACACCGTAATTCTTTTTCAAATAAATAATTACGGTGTCTACAAGTACGTTTTTTTGTAGACATTTAAGTAGAAAATTTTTTAAACAAACTTTACAGAATCTGTTTTAATAAAAAAAAGTTTGTTCGAACAAACTTTTTTTTGTAGAGTCTGCTTTTACTAAAAGGACTGATGATTAATTTTAAGTTCTGCCGCAGGGCCGAAATATAAGTTATTTTGTAAAAAAGTTTGTG
>NZ_AJGU01000144.1 GCF_000260795.1 Treponema sp. JC4
TTTTGCAAAAATTTATTAGAAATTTATGTTATTTTAATAACATCACCCTCTTTACAATACTCTTCAGCAAGTTAAAAAAATAAAACTCCCATGTGCCAGGGAGTCTTACAATTGTAAAAATTCTTTTAAAATAAAAAAAAACTGGCAGCTACCTGCTTTCGTCGCAGGAGCAGAGCTCCTGCTTACCCGCCAGTGCTACGCACTGCCGGCCGCTCGCGCCTCCGGCGCTCTATGCCAACTACACTGCCCTTCAGCGGGTAAAAAACAAAAGCTCCCGTGTGCCAGGGAGCCTTTCAAAATGTCA
>NZ_AJGU01000145.1 GCF_000260795.1 Treponema sp. JC4
TATTTCAGATATAATTTAACGATTTTTTATGCTGTGTTCAATAGAAAGATTTTGTATTTTGGCCGTTCCCCTCGCTTCGCTCGGGTCGCTACGTTCCGGGTTCCGCATTCGCTCCAGCCCCCTTCGGTGGCCAAGCCCTGCACATCGCTAACGGAGGGTGGCTAAAAATGTCATTATAAAATCATGGCTCCCGGTCGCGAAGCGGGATTCAAAACCGCGCAATAATGCGCTACACGCTGTTTGTGGT
>NZ_AJGU01000146.1 GCF_000260795.1 Treponema sp. JC4
AAGTGGTAAGGTGGTTACATGCATTTGGAAGTTGGTGTTGAGCATTACGACCACCGACGTTTTGCCGCGACGGTCGCAGCCGTCCTGGCTGCTCCCTCTGCGGCGCCTTCGTTCGCTTCCGGCGGCATCCATGCCGCCTCTTCCTCGCACCTGCTCGGCGCTCACTCCGTTTCAAAACCTGCGACACATGGATTAACAGTCCATTGCTCTACCTAGACTAGAC
>NZ_AJGU01000147.1 GCF_000260795.1 Treponema sp. JC4
AGGTAAGTATGGCGATATCCGCTTTGTTGCCGGTAATTCTGTATATAAAGCTCTTCAACCGAATTTTTATGATAATGCAATTTACTCTGATATTATTCCAAAAGAACCCAATTACGAAGCCTTCTGCTATCGCTGCGCTGTTTTGAAGCAGCATCTGCATGCATACGTTGATACAAAATCCATGGATACCTGGGTAGACGGCACCTACATT